>MWDF01000016.1 GCA_002070415.1 Firmicutes bacterium ADurb.Bin153
GCCAGATACTCACCAACCCCGACCTCGGCAAGTCCTTGAGGCTAATCGCCACCAAGGGCGCCGACGTGTTCTACCGCGGCGAGCTGGCCGACGCGATCGAAGCCGCGTCACTGGCGCAGGGCGGCCTTCTCAGGAAGTCGGACCTGGAAGCGTACAAGGTATACGAAAGGGAGCCCATGAGCGGCAGCTACAGGGGCAACCACTTCTATACGGCGCCTCCTCCGGTCGGCGGGATCATCCTGACCGAGGCCCTGTCGATAATGGAGAATTTCGACCTTTCGAAGAAACCGCACCTCGACTCCTACAACATCCATATAATGGCAGAGTCCCTGAAGAGGTCGTTCGCCGACCACTATCAGTACTGCGCCGACCCGGCGTTCGTGGACGTGCCGCTCAAGGAGCTGCAGAACAAGGACTACACCAAGTTCCGCTCGTGGACGATCGACCCCTCCAAGATGACGCCGCTCGAGGGCATCACGTCGGGCGATCCCATGCAGTTCGCAACGGTGACCGAGTTCAAGCTCGCCGACACGGGATATGAGTCGCCGAGCACGACGCACATCTCCGTAATGGACAAGGACCGCAACACCGTGGCCCTCACCCAGACCCTGAGCAGCTTCTGGGGGGCCGGCGTTACGGTACCCGGCACGGGCATCATCATGAACAACGAGAACGCCAACTTCTCGAAAGCTCCCAACATCAACGACATAGCCCCGAACAAGAGGATGAGGACGACCATCGTGCCGACCATCATGGTCGACAAGAACGACATGCCGATACTTTCGGTCGGCACCCCGGGCGCGGGCCGCATAGCACCCGCCCTCACACAGATCATCCACGCCATAGTGGACCAGCACCTCGGACTGCAGGAAGCCATCGAAGCGCCGCGCTTCCATGTCGTCAACTCGAGCATCACTTTCGAGTACGAATCCCGCATGCCCGCCTCGACCCTCGATGGCCTGAAGGCGAAGGGCTATACGATCGACGGGAAGAACATGAAGGGCGAGTACGACCTCTACTTCGGAGGAGCCCAGGGCGTGTTCTTCGACGAGAAGACCAACGAGTTCGTAGGCGCTGCCGACCCCAGGAGGGACGGAGCCGCCAGGGGATTCTGATAGCCATATCGGACGATTCCAAACCAAGGCCCGGGCAGCTGCCCGGGCCTTTCCGATATATTCATCTAACGCGCTCAGACCGTGGGGGCTTTCAGTCGATATCCCTAAGGTACCACCTGTACGTCCTTGTCAGCTTGCCGCCCAGCCTCTCCAGGACCCTTCTCGACTGCAGGTTCGTCTCGAGTATCACCGACGCTTCCGCCTCCTTTAGCCCAAGCGCCTCGGCGCTTTCCACCACCTTCGCATATAGGGCAGGTATAACGCTCGAACCCTGGTACTCCTTCAGGCAGTACTGCATCATGAGCCTCGCACGCGTTATTACGCTCTTCGCCCTCAGGTAATGGAACCACCCGAACGGGAATACCCTTCCTCTCATCCTTATCAGCACCTGGTTCCAGTCGGGCAGGGCCACCACGAAGGCCACGGTCTTCCCCTTCACGGCGTCCTTCGCCAGCCAGACCAGCTCCGGGTATGCCAGCTTCGAGATGGGGGCTGCCAGCTTCATGAACTCCTCCAGTGACGGCATCTCGTTGTACCAGTCCTCCGAGAACACGGAGCTCATCACCGAGTGCATGCCCGCCAGCTCGTCATCCAGCCGGGACATGTCGATCTTGGAAGGTATGACGCCCGCCCTTTGGAACGTTATCTCCGAGGCCCTCGCCAGGCTCTCCAGCGGTAGGTCGGGCTTGGTTATCTTGTATCCCACGTAATCCGCAAGCTTGGAGAAGCCCATGGCCTCCAGGGACTGCACGTACCATCTCTTGTTGTAGGAATTCAGCAGGACGGGAGGGTCGTCGAAGCCCATCACCATCATCCCGATCCCGTCTTCGCCGTTGGTGGGCGACCAGGGGCCTATGATCCTCTTCATCCCCTTGCCTTTTGCCCATCGCATCGCCTCTGATACGAGCAGACTGAAGCTCTCGCCGTCCTCCGCTTCCAGGAGGCTGAAGGTGGCCGTAGGCACACCCTGCTTACGGCTGATTGGCTCGTTTACCGCCACCATCATCCTGCCCACCGCAAGACCGTCTCTGAAACACATGAGGAACGTGTGCTCAGATTCCGACAGGAACGCGTTGTCCTTGCCCTTCAGCATGCCCATCTGGTTCGCGACCAGCGGCGGCACCCAGTTGGGATCGCCCTCGTACAGCCTGAACGCCAATCCGATGAACTCCCCGAGGCGCTCCTCGGGAATCGATTCTACAATCAGAGATCCTCTAGAACTCACTTCTCCACCCACCAAATCAAATATCGCCGACCGGCCCTTGCGAACCTTAGTCACGGAAGCTTCCGGCCCTCTATGAACCGCTTGTCGGGCCGAACACCTTTTTATACCATCTGTATACCCTGAACAGCTTGCCGCCGACATCCTCCACGGGTTTCATGGAGTGGATGTTATCGTCCCTTATGGTGCCGGCCTCCCAGTACTCGTAGTCACCTTCTGCGACCTTCTCGCGCAGCTTGGCATAGAGAACGGGGAGTATGCCGGAGCCTTGGTATTCGGGGATGCAAAACTGCATCAGGACGCGGACGCCCTTTATGCGCCTCTTCGCTCCCAATGCGTGTATCCAGCCGAAGGGAAGGATCCTGCCTCGCATCTTCTTGAGCACCTCGCTCCAGTTGGGCATGGCGGCGACGAACGCGACCGGGCTGCCGTCGGATTGTCTCCTCGCTATCAGGATTAGCTTGTCGTCCGCCATCTTCGCAAGCCTTTGCGCCTCCGGGAGGAACTGCTCCCACGTGGGCGAGGGCAGGTCGGGGTTGTCGCCGACGGAGGCGAGCATCACCGAGTGGATGTCCCTGAAGTCCTTAAGGAGGTCCTTCCTGTTCAGAGTCGACACCACGGTCCTCGTCCTCTTGAAGGCCAAGTCGAGCATCCTCTGGACCCTCTCGTCTCCCGCAGGGTATTTCACCAGCGTGTACGACACGAAATCCACGAGCTTCCTGTACTCGTGGCTGTCGAACACATCCTTGTACCACGGCTTGTTGTAGGATCCCATGAGAGAAGGCGGCCCTTCGAAGCCCTCGACGAGAAGGCCCTTGTCATCGTCCGAATCCGTAGGCGACCACGGGCCCACGATGCCGGGAAGCCCATTGAGCCGGGCCCAGCCCTCTGCCGCCTCCAGCAGGTAGCCCAGCGTCAGGGGATCGTCCGCGGCCGGCAGCGAGAAATAGGCGAGGCCGGCGGCGTCTTTGCGCATGCCGTCGTATCTTCCCACGAGGATCCTCCCGCAAGCCCTGCCGTCCTTGTAGGCCATTAGGAAGGCATGCTCCGTGGAAGCTATGAAATGGCTGCCCCCCTCAGGAGGCGGATCTGCTCCGCGATGAGCGGCGCGACCCAGTGTTTGTCATGCCTGTACAGCTTGAACGGCAGCAGCACGAATTCGGCTGCCCCCTCTGGACCCAGCTTTCTGATCTCGATCGCGCTCATCTGGCACCGGCCTTTTCTGCAGCCTGCGAGCCGCGGCCGATCCTGAATCCTGAGGCGACGATTATGCCGAGCACCGTCAGCAGTGCCGGCACCACCGCGACCAGGACCTTGAGAGCGACCAGCGTGGCATTCGTCTGCACCGCTGCCCCGGCGTTATATCCGACGAGGTCCAAGACGACGCCTATCATGAAGATGGCGAGCGCCGACGATGTCTTCTGGACGAACGTCACGACGCCGTTCCAGATACCTTCGGAGGCAGGCACGCCGGCTGCGATGCCGGCGTCTATGGCCTCGGGCACTATGGCCACGGGCATGATGTGCATCGATGAGACGGTGAAGCCGATCAGGAAGGCTATGACCGGAAGCAGCCTTGCGAGGAACGTCTTGGGCAGCAGCAGGACCATTATCATCAAGGAGAACGACGCAAGGCCCACCATGTAGGCGCGGCGCTTGTCCAGCCTGCCGGACAGGTAATTCCAGAACGGCAGCGCAAGGGTTGCCACCACCATCATTATCCCCATCGCGAGCTCGAAGGATCGGGCCATATTAAGGTAATACTTGAAATAATAGAGCATGACGGCCATGAGCAGCTTGATCGGCAGCCAGGCGAATATGTACATCAGGACCGCCTGCCTGAAGGGCCTGAATTTCAGCGATTCGACGAAGCTCTTAAAGAAAGGGGTGTCGTCCGTCTTCATCGGCCTTTCCCTGCCCGCGAAGATGACGAGGAAGGGGAAGAGCATTATGGCGGCCCCTATTATCCATCCCATCGTGAAATAGCCCTGCTTCGGCTGCTCGAACATGTCCACCAGGATTTTCGGGAGCACTGTCGCCGGCAGCGACAGGCCGATGTTGAAGATCATGCGCCACATGGCGAGGGAAGTCCTCTCGTCATAGTCGTTCGTAAGCTCCATGCCCAGCGTAGTATAGGGCACCATGAAGGAGGTTATGACGAAGATGTAGGCCATGTAGAACGCCGTGTAGTAGGCGAAGGTGGCCCACTGTCCGAGGGCCGATCCGGGCGAGCTCCAGATGAGGGCGAACGTTATACCCAGAGGTATGGCGGATCCGAGTATCCATACCCGGCGCCTTCCGAACCTGTTATGGCTCCTGTCGGACAGCCAGCCCACGAAGGGGTCAGTGACGGCGTCCCAGATATTGCCAATCATAACGACGGCGCCCGCGAGGGCGGGAGCGAGACCTATCACGTCGGTCATGAAGAAGAGGAAGAAGAACCCTATGGTGGTGTTGGCGAGCGTCGCCGAGCTCTCCCCCGCGCCGTAGCAGATCCTCTGCAAGGTGGTCAGCTGTGCCTTTCCTTTGGAAACAGACATCTGCACCTCCTGATGGAAGGGTTACCCCCTATGCTCCATACGATGATTATACAAGTTGGCGGTCCGGATTGTTCACCGTGCGGTATCATGTGTGCCGGCAAACGTTCGGATCTGCTTACCGTACCACCTGTACGTCCTGTACTTCCTGCCGCCTATGGCCTCGATCGGCCTCCTGGAGCCGTGATTGTCGTCCTTTATTATCCCGGCCTCGCCGTAGGAGTAGCCCGCCTTCACGGCCTCTTCGAATATCTTCCAGTAAAGGACTGCCATTATGCCCGAGCCCCTGTATTCCGGCACGCAGAATTGCATGAGCGCCCTCATGCCCTTGATCCTGCGCTTCGCTCCGAGAGCGTGCACCCAGCCGACGGGGAAGACCCTTCCTCGCATCTTCTTAAGCACCTCGCTCCAGTTGGGCATGCACACCACGAAAGCCACGGGCTTCCTGTCCTCTTTCCTCCTAGCTACTAGTATCAGCCTCTCGTCGGCCAGCTTGGAAAGCTGCTTCGCCTCGTTCATGAACTGCTCCCACGTCGGGTCGGGCAGAAGAGGGTCCTCCGCGGCGCAGGCCTTTAGTATCTCGAACATGTCCTTGGCGTCCTTCTGCATGTCCTTGATGTCCACATGGCCGATCTCGGACCTGCTCCTTAGGAGCGCAAGTTCCAGCGCCCTTGCGATCCTCGGCTCGATCTCGGCTTTCCCCGTGAGCAGGAAGGTGCACAGGTCCATCTCCTTGAGGTATCCGAGCCCGTCCATCGCTTCGGGATACCATCTCTGGTTGTAGGTGCCCATAAGCGTGGGGGGCCCGTCGAAACCGTCTATGAGGAAGCACCTGTCGTCCTCGCCGTCCGTGGGCGACCACGGGCCGATGAGCTTGCCGAGCCCCCTCGCGGACGCCCAGCTTTCCGCGGCGCCTAGCATTGCCTCGAAGGCAGGCCTGTCGGCCGCTTCAAGGAGCGAGAAATAGCAGCATCCCGCGAGGTTGGGCTTCATGCCGGCATAGCGGCCCACAAGGACCCTGGCGCGGGGCCGGTTGCCGTCGTATGCCATCAGGAACGAGTGCTCGGAACCCGCGATGAACCTGCTGCCCCCCTTGAGGAGCTTGAGCTGGTCGCCTATAAGGGGCGCCACCCAGTTCGGATCGTCGCGGTAAATGCCAAACGGCAGCATAACGAAATCCTTCAGCCTGTCCGGCGCAAGCTCTCTTATCGTCAGGGCGCTCATCCTATCTTCTCCTCTATCCTCTTGGCTTCCGACCTGTCTATCCCGAAGCCCCTGGCGACCACGACCCCCGCCATGGAAAGCGCGGCCGGGGCTATGCATACCAGGAACAATATGGCGGCTACGGCCGATGGCTTCTGCGCCTCGACGCCGGGCACGTAACCCGCGAAGTCCAGGATCAGCCCCATGGCGAACGCCGCCACGGCGGCGGATATCTTGTGCGCGAACGTGATGACTCCGTTCCAGATGCCCTCCGAGGCGGCAAGGCCTTCTGCGATGCCGGCGTCGATCGCCTCGGGGACTATCGCGACAGGCATTATATGGAGGGCGGATATGCCAAGGCCCATGACGACCGAGAAAGGCATCAAAAGCTTCAGTACCGCGCCCTTGGGCAGCATCAGCACCAGCAGCAGGCCGGCGCAGGTGGTAAGCCCTATGATGTAGGCGCGCTTCTTGTCCAGCCTCCTCGATACGGCGTCCCACAGGAACAGCGCCGCGACGCTCGCTACCATCATGACGGCCATCGAGACCTCGAACGAGTCAGGGCTTAGGAGGTAGTAGTTGAAGTAGTAGATTATGGCAGCCATCAGCAACCTAAGGGGCAGCATGGCGAATATGTACATCATGAGCGCCTTGCGAAAAGGCGGGAAGCCGAAAGAGCTCCTGAGGCTTTCGATGAATCGCGGCGCGTCCTCCCTGGGCTTGCGCTCCCTGCCCGCGAACACCACAAGCGCCGCCAAGGGCAGCATGCATGCCGCCAGTATCCAGCCCATGGCCATGAAGCCGCTCCTCTCGTCGGGGAGCCTGTCTATGAGCAGTTTGGGGAGCACAGTCGCCGGAAGGGCAAGGCCTATGCTGAACACCATGCGCCACATGGCGAGCTGGTTCCTCTCGTCGTAGTCGGACGTAAGCTCCATCGCCAGCGTCGTATAGGGTACCATGTAGGACGTGATCATGAAGATGAAGACCATGAATGCAGCCGTGGCATATAGGAAGGCGGCGAGCTGGCCGGCCCCGGTAGGGACGGTCCATATAAGGGCGAAGGAGGCCGCGAAGGGGATGGTGGAGCCGAGTATCCAGATCCTCCTCCTGCCGAACCTGTTATCGCTCCTGTCGGAAAGCCAGCCTACGAAGGGATCGGTGATGGCGTCCCAGATGTTTCCAAGGAGCACCACCGACCCTGCCAGGGATGGCCTTATGCCCACTATGTCGGTCAGGAAATAGAGGTAGAACATGCCTACAGCGGTGGTCGCGAAGGTAGAGGCGCCCTCGCCGCAGCCGTAGAAGAACTTCTGTAGGCCGCTCATCCTGCCGTTGCTAGACGTCTTTGCCATCAGCATCATTCCGTTTCCTAGATAATGGAATATCCCGGGTAAAAGGCCCGGAGCGATTTATCCATATAGTATAGCTGCACTAATATTGTCCGGTCAAACCGATTCGGCTTGCGGACAGGGATGACACGGTGACACGGGGCCCCTTGCGAGCGGCGCTTGCGTCGGTTGCCGTCGGGCCTTGCTGTCACTGTTTTTACAAGGATGGCTCATCTTCCCCACGGCCGGACCCTTCGACCAGCCAATCCTCCAGGTCCCTGCAGAGGCCGTGGTATATAACCTGGTGGCCCGACTGGACCTCGGCGGTCGTGGGCCCTTGTGTGGACAACGAGACGTCACAGTATCCTGAAAGGGTCGAGACGGAAGGGCCCGTGAGGCCTATCACCGCCATGCCCTTCGCCTTCGCTGCGATTGCCGCGTTGACGATGTTCTCCGATTCCCCGGATGTCGAGATGCACAACAGCACATCACCCGCGAAGCCCAGGGCCATGACCTGCTGCGCGAAGACCGCCTCGCCGCCGATGTCGTTTATGATCGCGCTCATCACGACCGGGTCCGACGCAAGCGACAGGACCGGAAGGCCCGCCTCGAGGAGGCCGGCGAGCCTCTCCCCACGAACCCCTCCCGCTATCGCAAGGGAGGATGCGGTTCGCTCATCCAGCGCGCGCCTTCTCTCGAATGATTTGACCAGCTCGCCGGCGATGTGCGATGAATCGGCCGCGCTGCCGCCGTTGCCGCATACGAGCATCTTCCCTCCCGAAGAAAATGCCCCGGCGATAAGCGACAGCGCGCTCATGTACTCGCTCGTGCGTCCTTGTGCCACGGCTACAACCACCCCCGCCGCATTTCAGCTTCTCATGAGCACAGGGGGTGGACCACCGCCATGGGGAAGCCCACGCTGACTTCCTCGTCGATGCCGAAGATGCCGTGCTCTGCGGGACTCGTCACGACGGAAAGGAGCATGGTACCGTCGACCTCTACGTCGTACTCGGCGACGGAGCCCATGTACAGGGCCCTTCTTACCTTTCCGGCGAAGCGCGCCATCGACGGGTCCGCTTCGGAAGACCTCCATAGCCTTACGGTCTCGGGCCTTACCACAAGCTCAATCGAACTCGCGGGCTTGCCGGCCACCTTCGCCCTGTCAATGTTTATCGTCCTTCCCATCACGTCCAGCGTCGCCAGGTCGCCGGAGCAGCCTGTGAGCTTCGCGGGAAGGAAGTTCGCCCTGCCTACGAATTCGGCCACGAACCTGTCGGTGGGCGTGTCGTATATGTCCTTTGGGCTTCCCACCTGGGCTATCCTGCCCTCGTTCATTATCACTATCCTGTCGGACAGCGCCATGGCCTCTGCCTGGTCGTGCGTGACGTAGAGGCTCGTTATCCCAAGGCCCTGCTGGATCCTCCTGATCTCGGACCTCATCTGCTCCCTCAGCTTTGCGTCCAGGTTGGACAGGGGTTCGTCGAACAGCAGCACGTCGGGCTCGTTCACGATCGCCCTCGCCAGCGCCACCCTCTGCTGCTGGCCGCCCGAGAGCTGGTCGGGCGACCTTCTCGCCATCTCCGTAAGGCCCACCAACCCCAGCATCCTGCCGACCTTCTCCTCTATCTCGGCCTGCGGCAGCTTCCTTATCCTGAGCCCGAAGGCGACGTTCTCGAAGACCGTAAGGTGCGGGAATATCGCATAGCTCTGGAACACCATCGCGGTGTTGCGCTTGTTGGGCGGCATGTCCGTAACGTCGTGCCCGCCTATCACCACTTTGCCGGAATCCGGCATCTCGAAGCCGGCGACTATCCTCAGCGTGGTCGTCTTCCCGCAGCCAGAAGGGCCCAGCAGGGTGACCATCTCGCCTTCTTCTATCACGAGGCTTACGTTATCCACCGCGACGACGGAGCTTACCTCGCCTTCTGGGCTCCTGAACCTCTTGGTTACGTTTATCAGCTCAACGCTCATCTGAAACCACCGCCTTGGAATCTTGCTTGGTACCTAATGCCCAGCAGCTTGTCTACGACCAGCCTTATAACCACCATGGCGACCACTATTATCCCGATCAGCACCACACTGAACGCAGCCGCGGCCCCGAGCCTGCCGGAGTTGACCTGGTTTAGGATCTGGACCGTCATCAGGTTCCAGTCCGCCGAGACCAGGAACACCGCCGCCGATATGGCGGTCATCGCCCTTACGAAGGCGAACACCAGGGCCGAGAAGAAGGCGGGCGCGATAAGGGGGAGGGTCACCTTTGCGAACGTCTTCTCGGTCCCCGCGCCGAGGTTTGCCGCGGCCTCCTCTATGGATGCGTCCACCTGCCTCAAAGTGGCGACACCGGCCTGTATGCCCACGGGGAAGTACCTGAACACGAAGTTGAGGACCAATATCGCAAGAGTCCCCGTAAGCAGGAACGGCCTCCTGTTGAAGGCCAGTATGTAGCCGATGCCGACCACCGTTCCCGGCAGGGCGAAGCTTAGCATGGATATGAAGTCCATGGCGTTCTTGCCCGGGAAGCTCTTCCTGACGACGAGGAACGCTATCGCCATGCCCAGAAGGCCGGATATGGGGGTCGATATGCCGGCGATGAGCAGGGTGTCCATTATGGCCTCCCTGCCGACGCCCCAGACGTATTCGAAGTTCCTGAGCGTGAACGAAGGGTCAATGCCCCAGAGCTTCGCGAACGCGCCGGCGACTATCACGCCGTAGAAGAGGATGACGACGCCCGCCACGAACAAGCAGAGGCCGAACAGCGCCCACTTCGTCCCGGAGCTTACGCTCTTGATCGTGGTGCTCGTCGGCTTTCCTGTCACCGTGACGTACTTCCTCTTCTCGACCCAGTACTTCTGCAGCATGAACGCGGTTATGGAGGGTATGAGGAGCACGACGGAGAGGGCCGCCCCGCCCGGCAGGTCGTACATGCCCGTTATCTGAAGGTAGGCCTGGACGGAAAGCGTGGGGAAGTTGCTCCCGGCAAGTACCAGCGGATTTCCGAAATCGGCGAGTGATTCTATGAAGATCACAAGAAGCGCGCTCGCTATGCCCGGCAGCGCCAGCGGCAGCGTCACCTTCCCGAAAACCTGCAGCCTGGACGATCCCAGGTCCAGCGCCGCGTCCTCCAGGGTGGGGCTGATTGATTCCAAGACGCCCTTTAGCGTCAGGTACGCGACGGGGAAGAAGGTCACCACCTGGGCGAACAGGAGCCCCTTGAAGCCGTATATCGGATAGTTGTATATCCCCAGCAGCTTGGACGTTATCAGCCCGTTCGAGCCGAACAGCAAGAGCACCGACACCGCGCCCAGAAACGGCGGGGACACGATGGGCACTATGGCCATGAAGTTGAAGAAGCCCTTGAAGGGCATGTCTGTCCTCGTCACGGCATAGGCGAAGAGGAAGCCGACGACGCAGCTTAGAAGCGCCGCGGCCGCGCCCATTGAAAGGCTGTTGTATAGCGACGATCTTACGTACGAGCTTGATAGCAGGGTCTTGTACACCTCGATGCCGGGATGCTCGGCCGAGGTGAAGCTCTTTATGAGCACCATGACCACGGGGTAGATGATGAACAGCGCAAGAAGCGCGAAGATCACCAGGATCGACGCAAGGAGCACCGGTTCCTTGGCGAGCCTCGCAAGGCGCCTCATGAAGCGTCTCAGTGGCGTCCCTTCGAAGGTGATGGCGGCTTTAGTCTCCATTGGGGCCTCCTAAGAGTGCTGATGGGATGGCCCGGCCCCCGTAGGGAAGGCCGGGCCTCTTAATCTACGGGTGATTATTTACCCTGCAGGACCTCCGCGATCCACTTGTTCACTATGCGGGTCTTCTCGGCGGCAGCCCATGCCGTGTCGACCTCAACGGTGTTGATATCGTTGAACGCGGGCATCCCGGCAGCCAGCTTGGCGCTGGGATGGATGGGGTAGAAGTAGGTCTTCGAGGACGCTATCACGTTCTGGCCCTCGAGGGATATCAGCCAGTCCACGAGGGCCTTGGCTCCATCGAGGTTCTTGGCGCCCTTGAGTATGGACACCGCCGGCGACTCGTAGGTCACACCCTCCGAGGGGAACACCAGCGCCACAGGGTAGCCGTCGTCCATCGCCTTCAGTATCGCGGGTGTGAACTGGATGCCTATCGCAGTCTGGCCTATCGCCAGGTTCTGTGAGGGGGCGGTGCCGCTCTGGGTGTAGAGCTGGACGTTGGCGTGCAGCTTCTTAAGGTATGCGAAAGCCGCATCCTCGCCCCACATCTTGACGAAACCGATGACCATGTTGTACCCGGTCCCCGAAGTCTGCGGGCTGGGGTACTGGATCTGGCCCTTGAACTCGGGCTTCAGCAGGTCCTGCCATGTCTTGGGAAGGTCGGCCTTCATCCTGGCGAGGAAGTCGGTGCGCACACCTACGCCCATCGGGTTCATGTAGAAGCACGTCCAGTAGCCCGCGGCGTCCTTGAACTGCTTCTTGAGTATGGAGGCGTTGGGGGAGACGTACGGCTGGCTCAGGCCGCGGTCCTTCACCGTGATATGGTTCTCGCTGGGGGCGCCCATCCAGACATCGGCCTGCGGGTTGTCCTTCTCGGCCTCTATCCTGGCTATGGCGGGCCCCGACGAGAGGAACACCATTTTATAGGGTATGCCAGTCGACTTGGTGAAAGCGTCCAGGATCTTCTTCGCGTTCTCCTCATCCACGCTCGAATACACCGTTATCGAAGCCGGGGCGCCAAGCGCCACTGCGGCCAGCGTGGGGAACATTAGGGCTACGAGCAAGACTATAAGTACGATCCTCTTCAAGAAATTACCTCCTCATAAAAGAATGGGTATACATACACTTATATTATACATTGTTTATGGACCACCTTCATCCTGTTGAGAGGGTCAACACCGGCCTGGGTGACGCCTCTTTACACCTGAAGGACGTTGCCGAATACCTTGTACCCTCCAGCGCGCTCCGTTGCGGATACGGTCTTGGACAGGGATGCTGACGATGTATACTGTCCGATAGAAGGGAATGTGCGGTCCGGCATATAATCTATAAAACAGCGACGAGCCGGCACAAGGCGCGCAGGCTTTCAAACAGGCATCCACGGACGCAAGCGGACCAGGCGCTGGGAACGCTGCTTCGTCCATGCAGGAGGTGCGGCATGGAATTCCGGTTAGGGCCCATCGTTAGGGCCTTCTTGGCGGTAGCGCGCATCGGCACGAGGATATGGATGCGCTTCGTGATGAACCCGAGTATAGTCTATAGGCTGCCTGACCGGCTTGAGCCGCCCTATCTCGTCATATCCAACCATGTGATGGTGTACGACGGGCTTGTCGTCACCATGCACCTAAAGCATCTGCCCGTAGTCGTCTTCGACGATGTCCAGAGGCTGAACGCGTTCAACCGCTTCATGTTCACTAAGATGGGCGTGGTCTTCAAGGCGTTCGGAGTCGCCGACCCACTGTCAATCAGGAGCATGATGAGAGCGCGGGACGCCAAGAGGTCCATATTCCTCTACCCTGAAGGAGAGATCACTTGGACGGGTGATTCGAAGCCTATCGAGCCGAGCTTCGCAAGGCTAGTCAAGCTGCTGTGCATCCCTGTGGCCATGGTCAAAGTCAAGGGTGCGTATTCGATATGCCCCAAGTGGGCGCGCCGCTTCAGGAAGGGTTCGAGCATCTTCGAGTATGACCTCATCCTAACCCCCGAGGATATCAGCCGCATGGGAGAGGACGAACTGCTAGAGCACCTGAGGTCCAGGCATTCGCACAAGGAGTTGGATTGGCTGCGATCCCCGGAAGGCCGGCAAAACGACCTCAGGGCGTCCTGCCCTGCCGCGGGGCTGGAGTGCCTGCTATTCTGCTGCCCGGATTGTCTTGGTACAAACTGCATGAAGACCGACGACCACAGGCTGTTCTGCGATCGTTGTGGCATGAGCGTGGAAGTAGGCGGCGACATGGGCCTGAGGACCGTACGGGGCAGGACGGGGTTCTCGGACATCAGGGACTGGCACACCTGGCAGAAGGGGCATCTGAACAGCCTGCTAGACGGAATCCCCCGCGAGTCGCAGCCCTTGCTCACAGCGGTTTCCGGCTGGGTGAAGAGGGCCGGGGTATCCGGTGGCAGGACCGAAGTCGTCGGTGGGGGCACTGTGGAGCTCTTCGCCGATAGGATTAACTACGAGAGCCGGGACGGAGGAAGCACCGATATAGCGCTCTCGGACATCAGGGCCTGCCATTGCTACAGGTTCGCCCCGACCCAGGACAACAAGCTTCTGATAAGGACGTCCCAGAACTTCTTCATATTCGACCTCGAAGAGCCCAATTCGCCGGTGTTGTCGTGGGAGATCGCCATCAACAGCCTAAGGTCGGGAGAGCGCGACGGCAAGTGACGCCGCAGCAGCAAGACAGGAATACTCGGGCTTAACAGGGCCAGATAGTTAGATTATCATATAATCGATGGTATTGCTCCTTTCATTAACATAAGGAAGGAATTGCATCATGCAGATCAATGATATCCTCATGTACATAATGGAGGTCGCCGCGGGCGCGTTCAGCATCTTTCTAGGGATTCTGGTCCTTGTGCTCCTCTCCAACATCATCCTCATACCGTGCCTTAGGAACTCACTGGTTACGGAATCTACCAGGAAGCTCTCCATACTGGTCCCGGCCAGGAATGAACAGGACAACATAGAAAAGTGTGTACGCTCACTAATGGGGCAGGACTACCCCAACTACGAGATAGTTGTCCTGAACGACAACTCCACTGATGCTACGGGTGAGATCCTAGAACGGCTAAGGTTGGAAGACCCTAGAATCAGGATAATAGATGGCACTCCTCTCCCCCAAGGCTGGCTCGGTAAGAACTGGGCGTGTATGCAGCTGGCAGAGGCCGCCACGGGGGAGATTCTCTTCTTCACTGATGCTGATACCGAGCATGAGCCTTTTAGCGCATCTGCCTCAGTTGCATTGATGGAGGATAGGAACCCCGGCATGATGTCGGGCTTCGTTAAGCAGAGGATGGACACCCTTGGAGAGAAGTTGGTGGTGCCCCTCATGCTGTGGGGTATGCTCTGTTTTACACCAGTGATAGTAATGCACTACATGAAATACAGCTTCCTTACCGCAGCATGCGGTCAGTACATGGTCTTCGATAGGAAGGCATACTTCAAAGTCGGTGGACACTCGTCGGTGAAAGCCCGCGTGGACGAGGACAAGGAGTTCGCCAGGGTGATGAAGCAGAACGGCTTTCCTGTCATCATGGCCGACGCTACAAGGATGATAAGCTGCAAGATGTACGGTGGTTTTAAGGAAGCTGTGAGGGGTTTCTCAAAAAACGTGTTTAGCGCATTCAACTACAGGGTTTTGCCATTCGTGCTGGTCTGGCTTGCGGCAGTCACTTGCATAGTGACCCCAGTGTTGTACCTGATATTAGTTGATTATTATGCCAATCCCGCACTAGCTAACCAGGCGATGATACTCGTAGTTCTGAGTCTTGCGATATGGTTCCTGACCTATTGGAAAACCAGGGTGCCCTATTATCTAACACTCGTATACCCGATGTCGATGTTTATATGGTTCTATGTATCGATGAACTCTGTATATTTGTCAATAACAGGCAAATCCTTCTGGAAGGGGCGCAATATACCCAAACCTAAGATAAAGCTGATGTAGAAGCACCAGGTGGGAAGGCAGCCACGTAGTCGGGAGGGTGGACACCGGGGTGCTTTCATACGGTTAAGGCCTGCTTGCGGCCCTTCCTGCGATCATGCCCTTTATTGCTAGAAGCCAAGGGTAGCAGGGGTTGCTTCCGCCCCTCAGCTGGATGTTCACGTAAGCTTCGTCGGTCATCAGTATCAGCCAGTTCGGGTTGTAGATCCCGATTATGAAGACCTGAGCCGACCTTATCTCCCCCATCGGGACGAACAAGGCCCGCTTACCGGCCCCGTCGAAAAGCTCCACGCCTTTCGATGACAGCGCGGCCCTTACGGCCCCGACCTTTACAGGTTCTTCCAGGATCCTGTGGGCGTAGTCCCCTCCCTTGGTCACGGCGGACGAGGGGGCGGGGCGGATCCTGACGACCTCGGCCACTACACCGTCGACCTCCAGGAGGGCCGTCCCGTCCAGGAAGCCGCCGGATACGAACCTCTCCCATTCCGCGACCTGCCAGTCATGCCACTGCCAGACATCCTCGAAGCCTTTCCCGCAATCGCCGCCAAGCGTCAAATCGGCGCCGACGGCAACCTTGAAGCCGCAGGCCCCGCACGTTATGCTCCTGTCGTCTGTCCTTGTCTTCGAATGCGCCCCGCACGAAGGGCACAAGAACAGAAGGCGCTCCAGCCCCAGGGCCGGCTTCGAGCTCCTATAGGCCTGGCTCTTCCCTGCCCCCTCGTGGAACCATCCGCGTTCCGAGTGCACGAACGCCTTGTTGAGCTTCTCGAGTATCTGCCCGTCGGACAGCTCGTCGAAGTCCTCTTTCCTCACGGCGAGCTCATATCTGAGATCGACCCTGCCCCTCCTCGCCTTGTGGGCCCACCTCGGAAAGCCGAGGTATGAGCCTTCGGTCTTGAAGACGAGCACGGGAGCGCCTATGAAGCGCGCGGCCCTGGCCATGTTGATGTCGAGCTTAAGCGAATCCCCGTCCCAGTTGAGGTCCCCTTCGGGGTAGATGAGCACCGACCTGCCGGATTCCACCGCCCTCTTCATCTGCCTCACCGTCCTCGGGTCGGGCATGCCCTGCATCCTCCAGATGGGGCCCACGACGCTAAGGAGCATCAAGAAGAGCTTGTCGACCAGATGGAGCTCGTGGAGCACTATCACGGGGTTCGGCTTCGTATGCAGCAGCATTAGCGGCATCTCGAACACCGAGACGTGGGTGGACAGTATCAGATACGGGGGCTTTACGTCCTCCGGGGGAGGGGAAACGAGCTTCCAGTTGACCAGGTATTTGAGCCACACGTACAGGAACGGCCTAAGGGTCCCTATCAGGAGCTGGCCGAGGAAGCGTCTCAACGGCGTCATGTCACCCTCCATCCCCGGCCGGGCGGCCGGATGTTCCTTATTGGAGCCAATTTCCCTGCCGGCATGATAAAATCATACCTAAGGATACCATAAGCTATGGACGGAGATGAAATGCATGGGCGTAGGCAAGAAGGGCGAAGAGCTGGCGAAGGAACTTTTCCAGGCGAACTACAACTGCGCACAGTCCACACTCGCTGGGATCCTTAGCGCAAAGGGCAGGGAATACAAGGATAGGATTAGGCTCGCCGGGGCGTTCGGCGCCGGCATCGCGCAGCAGGGGCTCACCTGCGGAGCGGTGACCGGGGGCCTGATGGCTTTCGGCCTGCTCGTCCCCTTGGGAGAGGACATGGGGGCCTGGAAGAAGCAGGTCGCGGACCTGAGCAAGGAGTACATCAGGGAATTCAAGGACAGGTTCGGGGCCCTGGACTGCAGCAAGCTGGCCGGATGCGACATGTCCGACGCCGCCGTCAGGAAAACCTTCCATGACTCCGGCGGGCGCGACAGGATCTGTACGCCGATGGTGATGGCGGGCACAGAAATCGCCCTCGAAATACTCAGGAGGCGCAGATGAGCGTACCCGGGACCGCAAGGGCCGAGCTTCTTTCCGAGATAATCGGCGAGGGGCTGGACAGGCTCGCAACGATAGACCTCCACGGCAGGGGCATAGTAAAGCCGATATATGACGCGGCAAGGGAAAGGCAAGGGGGAAAGCCCTTGTCTTATTCTTTTTCGAAGGGCCTGATAGACTGCGCGAAGGAAGGAAGCGCCGCGGTACTTGCGACGGGCTTCATGATAAGAAGGGCCATGCAGCCGGAGACAGACGGCATCACCGGCACCGCATACCTTGCATACGTCCTATCCGAGGGCCTAGGGCTCGTGCCGTTGGTCGCCTGCGAGGCGGCCGCGGCGGGCGCGGTCTCGGCGGCTATAGAAGCGACGGGGCTCAGGAGGGCGGACTTGAAGTCGCTAGGACGCTATGCGACGGGGACGCGAAAGGGCCTATACGCCATCATCGGGTTTCCTGCCGCGCCCGAAAGGGGCGCGAAGGAAGAGCACGAGAGGGCCGCAGCAGAGCTTGCCGAGGGTGCGCCGTGCGTTTTCGTGACGATAGAAAGGCCCGGCAAGAACGCGAAGGGAGTGCCCCACACCACTTTCGGCGTATCGATGGGCGACATCAGCGCCGATATCGATGATGTGATGGACAGGATGGAAAAATCCGGCATACCGACGTTCGCGGTAGGTGACATGGGCAACGAGCTCGGCATGGGGCTCGTGAGCGACGTGGTGGGAGAGATTACGCCTTACGGGAAGAAGTGCAGATGCGGGTGCGGAGGCGGCGTGGCGGCCTCAAGGCGCGCACGATATACTATGATGGGCGCAATATCAGACGATGCCTGCTACGCCGTAGGAGCTTCGCTGGCCGAGCAGATCGGACGGGCCGACCTGCTGCCGGACGCGGACATGATAGAAAGGACGCTCGAAGCGGCGGTCTGCTCAGGCGCTGTCGACGGGATAATCGCCGAAAACGGCCCGTCGATAGACATGATCGGCTGGGAAACACACGGATACCTGATCGGCCTCATGAGGGAGCAGGTCCTCGCCGCCCACAGGCACGACGACGAAAGACCGCAGTTCATAGATACTTTGGCCTCAGTCGAAGCAGGGATTAGGGAAACGGGCCGCTGAGCGCAAGTAGAGGGTTTTCTGCTCGCGCCGACGAAACAATTAAAGGTAGTGGAGTTCCAATATTTACCGAAGGAGGACTACGGCATGAAGAGAATCGCAGCTATCCTGGTACTAGCAGTCATTCTGGCAGGAGGCGCAATAGCCTTGGCCGCACAGCCTGTAGACACCCACACGCCTAAAGACGTAATCGGCAAGAACGGCATGGTGGCAGCGGCCCATCCGCTGGCATCGGCGGCGGGCATTGAGATCCTCAAAGCGGGAGGCAACGCAATCGACGCCGCGGTTGCCACAGGGCTTGCCCTGAACATGGTGGAACCCAATGCGTCGGGCATAGGCGGCGGCGGCTTCATGGTGATACGCTTCGCCAAGACGGGCGAGGTCGCGGTCATCGACTACCGCGAGATGGCCCCTGGCGCTTCGACCAAGGACATGTACGCCAGCGAGCAGTCCTCCAAGGAGAGGTGGACCATCGAGGGCGGAAAGTCCGTCGGCATCCCCGGCACCGTGGCCGGCTATTTCACCGCCATCGACAAGTTCGGCACGAAGACCTTCAAGGAGCTGGCTGAGCCCGCCATCAAGCTCGGCGAGGAGGGCTTCGAGGTATCAGAGATGCTCGCCGGCATAATCAAGGACAACTACGCCAAGATGGCCAAGTACAACGAACCCGAGAACGTCCCCTACTTCGACGAGTACGGACTCCCCCTCGAGAAGGGCACGACCCTGAAGAACCCCAAGCTCGCAAAGGTGTTCAAGGAGCTGGGGGAGAAGGGGCCCTCGGCATTCTACACGGGCTGGGTCGCCGATGCGATCGTCGACTCGATCCAGAAGGCCGGCGGGATAATGACGAAGGAGGACCTCACCAAGTACGTGGCCAAGATGAGGACCCCCGTCACCGGTACCTACAGGGGCTATGAGATAGTGTCCGTTCCCCCGCCGAGCTCCGGCGGCACACACATCATCCAGATGCTGAACTGCCTGGAGTACTACGACGTGAAGGCGATGGGGCACAACAGCCTCGCGTTCATGCACACCTTCGCCGAGATCATGAAGCTCACGTTCGCCGACAGGACGGCCTACATGCGCGACACCGACTTCGGCTACGTCCCTATCAAGGGCCTCATGGACAAGGACTACGCAAAGACGATGGTCAACCAGATATCCCCCGACAAGATCATCGCAAGCCCCAAGGCGGGGGACCCCGCCAAGTACGAGAGCGGCAGCACGACGTCGTTCGTCGTGGTAGACCAGGAAGGCAACATCTGCTGTGTGACTCAGACGATCAACTACTTCTTCGGCTCCGGCGTCATGGCGACCGGCGCGGGCTTCATGCTCAACGACGAGATGGACGACTTCTCGACGAACCCCGCATCCGTCTCGGCGCCAGAACCGTACAAGAGGCCGCTGTCGTCGATGTCGCCGACCATAGTGCTTAAGGACGGCAAGCCGTTCGTGGCGCTCGGAACGCCGGGGGCCACCAGGATATTCCCCAGCATCGTCCAGACGCTGGTCAACATAATCGACCACGGCATGGGCATGGACGAGGCGATCGAGGAGCCGCGCTTCTGGAGCAACGGGCCCTCCGTATTCGCATATGAGGACAGGATCGACCCGGCCCTCATAGACCAGATAGAGAAACTGGGCCACAAGCCCAAGAAATACACATCATACGACGCATACTTCGGAGCCGTGCAGGGCATACTGTTCGACCAGGCCACGGGGACCATGTACGGCGGGGCCGACTCGAGGAGGCTCGGAGAGGCGATAGGCTTCTAATTGCGTCACAGGAGGAAGACAATGCGCAGGTACACTCTATTGGTGCTGCTCGCCGCCTTGGCGTTGGCGATAATGGGCGGCACGGGCATCGCAAATGCAGCGAACCCGCTGCTGATAACGAACGTAGGCCAGGGCGCTGAGAGCGCGATGGTCAACGTGCTGTGCAAGAAGAACGGGATCGCAGCCACGCTAAACGACACGGCAACGGCAGGCGAGCTGGCCGGCCCGGACGGCAAGGCCAAGTTCTCCTTCATGGCAGTCGTGGTAGGCTACAGCGGGAAGGGCATGGGCGCCGCGGGCGTGAACATAGACCAGGAGCTCGCCAGGGCCCACGAGGTCATGAAGAAGGCCCAGGCATTGAAGCTGCCGATAATCATAATGCACGTCGGCGGAGTCGAAAGAAGGGGCGATAGCTCCGACAGGCTCATAAAGGAAGTGTTCAAGTACGCAAACTACGCCATATTCGTATCGACGGGCAACTATCCCGATTCGGGAGCGTTGGACAAGAAAAAGCCCGACAACCTGCTCACCAACAGCCTCCCCAAGGGAGTGGCGCCGAAGATCGTCGACAGGATAAACGACGTCGTCGCCCCCCTGAAGGGGATAATGGGCCTGTAGGGCCCGGACTGGTTCAGATGATTCCGAGATCTGGGGCAGGGACCTGGAGGTCTTTGCCCCAGATTCGCAAGATGAGAGGAGGCCGGCCCTTATATGGCAGAAGGCATCATTTTCCTCATCATGCTGGCAGTATTCGTCTTTACGGCCTTCGCGTTCAATCTGCCGATAGGCGTCTGCATGATGATAGCTTCCATAGCCGGAGCGCTCGCCGACGGCCAGGGCATACCGCTCAGGCACATGTTCGAAGGATCGTTCGGCTACCTTAACACGATACTGGTCATCGCCGCAGCGATGCTCTTCATGAAGACAATACAGAAATCGGGGCTGCTCGAGACGGTGGCCCGCTTTATAATCGACAAGTTCCATAACGTGAAGGTCCTGCTCCTGGCGGGCATCACGCTGCTTATCATGTTCCCTGGGATGATCACCGGCTCTTCTACTGCATGCGTGCTGACGACGGGGACGCTCGTCGTTCCGGTGCTGATGTACTTCGGGGTGCCCAAGCACAAGACGGGGGCGATAATCGCTATGGCGGCCCTCTACGGGATGCTTGCCCCGCCGGTCAACCTGCCGGCGATGATCATCGGTGCTGGCATAGACATGCCCTACGTCGGCTTCTTCAAGCCCCTCCTTTTCGCCACCGTACCTATCGCGATAATAACGAGCTGGATACTGGGGCTTCCGCACATGCTCAGGAAGAAGAAGGAGGGCGGGGCGGGGCTGGACAAGAGCGCGCTGCCGGCAAGCTACTACAAGCAGTACGGCATCAAGATCGTCCTGCCGTTCGTGGTCCTGGTCGTCCTGATGACGCTGCCGAGCATATTCAAAGGCAAGTTCCCGGACCTCGGCATGCCGCTCGTGATGCTGATATCCGCGGCCGTGGCCATGGTCACGGGGAAGAGGTTCAGCGTATTCGAGGCCGTAAAGGAGGCCGTAAGGGACTCCGTGCCGGTCATGAGCATATTGATGGGCGTCGGGATGTTCATCCAGATAATGACGCTCACCGGTGTAAGAGGATTCATCGTGGTGAACTCGCTGTCGCTGCCCCAGTCATGGCTGCTCGCCGCGATGGCGGTGTCGATACCGCTGTTCGGCGCCGTCTCGGCCTTCGGGTCGGCTTCGGTGCTGGGCGTCCCGTTCCTGCTTACTTTAAGCGGCTCGGGCAATGCGATCATGCTGACAACGGGGATCACTCTCCTGGTCTCTCTGGGAGACCTGGTGCCGCCCACGGCGCTGGCCGGCATATTCGCCGCCCAGGTCGTAGACGAGCCCAACTACTTCAAGGTGCTCAAGCACTGCGTATTCCCGGCGCTGCTTACGATAGCGGCCGGGCTTTTGATCGTAGCCTATTCCAACCCGCTCTCGAAGTGGCTGCTATGAGGAGGCGATGCAGATGATTTGGTTGACCTGGTCTTATTGGCTTATCTGCCTGGGGCTTCTTGCGGCGCTGCTTCTGGAGGTGTTCAGGGAGAAGAACGTCTGGAAGCAGATATCTGCGGCCATGGTAATAATCCCCCTTGCGTTAAGGGTACTGTTGTGGAAATAGGAGGTGGGAGGCTTGAAGGTTAGCTATAAGATAACGGCGGTGCTGGTGCTTGCGGTCTCCGCCTTCATAGTGGTTTACACGGGCTTGAGCTTCAAGTCCATGTACAGGGACGACGTGATAGTGCCGGGACCTTCGGTGAAGGAAGTGAAGATGCTCTCGGACTATTTCGAAGGGCTCAAGGGGACGGCAGGGGACACCGAGGTGTACGTGCTGGAGGGCGAGGAGCCCGGAGGCACGCTCCTGTTCCTGGGAGGCACGCACCCCAACGAGCCTGCCGGGTTCATGACCGCGGTGCTCTTCATCGAGAACGCGGTAGTGGAAAAGGGAAGGATAATAGTGATCCCGCAGGCCGACAAGAGCGGCTTCACGGCGAACGACCCTCAGGAGGCGTCGCCGCAGAGGTACAGCTTCACGACGGCGGGCGGTAGCAAGAGGACGTTCAGGTACGGCGCGAGGGCGACGAACCCGCTAGACCAGTGGCCGGACCCGGATATCTACGTCAACCCGTCGGACCAGACCCTGTCGGGTAGCGAGACTAGGAACCTGAACAGGTGCTATCCGGGAAGGCCGGACGGTACGCTCACCGAGAAGATCGCATACGGGATAATGGAGGCCATCAGGAAGGAGAACGCCCTCGTGTCGATAGACCTGCACGAGGCGAGCCCGGAATATCCTGTCATCAACGCGATGGTGGCCCACGAGAAGTCCATAGACCTCGCGTCGATAGCGGTGCTCGAACTTGAGCTGGAGGACATAAAGATAAGGCTCGAGAAGTCCCCGCCGACGTTCTACGGGCTCTCGCACAGGTCATGGGGAGACTATTCCGATACATGGCCGATACTTATGGAGACAGCCAACCCTTCGCAGGGAAGGCTGAGGTCCAAGACCAACGAGGCGCTGGTTCTGACCGGCAAGGACCCGTGGTACGTCAAGGCGCAGAAGCTGGGCAAGCTGTATGTGCCGTTCGACGAGAACGGGCATCCCATAGAAGAGAGGGTCGGCAGGCACTCGAGCTCCGTACAGGCTGTCATAAGGGCCATGGAGTACTTCTTCCCGCCCGAGCAGACGATCATGGTCAGCGAAGTGCCGGGCTTCAACGAGCTCATGGCGAACGGAATGGGGAGCTACCTTAACGAGCCGGCCGAGTGAGCGGCTGATACGTCGACTGGAGGACGGACGATGTTAAGAAGGAAAGGCGAGCATAAGGAGACCTTGCTGGAATCCCCGTTCGGAGGGCCCGGTGATGTGCTCTTCCGCCACCTTGCCACAAAGGACGACCTGTGCGAGCAAGGCAGGCTGTACGCCATAGGGACCCTGAAGCCCGGGTGCGCAATAGGCTATCACACGCATCCCTCCAATGAGTTCGAAGTCTACCATATACTGGAAGGTACCGGCGAGCTGAACGACAATGGAGAGGTGCTGGAGATAGGCGAAGGCGACACGGCATGGATAAAGCCGGGGCAGGGCCATTCGATCACAAACAAGGGTGCCAAGGACTTGGTGTTCATGGCACTTGTACTCTACGTATAGAGAAGTCCGGACTGAAAAGGGAGCCCGCCGCTGTGGATGCGGCGGGCTCCTTATTTGTCGGGCAAATCGGCGTTAAAGCTGCTTGATATAGGGCAGAAGCTGCCTGAACTCGGGCCTGTCAGCACGCCCGATCAGCTCGAACGCTATGCTCTGGGCTGTCGCGACTATGGCGCCCGCATGCCTCATCCTGTCATATGCTATGTCCCTGTGATATGGGGAGGTAGAGGAGCTTGCGTCGGCTACCACGAAGACGCTGTAGCCCTCCTCGAGCGCGTCCAGCACCGTCTGGCAAAGGCAGACATGGGCTTCGACCCCGTAGATGATCACCTGCTTCTTGTTCGCTGCCTTGAGGGCATCTACGAATTCCTCGCAGCCGAACGCGGAGAAGGAGCTCTTGGCAATAGGGTCGATGTCGGACATGACCTCTTCCAGCGTAGGCGTGGTCCTTCCCATCTTCTCTGGCACGTGCTCGAGCTTGATGACAGGAACACCGAGCGCCCTTGCGATGGAAGCGAGGGCCGCTGCCCTAGGCCTTACTATGTCACGGTCCCATGTGATGTCAATTACTTTATCCTGCATGTCGACTGCTACGAGGACGCTTGATAAAGGGTCTGCCTTCAGTTTCTTTACCATCTCATGACCTCCGGAGATTGATCATGTACATTATGACATCAAAACGGGATGCGGTGAACGCTGTGGAATATGAAGATATGCCTGTATGTAATCGGTGGTTATATTGCTTTGTCAGCGGAGCTATGGTAAATTAAACTATGCAAAAAGGCCGAAGTGGTGGAATTGGCAGACGCGCTAGATTCAGGGTCTAGTGGGGGCAACCTCGTGCGGGTTCAAATCCCGCCTTCGGCACCAATAGGGCTAGAAACCGTCAGTACGCTGGCGGTTTTATTTTACCCTTTCCGAAATGTCAAACAAATGTCAAGCAGAGCACAAAACCTACTCGTGAAAGTGGAGGGATAGCTTGCTTGAGACGTAAATGAGCTCTCTGAAGTGGAGGGATCTTCGCTGGCATACTTCGCCCTTCATGTGAGTAAAAATGAAAAAAGGTATGCTTTGTATTACGGGTGATTAGTAGTTCTATGAATGTTTATTGGTAAGAAGTCGACGTTCCGTTAGGCATATTAGTAATCGGAATGACAACAAGAAGCGGAAGGATGAGTGGCAAGATGCCTGTAAAATTCTCTGAAGAGTATAGTATCAGCACTCAGGCCCTCAGGGACACGAAGGTGTTTGATGTCATACTGGATGTTGATACACGAGTCTTTGTTGATCCAGCATTGTTAGGATTATCTGATGTACCAGAGTTTAGTGGCGCAAGAGATAAAGTAAAGAAGTACTTTTCAGATATTATTACGTTGCTTAAGCATTCGAAGAATCGGAAAGACATGTTTTGGAAAGAAGCTGATGCTTTACTTACCTTCAAAGAGTTCACCGGCACTTGTTTTGGCTATTCGCAAAAAGGTACAAATGGAAACTCCATCGGTGCTGTGTTGCGGAAGAAAATACTGGAAACCATTAAGGAGTTGGTAGATGAGGGTGAAACTGATCCTGCGCTATTTGAGTTACTTAGCGTGTTTCAGGAGAATGTTGGGTGTGATCGAATCAGCGACTTGATTACATTCATTCTTGCCGACGAGGTGCTTTCATATACTGAACGTGTAATCAGAGTTCTAGCTGTCCCAAGCGTTCCTTTCGATTATCGAGGAAATATTTATAGAATATGCAGGAACCAGTATAATAACAAACCACTACTCCTGTTACCAGATGCGATACTTAGTCCCCTGCCTGTTGCCAATTGCTTTGACGATATTGATATTGTATGTGCGGAGAATCAACGAGTCAGAGATGCAATTAGTGCTTACTTAAATCTTGGGGAGAAGAGGCATTTATCGAAAGCTGACATTTTATCATTTATGCATCAGAATAGAGAATTTAGGCAAGCGCTGATTTCTGCATATAAGTCTTACCCAGTCAAGCCATATGATTTTAATGAAGACCCAGCTGGTGAATATGTGTGGCTTGAAGCATCAAGGCAATATACAACAAGATTTCCACTAGCTCTTAGTAATTGGGAAATCAGTGAAGTTAGCGATGTTCTTTCTGTTACTGAAGAAATCTGCAGGAAATTTAAAACTCTAATTGAGAATAATGGCTTGCACGCCCTATTATACGATAATAATGGAAAACCCAAGAACGAGCGCGCCGCCCAACTATTATTCTTTGGAATTGCTGATTGTTATTGCAGTGCAAATGATATTGATTTGAGTAGGGAACCAAATTGCGGCAGAGGTCCTGTGGATTTCAAACTATCCAGAGGCTCATCGGAAAAGGTTGTTGTTGAAATCAAACTAACATCAAATAACCAGCTGAAACATGGAGTAGAGAAGCAACTGCCGGTTTACATGAAACAGGAAGGAACGCATGAAGCTATCTACCTGATAATTGACAATGGGCATCCTAAGGTTCTAGAGAACTTCTTCAGATTTTATGATCATCTAGATTTGGATCTAAAAAGGAAGATCAAGATTATTCCTGTTGACGGTTCAAACAAGCTCTCTGCCAGTAATGCATAGCGTAGTGATATCAATTAATCACTCGGTGAACTAGAGGCATTAAGTGTTCAAGTAACTGTATGTAGTTCAATACAACTCGAGACACAAGGACACAGATTACTTGCTTCCTTTTCATTGTATCTGATGTCGTTGTTGCAACAATTGATATGCAGCATATCAAGGTAGAGCTTATCGTTCACTTTGAAGGGCGTTAGGTTGATCAATGCAATTGTCTATGCCGGGCCAGCTTAAACTGCAAGTTGTGTGAAAAGGTAGAGCTTGTCGCACGCTTTGACGATTACAGAGTTATTAATGCATTTCTCTTAACCACGACCAGCTTGGCCTGCCGATTATATGGAAAGGTATACCTTCTTATATAACTAATCTATATCTTCTATTCCTAGATCCCTAACTCCCAGCGTCCTTCCGTTCTCCTTGATTGTCCTTTCCAACCCGGAATCTATACCTCTAGGTAACACTGCATGTATGTTTATCGAGACTTCAATTCTCGCATCCTTGATTTCTGCAAGCAAGGATACGACATTCTCGAAAATGCTTCCGGCGTCTCTATTCATCCTAATAGGATCCAAGTTGAAGCTTGCATAGAACCTCTTTCCCTTGCTCTGTTCTTCCTGTTCAGAAAGTGCCTCTCGTTCAGTTTTACTAGCTCCTTGCCCACCTTGAACACCTAGGGAGGAAGTGGATGGCTCTTCAGAAGAAGGCTTCTTGTCGGCTTCAAGAACAGGAATTGCAATTTGAGGTTTCACAAGCAGCCCACTAGGAATTATGTCAGGGTAGGACTGCTTGATCCTAAGTCCCATGTACCTTCCATTAGAGTACCCTTCTGCGTAGGCAAAGTACTCATCAGATGACATCCCAGCTCTGATTGCATTCATCAGTACTTCCCTATCTCTGAGCCTAGGCAGGTAGCAGTACTGGCACATCATCTTCCATAACTCATCTATGCCGATGTGATCCTTGTCCTTCCAAAGCGGCTCATCCAGCTTCATTCTTAGCAGTGCAGGCGCCCACTGCGAAATCAGCAGCTCATTGCTCCTGATGACATTCTGAGCTTTCCTAATCGGTGATTCCTTGTCGGCCGGCAGATCATAAGCCTCTAGCCTGATTGGCTCAGTGCCTTCCTGTGTCGGTACCAGAAGCCAGATGTAAGTCTCCTTGATCCTGAGGTCCACGTTCTCGGAGCTTGTCTTGAGCCCTGATGCGACTTCCTTCTGTTGCCCAGCGTCAAGATTCAATGAGTCCTTATCGATATCGATGCTGAGCCAAGCCAGGTACTTCCTAACCTCTTGCTCCAGATGGGCAGAGTTGCCGAAGTCCGGCGCAAGGAACATCAGCATGTTCTTGTATATCCTCAAAGACTGTCCTCTGTTGTTGAGGTAATCTTTGGCTACCTCTTCAGCTGTTGATGTTCCGGTTCCCCTGCTGTACTTATGAAGCGGTGACAGTATGACAAGCCTTGCACTTAGCTCATCGGGGATGTCGGCGGAAGAGCGTGGTATCGTGTGAATACCAGCAAACATTCCCTTCTCCCCGAAGTTTGCCACCCTCTTCTCTATCTCCATCTCAACAGCTTCAGGCTTTACCTGCGCTGCTCTATCCTCCATGGTCCTTCTAAGGTTCGGTGCGGAATCCAACCAATACCTCGAGCCCGCGGAGTACAAGTAGGTGAGCTTGGCTTCCAGCCTTCCTAGCACATCGTTATAGACTGACACCTGCTCACCGGGTTGCATGACGCCAAGCCTTATCCTGCTATCCTCAATCCCTCTGTTAGGCTGTCCTTTACTTGAGGGAGCGCTGCCCAAGAATATCGCCCTGGCACACCTTCTTGCCGCCATCAGCTGACCATACCTGGCATTGCCCGCATCTATGCCATAAGCTTGTGACCTATTGCCATCAATATCAGCATCGACAATTGCGTCCCATCCGGAAGGAAGATAGTTCACTATCTCCTCCTTGGTTTGCCCTTGGCCTAAAGGTATGGATCCCGGCATTATGAGTACCCCAAGATCTCCTCCCTGCCAGAGGTTGAACACCACAGTTGCCATGAACCTTAGCACGCCTCTGGTCTTCTGGAACTTCTCCAGTGTGGTCCAGTCATTGTAGAGCCTGTCAAACACCTCAGGGTGTATGGGGTAACAATCCTTCATCCTCGCCTGATAGGTAAGCTCTTTACTTTCAATTGGGTAGTCTCCTGATGATTCGTTGTACATCCTGCTGAATGCAACACAGGTCTCCTCTACAGCAAGCTCATCGGTAACCGGCATAAAGAGCCTTCTTCTCACGATGGAGAAGCCCTCCTCTGGTCCTACCGGTTTCCATATGTACTCCATCCTTCCGAACACCTTGCTGATCTCCTGCAGAGCGCGCCAACCGTCGTCTCCTCCAGCTTCCGTCTCTGACTCTGGGATTGATGCTACCACTAGGCTTCTCTTACTAGCCTTGACTGCTTCTGTCAGCTCCTGCATGAAGCTCATGACCGAGCCATAGCTTCCGCATGGAAGGTCGTTCCTTCCATAGATCTTCCTTGCGTAGGCAACTATCTCATCCATAAGGATTAGACAAGGGCTGGCTGCATCCAGTAAGTCTGTCAGAACCTTGGAACCAGGAGCAACTCCCTTCTTGTCAGCTTCCCTTACCATCTCATACAGCTTTGGGTTGTTTGACTGCTCAGCAAGCTGAGCTGCCAGCTCCCCCCATAAGGTATAGACCTGAACCCCAGGAAGCCCGTCGGGACGCCTTGCCTTGCTTGGATCCAGATGAGTGCCTACCAGAGTGACAACCCTAGTCTTCGGTAGCGCTCCGATCTTCTCGGAGTCCAGAAGCGCTTTCACTCCGGGCAGGCTTTCTGCTTTTGCTGAGTTCTTCATCATATGGTACAGAGCAAGCAAGCTATGCGTCTTGCCGCCGCCAAATGCGGTCTTAAGCTGTATTACGGGTTCACCATTCCCGCTTGTCACCCTTCGAGCTGCCTGCAGCAACAGCTCCTTTATACCGCTTGTGATGTAGGTCCTTGCGAAGAACTCCTTCGGGTCCTGATACTCGGCTGTGGCAATGCCTCTTGCCACCTGAGAGAGGTCGGCAGCGAACTCCGCTTTCCTATAGACCCCCTTCTGCACATCGGGATGAGGCGCTATCACGCTGCGCCACGGTTTAAGCCCTACCTTATTCAGAGGAATCTCAAGCTGCTGTGCCAACTTCACTGGAGCTTCTACTGAGGGTCCTTCAGTCTTATATCTTACGAGGTTGGCACACTTCCTTATGCTCTCATAAGCCTCTCCATCTATAGATTCAACCAGCCTTGCCATGGTGTCGAGCGCCCTATAGGCATCGCCCTCGTCCATGTCTTCCATGCCTTTATGAGCCCAGTCATTCCTGGTGTTTATGAGCTCAGTTACCCAGGACTTATGTTCTCTTGAGAGCTTCTGCCTGAACACCATACCCCACTGCCTATCGATGATGTAGAGACATCTGGCCAGATCCAGGCTCTTCTCCATCTGCTCTTTCGTTCCTCCCACGGGAAGGCCAGTTTGCTGTTCAGGTGCAAGAGAACCAATCACCCCATTGTTCCACCACTGACCTTGGTACTGGTTCTGTAACTGCGTTATTACGAAAGGCACCAGGGCCTTGGTCAGCTCTCTAAATCCTGTTGTAACAAGCTCATAGTTAGTCATATCCTAAACCTCCCTGTAGGTTTCTTATAGTAATGAGCCCTGCTTCGAAGGCTGCCTGGACATCTCCTCAGCCTGCTCCTTGATGTCCATCCAAGAGGACACCAGCGAGTTGTAAGCCAGAGCATCTTCGATTAGCTTCTTATCCTCTGCTATCTTGTAAAGCCTGTAGGCAAGCGACCTTGCAGCCTCTGCCTTGGATGTGCCGATCTTCTCAATGACCTCAGCTACTCCCGATTCGCCGCTCTCATTGAGGGCTCTCAGCATGTGCTGAACGCACATCCAGATCGAAATGTCATCACTGGGTACGATATCCCCTGACAGCTCTTTACTGTTCACAATCCTGACTTTACCCTTGGCCGACTTGATGAGCCCTTTCTCTTCAATCCTACCGGTGGCTGTGTTCTTGGCTCTGGCAAGCACATCAGCTTCTCCGAATGAAGCCTCGCTCATGCCAAACTGCTCAAACCATGCAACGCAGAAACGGGTATCCTTATCTAGGTCGCCTTCCAAGGAGGTCAACCATATCTCCAGCTCCTGGTTTATAATCTGCAGAGCAGTACGAACAGACATCTTGCTGCCGTCCGCCTCAAGCACTGCCTTATACCTGCTGTATACTGCCATGCCAGGGCCGATTGCTGCCTGGGCGAGGTCGACAGGAGCGATGCCTCCTTCTCTGAGGTTATCGAGCGCCCAAGGGAGCTCTTTACGAAGTGCTATCATGAAGTCCTTGCGGCTTATGAGCTGAGCAGTCTCTTCTTTAGGGCGGCAAACTATGACAATGGAAGACGCAAGAGCGTTAGTGTCGACAGATAGCATCCTTCCCTTCTTTTCACTGCGCATTGGCCAAGTACCGATAACTGAGTAGCCATTCTTTATTAGCCCCTCGAGCATAGTTTCCCATCCTGTTGAAGCTGAAGTGCTCTCGCCATTCTCATCCTCTTCATCAGACTCAGCTTGCTTAAAGGCATAGTAGATCGTTATCGGGTATTCCGGATCAGAGTTCTTTTTAATCGCTGAGAATGCTTCCGAGAAGCCATCTTCGAAGTGTGCCTTGGCCTTCTCCTTGTTTCCACCGAATCTATATGGGGTGGCAACAAGCTCGTCATTTTTAGGAGTCATTATTGTCCTAAAGACTTGAGGGTATACAGATCCTAGGTTTTTCTTAAGCCAAACATAGAAGAAGTCGGATAAGTCGGCATACCCAATATTGTCGTAATACGGTGGATCCGTCGAGAATACCATTCTATCTTTGGCGAGCAGTTTGGTCGCATCAAGCTGCAAGATTTGCGAGTTTGAAGTTCCACAGCTCAAACTTGAAAATCCCTTAATCATTCGATCGTAAAGGCTCGAATAGCTACCAGAAGAGCTGCTAAAAGGGTTACTCTCAGCAAAATCCCACGTCATTGGAATTGCTTGTCGTGCAAAGACCGACCTCATCTGTTCATTGGGAGAGTTCCAACTACAAATAAGTGATGAATGATTTGCTACTTGATCAAGCAGGAATGCCATATAAACCCCTATGGCCTCGGAGTATGCCTTTGCTCCTTTACCACTATCAGCAAGACCAATATCTTCCTTGCTCATCCCAGCAATAATAGCGTGGTTATAAGCCTCCTCCATGACTTCCGGTATCAGATCGCTGAAGGTGCACAACGCAGTAAGCTGTCTATTGGTGAAGAGGTCTCCAAAAGTGACTAAGCCATATGGCGGAGTCCACAGCGCTCTAGGATCAGCTGCTATCTTCTCATCTGGCCTCCAGCTAGGTTTTGCACTTAATGCTACTCGGATATGCTCTTCTGAAGGTGATATATAAATTCGTCCCCGAGTCCCTTCAGCTACTATTGCCATCAGCTGGCTTCCCATCCTACCAGCTGAGCCTTCTTTCTTTATATAATCAACTCCAACTACCGTTCCACAGGCAAGGCATCTGGCTTTACGATTCTTCATGGTCCCCTCAGGCGCCTCTCCATTCCCGCTCCTTATTTCAAACCTCACATTCTTGCCATCTGGCTCAACTATCGGCTGGGCCCATACCTTCTTCCCTGCCTTTGTAGAAAGCCAGAACTTACTTGCCAAAGGCATCTGGCAACCGCATGCAGGATTAGGGCATTTCACCGTTCTTACCCAAAGCCAGGCGATGACAGTAGCTTCTCCACCACCTTGTTCTAAAGGTAGTTGTACTTTGGGGTAAAGGTGGCCTATCCTCTTCTCTGCCTCTTTCTTCATCCGTTCGCCGTAATAAGCCACATCAGTGGCCAAACCTACAGCATTAGGATAGAAGCCCCCTATTCCCATTTTCCTTGATTCCGGATTAATTGGAGCTAGACCAGCGAACTTCGGAGGTATCTCAACAAGAGCCTTTGAGATGAGGACAGCTACAGGGTTCAGATCGCTCCCATGAGCCTCAAGGCCTAATCTCTGGGCTTCAAGCGGTATGGATCCACCCCCGCAGAATGGATCATAGACCGGAGGCGGGTTGTTCCCAGTGGATCTCATTATCTCTGTTCTCGCCTCATCAAGCACATGCTGGTTGCTGGAGTTCTCCCACTTGACCAGCCTCTCAATGATGCCAAACAGTCTGAGCCTCTCCTTGTCTTGAGCTTGCTCAGTAGGAAACTGCTCAGGATGAGATGAGGGGTCATCTACAAGAGATGCGAAAAGCACAGCTCTACATGTTGATAATGGTTTTCTGGACCACCAAAGGTGTAAAGTGGAAGGGTGCCCATGCCTAATGGACTTCTCCCTGGCCGACTCCCTGTTAATCACCTCAAGCGGCATTGCCACTTCTATGAGCTTCCTCTTGTACGCCATACCTATACCCCTTTCCTACCCTCTGAGGTCGACCTTTATCTCAGCCCTTGTTATCAACTTATTCATGTCGTAGTTCACACTAATCTCTGCAAAGTCAGGCATCCTCGTAAACGGACTCCTGACATAATGGATGCTCCTCGCCTGGCCTTGAGCTATGCCCACGATTGCCAGCATGAACTCATCCGGGACATTGAGCGCCCTCATTATCTCGTTTCTGGTCACTGTAACGGAGGGAGCCCCCTCTACCCGGCCCTTGACCTCTATGAAACGAAGCCTTCCTGTGGAAGTATCCTTCGATTCCACATCGTATCCGCATTTGTCGGTACTCACATCCCTGGGAATATTGCCAAGCTGCCTCTCGTAGGCCATAACGGCATTCATTGCGATAAGCTCGCTCGTCCTCGTGTCCTCTATGTGGTCGGGCAATACCTCTTTGCCCTCTAGTACTTCGTTCACTAAACCTTGGGGGACGATGATTGCTCCACCGTATACAACCGGAGGAAGGGTTATGAGGGACTTCTCAGCCTCAAGCTCATCTAACCTCTTATTCATCCTAAGAGCAAGGTCGTTAGCCCTCTGCCTAGCCTTCTCCGAATTGAGCTTGCTGTTGGACTTGCCAGCCTTCTCCTTTTCAGCCAGGTCATTCGCTCTGGTGTCCCAGTGGCCTATCTCCTTGGTCAACCTCGACCTAACGGCAGCTATCGCTTTGTCAGCCTGCTTCCTCCTGTAATCGATAACTTCATCGTAGTGCTGCTTAACCAGTTTCACTATGGCGTAGTTCAGCGCAGCAATCTCAATATCATCCTTTGGAAGCCTGCTCTCAATTGCAGGCTTCATCTTCTCAAGTAATCCATCACCCATCTCGCTGTAGTCAAGGTAAGGAGCGGAACCCCCGTCTCTGGGACCGCTCTTGCCAATCTCTACGAACTGAAGCCTTCTTGAGACTATGTGGTCTGTGCCATTCTTATTGGGCTTTGACCTCTTTATTGCATGCTCGACGAGCGCCATGTACTTGGGCTCGGTACCATAGTCGTTGGGATCTAAAAGGTATGTGCCCTTTTTCAGGTCGCTCTTGTGCTCTTCCAGCATGATATCTATCACAGCATCAAGTAGCGGATGCCCTGGGGAAACAAACTCAGCTACAGGCTTACCCTCAAGGCTTATCTCAGACTTGTCGAAGCATACCCTCTCATACTTACCGAGCACTGGCTGGCCTGGATGCAGCTCCCTTGCCCTATCCTTCACTCTTGATGGCACCCTCGTAATCTCCCAACGTCTGCCTTCCCTCTGGTAAATGGTGCCTCCGAGCTTCTCGAATGCGGCTATGAAGAAGGAGGATATGAAGTAAGGTTGAAGCCTCCTGGCCTCGATCCTCTCCATCTCCTCGCGTATCGCCATCACTCGGCTCACATCCATCGTATCTCTGGATAGAGCCCTTTCCTCTATGAGGTCAATCAATGACCTCTGCTCAAGGGCTCCTTCCACTACACGGTGTAGCCTCTCTCTTACCTCAGGTAGGTCCCCGTATCTGATAGCCTCGAGCAGAAGGTCCTTAAGGGGTCTGTTATCAAAGCTAACCCTTCCCAATACATCGAACACCCTACCGCCGAGTGCCTTTCTCTCCTCCTCAAGCTTCTCGAAGAGCCTTCGAAATACCTCACCCTCCCTCGTCTCATATGCAATGAGGTTCCATAAGTGACACACCTCAGTTTGGCCTATCCTGTGTATCCTGCCGAACCTCTGCTCTATCCTGTTCGGGTTCCAGGGAAGGTCGTAGTTTACCATGAGGTGCGCCCTCTGGAGGTTGATGCCCTCACCAGCCGCATCCGTCGCCACAAGCACCAGTACATCCTTATCCTGTGTGAAGGCTTCCTGTCTCTGCCTTCTGATATCTCTTTGTAGTCCGCCGTGTATGGTTACAACAGCCTCAGGCCTTCCCAATAGGGACCTGATCTTACCCTCCAGGTAGTTTAGTGTATCTCTGTGCTCGGTGAAGATGACAAGCTTGTGCCTGTTGCCGTTCATATCGAGCATCTTCTCATCCTGCAACAGGGTGGACAGCTCGCTCCACTTCTTGTCCTCACCACTAGCCCTAACCCTTGAGGCAAGCTCCTCAAGGCAGTCTAGCCTCTTGATCTCAGCTTTGAGCTCCTCGATGGACTGAGCTGCTGTAGCCTGGTCGATGAGGTTGTCCTCGAGCTCTTCTTCCTCCACGTCGGGAAGGTCTTCGGAGTCTTCAAGGATATCTAGATACCGCTCTGTACCATTGGCTGCATCAAGCCCTCTCTTGAGGACCTCCACTTCTTGCTGTCTGTCAATGAGCCTTGCCTTCCTCCTCTTGATTGACTGATAGATAGCCTCAGGTGATGAGGCGAGGCGTCTTTGCAGAGAGGTGAGTGCGAAGCCGATGACGCTGGTCTTCTTCTTATTGATAAGCTTCTCAGCCCTATTGAACTCCTCACGAACATACTGAGTCACTTCAGCATAGAGCTGTGCCTCAAGGTCAGAAAGCTGATAGTTGACGGCATAGGAGATGCGTTCCGGAAACAGCGGGGTGCCGTCGAACTTCAGCAGGTCCTCCTTCACCATACGGCGCATGATATCGCTGGCGTCAGTCTTCCCATGGGAGTGCTGGGCCCCTTCGAACCTGTCCTGGTCGATAAGCTGCAGGAAGACCTGGAACTCATTCTCCTTGCCGTTATGGGGAGTGGCAGTAAGTAGAAGCAGGTTTCTAGTTATCCCGGAGAGCAGCTCTCCCAACCTGTACCTCTTCGTGTAGTTGATCTCGTTACCGAACACCGTAGCCGACATCTTATGAGCTTCATCTATGATTATCAGGTCCCAGTCGGTGGTCTTGAGCTTCTCCTGAATATCCTCATTTCTTGACAGCTTATCGAGCCTTGCAATAGCTAGCCTGGCATCGTTAAATGCATTGCCGGACCTGGCCGACTCCAGCCTTTCGTTTGTTATTATGTCGAAGTCCATATGGAACCTCTTGTACATCTCATCCTGCCACTGCTCTACGAGGCTTCCGGGGCAGACTATAAGGCAGCGCTCAAGATCTCCTCTTGCGATGAGCTCCTTGATCAGAAGACCGGCCATGATTGTTTTACCGGCTCC
>MWDF01000017.1 GCA_002070415.1 Firmicutes bacterium ADurb.Bin153
GGCCAGGTGGAAGGGCATCCGGATAACGGTGGTGCCGGCCACCATGCAGGGGGCGACGGCCCCGGCCAGCGTCATCGGAGCGCTTAGCGAGGCCGACAAGCTGCCCTGGGCCGATATCGTGGTCATAGCAAGAGGAGGCGGCTCGTCCGAGGACCTGTGGTGCTTCAACGACGAGGGCCTGGCGAGGGCGATAGCGGTGATGCAGAAGCCCGTCGTCACGGGCATAGGACACGAGGTCGATTTCACTATAGCGGACTTCGTCGCCGATGTAAGGGCGTCCACGCCGAGCAACGCGGCGGAGCTGACGGTGCCCGACTACCAGGCCATAGCCGAGGCGCTGGCCTCTTCGGCAAGGAGGCTGGCAGGAAGGCTCGCCGGTCTTGCTGCGGCGAAGGGGGCCCTGCTTGAGGGCATCGCGTCCAGGGGAGCTTTTGCGAGGCCCATGGACATGGTGGACCTCAGAAGGCAGGCCGTCGACGGCCTGGAGGATACCATCAGGTCGTACGCGGAAAGGTGCGTCCTCGAGGCGGGATCAAGGCTGAGGGCGCTAGAAGCGTCGGTGAGGGCGCTGAGCCCGGCTGCGATACTGGACAGGGGCTATTCCGTGTGCGCGCTCCCGGACGGCACGGTAGTGAGGGACTTTTCCCAGGCCCCCCGGGGCGCAAGGGTGGACGTGAGGCTCAAGCACGGAAGGCTGGACTGCGAAGTGGAGAACAGCGGAGAGTAACGCGCGATTCTAGACGGACCCGAGGAACGAAAGCGGTCCGGCGTCTTTGGAGGTGCATCCATTTGGCCAGGAAGAAGGCTTCGGCGGAGAGTTTCGAGACGATGATGGCAAGGCTTTCCGAGATAGCGGGATTGATGGAAAGCAGGGACATAGACATCGAGAAGGCCATGGCGCTGTACGAGGAGGGCTTTGAGCTCATAGGCAGGCTCAGGGCGGTGCTGGATGCCGCGGAGGAGAAGGTGAAGCTTCTAGGCCCCGACGGCAAGCTCGCCGACCTGGACGGCGGGGAAGGCGGAAGATGAGCGCGGGCCTTTTTAGATACGATGAGTGGCTCGGCAGCGGGAGCCCTTTCGACAGGCGCCTTAAGCTGGCCTTGGGAGGGGATGTGGGTTCCGGGGCGCTCTGGGAGGCGATGGAGTACAGCGTGCTCTCCGGCGGCAAGAGGTTCAGGCCCTACATGCTGCACGCTTCGGTACAGGCATACGGCGGTGAGCCGGGGCTTGCGACGGAGCCTTCGGTCGCTGTGGAGCTCATCCACACCTACTCGCTTATACACGACGACCTTCCTTCCATGGACGACGACGATTTCCGCAGAGGCAAGCCGTCGAACCACAAGGTGTTCGGGGAAGCTATGGCGATATTGGCAGGCGATGCGCTGCAGAGCATGGCTTTCGAGACGATCCTGGACGAGGGCTACGTCATGAGGGCAGGAAGCGTACTTGCCTCGCGCCTAGCCGCCGAGCTGGCCGAAGCGTCCGGAGCTTCAGGCATGGCCGGGGGGCAGGCGCTTGACATTTCGGGCGGGCCGGGGGGCGAGGAGGCCCTTGCCGCCATGCACGACCTCAAGACTGGGGCTCTTATAAGGTTTGCGTTGAGGGCCGGCGCCTTGATAGCGGGATCTTCCGACCTTTCGAGGGCGGACCGCATAGGTACGCTCGTAGGGAGGGCCTTCCAGGTCAGAGACGACATCCTGGACGCTACTTCCACGAGGGAACAGCTGGGCAAGACGCCCGGCAAGGACATCAAGCAGGACAAGTTCACGTATGTGACGGCGTTCGGGCTGGCCGGCGCAGAAGGCAGGCTCAAGGAGCTGCTTGAGGAGGCCGAACAGGAAGCGGCGAAGCTTCCGGGCGAGAGGAAGGCACTGCTTGCGGCGATCGGACTACTAAGAGCTTGAGGAGGCGGTTTATTTGGCGGATGGACGGGCGTTCTTCTCGGTCCTTGTCTCCTGGCTTACGGCCCAGCTCATCAAATTCGTCCTTTCGAAGGTAAAGAGCGGGGATTTCTTCGCCGGAAGGGCGCTTAAGACCGGGGGCATGCCCTCAGCCCACGCCGCGCTCGTGGGATCCTTGTGCTTCTGCACGGGGATATTCAACGGCGCGACCAGCACCGAGTTCCTCACCACGCTCGTGCTTGCAGGCATAGTGAGCTACGATGCCATGCACATGAGGGCCGACTTCCACAGGCAGGGGCTCCTCCTTAAGGAAGTGGCCGTCAAGATGCTCGGCAAGGAGTACGTGGACGCCAACTACCCCAACATGAACGAGTTCCAGGGCCACGAGATGCTTGAGGTCATAGCCGGCCTCGCGCTGGGCGTCGCGGTCTCTGCAATCGTGTTGAATTTGTGATATAAATATTAATGCAGGCGGCGCATTATCCTAGTCGGTCACGGCTGTCCTGAAAACGGGGTTAAAATTCCGTTGAGGGCACATCGATGAAGCCTCTTGTGCGGGCTCTGGACGCCCAGTCCGGGGTTTGTGCAGGGGGATAGCCTCCAGGGCGATCCGCAATGGCATGCGGGCGATGACCCTGGCGGCGCTGAGGCCCAAGACTGTGGGCCATACAGTCTACGAAGACCCACGGATTGGGGTTAACCTGCAGTCCGGTGCATAGCCACCGTCTGTATGAGGAAGCGCTGGATGCAGCGTAGCCTGCCTTGAAGCGGGTACGGGGGATAGCCGAACCGGCCGCCGCGGCCACGGTGGCGCGGGCCAGGCCGAAACCGTATCTGCAAAAGAGGCTAAGGACCGCCTTAAGGGCTGTCGAGGAAAACTCCTAGGATGCTCGGCTTGCCTTGGCGACGCGGGGATTGCAGTGTGATCTAAGTGGTAATCCAGTCGACCCGTCGGCGACGCGGGGAGCCTGTCGTAAAGGGAAACCGCCTTCCGGCGACGAGAAGGTGCACAGGCGGGAAAACCAACTGGACCTAAGTCACAGTATTTACCCGTGCCGCTGCCGCCTGTATTTTTGTGGGCCCGGCTTCGGCCGGGCCGTCGACTAGAAGGAAGGTGCGCCTTGAAGTCCAGGACCGCAGTTAGGATAGCCCTCGGTGTACTCCTTACGTCTTTCGCGCTCAACATGGGCACAGGTTCCCTGGGGGAGTTTTCGCTCCTCCTTTCTTTCGTGCTGCTCTTCCTCACCATCCTTACGGGAGTGGCCTTCGACATCGTGGGCACGGCCGTGGCGGCGGCCACCGAGCCTCCCATAAACGCGGTGGCTGCGAGGAGGATAAGAGGAGGGGCCGAGGCGCTTCGCCTCGTGAGGAACGCGCCCCAGGTCGCCAACTTCTGCAACGACATAGTGGGCGACATCTGCGGCACCCTAAGCGGCGCCTTGGCGGCGGCGAGCGCGTCGGGACTGGCCGGGCTGATGGGCGCGAACCCAACGCTGGTCCTGGCCGTTACGGTAGCGGTGGTGGCTTCGGCCACGATAACCTTGAAATACGTATCCAAGGGCTTCGCGATGAGCGAGGCCGAACGTGTCATATTGCTGGCCGGCAGGCTGGTCGCGACCGCCAGGTCGCTAGTGCCGGCCTTCCTTATGCGCAGAAGATGACAGCGGAGGTAACGGGATGGCTTGCATTCTTGACCGGGTGAACGGGCACAAGGACCTCGCGGCGATGGACGACGCGGGCCTTAAGGCCCTCGCCGACGAGGTCAGGTCATACATCATAGAGTGCGTGGCGGCGAACGGGGGGCACCTCGCGTCGAACCTCGGCACGGTCGAGCTGACCGTGGCGTTGCTGGCGGAGCTGGACCCGGAGGTCGACAGGATAGTCTGGGACGTCGGACACCAGTCCTACGCGATGAAGATCCTTACCGGGCGCAGGCAGGCCATGAGGAAGCTGAGGCAGGAGGGCGGACCGTCCGGGTTTCCCAATATGAAGGAGAGCAGGTCCGATTCATTCGGCACGGGCCATTCATCCACTTCGATATCCGCGGCGCTCGGACTCGCCGTATCCAGGCGCCTTAAAGGCGCAGGACATGCGGTGGTGGCCGTCATCGGAGACGGGGCCATGACGGGCGGGATGGCTTACGAGGCGATGAACAACGCCGGCGCGCTGAAGGAGGACCTCATAGTCATCCTAAACGACAACGAGCAGGCCATCGCGAGGAACGTCGGCAGCATATCCGAAGTGCTCGAAAGGATAAGGTTCTCACCCGCGAGGCGGAAGATAGAGAACGGCCTGAAGCAGATGCTGTCGGGGATCCCCGTCATCGGCGAGAAGGCGAGGCAGGCGGGGCACGTGATTAAAAGGTCCCTTAAGGGGCTGCTGCTTCCGAAGATGCTCTTCGAGGACCTGGGCTTCACCTACATCGGGCCCCTGGACGGGCACGACATCAAGATGATGAGAAACGCCGTAAGGGACGCCAGGAAGCTAGGAGGCCCGGTGCTGATACACGCGGTCACCAAGAAGGGCAGGGGCTATGCCCCGGCGGAGTCGGACCCGGACAGCTACCACGGCACGGGCCCTTTCGACCCGTCCACCGGTATAAAGAGGAAGGGCAACGGGGACGGCTTCACGGACGTTTTCTCAAGGAAGCTGGTCGACCTTGCCGAGCGCGACCCGAGGATCGTCGCCATAACCGCTGCCATGCCCGCCGGGACGGGCCTTTCGGCATTCGCCGGGAGGTTTCCGGGCAGGTACTTCGACGTGGGCATCGCGGAGCAGCACTCGCTGACTTTCGCTGCGGGCCTTGCGGCGGGGGGCCTCGTGCCGGTGGTCGCGCTCTATTCGACGTTCCTGCAGCGGGCATACGACCAGATGCTGCACGACATCGCGCTCCAGGGGCTGCACGTCGTGATCGCGGTGGACAGGGCCGGCATAGTCGGGGAGGACGGGGCCACCCACCAGGGCACGTACGACATGTCCATGGCCCTTTCGGCGCCGGGCTTCACGGTCCTTGCGCCCATGGACGGCGAGGAGCTCGAGGCGATGCTCGAATGGGCCGCCGAGGAAGCGTCCGGACCGGTGATGATAAGGTATCCCAAAGGGAACTCCGTAAGCTTCGCGAGGAAGGGTCCTTGCGGACCGTTCGTCCCCGGGAAGGCCGAGGTGCTAAGATACGGGAAGGACGTCGCCCTCATCTGCGAGGGCCCGTCGGCCTCGGAGGCGATGAAGGCGGCCTCGGCGCTCGAGCGCGAGGGCATCAGTGCCACGGTCATGAACGTAAGGTCGCTCAAGCCCATGGACGAGGACGCAATAAGAGAGGCCCTTTGCGGGCACAGGAACGTCATCACCGTAGAGGAGGGCGTCGCGAGGGGCGGCCTGTACTCCGGCGTCATGCTCCTTAGCAAGGGCCTTGCCGTAAACGTGAGGCCGCTTTCCATCCCCGAAAGGCCGATAAGGCACGGCAGGAGGACGGATGTGCTAGGAAAGCTGGGCCTTGACGCCGAGGGGATAGCTGCCGCGGCCAGGGACATGGTCGTAGGGGACGGTAATTAGGATGGCGCCTTCGAAGAAAAGGCTGGACGCCCTTGTGGTGGAAAGGGGCCTTGCTGAGAGCGGCGAGGGCGCAAGGCGGCTCATACAGGCCGGACTCGTCAGGGTCGACGGCTTGATGAGGGACAAGCCCGGCGAGAAGGTATCCTCGGACGCGAAGGTAGAAGCGACCGGGCCCGCCCTCAAGTACGTATCCAGGGGCGGCCTTAAGCTGGAGAAGGCCCTCGACTGCTTCGGGATAGGTCTTTTGGGCGTTAAGGCGATGGACATAGGGGCCTCGACCGGGGGGTTCACCGACTGCATGCTCCAAAGGGGGGCGGAGAAGGTATACGCCGTGGACGTGGGCTACGGTCAGCTTGCATGGAAGCTCAGGCAGGACCCGAGGGTGGTCGTCATGGAGCGGACCAACGCAAGGAGCCTGGACCCGGACCTGTTCGAGGAGGGCATAGACTTCGCCTCCATGGACGTGTCGTTCATATCGTTCCTAAAGGTGCTGCCCGCGGTGCTTGGCGTGGGTTCCGGGAGGCTAAGGTGCGTCGTGCTCGTGAAGCCCCAGTTCGAGGCGGGCAGGGAGAAAGTGGGCAAGAACGGGGTAGTGAGGGATCCCGCAGTGCACGAGCAGGTCCTGGAGGCGGCGACCGAAGGCGCCTTGGGCCTCGGGCTGATCGTTGCCGGGCTGGACTATTCCCCGGTGAAGGGCCCAGAGGGCAACATAGAGTATCTGATGTACGTAGGAAAGGCCGGCTCGGGCCTCAGTCCCACAGAGGACGTGCCCGGGCTTATAAAGAAGACGGTACTGGAAGCGCATGACAAGCTCTGACAGCAAGGAGGTGCCGATATGCCCAAGGCCGTGATAATCGCCCACCAGGGCAAGGAGAACTTCATGGAGCTCAGCAGGACTACGGCCGATGTCCTAAGGCAGGAGGGCGTGGAAGTCTACGCCGAGGAGGCCCTCGCCGAAAAGATAGGGGCGAAGCTCTTCAGCTGGGAGCCGGAGACGGCGCGCCAGCTGGATTTCGCGATAGTCCTTGGCGGAGACGGCACCCTTCTGGGAGCGGCCAGGAAGGCTATGCCGTACAGGCTGCCTCTCATGGGCATTAACCTGGGGCACGTCGGCTTCCTCGCCGAGGTCCACGAGGGCGATCCCAAGGACGCGGTGCGCAAGCTGGCGAGGGGGGAATACTACGTCGATGAGAGGACGATGGTCGACGCCCAGCTGATCAGGGCCGGAAAGGTAGTCGCCCAGATGTCCGGGCTCAACGACGTCGTGATAAACAAGGCCGGCATGTCCCGGCTCATCACCCTCGACTTGTACATAGGGGAGGAGTTCCTCGGCAGGTTCCCGGGCGACGGCATCATAATCGCCACGCCCACGGGTTCAACCGCATACTCGCTGTCCGCGGGCGGTCCTTTGATATCCTCCGACCTGGACGTGCTGGTGGCGACGTTCATATGCCCGCATGTGCTCTTCTCGAGGTCCATAGTCGTCAAGGGCGACGGGAGGCTGAGGGTGGTCGTCCAGGGGACTACGGAGCAGGCCGTGATGACGGTAGACGGGCAGGTCTATGTGCCCGTCGAACCCGGAGATGAGCTGAGGGCGAAAAAATCTGCATATACAACACTGTTTATACGGTTGAGGGAAAGGAACTTTTACGGTATTCTTAAAGAGAGGTTAAAAGAAGGCAGGCTATAGAGAATGCTGATTGAGGGGTGTTCTGATGAAGCATAGACGTCACCAGAAGATACTCGAGCTGATTAGGACCCATATCGTGGAGACGCAGGAGCAGCTTGCGAAGCTGCTGGAGGCGGACGGGATCGAGGTGACCCAGGCGACGGTGTCGAGGGACCTCAAGGAACTCGAGCTGGTCAAGGGGCCGGCAAGCAACGGCAGGTATAAATATACTGCACCGGAGGAAAGGAACCTCGAGAACCTCAACAAGCGCGTCGAGAGGGTCATGAAAGACGACGTTGTCAGCATCCAGGATAGCGAGAACCTCATAATGATCAAGACGGTCATCGGCGCGGCGCACGCGGTAGCTGCGGTCCTGGACGAGCTGAGTTGGAAGGAAGTGCTCGGCACCATCGCCGGCGATGACAGCATACTGATGGTAGTAAAACCCAGAGAAGCGGTAGACGAGGTCTCAAGGAGGCTCGACTCCCTCAGGAGATAGCATCCTTTCAGAATTTAACGCACCAGGAGGTGCGCATGCTCAAGTCGCTCAGAGTCAAGGACTTCGCCCTTATAGACGACATATGTTTGGATTTCATCGGAGGGCTAAACGTGCTGACCGGGGAGACGGGGGCCGGTAAGTCCCTGGTGGTCGACTGTTTGGCCTTGGTATCGGGGTCGAGGGCCGATGCACAATTCGTCAAGAAGGGCAAGGAAGCCGCCGTAATCGAGGCGGCTTTCGACATAACGTGCGACCCGACCGCGGCGGATGCCCTCAGTTCGATGGGCGTCATCCCCGAGGGGGGCAGCGTGATCCTCTCCAGGGAGGTCTACGCGTCGGGAGGGTCCAGGGCCAGGATAGACGGAAGGCTTGTGACCGCCGGCGAGCTGGCCCAGGCGGCCGAGCCGCTGATAGACATATTCGGCCAGAACGAAAGCCAGAAGATGCTGAAGCCGCAGTACCAGCTGGGGGCGGTGGACGCATTCCTCGATGCGCCGGAAGCCGGCCTCCTTGCGGGCGCCGGTTCCGCCTTCCGGGACTGGAGGTCCGCGGAGGAGGAGCTTGCGAAGCTTGAGGCAAAGGCCGCGGACAGGCAGGCCAGGCTCGATTTCCTGGAATACCAGGTAAACGAGCTTGAGGAGGCCGCAGTGGAACCCGGCGAGGAGGCGAGGCTCATGGCGGAGGCCAAGGTGCTCGCAAACGCCGGCAGGATATACGAGTGCATGGAAAGGGCCTATAGGATGCTCTACGACAGCGGCTCGGACGCGAAGTCGGCCATAGACCTTGCCAGGCTGGCCGTCGAGGAGCTGGAGGCCGCGGCGAAGCTGGGCTTTACGGTGCAAGCGGGCTCAGAGGCCCTCGAGGCTGCGGCGGAATCCATGAGGTCCGTGGCCGAGGACGTGCTGAGGACCAGGGATTCTCTTGACATGGACCCCGAGAGGGCGTCTTCGGTGGAATCCAGGATCGCAGACATAGGGAAGATGAAGAGGAAATACCGCATCGAGGCGGACGAGCTCTCAGGCCTGCTGGATTCGTCCAGGAAGGAGATGGAGGAGCTCAAGGACCTCGAGATCAGGACCGGTTGTGCCGCAGGCAGGGCGGAAGCTTCCAGGAAGGCGATGCTTTCCGCAATGGGGGAGCTGAGCGTAGCGAGGCAGAAGGCCGCCATAAGGCTTTCCACGTCGGTAGAAGGCCAGCTTAAGGAGCTCATGATGCCGAGGGCGAAGTTTTCGGCCAAGCTCGTCGCACGAACGTCTGCGAACGGCACCGACGCGAAGGACGGCAACTTCGCGAGCGCGTCGGGCCTTGAGGGCTCGGAGTTCTACTTCTCGGCCAACGTCGGCGAGGAGCAGATGCCGCTCGCAAAAGTCGCCTCCGGTGGTGAGCTCTCACGCTTCATGCTCGCTTTCAAGGTGGCTTCGGCGACAGCCGGGGAAGGCTCTGCCGCCATGGTGTTCGACGAGATCGACCAGGGCATAGGAGGCGCCGCGGCGAACCACGTGGCCCTGAAGCTTAGGCAGGTATCCTCCTTAGGCCAGGCCATAGTAGTTACGCACCTGGCCCAGATAGCGGCCGCGGCCGACAGGCACGTCACCGTCTCCAAGTCGGACGACGGGGAGCGGGTCTTCATCCGCGCAAAGGCCCTCTCAGACGGCGAAAGGGCAGTAGAGCTTGCCCGGATGCTGTCCGGAACGGACGACAAGGAGGCCGTGGGGCACGCCATGACCATGCTGAGGTCCTGGAATGAGGGCCGCGGCGGCGAAAAGGGGCAGGGGCCTGCGACTAAGCAGGAGGAAAATACGTTTAGTCTATTTAAGTAGGAAGGTTGTCATACGGCATCTTTTCTTTTGGAGGTATCGACATGCTTGAACTAATCCGCATGGGCGGCTGGGTCATGTACCCTATCATCCTAAGCTCGATCTGCTCCCTGGCAGTGGTGATCTACAAATTCTTCCAGCTCACGGTGCTGCAGAGCGACCCCGAGAAGGTGCTGAAGACGCTGAGGAACTCATACGCCCAAGGAGGAAGCCTCGAGGCCCTGACGATGCTAAGGGGGCTCAAGGGCCCCGTGGCGTCCATGTGCAGGACCGCGCTGCAGTCCAGGGCGGAGGACAGGGAGGCTCTTAAGGAGCTGTTGGGCAAGAGCGCCCAGAGCGAGGTCTACGGCATGGAGAAGAACATGCTCGTGCTGGAGACCACAGCCACCGTGGCCCCGCTCCTCGGGCTACTCGGCACCGTAACCGGCATGATCAGGAGCTTCAACGTCCTCAACGCCCTCGGCGGGATCACCGCCCCGTCGCAGCTGGCGGGGGGAATCGCAGAGGCCCTGATAACAACGGCCGCCGGCCTCATAGTCGCCGCGCCCACGGTCCTCGGCCACAGCTACTTCACCGCGCAGATAGACAGGCACGTGTCTGTTATGATGCTCGCCGAGACCGAGATAGTGGACACCATACTCAACGGCAAGGAGGATGCCTGATGGAAATCGTAAGGAGAAAGAGGAAGCCGAGGATAGACCTTGTCCCTCTCGTGGACATGATGTGCTATCTGATCTTCTTCTTCATGATCTTCACGAGCTTCAGGACCAACACGTCCGGCATGCCCTTGGAGCTTCCCAGGGCGGCCACGCCGAAGGAACTCGCCTCGGACATCGTCCTCGTGACGGTGGACGGCGCCGGCGAGATATTCGTAGGCGACAAGAGGGTCGCCATAGCGGACCTGCCCGCCGACGTGGGAGAGGCGCTAAGGAAGGACCCCGAGGAGACGTTCGCCATAATGGCGGACAAATCGGTCACCTACGAGCAGCTCATCTCGGTCGTGGACGCGATAAGGACGGGCGGCGGGGTTCACTTGGCCCTTGCCGTGGAAAGGAAGCCGGCGGCGGCGCCCGGGGGGAATGACTGATGCGTAAGAACGGCGCGGCGGCAGGCACGGCCCTGCTCGTCTCCGTGGCGATACACGCGCTCCTGCTCCTCATACCCTGGCGGCCTGCCGGGGTGATGGAGCTGCTCCCCTTGGAGGGAGCCGGCGTCGTGGAGCTCGCCGCGATATCGCCCGCAAAAGGAAACCCCGGAGATCCGATTATCAAGGAAGAGCCGGCCGAACAGACGCCGCAGGCGATCGCCAAGGCCGAGCCCGAAAAGAGCTTAACGACGCAAGCGCCCAAGGCCGCGGCGAAGCCCCAGGCCGTACAGGCGCCGGCCAAGCCGAAGGCGGACGTCGTGGTGTCGGACAGGGGCGTCGTGCCGGTGCCGGCCGAGGTAGTGGAAGAGCACGGGGAGCCCGGGACCGAGACTGAATCGAACGGCGGCACCCAGCCCGTAGAGCAGGCCGCGCCGGCCGGGCCGTCATACCCCGGCGAGGATCCCACCGGGGAGGCCATGGTCGCCTCCAAGAGGGCGATGACGTACCCCAAAGAATCCATGAGCTCCTACAGCGAAGGGGACGTGCTCGTGGAGGTGTACGTAGCGGCCGACGGGACCGTGATGGCCACGAACGTGGCGAGCGGGCCAGACGATATAAGGCTCAGGGACATGGCCGTCAAGACGATAGCGAGGTATTGGGCATTCAAACCTGCCGAGAGGAACTATAAGGTAGTGATAGAGGTGTCGTTCAGGATGGAACCAGTGGCCCAGGCTCAGCCGCATTTCATCAGCGCGACGTTCATCGACTGAAGGGAGGGGCCGCCATCATGAGGAAGGCCTGCCTGTTCGCCGCCGTACTGGCGTTAGTGGCGCTTCTGGCCGCAGGGGCCCTTGGCGCCGCCGCCCAGCCGGTGGTAAGCATATCCAACGAATACATAAAGATCATCGTAAACGCGGGGGAGGCCGAGAACGGCAGGTTCGGGGTAGAGACGACCGGAGGCGACCCCGAGAACCCCAACGATGATTCCATGCCGCTCATCTACGGCAGGCCGGTCCCCTGGACCAGCTACACGACGGTGAGGATAGACGGCGAGGACTGGGTCTTCGGGGGCAGGGCCTCCAAGAGGGCCGGCCTCAAGGGGAAATACGGGACCGTGGCCCTGGCCCCCTCCCAGAGGGGCAGCTCCATAACGACGGCGTACGTGCTGGGCCCCGTAAGGGCGGTCCAGGACCTGTCGTTCGCAAGGAGCCAGATGACCGGCTACTACGACACGGCGAGGATAGCCTATACGCTCCTTAACACGTCTGACAAGGAAGTTGTCGTGGGCTTAAGGCTCATGATAGACACTATGCTCGGGGCGAACGACGGCGCCCCTTTGAGGGCCGGGGAGCTCGGCGTGGTGTCGGACGCTGGCTTTTCGGGAAATGCCATGCCCGACTTCTGGCAGGCGTTCGATTCGCTGACAGAACCTTCCGTGACGTCGCAGGCTACGCTAAGGGGTGGAGAGCTCACAGTACCTGGGCGCGTCGCCTTCAGCAACTGGGGGGCTTTCGCGGACAGCCTGTGGGACGTAAGGCTGGTCGCCGGCAGGGACTTCACCAGGGAGGGAGAGTTCGACCTCGACTCCGCGGCCGCCATGTACTGGGACGGGCTTACGCTCGCCCCGAATGCGCAAGTTACGCTCGTGACGTACTACGGGCTGGGCGGGATAGTAATGTCCCCCGGCGTCATGTCGATAGGCCTGGCCGCGCCAGCGGAGGTGGCGGCAGTGAAGGAGGGACAGCCCTCCTCGTTCATGGTCGTCGCCTACGTACAAAATACCGGCAAGGGGCCGGCACTTGACGTGAAAGCGACGCTTGAGCTGCCCAAGGGACTGAAGCTGCAGTCCGGGTCGGCTGCCGTGAGGAACGTCGGGGACATCAAGCAGGGCGCCATGACACAGCTTTCTTGGCAGATCGCCTCCGACGGGACGACTTACGGAGACCGGCAGCTCAAGCTCAGAGTGGAATCCTTCAACGCCGACAACAACTCGATCACCAGGAGCGTAAGGCTGCTTTCGCCGCCAAGGCTATCGCTGAGGATCGAGCCTGCGACGATAGCGCTTTCCGAAGGCGGCGGCCTTGAGCCGTCCTATCCCGTGAAGGCCGTCGTGACGAACGTGGGCGACTCGTCGGCGTACTGGGCCGAGGCATCCCTGGAACTCACCGGCGCGAAGCTCGCCCCGGGGGATACGACCACCAAACAGCTCGGGCACTTCGAGCCCGGCGAGGCCTACAAGGCCGTCTGGTACATCATGCCCGGCGCACTGTCACAGGCCGTACAGCTGAGGGCCAAGGCCTCGGCCGCCAACGCGAAGCAGGTGGGCGCGATCAGCACGCTCGACGTGCCCAAAGTGCAAAGGGGCATAAGGCTCGAGCTGGAAGCGGACGGCGCCGGCTTCGCCGAGGCCAGGGTGATGGCCGTGAGGCTTTCGGACATTGCTAAGATAGAGTTCGACATAGCATGGGACGGTGACGCGCTCGTCCCGCTGGGAAGGAAACCCGTCAACCCCGGCTATTTGATGCTCCTGCCGGACGGGACGCATCCCGGCTTCGGCCCCGGTACGCTCCAATCCGGCGCCGTAAGGGGCATAACATGCTCCTTCCTGCCCGGAGGCGAGCCCGACGGCCAGCTGGTGAGCATAGACTTCAGGATAGCCAAGGCCGGGGGGATGACGATATCGCTTGAGAACGTGAAGGCCTACGACGCCGCCGGCAAGGCGGTGGCGATCGTAAACGACGGCCTCGAAGCAATAATCAGATATTGACCGGAGGTGCCATCATGATGATTTCCACGAAAAGCCGAATAGCCTCGGCGATAAGCATAGCCCTGGTATTCCTGCTGTGCTTCGGGGCGGTCGCAGCGCCGCAGGTGAAAGACGTGCCGAAGGACCACTGGGCCTACGAGGCGGTCATGAAGCTGGTGGACAAGGGTTACCTGGGGGTGTACGACGACGGTACTTTCAAGGGCGATGAGGGCGTCAACAGGTATCTGCTGGCTTTCGTCGTGGCCAAGATGCTGACCGACCTCGAGAAAGGCACCATAGCGGCCACCGGTGAGGACATGGGAATACTCAGGGAGGTCGCCAACGAGCTCAGGGGCGAGATAGTGCCCCTTATGAGCGCCATCGACCTCAGGGTCAAGGCGCTGGAGGGCCAGTCGGTCGACGCGAACAAGGCTCTGGTCGGCGAAAGGCAGGAGAGGAAGGCCGAAGCGGCCGAGATCCTCGCGGACCTGGACGGGCAGGCTGTCCGCATGAAGGCCATAGACGATGCGATAGCCGGGACCAAGCAGGGCATCGCGTCCTTGGAGAAGTCCCTGGCGGACGAGAAGGCCGCCAAGGACAAGCTGATAATGGCGCTGATGGCAGAGGCCGAAGGGGACAAGGCCGAGACCGAAAAGGCCATCGAGAGGCTCGAGGAGGCAAGGAAGAGGAGCGAAGCTGGGCTCGGGACCCTTTCCGCCGACGTGACGGCCCTGAAGGCGGCGCTTGGCGCGGACATAGACAAGGCCGTATCCGACCTGTCCGCGTACCTCGAGAAGGAAAGTGGCAGCAGGAAGGCCCTGGAAGAGAAGATAGCCGCCCTCGAGGGGAAGACCGGCAAGGACCTCGAAGCGGCGGTGTCTTCGATGAAGGAATGGGCTGCGGCCGAGCATTCGGCGGCCGCGGCGAAGTGCCTCCAGGATTTGAGGGAACTGGAGGGCAGACAGGGCAAGGCGCTCGACGATTCCGCAGCGGAGCTTAAGGCGAGGATGCTGGCGGAGCTTGCGGTAATGGGCGCGAGGCTGGACGATGCGGTGGAGAGCCTCGGCTCGTACGTAGGCGAGGAGGAAAGGCTTAGGACCGCGGCGGATGCCGCGCTTTCGGCGAAGCTCGCCGACCTTGACAGGATGCTCGGCGCCGACATAGAAAAGTCCGCTGCCGGCCTTCTGGCAGGCATAGAGAAGGAGACCGAGGACAGGAAGGCCGAAGACGCAGCGCTGAAGTCGGCGCTCGAGGCGGGCCGCCAGGAAGCTGTCAAGGCGCTTGCCGACGAGAAGGCGCTTCGCGAACAGGCCGACAGGAAGCTAGAAGACAGGGTGGCCGCGCTCTTAAAGAGCCTTGACGAGACCAACTTCAACACCACCGCCCTGATACTCAAGGTCGCATCCGAGCAGGCGGCCCAGAACGACGGGTACGACGCTTCGATAGCCTCCCTGAGGAAGGCCATGGACACCGCAAACCTCAACATATCGTCAGTCAAGTCGGACCTTGCCGCCGTGACGGGAAGGGTAGGCGCTCTGGAGACATCGCTTTCCGTGGTGAAGGCCAACCTCGAGACCGCGATCAGCCAGCTGGTGAGCGTAAAGAACGACCTTGCCACGCTGACTTTGAAGCACAACGCGCTCGATGCGAAGGTCGCGGCGCTGCAGACCGACGTCGACGCCAAGATGAAGAAGGCGGCCCAGGACGCAAACGACCTCATGACAGCCCAGTCCTGGGAGGCCCAGGAGCGCGAGAACGCGCTGAAGCAGCAGATAAAAGACCTCGAGATGAAGCTCTCGGAGCAGGACCAGACGATGGGCGCACAGATGAAGAAGCTCCAGGGCTTCGGCATCGTCGGGATCGTCCTTGGGGCGATCGGGGCCATAGTCGGGATAATCGCGCTGTTCCTGCCGAGCGCGCCGTAAGCCGCAGGGCCCAGGGCACGGCGGGTACGTATCAATGATGGGACAGGCCCCCGGAAACAACCGGGGGCCTTCCTATCAGGGAACAAAAAGGCCGCCGATGAAAACGGCGGCCATCGAATCGCGATCGGTCCGAGGCTGTCTATTTGCCCTTCACGCCCACCGCGCCCTTCGTAAGGTCTACGCTGTGGCACCATGTGCAGTTGCCGCTGTAGTACTTTATGAAGGCATTGTCCTTGCCGGTGAAATGCGCGGAGTGTACGACACTGCCGACTGTTCCGGCCGTAGCCCCGGCCTTGTGGCATGTATAGCAGTCCTTCAGCTCGTCGACCATGCTGTCGGCCGCCTTAGGATGCTTGCCCGAGGCTATGAGCGCCTTCATGCCGGCGAGTATCGTCCTGTCGGAATCGCTCGCCTTGACGTGGCAGTCCGTGCAGCCCTTGGGCAGGTCATCCTTGGCGTTTACGCCGGGTATGGTAAGCGCCGGGACGGCCGCGAAGACTATCACGGATGCCGTAACGACCATCGCCAATACGATGCCCACCACGAGGATCTTCTTCATGCAATCTCCTCCTTCCCATAGAAATCAGGAATATTCTATCAGAGCTTTATCTATATGACAATTCACAACATCACATATTCAGACGCAAGGAGTAGGGCTTTGTTCACGGTGATTCAACCAGCCCCAGATGTTATAATTATTAAATAGGATTCTACCTGAACAGGGGTGCGACATGACCGGCACGATCTTGAACACGGCGACGGTGCTAGCCGGCACCGCCGCGGGGCTCCTCCTTAGGAGCCGCATACCGAAGGATTTCGGAAGCGAGCTGGTGAGGGTGATGGGCATCTTCACGCTCGTGATAGGCCTGAAGAACGCCTGGAGCTCGCCGGACCTCCTTGTGACGCTGGTGTGCGTCGTCCTGGGCACCGCGCTGGGCATGGCGGTCAAGCTAGACGACAGGCTGAACGGCCTGGGTGACAGGCTCAGGTCGCGCCTTGGAAGGCTGGGCGAGGGAAGGTTCACCGAGGGGTTGGTGGCGGCGTCGATCCTGTTCTGCGTAGGGCCGATGACTGTGATGGGATCGATCTCCGACGGGCTCACCGGCGACTATTCTGTGCTCGCCATGAAATCGGTCATGGACGGCATAACCTCCATGGCCATGGCGTCGACGCTTGGCATCGGGGTGGGCTTCTCGGCTGTTGTGGTCCTCGTGGTCCAAGGGGCGATCACCCTGGGAGCAGGGCTGCTCGAGGGGATCATGACGGACGCGATGCTGGCCCACATGACCGGGGCCGGCGGGCTCATACTCGTAGGGCTAAGCTTCAACCTTTCCATGAAGGCTGGGATAAAGGCGGGGAACATGCTCCCCGCCCTGGTAGCGGCCGCCGTGGCGGCTGCGATAATCTGATCTGGCGGTGATTTGATGGAATTCTACAAGATGCACGGGCTGGGCAACGACTTCGTCTTCACGATGTCCGGGGCCGGTGGGCTAGAGCGGCTCCAGGGCATGGCGAAGAAGGTGTGCGACAGGAACTTCGGAGTGGGAGCGGACGGGCTGATCGTGCTCGTCCCTTCCGAGAAGGCGGACTTCAGGATGGTCATATTCAACTCGGACGGTTCCGAGGCGGAGATGTGCGGCAACGCCATACGCTGCGCCGCGGTGCTCTGGGCCCAGAAGAACCCGGGCGCTATGGAGCCGTTTGCCATAGAGACGCTGAAGGGCATCCAGCTGGCGAGGATAACGGACCGCACCGGAAAGGACTGGAAGGTGGCCGTGGACATGGGAGAGCCCGCCCTCGCCCCGTCGGACATCCCCGTGGAAGCGGAAGGGGATTCTGTCGTGGACATGGCTTTTACGGCCGGCGGCGAGGAGCTTGAAGTCACATGCGTCAGCATGGGAAACCCGCACGCCGTGGCGTTCGTCGACAGGACAGGCAGGGACATCATGATGAGGCTGGGCCCTCTCATGGAGAAACACCCGGCTTTCCCCAGGAAGACCAACGTCGAGTTCGCCCAGGTCCTGGGAGACGGCGGGATAAGGGTGTTCGTCTGGGAAAGGGGCGTGGGGCCCACGCTCGCATGCGGAAGCGGGGCTTGCGCCGTGGCGGTGGCGGCGGCGGTATCGGGAAGGGCCGGCAGGAGGAGCAGGATAGACCTTCCGGGCGGCTCGCTGGACATAGAATGGTCGAAGGACGACGGGCACGTCATCATGACAGGGCCCGCCTCGTTCGTATTCAAGGGGAAGCTCACGGATTCTTATGCCGGAGGATGGGAGGATTAGCATGATCAGAAGGGCACAGAGGATACAGAACCTGCAGCCGTACCTTTTCGCGCAGATAGAGGCCAAGATAGAGAAGGCCAGGCGGGAAGGGCGCAACATAATCTCGCTGGGGATTGGAGACCCCGACATGCCTACGCCGAAGCACGTAGTGGAAGCGGGCGTCGCCGGAGTTCGCGACCCGAAGAACCACCAGTACCCTTCATCCAAGGGGATGGGCACTTTCAGGAAGGCGGTCGCGGATTACTACATGAGGCGCTTCGGCGTCGGGCTGGACCCTGACAGGCAGGTCTGCTCCCTCATCGGCTCAAAGGAGGGCATAGCCCACATATCGCTCTGCTTCACGGACCCCGGCCGCTACAACCTCATACCAGACCCGGGATATCCCGTATACGAGGCGGGGACGGTCTTCGCCGGGGGTATACCCTACCACATGCCGCTCCTCAGGAAGAACGGCTTCCTTCCGGACTTCACGGAGATACCGAGCGAAGTCGCCAAGAACACGGCGCTGATGTTCCTGAACTACCCCAACAACCCGACGGGCGCGTGCGCCGACGGGGCGTTCTACGACGAGGCGGTCGCGTTCGCCGCCGAAAACGGCATAATCCTGGTCCACGACTCGGCCTACGCCGAGATGGCATACGACGGGAGCAGGCCGCCCAGCGCCCTCAACGCCAAGGGCGCGATGGACCTTGCAATCGAGTTCGGCTCGCTTTCGAAGTATTTCAACATGACCGGATGGCGGATCGGCTGGGCCGTCGGAAACCCCGACGTCGTGGGGACTCTGACGACTCTCAAATCCAACATCGACTCCGGCGCCTTCCAGGCCGTGCAGGCGGCGGCGACCGCCGCGATGAACGGGCCTTGGGATTCTGTCGATTCGATGCGCGAAGTCTACAGGAGGCGCCGCGACAAGGTCGTAGGGACACTCAAGGAGCTCGGCTGCGACATCGAAAGCCCTAAAGGCAGCATATACGTATGGGCCCCCGTCCCGGCGGCGTACACGTCAGCGAGTTTCGCAGAGCACGTCTTCGACAGGACCGGCGTCGTCATCACCCCCGGCAACGGATACGGAGCGCACGGAGAAGGATACTTCAGGATATCCCTTACCGTGGCCGACGGCGACCTGGACGAGGCACTGGGGAGGTTCAAGGCGGAGGGCCTGAGGTTCTGATGGGGCCCTTCCGCTACGTGGACCCCGGAATACCCGACGACGGCACGGTCGAGCTCCTGTTGGACAAGTACACGGAAGACGTGGACAAAACCCGCTCCTACGTGCCCTTCTACGAATTCAAGGTGTCGCTTAGCGGCACCGGGAAGGCTGTCGGGGGCCTGGTGTTGAGGGTGGGCTACAACGACCACATAGTGGTGTGCGCAGGGCACATCGGCTACGGGATAGACGGGCCTTTCAGGGGGAACGGCTACGCCGCAAGGGCGGTCGCGCTGGCAGTCGGTTTCGCAAGGAAGCTCAACATGCCCTACCTTGTGATCACGACCAGGCCGGACAACGAAGCCTCGAAGAGGACGGCCGCGAAGGCGGGGTTCGTCTACGCGGGGTCCGCTTCGGTCCCCGAGGACGACGAGATGTACGCCGAGGGCGAGAGGATAATGGACAGGTACGTACTTGATCTATGAGATACCGGACGGTGTGTGTATGACAGAGGGTTTGAGACTGGCGAAGCTGGTGGTATACGGCTGCCAGATGAACGAGAGGGATTCCGAGACTATCGCGGGCTATCTCGGGAAGGCGGGCTACGCCCTCACGGAGGACGAACGCGGAGCCGACCTGGTCTTGTACCTGACGTGCTGCGTAAGGGGCAACGCCGAGGACAGGGCGCTGGGGAACCTGGGGCAGGCGAAGAGGCTCAAGAAAGCAAGGCCCGGCCTCAAGGTAGGGATCTGCGGCTGCATGGCGCAGGAAGGATGGGTGAGGGAGGCCCTGGGCGGGAGGCTGTCCTGGATAGACCTCGCCTTCGGCACCCACAACATCCACAGGCTGCCGGAGCTGCTGGCAAGGCTGGATTCGGGCGAAAGGGTCGTCGAGGTCTGGGATTTCCCGCAAGAAGTCGTCGAGGACCTGCCCGTTCTGAGGAAGGACCCGCTCAAGGCCTTCGTGAACATAACGTACGGGTGCGACAACTTCTGCACCTACTGCATAGTGCCCTACGTAAGGGGCAGGGAGAGGAGCCGAGGGGTAAAGGAGATAGAAGCCGAGTGCGTGGAGGCGGCCGGATCCGGCGTGAAGGACATCACGCTTCTGGGCCAGAACGTGAACGCCTACGGCAAGGGGCTCGCACCCGCTGACGGGCTTGAAAGGCCCGACTTCCCGTACCTTCTCGGAGTCCTGGACGAGGCGCTTCCCGAAGGCATAAGGCTCAGGTTCACGACGTCGCATCCAAGGTTCGTCGACGACAGGATGATAGAGGCTGTGGCCTCCCTGAAGAAGGTGTGCGAGCAGTACCACCTGCCGGTCCAGGCGGGCTCCGACAAGGTGCTCGGGATGATGAACAGGGGCTATACCGCAAGCGGCTACCTTGCCATGCTGGACAGGGTGAGGAAGGCCGTGCCGGGTTGCGCCGTAACCTCCGACATAATGGTGGGGTTCCCGGGCGAGACGGAGGAGGATTTCCTCGACACCCTCGCAGTCGTCGAGGAGGCGCGCTTCGACGCGGCGTTCACGTTCGTCTACTCTCCCAGGAAGGGCACCGCGGCCGAGGCCATGCCGGGCCAGGTGCCGGAAGAGGAGAAGAAGGACAGGATCAAAAGGCTAATAGACCTGCAGAACAGGATCTCGCTGTCTGTGAACAGGGGCCTGGTCGGAAAGGTCGAGGAAGTCATGGCCGAAGGACCGTCCGAGAAGGACCCCGGCATGTGGTCCGGCAGGACGAGGACGAACAAGATGGTGCACTGGCCGGAGACCGGGGTCGCCCCCGGGCGGCTGGTGCGCGTGAGGATAGAAAGGGCCCGGACTTTCGTCTTGCACGGCACGAGGGAAGACCGGACATGATCTAGCGAAAGGGGACGGCAGGCTTACGATGGCAGGACCCGGCAAGGGCCTTACTCCCATGATGGAACAGTACAACGAGCTTAAGGAGCGCCATCCGGACGCGCTGTTGATGGTGCGCCTCGGAGACTTCTACGAGCTCTTCAACGAGGACGCGAAGACGGCCTCCAAGGAGCTTGGGCTCTATCTCACCGGAAGGGAGATAGGTTCGGGCAACAGGATGCCTATGTGCGGCGTGCCGCACCACGCGATAGACGAATACCTGCCGCAGCTGGTAAGGAAGGGTTACAAAGTCGCGATCGCAGAGCAGCTGGAGGACCCCAAGCTTGCAAAAGGGCTCGTCAGGCGCGACATTACCAGGGTCGTAAGCCCCGGCGTCCTGGAAGGCGACGACGGCGGCAACAACTTCATGGCGTCGGTCCATTCCGAAGGCGTCTCGGTGGGTATCGCATACTGCGACGCTTCTACCGGGGAGTTCAGGGCGACCCAGCTAGACGGGGAAGGCGCCGCCGCAAGGGCCCGGGAGGAGCTGGAGAGGCTCCTTCCGAGCGAGATAGTAAGGGCGGAAGGCAGGACCCTCCCTCGCGAGGTCGAGGAGCTGCTCGCCGCTGGGCTCGCGGGCGTGTCGACGACGGAAAGGCCCGAGGGCGATTTCGATCCGAGGCGTGCTATAAGGGCGCTTTCCGCGCACTTCGGCACGGCAGGCATAGAGGGCTTCGGACTCGCCGGGATGCCCATGGCCGCCGCGGCGGCGGGAGCACTGCTGAGCTATCTCAGCTTCACCCAGAAATCGGACCTGGGCCACATAACCTCCCTCGGCGCGTACAGGATCTCCGGATTCATGCACATAGACCGCCCCTCCTGGAGGAACCTCGCCGTATTCGGAAACGATAGGGCGGAGGGCGGAAAGGGACTGCTAGGCGTCGTCGACAGGACGTCGACGAAGATGGGCGCAAGGCTGATGAGGGCGTGGCTCGAAGCGCCGCTCGTGGACTCTGCGCAGATATCCAGAAGGCAGGATGCCGTGGGCGAGCTAGTAAGGGACAGGGCCGGTGCGGATAAGCTGGAGGACGTACTGTCCGGGATATCGGACCTGGAAAGGCTCGGCTCGAAGCTCGCCTACTCCAGCGCGATGCCACGGGACCTGGCGGCGCTCTCGAAGTCGCTGAAAGCTGCCGGCAGGCTGAAGGGCATGATCGAAGCGGACGCCGAAGCGCCGCTGCTCCTCGAGCTGGCAGGCTCCATAGAACCATCCGGGGACCTGACGGGAGAGCTCGACGCCGCGCTCGCAGACGAGCTTCCGGCCGACCTCAGCTCAGGCGGCTACATAAGGCCGGGCTACGACGCCGAAGTCGACGGGCTCAGGGCCGCCGCCGCCGGCGGGAGGGGCTGGCTTACGAGCCTCGAGGCCAAGGAGCGCGAGCGCACCGGCATAAAGAACCTGAGGATAGGGTACAATTCGGTCTTCGGCTACTACTTCGAGGTGAGCAAATCCAACATCGCCAACGTGCCCTCCGATTTCATACGAAAGCAGACCCTGGCCGGCTCGGAGAGGTACTATACCGAGAAGCTCAAGGAGATCGAGACCAAAGTACTCGGCGCCGAGGAGAGGCAAATAGGGCTCGAGCAGCAGATATTCAAGCGGCTGACCGAGAAGGCGTACGGTATGCTAGAAGGCATCATGCGCAGCGCCGCGTCGGCCGCGGCCGTGGACGTGCTGGCGTCGTTTGCAAGGTCCGCCTTCGAAAGGCGATGGGTGAGGCCCGAGGTGGACGACGGGCTCGATACGATGCTGTACGGCGCGAGGCATCCCGTGATGGAAGCGTCGATGCCGGCCGGAAGGTTCGTCGAAAACGACATCGAGCTTAAGCACGACGACGCGAGGCTCCTAATCCTCACCGGCCCGAACATGGCGGGGAAATCCACGGTGCTCGCCACGGCGGGGCTCATCCAGCTGATGGCACAGGCAGGCTCGTACGTGCCCTGTTTTTCGGCAAGGATAGGCCTTGCGGACAGGATCTACTACAGGGCGGGCTCCTACGACGACATCACAGGCGGCAAGAGCACTTTCATGGTGGAGCTTCTGGAAGTCGCAGAGATACTCAACACGGGCACCGAAAGGAGCCTTGTGATGGTCGACGAGCTGGGCAGGGGCACTTCGACGTATGACGGCATGGCCCTTGCTTGGGCCGTGGCCGAGTACATACACGACGTGGCCCGCTCGAGGTGCCTGTTCACGACGCACTACCACGAGCTGGCCGAACTTGAGGAGAAGCTCCCGTATGCCAGGAATTACCATGTAAGCGTCGCCGAGCGCGCAGGTGAGGTCGTGTTCCTGTACAAGCTGCAAAGAGGCGGCACGGACAAGAGCTATGGCATCAACGTGGCGCGGATGGCGGGCCTTCCCAAAGACGTCATAAGGCGCGCCGGACAGATACTTCGGCAGCTGGAGAGGATATACGACAGGGGCGGCCACCAGATGAAGCTGTTCGGCTGGGGCGAGCTGCCGGAGGAGGCCGAGGACGGCCCGCTGCCGGAAAAAGCCACTAGCAAGGCGCTGGAGATGCTCTCTCAGGCGGATCCCGAGTCGATGTCCCCGAGGGAGGCGCTCGATCTCATATTCGAGATGAAAAGGGCGATGGACGAGGAGGAGGGCCTGTAGACGCGCCATTAGGGACGGAAACCGATGGCCTCGGGCCGAAGCAGCGGCTGACATAGCCGATTAGAAGTCGGTCGGGAAGGGCGGTCGCGCCCGGCGAAACGGATGAGACGGAGGTGGACCCGTGGGCATAATCAGGCTGCCGCTGGACGTGGCGAACAAGATAGCGGCCGGGGAGGTGGTCGAAAGGCCGGCTTCCGTGGTCAAGGAGCTTGCGGAGAACTCCGTCGACGCGGGCGCTTCCAGCATAGACATAGAGGTGGCAGGCGGCGGCCTGGACCAGATCAGGGTCGTAGACGACGGGTTCGGCATGGACAGGTCCGATGCGCTTCTGGCCTTCGAAAGGCACGCTACGAGCAAGATCAGGACGGCGGACGAGCTGTTCGCCGTGAACACCCTGGGCTTCAGGGGAGAGGCCCTGCCGTCGGTGGCGTCCGTGGCGAAAGTAAGGCTCATAACCAGGCCCGAGGGGCAGGACGGCGCATGGAAGGTGGAGTACGACGGAGGCAGGCTGGTCGGCGAAGGGCCGGCCCCCGGAAGGCGCGGGACCACGGTCGAGGTGGACGCCCTGTTCTACAACACCCCGGCGAGGCTGAAGTACTTGAAATCGAAGCTAGCGGAGTCGAACAGGGTGCAGAGGGTGGCCGAAAGGCTGGCTCTGGCGTGCCCCGCCGTGTCGGTGAGGCTTAACCTCGACGGGAAGCAGGCATTCTACTCCCCCGGTGACGGTGAGCCGAAGAGCGCCGCGATGGCGGTATTCGGCGGGGCGGCGGGAAGGATGTCGACAGGCAGGAGCTCGTCTCCCGGGGTGGAGGCCCTCGCCATGGTAGGGGCACCCGAGGATTTCAGGATGAGGAGGCAGGACCAGCACCTGATCGTGAACGGCAGGCCCGTATCCTCGCTGACGCTGTACAGCGCGATTGACAGGGGGCTCGAAGGAGTAAAGGCCGACGACAGGAGGCGGTATCCTCCGTGCGTTATCTGGCTTGAGATAGACCCCGCAAGGGTGGACGTGAACGTGCACCCCGCCAAGGCCGAGGTCAGGTTCGCGGACGACGGGGCGGTCTTCTCCGCAGTCAGGGAGGCAGTAAGGCAGGCCGCGGAAGGTTCGACGCAGGGTCTCGGCGTGACAGCCGATGTACCCGGGCAAATAGGTGGTTCGGGTACGAGGACGGCAGCGGGCGATATCATAATGGAAAGGTATCGGGGGCACTTCGCCGGAGGGCGCGCAAGACGGGGACAGGAAGACCTGGTGGCTGAGGCGTTTGCGGCGTACGGAGCCAGCATGCGGGAAGCCGAAGGCGATGCAGCGGGTGGATCGGCTTGTGATGCCGACAAAGGACAAGGTGCCGCCGCTGCCCCTGGCTTCGGACGGGACGGGAGAAGCGCCGGGCACGGTGTTTGCGGAAACAGGGGGCCCGACATCGGGCCAAAGGCGGATCCCAGGGTGATAGGCCAGTTCATGGACGCGTACATAGTGGCGGAGATGGAAGGCCAGCTGATAGTGATAGACCAGCACGTGGCCCACGAGCGGATACTCGTGGACGGGTTCCTGGCAAAGCTTGAGAGAAGGAGCGCTATTAGCCAGCCGCTCTTGATGCCGGAGTCAGTGGAGCTGATGCCCGCGGAGGCCGCGCTGATGAGGGAAGAGGCGGAAAGCCTTGAGACGCTCGGATTCGACGTCGAACCGTTCGGCATGCGGAGCGTCCTGATAAGGGCAGTGCCCGTCGTAGGCGGCGACGAGCCCTCGCCCGAGGAGCTCCTGGTCAGCGCGCTGAGGGATATCGCCGACGGAATCAAGTCGGGACTGGACGTGGGAGGAAGGATGAGGAGGGCGGCGGTGGAGATGGCGTGCAAGGGCGCCGTAAAGGCGGGCACGAAGCTTGCGCCCGAGCAGATGGAAGACCTCGCCTCCGGGCTTTTCAAGACGTCCAACCCCATACGCTGCCCGCACGGCAGGCCAACCCTGCTGAAGGTCGACCTTGCAGGCATCGAGCGGGGAGTGGGCAGAAGATGACGGTAGGGGCCGGTCCCGTACTATCCGGCTTACCGGAAGGTTTCGTGACGGTCTCGGTGGGGCTCGACAGGAAAGCCGACGAAAGGGCCGAGGCCGCGGCCGCGGCGGAAGCCGCCTCAATAGGGTGGGAGTACGTCCGAAGGAAGCGGCTGGCGGGGCGCCTTTCGGAGGTTCGGGAAGCCGACGTGCTCGTGTTCGAAACAGAGTCGGTAAGGCTGATAAGGTGCTCGTTCGGGAAAGAGACATGCTCGCTGAGGTTCCACCCCAGCACCGCACCGCTGAGGATCGCGCAGGCCAAGGCAGGGAAGGAAGACGTCATGGTCGGGGCAATGCGGCTGAGGAAGGGTGACAGCGTGCTGGACTGCACGATGGGACTCGGATCCGACGCCCTGGTAGCGGCATGGACGGTAGGGGAGTCCGGGCATGTGGTTGCGCTAGAGGCATCGAGGCCGATATACCTTGCGATGGATTACGGCATGAGAGGCTATAGGGCGGATGCCGACGTGGCGTCGGCGGCCTCAAGGATAGAGAGGATTAACGAGGGGTACTCGCCATACCTTAGAGGGTGCGGGGATGGAAGCTTCGACGTCGTCTATATGGACCCAATGTTCGCAAGGCCCGTGCCGGGGACTCCCGTAGATTCGCTGAGGACCTGGGCCGTGGCGGGTATGCCCGGACACGAGGACCTGGAGCACGCGCTCAAGGCGGCGAGAAGAAGGGTAGTCATCAAGGTGAGGAAGGGCGAGGCCGAAAAGGATTTAAGAGCGCTGCCGGGCTTTTGCGTGTTCCACTCAAGCAGGTCCGGAAGCGTGGAGTACGTAGGGTTCGAGAAGGCGGGGTCCGGGGATTGATGAAAGAGACCGCTATAGCGATAGTGGGGCCTACGGCGGCCGGCAAGTCCGACGTAGCGATGAGGCTTGCGCTCAGGATGGGCGGCGAGATCATATCGGCGGACTCTATGCAGGTGTATAAGGGGATGGACATAGGGACGGCGAAGCCCTCGGAAGAGGACAGGGCCGCCGTAAGGCACCATCTGCTGGACGTCTGCCCGCCGGACGATCCGATGTCGGTCGCGAGGTATTGCGAGCTTGCGAAGGCCGCCTACGACGACATACGCTCAAGGGGCAACGTGGCGATAATCGCGGGCGGAACGGGCCTCTATATCGATGCGGCCACCAGGGGGTTCTTGTTCCCGGAGGCCGAGGCCGATGAGGGGCTCAGGAAGAGGCTGTACGGAAGGGCCGAGCAGGAGGGGCCAGCCGTACTGCACAAGGAGCTCGGGGAAGTGGACGAGGAGGCTGCCCTTAGGATCTATCCCAACGACACCAGGAGGATCGTCAGGGCGCTGGAGGTATACATCAGGTCCGGAACGCCAATAAGCAGGCTGCAAAGGCAGGACGGCCCGAAATCGGGGATCCCGGCCAGGTTCTACGGGATTACGGCTGAAAGGACGGCGCTAGTGAAAAGGATTGAGGCCAGGGTCGACAAGATGATGGAGGACGGCCTCCTCGATGAGGTGAGAAGGCTAGAAGAGCTGGGATACGGCTCAAGCAAGGTAGCCATGCAGGCGATCGGATACAAGGAACTCCTTGCCTATATAGACGGGTCGGCAAGCCTTACCGAGGCGGTAGACAGGATAAAGATTGAGACAAGGAAGTACGCCAAGAGGCAGATGACCTGGTTCAAGAGGTATGAGGACATAGTCTGGCATGATTCGGGGACGAAGGACGCCGATACGATAGCGGGCCTAATAGAAACCGATTTCTTAAAGCATACGGGCGAAAGGGGCGGCTGATCGGGATAATGGGAGCATTTGACGCCGTAGGCGGGTTCAGCGCGGAAGTGAAAGATATAGCGGAGGAAGCCCTCGCTTCTTGCCGTATCCAGCAGGAAGGATACGAGGCGGTAAGGAGGGTGAACATGCGCCGCGTGCTGACGGCGTTCAGGGAGGCCGGCCTTTCGGACTACCAGTTCGGAGGTACGACCGGCTACGGCTACAACGACTCCGGCAGGGAGGCGATCGAAGAGGCTTTCGCAAGGATCGCAGGCGCCCAGGCTTCGCTTGTGAGGCATCAGATAGTCTCCGGTACCCATGCCATAGCCCTTGCCTTGTTCGGGGTCCTAAGGCCGGGCGGAAGGCTCGTGGCGGCCTTCGGGAAACCGTATGACACCCTGGAGGGTATAATCCACGGGAAGGAAGGATACGGCTCCCTAGGAGAACTAGGGGTGTCCTACTCTGAGGTGGCAGCGGATGCGAGCGGAGGGCCTGATTACGGGAGGATAGCCGAAGCTTCGAGCAAATCCGAGGCGGTCCTCATCCAAAGGTCCAGGGGATACTCGACCAGGAAGCCGCTTTCGGTGGAGGAGATCGGAAGAATCTGCGAGGTGGTGAGAGATGCCAATCCCGATGCTGTGACTATAGTCGACAACTGCTACGGGGAGTTCACGGACGTGATGGAGCCCTGCTCAGTGGGAGCCGACCTGATGGCAGGATCTCTCATCAAGAACCCCGGAGGAGGGGTGGCGCCCGCCGGCGGATACGTGGCGGGCAGGGCAGAGCTGGTGGAGAAGGCGGCCTCGAGGCTCACGGCACCGGGTCTCGGCTCACATTGCGGCCCGACGCTGGGTATGAACAGGCTCATCGCACAGGGCCTGTATTTTGCGCCGATGATAACCTGCGAGGCGATGTGCTCGTCGGCATTCGCGTCCTGCTTCCTGCATGGCCTGGGACTCGAAGTTGACCCGGGCCCGAACGAGGACAGGGGGGATTCTGTGGTCCGAATAGAATTCAACGACAGGGACGAGCTGCTTGATTTCATGAAAGCCGTACAGGCCGGCTCGCCCGTGGATGCTAAGGCAGTCCCCATCCCAGGCTACATGCCCGGGTACGAGGACGACGTGGTGATGGCAGCAGGCGCTTTCATACAGGGCTCGTCCATCGAACTTTCCGCCGACGCACCCATGAGGCCGCCCTATACCGCTTACATGCAGGGCGGGTTGAGCAGGCATCAGATGGAGATGACCCTGATGGAGTACGCCGATGGGGCACTATCAAGGAGGAAGAGTCGATGAGTTATAGGAGACTACGCACCCTTCTTTCCACGCTCGTGATGATTTTGGTCCTTCTATCGGTGACGGCGGCGGGAGCGCAGCCTTCTGGCGAGCCAGGACAGCTCGCAGTGCAACTTCCACCGACCCAGGGGATACAAGATGCCGTGGAGCCGGTCATCTCCGGTCTCAGGATACTGTGTTCCAGCAGCGGGCTGTCCATGGTGACTTACAAGGCAAATGCAAACCTGAGTCCCGGAGTATCGGCCGTATACGGGCTTGAGGAGGATGCCGGCACGTCTGCAGGGAGCATCCTGGTAAGGTGCCTGGACGGTTCGGGGAGCGTTGAGACGGTATTCGTACGCAAAGACGGCGCCGGTGCCAGGAGGCTGGGTTGGCAGGTTCTCTCGAAGGACGGAGGACCGTCCGTTTTCGAGGTGACGTACGTTACCACCAGCATCAGATGGGCCGTAACGGGGTATTTGATCACAGGACAGGATATGAAGGCCGAGCTGGGACTATTCCTTTCGATAGAGAACGATTCGGATGTCGACTACAAGGAAGCTGATTTCGTGCTCTATGGAACCGAGGGCGCCATAAACGCAGGTCAGATTTCCAAGATAGCGGGCTTACAGCTGTGGAACCTGATAAAGCCGGTCGGTCAGGCGCTGGACATCAATGCGGGAAGCGATCTGCGCCTTCCTCTTTTGACCATCAAAGGCATTGCCTACAGGACTTATGTCGGCGCTTCACTTGGACCTAACCTGAAAGGCTATTTAGGAAAGCAGATCACGAAGGAGACCATCAGGCCGGACATCTTCCTTGAGACCGCGGCCGACAAGTCGATAACTACATTACCAAGCAAGGCGATGTCGTTCACGGTGTATGTAAACGACGGGACCAATGGCAAGGTACCGGCAAACACGTTGTTGCCGTCGAGCGTGCAGGTGGTAGATGAGAAGTTGGTGCTGAAGATCGATACCGCATCCGAGATAGTCGCCGAGATCGAAAGGCTGGACAGCAAGGTAGTCGGGACCAGCTCCTATGAGGAATCCTTCCGGATCAGGGTGAAGTCCACGTCCCAGTATCCTACCGAGGCTCAGTTCATCGAGAGCTTCCCGGGTGAATGGGAGCTAATCAGCTATATCGGTGGCGAATGGCAGAAGAGCGGGACCGGCGCGACGATCAAGTTGACGGTGCCAGCGAAGGGCAGCGCAGATACCATGTACAAGGTAAGGTATACGTATTCCAAATGACTGTCGATTATGAGGAGATCATTTCAGGCGTAGACCTGATAGGCAATGAGAGGACGAACTGTGGAGGAAGACACATACTCGTAGAGAACATGCTGCCTTCGCTTGAGGAGCTGGACTACGAGGACTATTTCGGCATCCATTTCCTTGACATTGAGACTACAGGATTATCCGGCGTTAACGGACCGCTGTTCCTGATAGGGCTGCTGGAAGTGGGGAAGGATGGCATCCTCTGCTCACAGTTGCTCGCAAGGGAGCCCGCGGAAGAATCCTCCATATTGCTGGAGCTGCTCTCATATGTAAGGGAGCGTTCTTGTGTAATGACTTTCAACGGGGATAACTTCGACATACCCTACATAGAGAAGAGAATGAGCTTCTGTAACCTCAGCTTTCCTGAGATTGTGTCCGTCGACCTTCTAAAGCCCGCGAGGAAAAGGTACAAGGACAGATTGGCGAGTTGCTCGCTTCAGTCGTTGGAAAGGAACATCCTGAAAGTCCCAGACTGGAATAGGGAAGGGGACATACCGGGAAGCGTAATCCCTAGGGTTTATTGGGAATATGTGAACTGCAGGAACTACGGACTTCTGATGCCCATCATCAAACACAACATCATGGATCTTCTATCCACAGCGCGTCTCTGGTCGAAGTTTATGAAGCCATAAATGGGATATAACTAAACGGGTTGACATAATAATCAACCCGTTTAATGTTTATATGGCGTTATACAGTCGTGAATGGTCATGTATAATTGATATGGTTAACATAATCTATATTGGTGATTCTGCATGTAGACAGCTTAACTAGTTGTTGAAAGCTTGATACAATGCTGTTATTATATTTATTGTCAGCTACGGGGCGTGGCGCAGTTTGGCTAGCGCGCTTGCTTGGGGTGCAAGAGGTCGGGAGTTCAAGTCTCCCCGCTCCGACCAATTGGGTTCCGGTTTACGGGGCCCATTTTCTTTTTATATACTGAAGTAAACATCACGCTGAGGTGAAGATGATGTTCGACAGTATCAGCAGGGCACTTGCAGATGAGAATTACCTTCGGAGCTCAAGGGACAGGATCAACAGCATAAAACAAGGTCTCAGCCGCAAGACGGTAGGGTTGGCATTGGGATCGGGCGCCGCAAGGGGACTTGCGCACATTGGCGTGATGAAGGTACTGGAAGACAACTCCATACCCATAGACGCCATAGTCGGATGCAGCGCCGGGGCCCTGGTAGGTGGAGCCTATGCTTGTGGTATGAGTGTACGGGAGCTTACCGAACTGGCGACATCCATCAGGCAGACCGACATAATACGGTACATGGATTTGGGAATAACGACAAGGTCCGGCTTCATAAGGGGCGGAAGAATAAAGAAGCTGCTCGTGGACCTAACCCATGGGGCAAGTTTCGCCGCCACAAGGATACCTTTCGTAGCGATAGCCACGAACATAAAGACGGGAGAGGAAAAGGCGTTCGACACCGGGCCAGTATGGAGCGCAATCAGGGCATCCATCTCGATGCCGGGCATATTCGTACCTCACAAGATAGAGAATGAGTACTACGTGGACGGAGCGGTCTCGAACCCGGTGCCCAGCGACTACCTGAATGCATTGGGATTGGACGTGGTAATCGGTGTCGACATAGTCCCGGATGTATCCAAATCGGGGATAAAGGGCGAACCCAACATGATTGCGGTGCTCTTGAATAGTTTCGATATATTCCAGGAGCGTCTAGTAAAGATGGTGATACACCATTCTGATGTGAGGATAAGGCCTGCTATAGAAGGAGTGCTGGCACATGAGTTCTACAGGGCGGAAGAGATAATAGAGATGGGTGTAAAAGCGACCATGGAAGCCTTGGACGAGATTAACGAGAATATAAGTATCTAGCAAGCTAATTACTATATAGGATCACGGTAAGAATTCCGGGAGGGGGAGCAAGATTGTTCTTGCTCCCCCTCCCGAATCTAAATAATATGTGAAGCATTCCGTGGTTCTTCAGCATATTCACAAGAATGTGACATGATGTACAAGAAACCGTAACAAGGATAAAGTAACATGATGCCAGCAACGAAACTACATCTCTGGATGATAAGGGGATGCTGGTAAATGAAGCCCAGGAGAAGGCTATTCTCTGCGATACTGTTACTCTGCGTATTCATGGTGATCGGGGATATTTCTTACGCAGGAGAAGGGCAGACTACACTACACGGTAAAGTAACGGCGATAAAGGGAACACAGGTTACAGTGGCGATAGGGACCCTAAAACAACAAACCGGCGGCCAACCGCAACAAGCGCCACCGGCCGGCGGCAGCACGCCCCCACCTTCAAGCGGGGTACAGGCAGGACCTCCGGAGATATTGACTCTTACCGGAGAAACTAGGGCGTTTACGGTTACGAATTCCTGCAAGATAACCATGCAAGGGATGCAGGGACCGGGAGCCGCTGCGATTGTTGCGAAGATAGCTGACATTATTGTAGGTAGCTATCTTCAATTGACATTTGACTCCAGTTCAAAGAATCCGACTGTAATACACATTATGCTCGGATTCCAGCCCGGCGGAAGTCCTCCAACAGGTAGCGGAGGACGACCCACGGGCACGTTACCTACCGGGCAGAATCCGGATATGGCAGTTATTAGCGGTACAGCCGTTTACTCATTATCGAGCGGAACAGCCAAGAGATCCGAAGGAGTACTGAAGGCAACGAATAACGACCAATCTGCCGTAATAGTATCGAATGGCGGTTCACTTGCTATCACTAGCATGCAGATAACGACTTCTGGCAGTACATCATCGATGGATAACAGCAGCTTTTATGGATTGAACGCAGCAGTACTCGTTAAAGCCGGCAGCAAATTGGCGATGAGGGATTCAGTGATAACTACTACGGGCACAGGAGCTAACGGAGCATTTGCATGTGGTAACGGAGCTTACATCGAACTGATAGGAGTTTCCATAGATTGTGCCGCGTCAGGGGCCCATGGTGTGGATGCGACCATCGGAGGCCAGATTGTCATGGACGAGGTCAACATCACCACTTCCGGCAATGGGGCGGCGGCAGCAATAGCTACGGATAGAGGAGGGGGGACAATAATCGCCAATGGCGGGACTATCCTCACGAAAGGAAATAAATCTCCAGCAATATACTCCACAGGGGATATCAAAGTCAGCAATGCAACGTTGCGGTCAATCGCTTCAGAAGCGGTTGTGATAGAGGGAAAGAATTCGATAACCGTAGAGAATTGCAGCATAAAATCCGAGAAGAACTACGGTGTACTCATCTATCAGAGCATGTCTGGGGATGCGGCCGTTGGCAGCGGCACGTTAACGGTGAACGGTGGAACACTTACAGTCCAGGAAGGCCCCGTATTCTACTCGACCAATACTGTAGGCGTGATCAATCTTAAAGGCGCCAAGATAAGCGGATCGTCAGGTATATTGCTCAAGGCCGGAGCAGACCAATGGGGTAATCCAGGGTCGAATGGATCGGATATAACGATTAATGCCGATTCCCAAAAGTTGAACGGCAATATCGTTCTCGACAAATATAGTACCGCTGCTATATTGCTAAAAAACGGGTCAGCACTTGAGGGGGCCGTTAATAAAGATAAGACGGCTAAGTCTGTTTCAATCAGCCTGGACAGCAAAAGCATATGGAAAGTCACGGCGGATTCATATGTCACAGCAATCACTGACAGCGATAGAAACTTGGCCAATATATTCAGCAATGGACACAAAGTATATTATGATTCAAAGAACAAAGATAATACTTGGCTCGGAGGCAAGACAATAAGCCTCAATGGGGGAGGCAAGCTGTTGCCCGTCATTTAAGAAGAGGCAGTAAGATATAATATGCCTATATGCGAATAAGCGGGTATATAGACGATTGATGCAGCTATATAATACAATCTATAAAGGATCATGCGATAACGACGGCTTCTTGAACTTGGAAGTGATGTTAAGATCAGGTACGAGCGTAATAAAGAATATTGCTGCTAATTTCATCCTGAGAGCATCTGCTGCGGTTAAAAGGGCGGGGGAGAAACCCCAGCCCTTTTAATCTAGTTGGTCCATATAGCCTGCTTGACTCATTGTGATCTCGCAATAGTCAACCTAAATAGTCAATGATCGCAGACGTAATGATGTCAATTTCATCATCTGTCAGATATGGGTGCATCGGCAGAGAGAGCACACGTTCGGATGCTAGAAGCGAGTTTTTCAGGGAGACCCTAGGCGCTGATGATAATCTGCTACATGCCTTTTGTCGGTGCATGGGGCGCGGATAATAGACCATAGTTGGGATACCTAAACCGCCTAGATGGTCTTTAAGTGCGTCCCTTTCTGATTCGTTTTCGAGAAGAATCGTGTATTGAGCCCAACTCGAGTAGTATCCGTCAGGAATTCGAGGGACAGAGACCACTTTTTCGAGAAGGCTAGAATAACTATCGGCAATTCGATTTACTCTGCAGATCTCATAGTTCTTGAAGTATTCCAGCTTGCTAGATAGAACCACTGCCTGTAACGTATCCAGTCTGGAGTTCAATCCAATGTTTATGTTGTCATACTGGTCCTCTACCGACCTGCCTAGAAACCTCATGGACCGTAATAGGTCTGCGGTCTGCCTGGAATCGGTGAATATGGCTCCACCGTCCCCGTAGCATCCAAAGGGTTTGCTAGGGAAGAATGATGTTGTCGAAATATCTCCAAACGTGCATGTTCTGCGGCCGTCGATTGAAGCTCCGAAACTCTGAGCTGCGTCTTCAAGAACGTAGAGGGAGTGCTCCTTAGCAAGCTCACGAATCTTACTATAGTTCGCTGGCAAGCCAAAGAGGTCGACCGGCATTATTACTCTTGGCCTGAGGCGGCCTTCATTAATAACATCTGAAATGGCCTCGCCCAGAGAGTCTGGATCCATATTGAAGGTATCAATATCGATATCTACGAAAATCGGCTCCGCGCCTCTCGTCATTATGCAGGTAACTGAAGCAAAGCATGTAAAATCCGGAACGAATACAGCATCACCAGGACCGATGTTCCAGGCCATTAGTGCCAGAATCAATGCATCGGTGCCATTACCACAGCATATACAGTGATTACTGCCTGTGAATTCGCCGAGCTCGGCTTCAAGCTGGTTAACTTGCGGACCGAGGATATAGTGACCGTCTTTGATTGTTTCTAGTATTGATTGATCGATGGCTTCTTTCAGTACGCGATATTGCTTCCTTAGATCTCTAAATTCCACTATGTTGCCCCCTGTGATTGCGAAGATCATTAGTTATATTACTATATAACAATAACGATTTGCCAAAATAGCTGGCAAAATTATATTGATATACTATAGTTTGCTGGGCATATGCCGTTTTGTTTAGGGAAAGCCCGACATGATTGACATAAACGAAAAGGCGTAACGAGCAGGCTTTTTGGGTTCAGATGAAGAATAGGAAAACAACGCAAGAGAAGTAAAGAAAACAGAGATATTTGCATCGCAGGCACATATAGTAAAATGTTATTGATGGTGCGAGAGGCGGGACTTGAACCCGCACGAGTCGCCTCGCCAGA
>MWDF01000018.1 GCA_002070415.1 Firmicutes bacterium ADurb.Bin153
CGGGCGCGGTCAACGCCTTCAGGACCGCCGGTCCTGTCGTAGGCTCTGCCGTGCTGCTGCTTGATTTCCTGAAGGGTGTGGTTCCGCTCCTCTTGTGGCTTGACGGCGCTTCATCATGGCAGAAACCCGTGTTGGCGATGATGCCAGTGCTGGGGCATGCGTTCATGCCATGGCTCGGCTTCAAAGGAGGAAAGGCGATAACTACATCCTTCGGCGTATGGACTGCGCTCACCATGTGGGAGGGCCCGGTTGCCATGGGCGCGGGAGCAGTGCTTTCCCTGCTGCTGGCGGGAAGAAAATCCGAGTATGTAAAAGCGGCTACGATAATGGCATCCCTGGGGGCATACCTTGCGATAACCGGAAAAGGGGCCGGCCTATGGGCGGTATTCGCGGCGGATGCCATCATAATGGGGTTCAAGCAGTGGCAGTATGAGAGCAGTACGAGGAAGGGGGCGAGACGGTGGTCCTAGGTGCCATGTCGCTGGTGATGGCATCACAAGCGCAAGCGATCGTCTTTTTCCTATCCGCAATACTCCTCATCCTGCTCACGAACATCGTCTTCATGGGGCGGCTGAAAATACCACCGGGGAAAGTAGGCGGAAAAGTATCGATCCTTGTTCCGACCAGGAACGAGGAGGCGAACATAAGAAGGTGCGTAGAATCCCTTGTAGCGCAGGCAGGGGTCGACCATGAGGTGATCGTACTGGACGATGGCTCAACCGACAGGACGGCTGCGATACTCGCCGAATTGGCCTTGCGGCATTCAAAGCTCAAGGTCGTCAAGGGCAAGGAGCTGCCTGCCGGGTGGACCGGGAAGAACCATGCATGCTGGCTTCTGGCCGAAGAAAGCTCAGGGGATGTCCTGTTCTTCACCGACGCGGACACGTACCATTCGCCAAACAGCGCCGCTGCCGCCTCCTATGCGCTAAGGAGCAGGAAGGCCGGGCTCGTTTCGGGGATCGTGCGCCAGGAATACGGAAGCTTCGGGGAGATGCTGACTGTGCCCGTGATGAACTGGGCGCTCTTGTGCTTCATGCCGGTGATGCTGTCGAATTTGCTGCCTCATCCTCTCTTCAGTTCCGCTTGTGGGCAGTTCATGGTCTTTGACAGAGGAGCATATCTTGCCTGCGGTGGGCATAAGGCCGTAAAAGGGCAGGTACTTGAGGACATGGAGCTGGCCAGGCTGGTGAAGAAGTCAGGCTCCAAAGCGCTTCTTCTCGACGCCACGGAATTGGTGAGTTGCAGGATGTACGCGGGCTTTGCGGATGCGGTAGGCGGGTTCACCAAGAACTTGTTCGCGGTCTTCAGGAACAGCATACTGACGAACACCTTCGTCTGGACATGGCTAAGCATGGTCACGGTGTGCCCCGTGCTTTACCTGCTCCTTCCTTCTTATGTTAAGTCGGGGGCGACTGCATACCGGTCTTTGGCCTCGGTGGCATTATGCCTTCTGATATGGGTGGTCGGTTATCATAAATCCAAGACTCCCTTGGCGCTTGCCGTCATATATCCATTCTCCGTGATTCTGTGGTCGGCCCTTGCCCTCCGGTCGATGGTGGCTACCATCACAGGCAGGAGCACATGGAAGGAGCGCCGCCTACCGAAAGCTAAGGTGAGGCTGGTTTAGGGACGGACCGTGTCAGGTGCTTATGGTGAGGCTTCCTTTCGCAGGATCCCGATGCTCCGGCGCGGAAAGGATAGCAATAATTCAACGGGCTTCGTAACGCATATAGGAAGCGGGTTTAGGGCGGCGAATAACACAGGCGGGGGATACGATGATTCCGTGATGGGCATCGACCGGGCAGGTACGGGAAGGTGGTCAGGTTGAGCAAGGCTCTGGTGGTCAACGGAAGCCCGTCGCTAGACAAGGGGAACACGGCCCATGTACTCTCATTTTTCATCGACGGCCTAAGGGAGGGCGGATGCGAGCCCGAAGTGGTGTATCCGAGCGGCATGGACCTTGAACCGTGTTCGTGCGCGATCATGCACTGCTGGTACACGAAGCCGGGGGAATGCTGCATAGACGACGGGATGTCTGCCGTGTATCCGAAACTAAGGGAAGCAGATACCCTCGTGCTCGCAACCCCGGTCTACACGCCCCTTCCTGGGAGGATGCAGGATTTCATGAACAGGATGACGCCGATGATGAGGCCGCGGCTCAGGTCGAAAGACGGACGGACCAGGGCGACGTTCAGGAAAGAGGTGGGCATAAGGAGGATCGCGCTTCTGGCCGTGAGCGGATGGTGGGAGAAGGCGAATATGGACACCCTGGTGAGGATAACGAGGGAGTACGCCGAGGATTGCGGTGTGAAATTCGCCGGCGCCGTCCTGAGGCCGCATGCGTTCCTGATGAGCTCGTACAGGCCCGTGGCGGACGAGGCCAAGCACATACGCGAGCTGTTAAAGAAGGCGGGCACCGAACTGGCCGTCCTTGGCAGGATGAAGGAGGATACACTCGATGCCATCAGCGTACCTCTGATATCGGAGCAGAAGCTGAGGGAAAGGTTCAACAGGCTGTGTCCCGACGAACGGTGAGCGTAGGAACGTATTCCGGCGGCCATAGGATCCGGGCTAAGGCATGCCATGGGAGATACCATTATGAGCCGGGAGGCGGATATGATGGACGACAAGGAGACGAACGCAGGCAAGGAAGGCGAGAGCAAGAAGTTCACAAAAGACCTGCTGATGGCGATACTGGCTACCGCCGTGGGTTTCGTGCTGCTAAACCTCACGTTCATTTTCTACGCGGGTGTCCACAACCTGGTACGGATGGCCATATGGGGCATCATCGGCAAAGAGCCGCAGATGGAAGGATGGATACCGTATACCCTCCACGGAATAAGCACCCTTGCGGTGTTCCTCGTCTCCTGGCTCGCTTCGAAGCTGAAGCTCCACGTGGTCCTGAAGGCGGCCATCCTGATGGTGCCTTTGGCTACGCTGCTCGTGGTGATGGGCATCTTCTTCTATGAAGCCCCCGTACTGGCCTATACCCTGGGGGCCGTCATCTGCCTTTCTCTTCTGGGCTGGCTCTACCTGAAGAAGAGCAACTGGCTGTACATGTACGCCGTAGTGGTAGTGGGCGTCGCCATACTGCTCATGAACCTTTTCGGTGTGGAGATCTAGAGTCGGCGAGGCGCCGGGCAAGGACCTGGATGGAAGCCGCATCGGACGAGCTAGAGTTCGGGCGCCACGAAAGAGCCCCACTCGGTGCCAAGTACGTTGGCCAGGTAATCCGAGGGTCCTGCGGTTTCGCCGCCTGAGCGGTTTGATGTGAAGCTCGGCTCGTTGGCGACAAGGGCGCACCTTAGGTCGTATTCCGTGTACCGGTCCTGCAACACGATGGTCGAAAGTACGGAGCGCTCGGCATGCGAATCGTTGGGGAATACGATATGAGCCATCTCGTGCAGGAGCGTGGCTTCCACCATGAACTTGCCCTCTAGGCGTGTGCTAAGGCCGATGCATGCCGCCAGCGTGTTGAAGTCCCCGTCATAGGCCCACGAGCAGAGCCCGAGCAGGGGAAGCTCAGCGTCCGGTACTATGAAGACCATGCCGGGGCCTAGCTCGGGCGTCTGCCCTCCGGTTACGACATCCACGTCCAACAGGTCCTTCCCCAGCAGGCGGGCGATCTTGTACTCGGGATCCAGAAGCGCTTTGATGATTGTGCCTAGCGCGGCCGGATCGAAGCGGCTGCCGTTGAAAGGGTTCTTCGCGAATACCTTCACCACGGCCGGACGTCCCGGCGCGAAGCGGCTCAGCCTAGGAGCCCGGTCCATGCCGTGCGCCATATCATAGGCGAAACTGTTGAAATCCACCAGGTCGTCCGCCACGACCTTCATGTCCGCGATGGCGCCGTCTGCGGCATCCACGAATACCGTCCTGATGAAATATCCCGATCCTCCTGCTTGCACGGCAAGCATCCCCGCGTCCGGTGGTACGGACAAGGAAGAGGACCAGCTGCCGTCCTCAAGCGAGTATGCGCTTTCGAGCAGCTCCCCTCCCATGCCGTACACCCTCACGCCTACCGAAGCCGGCCTGCCGCTTTCGAAGTCATATACCCTGCCGGAGATTCTGAGAACAGAAGAGCCGCCGCAGGGCGAGCAATTGCCCCGGACGGCCCCTCCTGTCGCCATCAGGACGACGCATATGATCGCCATGATCGCCAAAACCGCCCGCCCGCCCATCGACCGCACCTCGCTAAACCGCATAGTAAGGCATCCAGACGGGCTTTCTCCGTCAGGCCCCCCGTTTCCTCCCCAGGAGGTAGGCCACCAGGAACAATGCCCCTATAAGTACGATCGGGACCGACAGGAACAAGAACGTCGAGGGATAATCGTAGGTCCTGAACGTCACCGTGAACAAAACCGCCAGCAAGAAGAACGATATCGCGCCATAATCGGGCCTCTTCCAGGAGATCGTCAAAAGCAGCGCTATGGCTACCGTCGGAAGCGAGTGCATGGCGAAGCCGAGGAGCTTATCCCAGAAGCTTCCGCCTCCCTCGAAGACGTCGAAGGAGAAAAGCAGAAGGAAAACCGCATAGGCAATGGCGAGTATCCTGGCTGCCCAGACGAAGCGCATGGCATTATCGGCCTTGTCCATCCAATCACCGCCTTTCATCCGTTACCGTCACGATAGATCATTGCATGAGCTTGTCCGGTCACGGTTCCGGCAGGCCCACAAGCTTGCCCGAGAGGCTGTATTTCCCTGGGGATTCCGCTACCGCTCTAAGCTGCGCGACGCCGCCCCTCATTGATATGACTACCTCCTTGGACGCAGAAGCCACGAACCTGGCCGGACCGACTATGGATATCAGCACTGTGAAGTCCTTGTTGAGGTATTCGCCCGCAAGCCCGGTGATCTGGACGGTCACGTAGAACTCCTGTCCTACCTTCGTGGAGCCGGGGACGATGATATCGAAGGAGACGATATCCAGCCATACAGGCCCCGCAAGGCCGCCGCCGCTCGCCACGAGCAGGTCCGCAGCACCCCTGGGCGCGTCATCTTCGAGCCTGAAGGCGATCTCCCTGTCCGAATAGAGCAAAGGTTCGGCGACGATGACGCCCCCTTCGCCGTATACCGTCACGAGAGGGCGCATGTGACCGTCGTCATCCGAAAGCCCGTACCCTTCGAGCAACACCTCGGAATCGGTGAAACACAGGGCGCTGTACTGGGTAATGGATGCGAGCTTGTCATCCTTATCCTCCGGAAGCACCTGCATGATCGCCATGGGGCCCCTGCTGCCGTCGGCCATGAGCGCGTATATGAACCAGTAGCCGGGCGACAAGGCATCCTCGGGCAGGCTCCAGCGCCCCCAGATGTCGAGCTCCGCCGTTACCGAGCCCCCCTTGGCGGCTTCGGCGATTATCCCTACGGCACCCGATGCTTTGACGGAACCGTTCTTGACCGTCCCGCCGATTGCGTGTCCTTTTGTCGCCAGGGATGGGGCCGATACGGTGGACGGTTCTATACCGAAGCTGCTGACGCTGCCTTGCGCTTCCCAGTCCCCGGCCTTCACATCCCAGGACCTCTCCTCCGATTCCACGTGCCCGTCGCTGAAATAGGAATAGGACAGCTTCTTTAGGGGCCGTCCCCCGCCGTCCCTTACGACAGAGGCCTCCTTCTTGACCTCCTTGTCCTCCTTGACCGGATCATATACTATGAGCTCGCCCTCGTATTCGAACTTCCCGTCGTACAGGCCCTCCCAGACGGTCCTCCTCCCGCCGGGGAACTCCTTGGTCGTGCCCCTTTTCGCGTACCTGGCCACCTTGCCGTCCGAGTCCGTCCGCTCCCTCGTATAGGTCTTTATCTTAGTCCCGTCCGGCTTCTCCTCGGAGGTGTACGTCTCCGTCTGCGTGTACACCGCCTTGCCGTATGAAGTCATCGTGGTGACGGTCCTGGTCTCGGTGACCTTCGTCCCGTCCTCGGCGGTATATTCCCTATTCTCCTTCTGGACGGTCCAGCGCTTCTCCTCGGTTCCGGCGACCGACGCGGGACCGTCGGGCTGCCAGGGCGGTTGCAGCGCCATCGCCGACCCTGCGGCGAAAAGCAGGGTCGTCAGCAGCAAGATCGAAATGAGAGCCTTCGACCTAATCCTTGCGATCGCCCAGGTAAGCATGCAAATTACCTCCATATCCGAATGCCTGTTCCGCCATACCCAGGGCCCTTGCCGCCGTTTCAAGGTAATGCCTGTTAATTGCATATAATTCTATAAATGAAATATATATCCTTCACGGGCGCGGGTACGGCCGTCAATATTATAACGAAAGCCGGGCCCCGGAAGTCCTGGGGAGCGAGCTTTTTCCCGAAGCCATGCGGCCGGACCGGCGCCTTTTGCTTTTTGGGCCGGACGGTTGTAGATTCGACCTAGGCATCCGCATCCGGGGCCCTTATGCGTAGGGAGACCTTGCGGAAGACGGCCCTGGCGGACAAAGTTGAAAACAGGAGGACGTCCGATGGAATTAGGCAGGGTGGTCAAGCTAAGAGGCGCGATGGAAGAGAAGGGCGTGGAGATTGCTCTGATATCCCCGGGACCGAACCTGAGATACCTTGCTGGCCTTGACATCGATCCCCACGAAAGGACCTTCCTCATGGCGGTATCGGAAGGTGGGCTCGCCTTCGTCCTTCCCAAGCTGGAAGAGGAGAAGGTGCTGAACAAGACCGCGGGTACCGGGGCTCAGGTCTTCGCCTACAAGGACGAGGACGGTCCAATGGGAGCGCTCGAGGATGCCTTCGCCGCAATAGGGGCCGCCGCGCCTTGCCCTGGAGCTGTCATCGGGACCGAGTACCTGCATATGAGGGTCAAGGAATATGAGATGGTAAGGGCCCTCACAAGCGGCTTCGCGTCCAGGGACGCAGACGGGCTGATGATGGGCCTCAGGATCATAAAAGACGAGCATGAAGCACAGATGCTCAGGAAGGCCGCCGGCATAGTCGACATAGGCATAGAAGCGGCGAGGGACGCGATAAGGCCGGGCGTAACTGAAAGGTACGTGGCTGCGGCGATAGAAAGGGCCATGATGGACGCGGGCGCGGATTCGGTGCCCTTCAATTCGGTGCTGTCAGGTCCGAAGGCGGCCCTTCCGCACGGGAGCACCGGCGACAGGGTGATCGAGGACAAGGAGTTCGTCCTTTGCGACATCGGCGCGTGCTGCGGAGGCTACTACGGGGACATAACCAGGACGATCGCGGCGGGTAGGCCGGGCGGTGAGATGTCGGCGGTGTATGACGCCGTAGCGGAGGCGAACGAGGCAGGCAGGAAAGAGGCAAGGCCCGGAATCACCGGTGAGGAGCTGGACCGCGTATGCAGGGACGTGATCGCAAAGAGGGGGCTTGCCGACCTTTTCATCCACAGGACGGGGCACGGGCTGGGCGTGGAGATCCACGAGGAGCCGTACATAGTGAAGGGGTCGGACACGACCCTGCTTCCCGGGATGGCATTCACGATAGAACCCGGCGCCTACATACCCGGCGTAGGCGGCGTAAGGATAGAGGACGACGTGGTCATCACGCCGTACGGCGCGGAGGTGCTCACGAAATCCCACAGGAGGCCGTAAGGGGATGCAGGTGGGATGATTAAGCGGAGGGCACACCGGTCAGTAACCTGTGCCGCCCTCCGCTTCGTACGTATCGCCTATGGCTACCTCTTGTTGCACTCGGGACAACAACGGGCGCACCCGTCCACCTGGGCGTAGATCTTCTTGGCGGCTTTCAGCGCGTCCTTGCAGTTGTCGAAACTGCCTACCAACAACCTGTTGCTTACGTTCGGCATGCTGGCGCAAAGCCAGGTATGCACCTCGTGTTCGCCCGTCTTCTGGGCATTGACGCTCACGTAATAAAGCTCCATGGCTACACCCCTTTCAAGTATTCCCGGTACGTCTTGGGCGCTCAGGACAAGCGTAGCGGTCCTGGTCAACAGTACCGGTCTGCCGATAGGATAACTATTCCACCTAAAGCATGGTAAATCCTTCAGAGCGCCCCGCTCGGCTCGACCGTGAGGAGCGCAGCTTAAGAAGGTATCGCCTCAGCGCCTCCTGGCGACGGCGCCTCTGATGTTTTCCAGAGCCTTCTCGAGGATGAACCTGGGGCAGGCGAAGTTCAGCCTGGCGAAACCCGAGCCGGACTCGCCGAAGATATAGCCCTGGTTTAAGGCCAGCCTCGCATCATCAACGAGCATGCCCCTTAGTCCGGCGTCGCCCAGCCCCATGCTCCTGAAATCGAGCCATGCGAGGTAGGTGCCGTCCGGCCTCCTATATGTTATCTCCGGGATTTCTCTTCCCAAGAAATCGGCCATCAAGTCCCTGTTCTTCTCCATGTAGGACAGCGCCTCGTCGAGCCATCCGCCTCCTTCGGTATAGGCCGCCACGGCAGCGGCGAGCCCGAACGGATTCGGCTCGGATATCCCGCACGTCTCCAGCCTCTCCTTGAGCCTCTCCCTGAGCTTTCCGTTCACTGCGATCAGGTTGGAGATCTGAAGGCCGGCCAGGTTGAAGGTCTTGCTGATGGCAGTACACGTTATCGAGCCCATTGCGAAGCTCTCCTTTATGCTCGCGAACGGGACGTGCCGGCGCTCCCTGAAGACGAGGTCGCAGTGTATCTCGTCCGCCACGACCAAAACGCCGTTGGCAAGGCAGATATCACCCAGCCTTTCGAGCTCTGCCCTGCTCCAGACCTTGCCCACGGGATTATGGGGGCTGCACAGAAGAAGGAGCTTCGCCTTCGGGTCGGAAGCCCTCCGCTCGAGGTCCTCGAAGTCCATCGCATAGTCTCCGCCTCCGAGTTCGAGCAGCCTGTTGTCCGAGACGATGCGCCCGTTGCCGTTTACGAGGCCGAAGAACGGATGGTAGACCGGGGATTGGAGTATGATCTTGTCACCCGGGCGGGTGAACTGCTGGATGATGGCATTTATGCCAGCGACCACCCCCGGGGAGAAGACGAGCCAATCCTTGTCGACGTCCCAGCCGTGCCTTATGGAGAACCAGCCGGATGTCGCCTCCATGTATTCCCCGGTCCTGCAGCTGTAGCCGAAGGTCCCGGAGGAGGCTACTTCGGCCAGGGCCTCCTTTATGGGTCCGGCGCAGTCGAAATCCATGTCCGCGACCCAAAGAGGAAGCAGGTCGCCCCTGCCGTTGATCTCCTCCATAACCGCCTTTGACCATTTCACCGAAGCTGAGCCCTGCTTCGGAACCAACCTGTCGAAATCATAACCCAATCAGATCCCCCCGATACTACGATGTTTAACTCCATAGGCCTTGGTGTCGCCGAGGGCGCACGGTTTTCCCGGCGGCCCAGCCAGGCGATATCAGAAAGACAAGTTCCGCACCGGATACGACGCGCCGTGTCCTTTCGGACGCGAGGGATTACCTTCCAATGGTTCCCGAGTAATACTATCATTGATTGTGACCGATGATAAAGCCGGGCGCGTGAGGATGACGTCCGATACGGCATGCCGGCACACGAAGGGTGGAACAAGGACAGTGGAAGATCTTGGGGGTTTCCTGGACCGGGGGATAAGGGAGCTCGGGAAGGACGCGCTGAGGATGGTGGCGAGGAGGCCGGCCCTTATACTCGGCATGAAGAGGCTGGCGGACGGGCTTGCGGCTGCCGAGGCGAAAAGGAACCGGGCGAAAGGTTCGGGGCTTGACGTGCCGCCTTTCATGATCGCCAGCATAACAAAGATATGCAATCTGGGCTGCGCGGGATGCTATGACGCCGCGAACAGCGCATCAAGGTGCACCGAGGACCTGCCCGCCGTTACGTGGGGAAGGGTCTTCGCCGAGGCGGCCGGGCTGGGGGTGGCCTTCATGCTGCTTGCGGGGGGCGAGCCGCTGGAAAGGCAGGATGTGCTGGATGAGGCGGCGAGAAGGAGCGGCATCGTCTTCCCGGTATTCACGAACGGCCTGCTCATAGACGGCAAAGCCGCGCGCTTCTTTGCGAGGAACAGGAATATGATCCCGATCGTCAGCCTGGAAGGAGGAAGGCAGGCGACGGACGCAAGGCGCGGGCCGGGGGTGTTCGACAAGGTCATGGAGGCCATGGAGCTTCTTTCCAGGGAAGGGGTGTTCTTCGGCACTAGCCTTACGATGACGAGGGCCAACATCGAAGAAGCCGCATCGCAAGGCTTCATCGGTATGCTCAGGTCCAAAGGCGTCGGCGCATTCATATACGTGGAGTACGTGCCGGTCGACGGCAAAGGCGAGGACCTGGCCTTCGGAAAGGAAGAGAGGAAGACGCTCGCCTCGGCGCTTGACGGGCTGAGGGAAGGCGTCGGTGGAATACACATCTCTTTCCCGGGAGACGAGGAGGCCATGGGAGGATGCCTTGCGGCGGGAAGGGGATTCGTCCATATCAATCATTCGGGAGGACTGGAGCCCTGCCCGTTCTCACCCGTATCCGACGTCTCGCTGAAGGATATGTCGCTGAAAGAGGCCCTGGGCTCGCCGTTCCTTAAAAGGCTCAGGGAAAGCGGCCTGATGGGAATGGAGCACCTTGGAGGCTGTTCGCTCTGGAACGGCAGAGAACGGGTCCGTGAGCTGCTCAGGCGGCAGGAGGAATGAGAATTCGGCGAAGGAGGCATGAATATGGCGAAAGAAGGCCTTCTCGGGCCTTCTTTCGTCTCAGGCATGAGGGCAGGTCATGCCCTTGCTTTCTTCACCTCGTCTATGAACCTGGCGGCGTGTTCGGAAAGCTCGTCCCACTTGCGCCCCTCGACCATCCTCCTGTCGGTAAGCGAAGTCCCGGCCCCCGCGAAGCACGCCCCAGCTTTAATATAGGCCCCTATGTTGTCAAGGCCGATGCCGCCCGTCGGTGTAAGCCTTATCTGGGGGAACGGGCCGCTCATGTCCTTGAAGAACTCGGGTCCAAGCTTGGTGGCGGGGAAAACCTTGACGGCGTCGGCTCCTGCCTCCCAGGCCGCGAGGATCTCCGTGGGCGTGAAGGCCCCAGGTATGCAGATCTTGGAATACTGCTTGCAGACGGTCATGATCTCCTGCTTGAAGACGGGGGAGACTATGAAATCCGCCCCGGCGAGGACGGACAGCCTGGCGGTTATGGCGTCTATTATGGTCCCGGCCCCGATGAGGACCTTGTCTCCCAGCTTGTTCCTTACTTCTTTCATCACGTCCAGGGCCCCGGGCACGGTCATCGTTATCTCGATCGCCTTGACGCCCCCGCGCTCTATCGCGGAGATGACATCAACGAGCTCTGACGGGTCTTTCGACCTTATCACAGCCACGACGCCGGTATCCTGGATCAGCCTGAAATCATCCTCTTTCTTCATCGTATGCATAGATGCACCTCCAAGGTGTATTAATCGGCCTAAATTCACCGGGCCGGGGATATGTAGTATCATTAACATTGCCTATCAATCATTATATGTGCATCTGAGGCCATTTTTAAAGGAGGTACCAATGCTCGACTGCACCCGATACAGCGTAGAAGGACTCCAGGTCAGGATATTCCCGGACAGGGGGCTTATGGGCCAGGACGCGGCGGCCGAGGCCGCCTCCCGCATCAAGTCGGCGATAAAGGAGAAAGGATCTGCGAACGTAGTGTTCGCCGCGGCGCCATCACAGCTGGACATGCTAGATCGGCTATCAAGGGAGCCCGGGCTGGACTGGGGCCGTGTCAACGCGTTCCATCTGGACGACTATCATCTTCTGCCTAAAGGGGCCCCGCAGCGCTTCGATACCTTCCTGCACAGGAATTTCTGGGACAAGGTCCGCCCGGGCAGGATCTTCGAGATAGCCCCCGAGGACGGGATGGCGATGAAGGATATAAAGGCGCGATACGAGAGACTGCTAAGGGAATATGGACCCGACCTTTCGCTGGTGGGCATCGGTGAGAACGGCCACCTGGCCTTCGTGGATCCACCCGTGGCCGATTTCGGAACCGGAGAATCGCTGATAGAAGTCGAACTCGATCCGGTATGCAGGATGCAGCAGGTGCATGACGGGGCGTTCGCGACCTACGACGATGTGCCGAAGACGGCCGCGACCATGACCATACCGGCCATACTGTCGGCGAAGTCCGTAATCTGCGTGGTGCCGACCGAAAGGAAGGCCGAGGCGGTAAGAAGGATGTTGAATGGGCCCGTGGAGACCGCGTTGCCCGCATCGGTCCTAAGAAGGCATACCGACGCGATCCTGTTCCTGGACAAGGAGGCCGCAAGCTTGCTGTAGAGGAGCTCGTGCCCCGTACGGCGGAGGCGAGCGAAGATAGAAGGTTCATGGGGGCGATATCATGGGAAACCTGCGGGTCGTGACTCTGCTTGTGTCATTGCTCCTGTTCCCGGTCACCTTGAACTACATGTCCCCGGTGATATCCGTCATGGGGGCGTTCGAAGGCGTAATCGCCGGGAGCGTGCTGCTTTTCGCGGCGCTCTTCGCATCCTCGGTCTTCCTAGGAAGGCTGTGGTGCGGATGGCTCTGCCCGGGCGGCGCGTTGCAGGACCTGGTCTGTCCTCTGAACGGGAGGAGGCCCGGAAGGAGGGCCGATTCGGTGAAGTATTTCATCTGGGCCGTCTGGTTCGGCAGCATGATCTTCATCCTGCTGGAGTCGTGGGGAAACCTGAGGCTCCGGCCCCTTTTTATGACCGAGGGGTTCGTCTCGGTGGACGAGCCGTCCAAGTTCCTGATCTATTATATCGTGGTGCTGGTCCTTCTCGCCGCCGCCGTCACCGTGGGCAGGAGGGGGGCGTGCCACAGCATATGCTGGATGGCACCGTTCATGGTCTACGGGATGGCGCTCGGATCCGTTGCCAGGGTGCCAGCGCTGCACATATCACTGGATCCTAAGCCCTGCGTAAACTGCGGGCTATGTGCCCGGGCCTGCCCGATGGGCCTCGATCCCGTGGCTTCGGCGGGTTCTTCAGACGTGCCGTATGAGTGCGTCAACTGCGGGGAGTGCGTTCGCGCGTGCGGCAAGAAGGCGCTCAGGTTCGGGTTCGGCCCGAGGAGTCGTTCCTGAAGGGCGCGCCCTGCCCGGTTAAGCCGCAATGTCATCAACCGGGACGCTAGATCATCCCGAGCTCCTTCATCTTGTCCTTGAGCTGGTCGATCTGCATCAGGCCCTGTGTGATGCCCAGCTTCCGGCCGGAAGCGTCGAAGTAGATCAGGGTGGGTATGTATATGATGCGGTGCTCCGCCGCCAGCTTGGGGTACTTGTAGACATCGATCGACATGAAATCCACATCCCCCTTCAGCTCGGCCGCCAGCTCGGCAAGGATGGGCTCCAGCAGCTCACAGGCTTCGCAGTTCTCCCCCGTCATCTTCACGACGAAAGGCCTGCCCGACGAGGCGGCCTTCTCCAGGTCCTCGGGCGCGGCTTCCAGGATCGACTTCAGCGTGGCCTTGGGCCTGGACAGGATCACGGCCCCTACGACCACGGCCGCGGCCACAAGGAGCACCAGTACGGTTATCAACGTCTTCGTTTTCTTCATATCCCTAATCCCCTTACAAGTGGCTTGAGGTGCCCGGCGCCGGTTGCGCGGGCATCGCGCCTCAATGAGATTATATGCCAGGCAAGGCCGGCGCACGAGGGATGCATTGTGTATAAAAATAAACATCTGAAGAAAAAGGAACGACGGGAAACGATATGGAAATACCATATCGCTCATCCGAGGTATGGAAGGGAACTATGAACATGGGGAAAAGAGCCGTACATCTGTTTTTGGCGACGGTGGTCGTATTGGCCGTCGCAAGCTCCGCTTTCGCGGCCGACTGGAAGCTCACCCAGGCATCCGCCGCCGAGTATTCCAAACTGACCGTACCTGAGAAGGAAATAGCGGAGAAATGGCTGGCCACCCTGCCTGACAAGGCTTACAGGGAAAGTTTCAGGCAGCTGGTGATGGGGCTGGTCCTGTGGTCCTACAAAGAACCGATCAGCTTTCTGGATTACGAGTTCGTGAAACTGTTCGAGACCAAGGGGGTGAAAGTGGACATTTACACCTTCACGGCGGGGGACGCGAAGATGGCCCTGGAGATATATTCGCCCCCGGTAATCCCGGGCGACCTGTGAGCGTGCAACTTCTATGATTGGTGGGTCGCCAATCTTACGTACCCGGGTGCGAAGCCTCTCAGATACTGGTTCATTGCCGACCTCGAAGCGGAAGCCGCCAGAAGGGAAAAACTGGTAAAGAAATGACGACGGAGGACTAGAAGGGAGGAATAGACGTGAGTAGGAAAGCTATCCTGTGCATTCTCGCCGCAACCGTAATGGTCATGGCATTCACGTTCGGATCCATGGCATGCACTAGCATAATAGTCGGCAAGAACGCGTCCGTGACCGGGGAGGTGCTCCTAGGGCACAACGAGGACAACGGGGGAAGGCTCGTTATGCCGGTCTACCTCGTGGACCACCAGACGAATGCCAAGGGCGAACTGCTGCAGCTGGAGAACAACACGGCAAGGATCCCCCAGGCTGCGGAGACCGCGCGCTATTTCTGGACCGAGACCAGGGCGCCTCTTCCGGGCGCGTCCTTCAGTGATTTCATGTACAACGAGTACGGGGTGGCGGTGGCTTCGGACAGCTGCGCGTCATCCAAGGTCGACACATCCATAGCCGAACTCGTCGACAACGGCATGGGGTATGCGATAAGGAAGATCATCGGCGAGCGCGCAAAGACCGCCCGCGAAGGCGTGGAACTGGCCGCATGGCTGGTCGAGACCTACGGCTACTTCGCGTCCGGCCGCTCCTACCAGATCTGCGACAAGAACGAAGGATGGGTGTTCCAGGTCGTCATGGGCAAGACTTTCTGCGCACAGAGGGTGCCGGACGACGAAGTCATGGTGATACCCAACCATTACGTCACGAGGAAGGTGGATTTCAAGGACGCCAAGAACTTCGTCACCTCTAAGAACCTGATAACCTACGCGGTGGAGAAGGGCTGGTACAAGCCCGCCAAGGAGGGCGACTACAGCGACTTCGACTTCGCCAAGACCTATCAGAAGGAGACGAGCTTCAGGGCCGCCAGCAACACGTTCAGGCACAGATACGCCCACAAGATACTGCACGGGCTGGACATCCCCGCCGACGCCGAGCTGCCGTTCTCTGTAAAGCCTCTTAAGAAGGTCGGACTTCAGGACATCATGAACGCCCTGAGCTACCACTACGAGGGCACGCCTGACGACCTGACCAACGGCTACAAGGACGGCTACCTGCACTTCACGACGATGAGGGTGCTGTGCGCGTCGAGCACGCAGGAGAGCTACGCCATACAGCTCAGGAATGACCCCAACTTCACGGTGCTGTGGAGATCGAGCGGACATCCCTGCACGAGCCCCTATACCCCGTGGTACGGCGGCATAATGTCCGTACCCGAGGAATATGCGTTCATAGACCCCGCGCTGGGCAAGGCCACGCACTTCGCCGCGCTCTCGGACAACTACAGCTACGACCCGTCCCGCGCGTGGTGGGCCTTCATAGACCTCCAGACGCTGGTCAACTTCAACTACGCCACCGACGGCATGAAGGTAAGGGAATGGAAGGCCGCGCTCCAGAAGGAGTGGTTCGCCAACCAGAAGGCGTTCGAGTCGGCGGTCATGGGAGTGTACAAGGCCGACAAGGCCAAGGCCCTCGCTATGCTGACCGAGTATTCGAGCAAGAACGCCCTGAGGGCGATGAACGAGGCCAGGGAGCTCTACAACGAGATCCTCAGGCTTGACGTCGAGATACTGAGCGCGGAGATAGACCTCGCCAAGGCCGAGGAGCCGGTGAAGGCGGTCCTCTTTGGTTCGGCCGATGTCGACGTCTCCAAGGTGGACCTGCAGACGCTGGCGATAGGCGCCGACTACAGCAACCCGTCCTCCTGGGCCAGGGCCAGGGAGACCGCGGTGTCCGACGTGAACCTGGACGGTTTCGCCGACATCACGTTCACCGTCCTCACCAAGGACATAAGGTCGCTGACACCCTGCTACATGAACCTGTGGGTGAGCGCCAAGTACGCTGGCGGACCGACGCTTGCGGCACAGGATACCGTGAGCGTAGTCAAGTCGTTCTAGGCCTAAGTCCGGGTAATGCCGGACGGGCCGCATAAAAAGTAACACAGCGATTAATGCGCTCTCCTAAGGCGCCGGCCGGCGGACCGGCTGCCTTTCGGGGAGCGCATCCTTTTTCACGAAGGCAGAGCGTTACGGACACATACGAAGCACATCCGCACGACCGGCTGCGCGTTTTTTGAAAACCCGGGCCAGGTGATGACCCTTTCTTCCCGGACCGTCATAATCGAGAAGGCCGTGACCTGCGGCAGTCATCATGCACCGATTTTCGAACAATGGGCCCTTGCTTCGGACAAATTCCTGCAAGGCGGCGTTTCCTCTTTAACCAGCCTGTTAAATAGCCATAAAAAGGCAATTAGGGCATGTATAATGGGCATATCGGGCCCTATGAGAGAGGGGTCCGGTCAATAATGCAACGGGGTGTTAAGATGAGGACTAGAAGGTATCTGGCTGCAGCAATGGCGCTTGCTATCGCACTTGGCCTCGCAGGTTGCGGTTCTGTCGCAAGCAGGACGTGGACTGCCACGTTCGTCGAGAACTACGACGAGATCGAGTATTGGGGGAAACTGGAAACCGGAGATCCCGGGACGGGCGAATGGCTCATGGACGACAACGGACTTTATATGAGCGAGATGGTCTTCTTCGGCCCCAACGGCTACACGGGGGACGTGACCATGAAAGTCGTCTTCAGGGTCGCGGCGGGTGAGACGGACCCTGTCAGGAGTGTCGATATCGGATTATCGGACGGCTCCGGCATCCCGTGTCCCAACGCACTGATCGCCACTTTTGAGAACCTAGGGAACCCTGGGGAGGATCAATGCAGGGTCCTTGATTTCGGCGGCGGCAAGGGGTCCGAGCTGACCGTCGTGCATGACCTGCCTCCGGGCAACGGCCTCGTAAACGAGCTGATAATGACCAAAAAGGGAGACAAGGTGAAGTTCCAGCTCAACGGCGTGTGTCTGTATGACGGTAGTTTCGCTTGTTACGGTTCGGAAGTGTTCGTGCCTTCTATCTGCATAATGCAGGACAAGGCGCAGGGTGCGATCTTCGAGAGCGTAACGGTGGACTACTTCGGTAATGCCATCGACATGGGATATATCTGATCGGACCGGCCATAGATACCAAAGGGTCCTTCCGTCGTGCGGGAGGACCCTTCCCATCTGATCCCAAGGGGCTCAGAAGCCCATGTAGGCCGCCCTTATCTCGTCGCTCGCCAGCAGCTCGGCCCCGGTACCGCTCATGACGATCCTGCCGGTCTGCATGACGTATGCCCTGTCTGCCAGGCGGAGGGCCTTCTCGACCTTCTGTTCCACGGCCAGTACCGTTATGCCCATCGAGCATATGTCCTTCAACGTGCCGAGCACCTTTTCCACCAGGGTGGGCATGAGCCCCAGGGAAGTCTCGTCCACTATGAGCATCTTAGGTGAGCTCATCAGGCCCCTTGCTATGGCCACCATCTGCTGCTCCCCTCCGGAGAGCGTCTCGGCCTTCTGCGAGGCCCTTGCCTTGAGGGCGGGGAACAGCTCCATCACCTTTTCTACGTTCGCGGCTATCTGCTTCTGGTCCCTGATCGTGTGCGCTCCGGTAAGGAGGTTGTTCATGACGCTCATCTTCGGGAACAGGCGCCTTCCTTCGGGGACGTGGGAAAGCCCCAGCGCCGGTATCTCATGGGCCCTCATGCCCGTGATGTCCGTCCCGTCGAAGGTTATCCTTCCCGCCAGGGGCCTCACCATTCCGGAAACAGCCTTAAGTGTCGTCGATTTGCCGGCGCCGTTTGAGCCGACTATGGCGACGAACTCTCCCTTCCCGACTTCGAAGGTTATGTCCCGTATGACGACGACGCCCTCATAGCCTGCGCTCAGATTCTCAACTCTTAGCATTGTAGTTCTCCCCCAGATAGGCTTTAATGACGACCTCGTCCCTGACTATGTCAGAAGGCCTGCCTTCGGCGATCTTCCTTCCCGAATCGAGGACTATGGCCTTGTCGGATATGGGCATTATCGCCTCCATCACATGTTCGACGATTATCAGCGTGATGCCGCGCCCCTTCAGCTTCAAGCAGAGGTCCATCGCCTCTCTGGTCTCCGTCGGATTGAGGCCCGCCATGGTCTCGTCAAGCATCAGCAGCTTCGGTTCGGTCGCCAAAGCCCTCGTAATCTCCAGCCGCTTCCTGTCGGCGATGGTGAGGCTCTTGCCGAACTTTCCCGCAAGGTGGAGCATGCCGGTCGCTTCCATGGCCTCCTTCGCCCTTGCTTTCGCGGTGGACATGTCCGGATGCCTCAGGAAGGCGCCTATTAGGACATTCTCCTCGACCGTCATGTCGCCCATGGTCTTCACAACTTGGAAAGTCCGCGTCATGCCGAGCCTGCAGGTATGGTACGGCTTCATGCCGGTGGTGTCGTGCCCGTCGAAACGCACCTTCCCGGATGTTGGCGCATAGAAGCCGGAAAGGCAGCTGAAGCAGGTGGTCTTGCCCGCCCCGTTGGGGCCTATCAATGCGACAATCTGGCCCTTCTCGACGTCGAAGCTGACCTTGTCGTTGGCCAGCAGGCTGCCGAATCTCATCGTCAGATCCCTTACGCTAAGCAGCGGCGCTTGCTCCATCTCAGGCACCTCCCTTCGCCGCCCGGGGCCTAGCAGTCAGCATCCCGACTATGCCCTTGGGCCTGAAGCTGGTAACTAGCATTATCAGAAGGCCGAACACCATCAGGTCTATGCCCTTGCCCGTACCGCCCATGGAGATCCTTGTGTATTCGGAGAGCGGTATCAGCAAGGCGGATCCCAGGATGGGACCCCATACCGAGCCGAGGCCGCCGAGGACGGTGAGGAGCACTATCTTCAGGGAAAGGTCTAGCGAGAATACCATGAACGGGTCTATGTAGAGGATGTACTGCGCGTAGAACGAGCCGAAGAGGGCGGTTATCGCAGCGGAGACCACCATCGACATCAGCTTGTACTTCGCGGGGTTAATGCCCAGCGACATCGCCGCGTCCTGGTTGTTCTTGATCGCCTTCAGGTAAAGGCCGAACCTTGAGCGTTCCACAGCAAGGAACGTCACCAATGAGACCAGGAATATGGCGTAGGCGATGTAGAAATAGGGGATCTTCAGCCCATGGAACTGGAAGTTGAGAAGGGAGGCGGGCGCCACCGGGATGATTATCCCCGTAGCACCGTCCACATAATCCCAGCTCTTGAATATCTGCAGCACGATCTCCCCGAAGGCCAGCGTGGCAATCGAAAAGTACTTGCCTTCCAGCCTGAAGACGGGATAGCTTATCGCCGCGGCCACCGCTGCTGCGATAAGGGACCCGACCGCCATGCCAATCCAGGGGCTGGCACCGTACTTCCAGTAGGCTACGGCCGCCGCGTACGCCCCTATGCCGAAGAATGCCGAATGCCCGAAGGATGTCTGGCCGGCGAGCCCTGTGACTATGTTCCAGGCTTCCCCGAGGCCTGCGTACATGACCAGGAGTATGAGTATGTGCTGGAGGTTGACGTTGCTGGTAAGCAGCGGCAGAAGCCCCATCACGGCCGCTGCGGCGATGAGCGGGCCCCTTTGTATCTTCCAACCGGAATTCATGCCGCCCACCCCCCTACCAGCCGAACAGGCCCTTGGGCCTGAACTGCAGCACTACTAGATAGATGAGGAATATGAGGGCGTACTTGAACTCCGCCCCCAGGAAGAAGCCGCCGATGGATTCGGTGAGGCCGATTATTACCCCCGAATACAAAGCGCCCTTTATGTTGCCGAATCCTCCCAGGGCCACTATGACCAGGGCTATCAGGCCGTATATCGACCCCGCCTCAGGATATATCGGATAGAAGGACGCAAGCAGCGCCGCGGCCACTCCCACGCACGCCCCGGCGATGCCGAACGTGAGCGAGTAGACCTTCTCGGTATCTATGCCCATAAGCCTCGCGGCGTCCTTGTCCATCGAGGTCGCCTGTATGGCGCGGCCCATCCGGGTCTTCTGTATGAAGTAGAACACGGCCAGCGTCATGAGGATGCTGCCTAAGGCCGCGACCAGCTGCGGCATGCCGAGTATGAGCATGCCGTCGAACAGCATTATCTTCCTGTCAGCTACGATGGCCTCGTTTATGAAACGGTAGTCCGGGGTCCAGAGGAACTGCGCAAGGTTCCTCAGGAATATCCTCAGTCCGAACGTGGCCAAAAGCGCTGACAGGCCCGGCACGTCCACGACCCTTTTTATCAGGAGCTTGTAGACGACGAAACCGAGCAGGAACACGACCATGGCCTGGATCGGAAGAGAGAACAGGGGGTCCATCCTGAAAAGGCTGAAGAACCAGAATGTCGAGTACATTCCCAGCATCAGGAATTCGCCGTACGCGAAGTTGATGATGTCCATCACGCCCCAGATTAGGCTAAGGCCGACGGCAACCAGCGCATAGACGAAGCCGAGCATGAGTCCGCTTGCGACCATCTGGGGTAATAGGAATAGCAAGCAGCACACCTCCAGAAGAAGAATTGTGAAGGAAGCCCGTCCTTCCTACGGGCGGGCTTCCTTGAGGCTTCGGGCTACCTCTGGTTCCAGGGCGCGAAAGCGGGTATGGCCTTGGCCGTAGATGCCTCGATGGGCCATACCGATTCATATTTGCCGTTCTGGACCTGGGTTATCACCGACGCGGACAGCTCGTTCTGGCCGCTCGCGTTGAACTTGATCTTGCCGAGCACGAAGTAGGGTGCCGAGAAACTGACCTCCTTCAGCACTTTCTGGATCGCCGCCGGGTCGGTCGATTTCGCCTGGTTGATGGCGTCGGCTATGACCATGGCGGAGGCGAAGTCCTCTATCGTAGGCCCATCGATGTCCACCTTGGACTTGGGGAAGTACAGGTCGTTTATGAACTTTGCCGACGGGATCTTGGCGAAAAGGGCCGAGGTTATCGCATTGGGGCCTGCGAAATACTCGGCGTCCTTGCCTAGGTTGATCACGAACTGGGGATCCTGGTAGCCGCCGCAGTATGAGAGCGAAACCTTGGGCAGCACGTTGAGCTCCTTGTACTTCTTGACGAGCAGCGTCGTGTCCGCTATGTACGAGGCGTGGAACAATGCGTCCGGCCTCGCTGCCTTTATCCTCTGGACCTCGGTGTCGACGTTGGATACGGCCGCAGGGTATTTCACCTGAGCCACGATCTCGAAGCCGTCCTTGGCGTACTCCTTGGCCCACTTGGCGGCCATCTCCGCCGCATGCACGCCGTACTCGTTGTCGATATAGACCACGGCTATGCGCTTGATGCCGGCGTTGAAGGTCTCGTTAAGGTACTTCATATATTTGAAGAAGAACTCGCTTTCCATGTCATCGTTGGGGGCGATCCTGAAGAACCACTTCAGCCCGCGCTCGGTAAGGGCCGCCGAGCTTGAGGATCCGGCTATGAACGGGATGCCGAACCTTTCGGCTTCCTGGCTGGCGGGCTTGGTCGCCGAGCTGTGGTAGCATCCGATCAGGGCCACTACTTTCTCGTTTTGTATCAGGCGCTCGGCCTCGGACTTGGCGATCTCCGGGTTCGCCTGGTGGTCGGCGAACACGAACTCGACTTTGGCGCCGCCGAGGTTGGGCAGCCCGCTCGTCTTCGCAAGAGGCAGGTCGGAATTGGGGAACTGCTCGTTTATTATCTGCTGCGCTACTTCTATGGCATACTTCAATTTTATGCCGGTAGCAGCGGCAGAACCGCTAAGAGGCAGGATGGCGCCTATTTTGATAACCTGGGCAGCGAAGAGGTTTCCCACTAGCATGAAGGTAAGCAGGCATGCGATCAGTGCGACAAGCAACGCTCTTTTCATCCTATATCCTCCTTTGATGGTTTGGTGGGGCTTGGATAACTCTTCTATGCGCCTTTTTCCAAATCCTTCAGTGTAGGAGCATTACAGTAACTTTTAGCGTTCAGCTGTGGAATTATCGCACATCCGTCATCTTATGATGCGGCTTCCCGTAAGTTCTTCGATCGTCCTTAGCACCATCAGCGGCATCGCGTCAAGGGAATAGGCCCTGGAGAGCCTCTCGGTGGGCTTGTGCGCGTCCTTCCCGAACGGGCCTATGTTCGCAACCGGCATGGAAAGTGCCGATATCGCATCCAAGGGCAGCTCGTACGCCTCGGGCCATGCCGGCATATTCGACACGAGGGCCGTAAGGGCCCCTTCTTCCGAAGGCAGCCTGCAGTAGCTCAGGTCCGATATGTATGGATAGAACTTCTTTATGGCGATCTCGTATCCGAGCTTCTCCCTAGCCTCCGCTACGGCAAGCCCCACGGCCTTGGCAAGTTGCGCCCCTTTCCTGTCGCCGTCCTCTACGCATATGTGGGGGTAATAGGGAGGGGAGAAGAAAAGCACGGCCATGGGGGACTGGTCCGGCAGGAGCCTGTGGATCTCGCGTACCAGGCCAAGTGAGGCTTCCCTCGGATCTTGCCTTGTAAAACCGTGACCGGACTTGTACTCCTGCACAATCCCTGCAAGGCGCCTTCCGAGCGCCGCTTCCGCCTCTTTGAGCAGCTCGGAGTAGGTGATCACCCTGGGGGTCGCATAAGGCCTTACGGCTTTCCTGCCGCTTAGCGCGGCGTGCCTTTCCCTGCGTAAGGAGAGGTCCCTTACGGCGTCGCCCACGGCCTTTTCCACCTTGGCCCGCATCTTCTCCATGACAATGTCCGGCGTGGACGAGTGTGTCGGGAAGTTGAAGTACAAGAAGGCACCGCCGGTGGTCTGTACGGAGTATTCCTCCTTGAGGTCTTGCATACGAAGGCTTATCGGAGGCTGTGTCACCTCCCCTTCGACTATGTCGCTAAGGCCGGGGTCCAGGTCGATCGAGGACATCACCGCGGCGGCAAGGAGGTTGGCGTCGATGCCGCAAAACGCCTCGCCTACGTGGGTCGCCTCCCCGTGGATATACACACAAGGCAGCAGCTTGCCGACGGTGCCCAGGTATACGTACCGCGATGCATCACCCGGGAAGCCCTCCGTCATATAGTCCGTATCAAGGGCAGCCATGAATTCCCAGCCCTCATCCCTTGCCATATCGGAGAGCCTCTGCACCGATGCGATCATACCGGCCGAGCCGCCCTCCTCGTCGGGCACGAACGAGAAGACCAGGTTGGCGCCGAGGCGGGAACCCTTACAAGATGCCATCTCCGCTATCAGCATCAGGGCCGCGACGCCGGCTTTCATGTCGAATATGCCACGGCCGAAGACGTAATCTCCCGACGCCAGGTCCTCGCTGGCGGAAGATCCGAGCTTCATGCCCGATAGCACGCCGGGAAGGCGCGCCGGGTCCGTCGAGCAGGGCTCGGCCGCGGCATAATCTGAAGTGCCGACCGTATCCGTGTGCCCCAACAGCAACAGGGCGTCCTTAGATTCCGGATTCGCCCTTATCGTGGCTATGAGGCATGACCGGCCCAGCCTGTCACCGGCCAGGCGCTCGACGATCAGCCCCTCCGGGTGTTCTGCGAAATAGGGGAGCTTCGACAGCCAGCCGTAAATCCAGGCCGTAATGTCGGCCTCGCCTTCGGTGCCGACGACGCTCCTCGTCCTTACTAGCTCCACAGCGAGCTCTTCCATCCTGAGCTTGAAACCTTCCATCAACTCAACCTCCCGTTACGAAGGATTATAAGGCACCGGGCGGGAATGGCCCAGCCATTTCATGGCAATGGTTGCCATATTGAAAGGATATTGGATATAACCCGAACATTCATGAATAACTTGGATACTGTATACTTTACGGGTTTAGACAGGTAAAGTGGAAAACTGGGATAATTCTTATAGACGTAATCTTGACTTTCAAATTACCGCGTGTATATAATGCTAACAATTTTACAAAAACGCCGTTGCGGAAAACAGGTCCTGCAAGGAGCGCGTTTTATATTTTTCTCCCGTGTATAACCGATGCAAGAAGATCTGCCGCTGAAAATTTCAGGAAGAACAGGATAATGAAGGGGGACTGTTGCGCATGATCAGGAAAGCAGCGTTATTTGCCTTAATCATCAGCTTGATTCTTGTCATGGTTTCTTTCGCTGCAGAGGATGTCAGAATCGGCCTTGTGACACCCCTTACCGGAGATGTCGCAACGTTCGGTGAATCTACGAGGAACGCGGCGCAGATGTGGGTGGACGAGACCAACGCGAAAGGCGGCCTGCTTGGCGGCAAGGTGGTCCTGTTCGTAGAGGACGACCGCAACATACCGGCCGAGACCGCGAACGCGGTGTCGAAGCTCATATCGCAGAACAAGGTCATAACCGTCGTAGGTTCCGTCGCGTCCAAGTGCACACTGGCCGGCGCGCCCATAGCGCAATCTAGCAAAGTTCCGATGATAACGCCCACATCCACGAACGTAACCGTGACCCAGGTGGGCGACTACATCTTCAGGGCATGCTTCATCGACCCGTTCCAGGGTACGGTCATGGCAAGGTACGCCTACCAGAACCTGAAGGCCAAGACCGCGGCCATGCTCTATGACATCGGCAACGACTATACCAAGGGGCTGGCCGAGAATTTCAAGAAGTCGTTCGAGCAGTTGGGCGGCAAAGTAGTTGCATCCGAGACGTACGGCGTCGGAGAATCCGACTTCTCCGCGCAGCTGACAAACATCAGGACGGCAAAACCGGACGTCCTGTTCCTGCCCGACTACTACAACTCCGTCGGATTGCAGGCGAGGCAGGCAAGGCAGCTTGGCATAACAGCCACATTCCTAGGCGGCGACGGATGGGACTCCTCCGAGCTGGTGCCTATAGCGGGGACTGCCATAGAAGGCGGCATGTTCAGCAACCACTATGCGCCCGGCAGCAGCGATCCTATAGCGCAGGCGTTCTACACCAACTACATCAAGCGCTACGGCTCCGCGCCGGACGCCCTGGCCGCGCTGGCCTATGATGCTTTCATCATCGTGGGCAATGCTGTAACGAAGGCCGGCAAACTGGACAAGACCGCCATACGCGACGCCATCGCGACGACCAAGGACCTGCATGCCGTCTCGGGCGTGCTGACGTTCGACGCCAACAGGAACCCGATAAAAGGCGCCGTCATCCTGGAAGTAAAGGGCGGCAAGTTCGTCTACAGGGATACGGTCAACCCGTAACACGGTTTTTACAGGACTTCAAGCGCTATGCCGGCGGCGTGGCGTACATGCCGCCGGCTAGTATTTTACCCAAAACCGGGCATAAGGCATGCCGCCCACAGGCTTAACGACGGGCATCTTCCATGGATAACGGGATGAAAGCAGACGGAGGCTGGTGACTAGTTCAACCGGCTGAATATTTCAGTACACCTTTAATACCGTAATCTGGCTATTGGTTATTGTATACAATATGGCATCTGAAGGATTTATCATACGAGTAGTTAAATAGTTACCTTATACATCTATGACAAGCCGTCTCGGATATCGCTGGTCATTAACCAGAGGATCCCCGGAAAAGACATCACCAGCGCATATGCTTCAAGGACGGCCCTTCATGCCAAATTGCCAGACGACAGCAAAAAGGGAAGACCGATCTAGCTACTATTTATGTTAGGAGGGCACACAGATTATGCTCAAAAGAGTGGCGATTGTAGTTCTGTTGCTGTCTGCCGTGTTGGCAGCCACCGCTTTCGCAGCCGAGGAAGTAAGGATCGGCGTCGTTACTCCGCTTACCGGTGACGTCGCGACGTTCGGCGAATCCGTAAGGAACGGAGCCCAGCTATGGCAGGAAGAGGTCAACGCGAAAGGAGGTCTGCTCGGCGGCAAGGTGACGCTGGTCATCCAGGATGACAGGAACATCCCGGCCGAGTCGGCGAACGTGGTGTCCAAGCTGGTTTCGCAGAAGGTACACGCCATCGTCGGCTCAGTTGCGTCGAAGTGCACCCTGGCAGGCGCCCCGATCGCACAATCCGCGAAGATACCGATGATTTCACCGACTTCGACGAACGAGCTGGTAACCAAGGTAGGAGACTACATCTTCCGCGCGTGCTTCATCGACCCGTTCCAGGGCACCGTCATGGCGAAGTACGCATTCAACAACCTTAAGGCGAAGAACGCGGCGATGCTCTACGACCTGGGCAACGACTACACGAAGGGCCTTGCCGAAAACTTCAAGAAGGCGTTCGAAGCCCTTGGTGGCAAGATAGTGGCTTCCGAAACCTACGGTGTAGGCGAGTCCGACTTCTCGGCGCAGCTCACCAGGATCAGGAGCGCAAAACCCGAAGTGCTTTTCCTGCCCGACTACTACAACTCGGTCGGCCTCCAGGTAAGACAGGCCAGGCAGCTGGGCATAACGGCTACGTTCCTCGGCGGGGACGGCTGGGACTCGTCCGAGCTGGTGCCGATAGCGGGCACAGCGATCGAGGGCGGGATGTTCAGCAACCATTACGCGCCCGGAAGCGATGATCCTATAGCAAAGGCCTTCTACGACAACTACGTGAAGCGCTTCGGCGCACCCCCGGACGCATTCGCGGCTCTCACCTACGACGCATGCCTGATAGTCGGCAATGCGATCACCAAGGCGGGCAAGCTGGATACCAAGGCCATCCGCGACGCGATGGCAGCCACCAAAGACCTGGGCGCAGTCTCCGGCAAACTGACCATGGACGAGAACAGGAACCCCATCAAGGGCGCCGTCATACTTGAGATAAAGGGCGGCAAGTTCGTATATAGGGATATGGTCAACCCGTAACGATAGGTGGATATGGCAACCGCCGGCAGGGCACATTCACTGCCCTGCCGGTAAATATTTATTACGGTGCAAAATCAGGCACAGACAGGGGTGATGGCCTTTGGGGCCTAATTTGGTATTAGCCGAGGTAGTACAACAGCTAGTCAACGGCCTTGCGTTGGGAAGCGTCTATTCGCTCATCGCGCTCGGCTATACGATGGTCTATGGGATAGTGCGCCTCATCAACTTCGCCCACGGGGACATATTCATGCTCGGGGCGTACTATGGCTTTTTCATCATCACCTTGTTGAAATTGCCCTTCGTTGTGGCTCTGCCGCTGGCCATGCTACTGGCAGCACTGTCCGGAATGATAATCGAAAGGCTGGCCTACAAACCATTGAGGAAAGCCCCCAGGATAGCGGCGCTGATCACCGCCATAGGTGTCTCCTTGCTGCTTCAGAACCTGGGGCTGATCATATTCAAGTCGCGCCCCAGGCCCTTCCCCCAGGTGATGGACATCAAGATCTGGGACATAGGCGGCGTGATAATCTCCAACATGCAGATAGTCATGCTGGGCACCGCGGTCGGTTTGATGATAATCCTCAGCCTCATCGTATACAAGACGAAGATAGGCAAGGCGATGAGGGCCGTCTCGCATGATAAGGACGCAGCCAGGCTGATGGGCATAAACGTGGACAGCATCATCAGCGTAACGTTCGCGATCGGCTCCGCGCTGGCGGCGGCCGCCGGAATACTGGTCGGTTTCTACTACAACAGGATAATGCCCAACATGGGCGTCATGTACGGCCTGAAGGCATTCGTCGCGGCCGTCGTAGGCGGTATCGGAGTGATACCCGGGGCGATGATGGGCGGAATGCTGATGGGACTCTCCGAGGTCTTCGTAATCGGTTTCGTCTCCTCAATGCTTAAGGATGCCATTGCCTTCATAATCCTGATCTTCATACTACTCGTTAAGCCGGCGGGCCTGTTCGGCAAGGCCGGAAGAGAGAAGGTGTAGGCGATGGCAGTACTTGATAAGGCGACGAGGCAAGGACAGAGGAACAAGAGGATACTAAGGGTCGTATTGCTCATAGCCGTCACAGCGGCGCTGTATTTCGTGCTGAACTACCTGGGCACCAGCGGCATAATCAGCGCGTACTACATGCAGATACTCACCTGGGTGGGCATCAACGTGATAATGGGCGTGAGCCTCAACCTGATCAACGGGATAACGGGGCAGTTCTCCCTGGGGCACGCCGGCTTCATGGCGATAGGCGCCTACGTCTCGGCCTACTTCACCAAGATGCTGGGCCTCCCATTCCCGCTGGCGCTGCTGGCGGGAGGAATCGGAGCCGGTGTCGGAGGATTGATCGTAGGCATACCCACGCTGAGGCTCAAGGGTGACTACCTGGCCATAGCGACCCTCGGATTCGGGGAGATCATAAGGGTTATCATAGTCAACCTCGAAGTAGTCGGAGGCCCCAGGGGCATCCCCGGCATCCCCCAGTACACTAACTTCTTATGGGTGTTCGGCATGGCGGTCTTCACGATAATCTTCATATCGAACCTGGGCAACTCAAGACACGGACGCGCCTTGATCGCCATCAGGGAGGACGAGACCGCGGCAGACACTATGGGCATCGATACCACGAAGTTCAAGATAACCGCATTCGTGATAGGCTCGATGTTCGCAGGCTTCGCTGGGGGCCTCTATGCCCACAGGCTCACTTACATCGACCCGAGCCAGTTCGACTTCATGAAGTCGATAGAATCCCTTGTCATCATAGTCCTGGGCGGCCTGGGGAGCATCACCGGCTCCGTCATCTCGGCCGTCGTGGTCACATTCCTGCCCGAGGTCCTTAGGTTCGTGCAGAACTACAGGATGGTCATATACTCCCTGTTGCTCATACTGATAATGCTTTACAGGCAGTCCGGGCTCATGGGCAGGGGCGAGTTCACCTTCGAGATGTTCGGGCTGGGAGACCCGCGCAGGAAACCCATGGACAAGACCGAGAGGGCAAAGCTCAGCAAGAAGCTCGAAAAGGAGGGGGATTCAAAGGCGGACGCGCCCGTCGTGCTTGAGACGAAGAAGCTCACTAAGCTGTTCGGAGGTGTCCAAGCCGCCAAGGACTTCGACATCACGCTCAGGAAAGGCGAGCTTGTGGGACTCATCGGGCCAAACGGAGCAGGCAAGACGACGATCTTCAACCTTCTTACGGGCCTTGCTGAGCCCACTTCGGGGCACATATTCTACAGCGGCAGCAGGATCGACGGTAAGATGCCGTATGAGATAACTTCGATAGGCATCGCAAGGACGTTCCAGAACATCAGGCTGTTCAACAACCTGACAGTGCTGGAGAACGTGAAGACGGCCTTCCATTCCAAGTACAAGTACCCCATCTACGCAGCGATCATGAGGATGGGATTGTTCAGGAAGACCGAGGATGCCGTGATAGACAAGGCCATGGGCCTGCTGGCGTTGTTCGGGCTCGACGGAAAGGCCTATGAGATAGCAAGCTCCCTTCCTTACGGCGCACAGAGGCGGCTGGAGATAGCAAGGGCGCTAGCGACCGGGCCGAAGCTGCTCCTGCTGGACGAACCCGCGGCAGGCATGAACCCGCAGGAGACGAAGGAACTGCAGGAGATGATCTACTGGCTCAGGGACAGCTTCGACCTTACGATACTCCTCATAGAGCATGACATGAGCCTTGTGATGAACCTGTGCGAGAGGATCGTTGTCCTGGATTACGGGATGAAGATAGCCGAAGGTCTGCCCGACGAGATAAGGCACAACAAGAAAGTCATAGAGGCCTATCTCGGAGAGGAGGCATGCTAGGATGCAGATGCTCAAAGTAGAGAACCTGAACGTAAATTACGGCGCCATCCACGCCATCAAAGGAGTCTCGTTCGACGTCAAGAAGGGCGAGATCGTTACCCTCATAGGAGCCAACGGCGCGGGCAAGAGCACAATCCTGCGTGCCATATCGGGATTGGTGAAACCCTCTGGCGGCAGCGTAATGTACCAGAGGAATGAAGGGGAAAGCCCGAGGAGCCTGATGAACGTGCCGGCACATAAGCTGGTCGACCTGGGCATATCGCACGTTCCGGAAGGCAGGCGCATATTCGCTAACCTTACGGTGCTGGATAACCTGGAACTCGGAAGCTATCACAGGAAGGACAAAGCCGGGATAGCGGAAGACATGGAATGGGCGTTCGTCCTGTTCCCGAGGCTCAAGGAAAGGCGCCGACAAGTGGCCGGGACACTGTCTGGAGGCGAGCAGCAGATGCTCGCGACAGCAAGGGGCCTTATGTCGAGGCCCGATCTTCTGCTCATGGACGAGCCCTCGATGGGCCTTGCGCCCATACTCGTACGTGAGATATTCGACACCGTCGCGCTCATCAACAAGCGCGGAGTGACCATCCTCATCGTCGAACAGAACGCCAATATGGCGCTCTCGCTGGCCAACAGGGCGTTCGTGCTGGAAGTGGGCAAGATCGTCCTCGAAGGCAGCGCGGCCGAACTCTCGTGCGACGAGAAGGTGAGGGAGGCCTACCTGGGAGGTAAATAGCGGAGAGAATAAGGATATGACGAAGGAGAGGAGCGTGGCGCACCGGGCCGCGCTCCTTTCCGATTCAAGCCTCCGCTTCGGTCCTTGCCGGGCTTGCGAGGGCACAGTCCCAAAGAAGGTGCCCGAGGCAATGATGAGAACGATGACATATCGGGCCGGGCATATGGGGCATGAGCCAGCCGCATACATGTATGCATTGACATAAAAAGGCAATATATCGTAGTGCAGGACACAAAATGGTACCGTGGCTGAATAGTTCCTGCATTAACAATATTGCATTGCAATGAACCATCTAATATAGTTAGTGAAAGATAAATATTACCAATTCCCTATGCATGGGCGGTGATGATCAGGTGGTTGCCGGCAACCGTAAGCACGCGTTTGTTTTGTTAGTCTCGGTATTGACCGTCCTGGCAATATCTATACCGGTATACGCCGCATGGCCAAGCCAGGCGGAATGGATACCTGCCCTGGGCGCGAACTGGGGCCCAATAACCGATCCGCTCGACCAACAGCAGAGCTTCCTCGACTGCATCACCGACAAGACCGCGACGGTGCAAGCGGCAGCATATTGGTTCTATGACGGAACGTACTTCTATTTCAGGATGATACTGGACGGGGATCCCCTGAAGGCTAAAGGCTCGACGAAGGAACTGCAGCCCTTCGGCTGGGCGGCGATGATCGAAAGCACGGGGAACAGCTTCCCCGATTACGTAATCGGAATCGATGGCACTGGCACGGCGAACAGGATACACACGATGTACAACCTGACTCCGGACATGGCCATGGACGGTGAGACGGGGTATGCCCAAAGCGCCACCACATCGTACCTGGACGCCGACGGCTTCTGGTATGTCATAAGGAACGCAGCCGGTACGAATTACGTGCGGAGCAAGCAGGTAACGACGGTTAGTTCCTACTGGTGGAACGGCACACCTGACTACTACTTGGATTTCAGGGTCCCCATGACCTGGTTATCCAGGGCAGGCGGTGTTACGCCGCCGGCTCCGATCACCGCGAACACCCCGATAAAGATAGCTTTCGGCACCGATGCAAGCGGGCAGAACATAGGAAAAGACCTCGTTGGTTACTCCGGAACGATAAACGTTCCTTCCTACTTCGATTCCGTACCCCCAGTAACGCCCGGGGGCGGATACGGGATCCTCGTCGACGGAAAGCACTCTGATGCTGGTATGAACCTCGGTGTATGGTACAGGGGAGAAGTACTCAAGGTCTACGGTTCGGGCTGGCCGGCATCCACACAGAACCCTCCGTTTACTGGATACCTGCAGGTAAGGATCGTATACCCCGACGGCACCACACATTATCAAGTGCCGGCGCCCGGGATTGTTACGACGACGACCGGAGTCGTCAACCTGCAGTCCGCATGGACCATAGGACCCACAGCTCCCGAGGGCGTCTACTCGATATACGTTGCACACCCTTACAGCGGCGTATACATGCTGAAGGACACATTCACAGTATCCGCCGTTGTGATCGACCTATCTACAAGCACGAAGACCGCCGACAGGAGCGAGGCCGTCGCGGCCGACCAAATCACGTATACGATCACGATAAGGAATACAGGCAGCTCGCCCGTCAATAACCTGGTAGTCGTGGATAACATCCCCTTCCATACCGTCTATGTGCCCAATTCCACGAGGCTCAACGGATCATCCGTCGCCGACGTATCGGGGAAAACACCCCTTGAGGGCGGGATTACGATACCCCTCATAGGAGCCAACTCGTCAGCTACGGTAACATTCGCCGTTAAAGTGGATGTAGCGGCGCCGGACGGTGCTTCCATCACCAACACTGCAAGCATCAGCTGGGGATCGATCACGAGGTACCTGACTGCGTCGACGGTTGTGCGCGCCCCGCTGATGCAGCTTATGAAGTCCGTATCGCCGCTCGGTTCGGTAGATCCCGGCACGGTGCTTACGTACACAGTTACATTCAGGAACGCGGGCCATTCCGATGCCAGACAAGTCGAGATAATCGATGATATGCCGCCGGATACGCTCTACGTCCCGGGTAGCTTGACGTTGACCGACCTGGACGGTACTTTCACCTTCCAGCATGTGGCGGGAGGCCCGTACGATTCATCCGAAATGATGCCGGTCACGTCCATTAAATACTACCTAGAGACGCTACAACCCGGGGCGGATCATACCTATACTTTCCAAGTAGTTGTCAAATGACTTTCTGCGGGAGATGTTGCCTTTGAGCAAGAAGATTATCCGCCCGGTCATCCTAGCGTCAGTGGCATTGATGCTTGTGGCATCTGCCATGGTCTGCGCAGCCCAACCGGGCGCTCCTTCAAGGGTTCGGCTGTATGAGGAATATGACGCAATCGACTTATGGGGACCGTTCGCGCTGATTGCCACGGAGCCGGGCGCGGCCGGTGCCGAGGGCATGCCGCTAATAGGCATAGCTGACAAGGAGGGGCACATAGCGGCCCGAGCCGCCTGGGACGGCAAGGGACCGAAAGTGTCTTCGGACGGTCGGGCATGGTCGGTCAACCTGAGCGCCGACCTTGACGGCCGGCACGTAACCTACGAGCTTACGAGCACCTGGGACGGCAGCTCAAAGCCGGTGAACGGGACTATGATGCTAGTTCTTCAAGAGACAAGCGGCTCAGGCGTCGGATCCGAGTACATACATAAGATGAGACTCGCGGGCCTGGCGGGGACTGTTTCGGAAGACGGGGCCGAAGCGGTGCTTTCGTTTGCATCGGAAGCGGACGGGAAGCTACCTGACTTCCTGATTATTACGGCATATGAAGACTCGTGTGAGTTTGCCAAGGGACAAATGGACATATCGGACAAGGCTATCGATTTCATCGAAGCGTCTTCTTATACCGACACTGCGAAATGTGCCGATCCGGACAGAATAATGGCCGTTAACATGACTATGGTCAAGGTATGGTCAGCGGAACCCGCACTAAGCCTTGCTAAGGCCATGCGCAATAAAGGCACATCGCCCGATCTTTGTATAATTGGATCGGCAGATAAGAAAACAGTAAATCCGGGAGATACCATAGAGTACACATATCACATTTTCAATGCAGGGATGGAAGAAGCAATGGACATTGAAGCGAACATCCCTGTACCAGAAGGAACGGAGCTCATACCTTCATCCTTATCGGGAACCGAGGGTAAGGTCAGGCTCATCCCTTCCCGTGAAGTAATCGATATTCCTAGCACAAGTGAGGTCACGCGTTTAGCCGGTAAAGGTATAGCATCTATGATCTGGACACCAGGAAGGCCTCTTCTGCCTGGCGGGACTTTCACAGTATCATTCAAGGTCACTATTTAACTATTAGGGGGAGTATGTTGTGAAGAGGACCTTTACTAGGGTAATCGTAATCGCGTTCATGATCGTGGCAGTCATGTCGTCTGCCATTGTGGCAAGCGGCACTCCTGCTGGTACTGAGATCAAGAATAACGCGACTGTAACCTATAAGGATGTGAACAGCAACGCAAAACCGACCGTTACGTCGAATACCGTAACGACTGTAGTGAATACCGTGCGCGGCGTTGATATCAGCCCTGTGGATTATACCTGTACGACGGAAGAGAAGACGAACGACTTTGCGTTCACTGTTACAAATACAGGGAACGCAAACGATTCGATAGGATTAGGACTAACCGGGATTCCCGCCGGATGGAGTTACTTCATATACCATGATGTGGATGGCGATGGTACCCTTGATCCGGAGGATTCGGTAACTACCGCTAATACCGGCACATTAACCGCGGATCAGGCGTATCATGTTATCATTCGTATCGTAGCACCCGCTCCCCCAGAGATCATAAATGAAGTGATCGCCGGCGTATTTACCGCGACTTCGGTTGCGGCGCCGAGCGTATCGGATTCGTCCACTATCAATCTGGAATTACGTCAGGCGGTCATCGCGGTCACCAAATCCTCTTCGAACGAAGAGCCCATGCCCCTTGAGCCGTTCGACTATACGATAAGCGTAGCTAACTCGGGTAAAGTAGCGGCCTACAACGTAGTCATCACCGATAGCATACCCGATGACGTCGATTTCATCGGGCCTGTATTCTATGACGAAGACGGTTCAGGACCGGCAACTCCCGTACAGCTGCCAGGCGCGTACTCAGCAGGCGTTATAACCGTGGTAATAAATCCCTTGGCGGCGGAGACAACGGCCACGATAACGTTCAGCTGTCAGGTGAAAGACAAGGTTGCAGTGAGTACTTCTATAGGAAACACGGCTGATGTGGCCTATAAGGATGCCGATGGCAACACATTCGCAGATACAGATATATGTGCTGTTACTGTGGCCAATAAAGCTGGGGTGGATATTGAAACAGAATACTTGAATTCGTATTCGGATCCTGGAGATATCATTATGATTCCATTTTCGATAAAGAATAATGGAAACAGCATTGATGTAATGGAAATATCAATAGGACAACCGGTAGAGGAATTCATCCTGTCTTGGACGATTTATCGAGATAACAATTCAAATGGAGTTTATGACGTATTTGACACACTTGTTATTAATACAAATGGGGTAAATGGCATAGATACGGGTGAAATGGATCCTGAAGAAAAACTCGACTATGTTGCAGTAGCAATAGTATCAAAAAATGCGATAGACAGGAAAGTAAACACAGTTAGGATTACAGCTACTACATCAGAATTACCTATAGCTCAGGATTATATCGAAATTACACATACGATCAAAGCGCCGATCCTGACACTTACTAAGAGTGTCGATAAGGCGACAGCGGATCCAGGGGAGACACTGACTTACACAATTGTAGTC
>MWDF01000019.1 GCA_002070415.1 Firmicutes bacterium ADurb.Bin153
TTAATCGAGGCCGACGGCCTCAGGATATGCCACATGGGGGACCTAGGCGCGATCCCGGGCAAGGAGGAGCTCCTTTCGCTGCAGGACCTGGACTATGTCATGGTGCCGGTGGGCGGCACGTACACCCTCGACCCACAAGGTGCCGACAGGCTGATAAGTATGATCGGCCCCAGGGTAGTGATACCGATGCATTACGGGATGAAGCCCGGCCTGGACAAGCTAATCCCCGTCGCGCGGTACATCGAGGGCAAGGACGACGTGATACACGCAGCCTCTGTGGAGTATGCGATGGTAAAACCTGTCAAGAAGGCCGGCCGGCCGGCGTATCTCTTGCTCAAACCTTAGTACAATATTAGAGGCCGGCGGCATTTGATATGCCCGGAAATCTGATATATAATAATACAGTGTTTTTACCTGACACTCCGGGAGGACCAAATGGCTAGGCTCATTATAGTTACCGGCGGGGTAGTATCCGGCCTCGGCAAGGGCATTACCGCCGCATCCCTCGGCAGGCTCCTCAAGGCTAGGGGCTACACGCTAAGCATCCTCAAATTCGACCCTTACATCAACGTAGACCCCGGGACCATGAGCCCCTACCAGCACGGGGAGGTGTTCGTGACCGAAGACGGCGCGGAGACCGACCTCGACCTCGGGCACTACGAGAGGTTCATAGACATCAACGTCAAGCGCAGCAACAACATTACGACCGGCATGATCTACTCCCAGGTCCTCGCCAACGAAAGGCGCGGCGACTACCTCGGCGGCACCGTCCAGGTCATCCCCCACATCACCAACGAGATCAAAAGGAGGATAAAGGCGCTCGAAGTCGACAGGCCCGATTTCATCATAGTCGAGATCGGCGGCACGGTCGGCGACATCGAGAGCCAGCCCTACCTGGAGGCCGTAAGGCAGCTGAGGAGGGAGGTCGGCAGGGAGAACACCTTCTTCGTGCACGTCACCCTCGTCCCCTACCTGAGGATGTCGGGCGAGTTCAAGACGAAACCGACCCAGCACTCGGTCAAGGAGCTCAGGTCGGAGGGCATACAGCCAGACGCGATAGTGTGCCGTTCCGAAGTGCCCCTACCCGAGGAGCTGAAGAACAAGATAGCCCTCTTCTGCGACATAGACCCCGAGGCCGTGATCTTCAACCCCGACCTCGAATCCCTGTACGAGGTGCCTCTCCAGCTGGAGAAGGAGGGCCTTGCGAGGATAGTGCTCAACAGGCTCGGCATGGAGGACAGGAAGCCGGACCTCGCCGAATGGAAGGCCATGGTGGACAAGGCCAACGGCGCAGAGGACAAGGTGAGGATAGCGCTGGTAGGGAAGTACGTGGCGCTTCCTGACGCCTACCTTAGCGTCGCGGAGGCTCTAAAGCACGCGGCCATCAACAACGGCGCGTGCGTGAAGATAGACCTGGTCTACTCGGGCGACCTGGAGGGCGACAAGGACCTCAGAGCTTTGATAGGCGGCGCCGACGGGATACTCGTGCCCGGAGGGTTCGGAGACCGTGGCATCGACGGCAAGATTAAGGCCATACAATACGCCAGGGAGCACAAGGTTCCGTTCCTCGGGCTGTGCCTGGGTATGCAGATGGCGATAGTGGAATACGCAAGGAACGTGTGCGGCCTGGCAGACGCCCATTCCTCGGAGTTCAGGCCCGACACAAAGAACCCGGTGATAGACCTCATGGTGGACCAGAAGGGCGTAGGCAACCTCGGCGGCACGATGAGGCTTGGGATATACGATTGTGAGCTGGCGGAAGGGACGATCGCCCGCGGCGTATACAAGGGCGCCGGGCTCGTCCACGAGAGGCACCGCCACAGGTACGAAGTGAACAACCTATACAGGGAAAGGCTGGAACAGGCGGGCCTGGTCCTGTCGGGCAGGAACCCCGAAAGGGACCTGGTGGAAGTCTGCGAGCTGCCCGGGCATCCGTTCTACATGGGAGTGCAGTTCCATCCTGAGTTCAAGTCGAGGCCGAACAGGCCGCACCCGCTCTTCGACGCGTTCATCAAGGCGATCAAGGAAAACAGGGGCTAAGACGCCCCTTGTTGAAGGATAAGAGCGTCGGGCATAGAATTGTTACCTCGAAAGCAATAACAATCGAAATATTCGCCTTTCACACTAAAGAGGACCACCCAGACGAAATCCGCATATGGCGGGTTTTGCCGTTATGTGCGTGCATCCCGGAATTATGACATATCAACCTATCCCGCACGGAGGAAAATAATGGATATCAGGATACAGGAATTGAGCGCAAAAGGCGTGCTTGAACTTAAGGACGAGGCCAGGAAGCTGAAGGTCCCCGGATTCAGGACGCTAAGGAAGGCCGAGCTCATCGAGGCTTTGACGCAGATATACGAAAAGGAAGGGAAGGCCGCCCAGGCAGCGCTGGCCGCAACGTCGGCGCAGGCTTCGAAAGCCGAAGACGCCGCCTTGAGGGCGCCGCAGCGCGGAAGGCCCAGGAAGAGGACCGAACCGGCCCAGTCGGTAAGGACCATAGAGCCTTCGTCCTTCAAGATCATAAGCGTCGGCGGCGAAAACGGCAGGACGAGCTCGGAGTCCGACATAGAACGCATGTCGAAGATGATAAAGGAAGCCGGCACGGCCCAGAAGGCTCCGTCCGCGACGGGCAGGACCGTAGCGCACAGGAGGCTCATGAGGGAAACTGCGCCCAGGGACGGCCAGGCACCGGCGCAGCCCGAGGTCGCGGCTACCGAGGCGCCCGCGCGCGCCGAGACCGCCCAGGCGCCGGTCCAGGCGGCTGCGGTGCTGGAGCCGCTAAGGGAAGCGCCGCTGCCAGGATACCTCAAGGAAGGCGCGGTGTCGGCCAAGGGCATACTCGTCATAAAGCAGGAGGGCTACGGCTTCCTGAGGGCCAACCAGCCGCACACCCAGGGCTTCGACGACATCTACATATCCCCCTCGCAGATAAAGAGGTTCAGGCTGAGAAACGGCGACGAGGTCGCCGGCTTCGTCAGGCCGCCTAACGAGGGCGAGAAGAACTCGGCCCTTATAAGGGTGGAATCTGTGAACGGGGACCCGCCCGAGTACTGCGAGACCAGGAAATTCTTCGAGGATCTGACGCCCATCTTCCCCAAGGAGAGGCTCAAGCTCGAGACCCAGCCCTCCGAGATCACCGGCAGGGTCATAGACCTCATGGTGCCGATAGGCAAGGGCCAGAGGGGGCTCATCGTCGCCCAGCCCAAGGTGGGCAAGACGACGGTGCTCAAGACCGTCGCGAAGGCGATAATGGACAACTCCCCGGATATCAACCTGATAGTCCTGCTCGTGGACGAAAGGCCCGAGGAAGTGACCGACTGGGTGCACTGGATAAGCGACAAGGGCCAGGTGTTCTCGTCGACGTTCGACCAGCCCGCGGAGAACCACACAAGGGTGGCCGAAATAGTCCTCGAGATCGCGAAGCGCCAGGTGGAGCACAAGAAGGACGTGTGCATCCTGCTCGATTCCCTGACCAGGCTGACGAGGGCCTACAACACCACGACACCCTCGTCAGGAAGGACCCTCTCGGGAGGCCTCGACCCTTCGGCCCTGCATCCCGCGAAGAGGTTCTTCGGCGCTGCCAGGAACATACAAGACGGCGGCTCGCTTACCATACTCGCCACCGTGCTCGTGGACACCGGAAGCCGCATGGACGACATGATATACGAGGAGTTCAAGGGCACCGGCAACATGGAGATACACCTGGAGCGCGACCTCGCCGAGAGGAGGATCTTCCCGGCAATAGACATAAAGGCCTCCTCGACGAGGAGGGACGAGCTGCTCTACTCCCCGAAGGAGAGGGAGGCGGCATGGGTCCTCAGGGTGGCCATGGCGTCCATGAACCCGATCGAGCAGACGGATTTCCTGTTCCAGAGGGTCAAGCAGTCCGGCGGCAACGAAGACCTGATAGACAAGGTCGTAAGCTCGAAGTACGCAAGCAGCATGAAGGAGCGCGGGAACATTTACTGACCCTTACGGCGTTATACAACCAATGTGAGGTCCTGCAGGGCGGTTTGCAGGACCTGACCTTGATGTAGTAGAATATTCACATCTATTTTGACGGAAGGGGCCAAGGATTGAAGTACAGGCAGGAGATACCGAAGATACCGAGATCGGTGGCAAGGACCTTCACAGCCTTGCTGTTCGCGATCCTGTTCCTCGTGCTGACCCCTTCATCGGCCGACATCGGCCTGATTCCCGGGGAGGGCGACCCGGTCGCCGGCTCGGGAATCGCAAGGATAGCATCCAACGTATTCGATATGCTGACAGAACCGTTCTCGTCCAATCCCGAAGCGCACGGCCTGGACGAGGATCTTTTCGCCGTCGCGGACGGGTCGTTCACCGCCGGTTCGCCCCTTGAGAACCTCAGGGGCATACTGGAGAAGAAACCCTACATAATCGAGCACATAGTGGAACCGGGCGATACGATCTGGTCGATAATGAAAGCCTACAACGTCGACGAGGCGACGATAGTCAACGCCAACAACCTCGCCAACTCATCCAAGCTCAAAGTCGGGCAGAAGCTTACGTTCCCCTCCGTCACCGGCCTTACGCACACGGTGAAGAAGGGCGACACCATATCCGACATAGCCAAGACATACCAGGTAAGCGCACAGATCATCGAGGAGGCCAACGAGCTTTCGCAGAGCAGCAAGATATTCGCGGGCCAGGTGCTCGTGGTCCCCGGCGGCAAGATGCCGCGCGTCGCGAAATCCACCGGCTCTTCGAGCGGCTCGTCCAAGTCAGCGACAATAGGAATCGGCATGGTCCACCCCGTGAACGGCGGCACCAGGGTCACGTCCTACTACGGGACCCGCAACGGCAGGATGCACAACGGCATAGACTTCGGGGTGTCCACGGGCACCGACGTGAAAGCGGCCGCGTCCGGCGTCGTCACGACGTCCGGGTGGCTGGGCAATTACGGCAAGCTGGTCGTAATAGACCACGGCCAGGGCGTCAAGACCTATTACGGGCACAACTCCAAGCTGCTCGTCTCCGTAGGGGACAGGGTAGCGCAGGGACAAGTCATCGCCAATTCCGGCAACACCGGAAGGTCCACCGGGCCTCACCTGCACTTCGAGGTCCGCGTGAACAACAAGGCGCAGAACCCACTCAACTATATAAAGAAATAGCGCCGGTCCTGGCTCCCTTCAAGCCTGCCGGCGGCAGGAGGTCGATTTCGTGGACTTCAGGGGAATCATGGCCGATGCCATATCTTCCTACAAGGGCAGGGCGGACTACCTCGAGGTGAGGATCGAGCAGAGAGAGGCCACCTCGCTTCTCTACAGGCTCGCCGAAGCCGACAGCGTTTCGGTGAAGCTGGTCCTGGGAGGCTCGGTGCGGGCTCTCGCCGACGGCGGCTGGGGCTTCGCCGCGTTCAACGACCTTGCGGCCGTAGGCAAGGCCTGCGAGGACGCCGTCACGTCGGCCAGGTACGTAGGCTCGTGCCTTCCGGCTTCCGAGAAGGTGTCCCTCGCCAGGGTGACCACCGCGTACGACGAGGTGGACCTCGGGATAAGCAGGGGCGCCAAGGACGTCACTCTCTCCGACAAGATGAGAGTCCTCGGCGAATACGCCCAGATACTCGCGAAGAGCGATCCTAGAGTGGTATCGTCGCACGTCAGGTACGGCGACTTCTACGTCAGGAAGTACTTCGCAAACTCCGAGGGCGCGTACATAGTATCAGAGGGCTCGGACATGAACGCCTCGTTCGGCGCTTCCGCCATGAAGGAAGGAAGGCCCGTCGAGGCATTCGAGGGCGTGGGGAGCACGCTTGATTTTACGGACCTGGAAGGAAAGCACGATGTCGCCCGCGAGGTGGTCGAGACATGCATCGAGACGCTGGACGCCGAGCCGGTGAAAGCCGGCGTCTACACCGTCGTCTGCGACCCGCACCTTGCCGGCGTGTTCATCCACGAGGCGTTCGGGCACCTGTCGGAATCCGACTTCATAGCGGAGAACGAGGACGCGAGGAAGATGATGACGCTGGGCCGCCGCTTCGGGCAGGACTTCCTCAACGTCGCCGACGAGCCGGTGCCCGCTGGGCTTCGCGGCTCGTACAAATACGATGACGAGGGCACCCCGGCGGTGACGGCGCCCCTAATCACCAACGGCCTGCTGGTCGGAAGGCTGCACTCCAGGGAGACCGCGGCCAAGATGGGAGAGCCCACCACCGGAAACGCAAGGGCCGTGAACCACAAGTTCGCCCCGATCGTAAGGATGAGGAACACGGTGATACGCCCGGGCAAGGCGGACTTCGACCAGCTGATCGGCGACATAAAGCTCGGCATATTCGCAAAGGCCGCATACGGCGGCCAGACGATGATAGAGCAGTTCTCCTTCTCGGCCAGGGAGGCGTTCATGATAAGGGACGGGAAGCTGGCGGAGAGGGTCCGCGATGTGGTCATGGCCGGCAACCTCTTCGAGACCCTGCTCAACATCGAGGGCATAGGCTCCGACTTCAGGTGGACGGGGCATACGGGAGGATGCGGCAAGGGAGGGCAGTTCCCTCTGCCTGTCATGATGGGCTCGCCTTCCATAAGGATCAAGAATGTCGTCGTCGGAGGAAGATAGTATGGAGAAGATTCTGAAGAAGGCGTTGGAGAGCACCGGGAAGGCGGAGGTCTTCTACGGGGATTACCGCACGGCGGAGGTCTCTTACGAGAACGGGAAACTCAAGACCGTAAGCTCCGTAAGGATGACCGGGGCCGGCCTCAGGCTCATAAAGGACGGGAGGCTGGGCTACGCTTCGACGACGGACTTTTCCCAGTCCGACAGGCTGGTCACGGCCGCGCTGGACACGGCGGCGGCGGGTCCGAGGGCGAGGTTCGACTTCCCCGGAGACCCCGGGAAGATCGACAGCATAGATTCCGTGAAGGAGCGCGCCACCAAGCTCGGCATAAGCGAGATGGTCGAGATGGGGGCGAAGTACGTCGAGAAACTCAAGAAGCTTGCACCGGACTGCTATCCGGATACGAGCATAACCGTCGAGCACGACAGGACCAGGATACTCAACTCCTCCGGCCTGGACTACGAATCGGAGGGTGCGATGTACCACGTATACTTCGGGGCCACCGTGATAAAGGGCTCCGACGTGCTCATGGTGCCCGCGTTCAAGATACCCCTCGAAGACGAATACGACCCCGAACTTGCCGCCGAGGAGGCCGCCGAGAAGATAAGGATGGCCGAGAAGGTGGTCGAGGCCAAGACCGGGCCGACTACAGTGCTGTTTTCGCCAATGGGGCTGGACAGCATGCTCATGGCCCTAGGGGCCGGCTTCAACGGGAAGTACGTCGAGCTCGGAGTCTCGCCCATAAAGGGCCTGACGGGGACCAAGGCGCTGTCGGACAAGCTGACGGTATGGAACGATCCTACTGTAAGATACTGGTATCGTTCCGGCGCGCTCGACCAGGAGGGGATCCGCACCGAAAAGCGCGCCCTGATAAGGGAAGGCGTGATCGGAGAGCCCTACTACGACCTGCTTACGGCCGACATGTACGGCAGGCGCAGCACCGGTTCGGGATACAGGAACGGCTTCGAGGCGCCTCCTTCCCCATCCGTTTCGCTGATGGCGGTAGAACCGGGGGACAAGGAGGTATCCGAGATGCTGGCATCCATGGAAGAAGGCCTCTACGTGGACTTCTGCCTGGGCGCAGGGCAGGGGAACGTCCTCGCCGGCGAGTTCTCCAACAACATAGGCCTCGGCTACAAGGTCGAGGGCGGGAAGATCGTAGGCAGGGTAAAGAACCTCATGATCGCCGGAAACGCGTACGATGCCCTCAAGGAAAACATCATCTCCGTCGGCAGCAGGAGGGGATTCAGCATGACGATGTGCCTGGCCCCCCACGTGCTGGTCGACAAGGTGAGCGTCACCGCGAAGAAATAGGGGAGATGCCCAATAGGCTGCGGGCCCCGGGATACCGCCCGGGGTTTTCCGTCTAGGAGGAGGCGATCCGATGAGGACCCTTTACTGTTTCGTCACGGCGGCCTTCGTCCTCGGGGCGGCGGCATGGCAGATGTTCGCGGCGCCCAAGCAGCCCACGGCAAGGGCCGGCTACCGCAGCAGCTTCGCCATGAAGAACGTCGCCGTCTGGAACGAGGCCCAGAGGATATGGGCGCGGGCGATGCTCGCGGCTGGGGCCTCGGGGCTTGCCGTTAGCGCCGCGTGCTTCTTCCTCCTTGACGGGAAGGCGGGATACCTGGCGTCTACGCTCATAAGCGCCGCAGCCGCGGCGTGCACCGTGCCCTACACCGAACGGAAACTCAAGGGCATGTTCGACGAGAAGGGCCAAAGGAAGAGGAAAGAGGGGGCCTGCGCGGATGGCTAGGATCAAGAGCAGGTACGTATGCCAGCAATGCGGAAGCGAGTTCCCGACGTGGTACGGCAGGTGTCCCTCGTGCTCCAGCTGGAACAGCGTCGTTGAGGAGGCGGTGCCCGTACAGGAGGGGAGGGCCGCGAGGCCCCCGCGGCCGGGCGTTGCCGCAAGGCAGGCGGTGAGGCTCACCGAGGCGAGCCTCACCGAGTCGAAAAGGCTAAGGACGGGCATAGACGAGCTGGACAGGGTCCTGGGGGGAGGCATCGTGCCGGGGTCGGCGGTGCTTGTATCCGGCGAGCCTGGAATAGGCAAGTCGACATTGATGATGCACGCGGCCGCGAGGATCGCCCGTGGGGCCTCCGTCCTGTATGTGACGGGAGAGGAATCCGTAAGCCAGGTGGGCATGAGGGCAAGGCGCCTTAAGGCAGTGGACGAGCGGATATACGTGCTGCCCGAGACGGACATCGTCGAGGTGCTAAGGGCCGCTGACAGCATAAAGCCGGCCGTCCTGATGGTCGATTCCATACAGACGATGCAAGACGCCTCCCTCGGCTCCGCGGCGGGAAGCGTCGGCCAGGTCAGGCAGTGCGCGGCCCTTCTCATAGAGGCGAGCAAGTCGTCGGACATGGCCTCGTTCATGGTGGGGCACGTGACCAAGACCGGCGCTGTGGCGGGGCCCAAGGTGCTCGAGCACATGGTCGACACCGTCTTGCAGTTCGAAGGCGGCATCCACCAGGCTTACAGGGTGGTGAGGACGCTGAAGAACAGGTTCGGCTCCACCGACGAGGTCGGCGTCTTCGAGATGGGAGAAGACGGCCTAAGGGAGGTGACCAACCCGTCGGAGGCGTTCCTTAGGGAGCGCGTGGCCGGCATGGCCGGGTCCGTCGTCGTCCCGTGCATGGAGGGCACAAGGCCCTTCCTAGTGGAGCTGCAGGCCCTCGTAGGCTCCCCGGGGGCCAATTTCCCCAGGAGGACCGCGTCCGGGGTGGACCAGGGCAGGGTCGCGATAATGCTCGCCGTCCTTGGAAGGCGCATTGGCCTCGGCATAGAGGCTAACGACACGTTCATGAACGTGGCCGGGGGCATCTCCGTGGACGAGCCGGCGGCCGACCTAGGGATCGCGGTCGCGTTGACGTCCAGCTACAAGAACAGGCCCGTAAACCCCAGGACCGCGGTGTTCGGCGAGATAGGCCTTTCCGGCGAGCTCAGGTCCGTGCCGAAGGCAGAGGCCAGGGCGGCCGAGGCTGCAAGGCTCGGATTCGTAAACCTAGTGGTGCCGAAGGCGAGCCTTACGAGGATGAAAGCGTCCAGGCAGCTTGGCGGGCAGGCGGAGGTGTTCGGGGCGGGCACGCTCGCCGAGGCCATCGAATATTTGCTGGGTTAGGCATCCGAGGAAGGAATCTGCCCACACAACTGAGAAATATATGAAGAAGGCGAGTCTTCCTGCGGAGGTGGGAAAAATGATACCTAAGGCATTAAGGCAGGTGGTGGCCCAGCTGGCGCCGGGTACGCCCCTGCATGATGGGATAGAGTTCATACTAAGGGCAAGGACGGGGGCGCTCGTGGTCATGGGCGACAGCCCCGAGGTCATGGACCTGTGCAAGGGCGGCTTCAAGATCGACGCGCCCTACCTCCCCAACAGCTTCTATGAGCTGGCGAAGATGGACGGGGCCATCATACTGTCGTCCGCGCTGGACAGGATAATGTACGCGAACGTGCACCTATTCCCGGACCCGGCGCTGCCGACCAACGAGACCGGCACCAGGCACGCGGCCGCCGAAAGGACCGCAAGGGCGACGGGCAAGCCAGTGATAGCGATATCCAGCAGGAGGAACGTCATCACCATATACCACAGCAGGCAGAAGTACATCCTGAGGGACGTGGGCTACATACTAGACATGGCCAACCAGGCGCTGCAGACGCTGGCCAAGTACAGGGAGGTCCTCGACAAGTCGCTGTTCAAGCTGACCGCATTCGAGTTCGAAGACGACGTGACGGTCGCCGACGTGGCCGAGTGCGTAAGAAGGTGGGAGCTCACAAGGAGGGTCGGCGAGGAGGTCACCAGCTACATAATCGAGCTGGGCACCGAGGGCAGGCTCATCAGGATGCAGATGCAGGAGATGGTAAAAGGCCGCCGCGAGGAGACCGAGAACCTGCTCAGGGACTACATGGAGGAAGGCGAGTACAAGCACCCCGAGAAGTTCCTGGCCGCGATGGAGGAATGGGACCTGGACGACATCATGGAGAACGGCATAATCGAGAAGGCCATACGGAAGCTGGGGGAGGAAGGGCCCGACACCGAGGCCTCACCGCGCGGCTACCGCACGTTGTCGCAGCTCACGTCAAGGATGCCCGAGCAGATAGTGGAGAATCTGATCAAGGGCTTCGGGAATCTGCACAACATATTCATGGCGAGCGTCGAAGAACTCGACGAGGTGGAGGGAATAGGGAAAAGCAGGGCCGTTACCCTGCACGACGGGTTGAGGAGGATCCGGGACCAGGTCAGCAGCTAGGCTTCAGCGGAGGCTGAACTTGCCGAGCGCGATGAGCTTCCCGCTCTCCGATGCTATGATCTCCTCCAGGCTCATGCCCAGCGTATCGCATAGGGCCGTAAGGTAGAACGCCACGCGCCCGGCCTCCTCCTCTACATGTTCCCTGCAATCGGGGCACAGCTCCCCTTCAAGATGGGTCGTCAGCTGTTCCTTGATTAGGTCGTACGGGAGGTCTTCGGGGAAGCGCTGCTTCTGGGACGCGTTTATCTTAAGGCAACCGCATGCGGTGACGGCCTTGGTGATGGCCCTGTTCAGCCGGGCGGATGATTCGTCCAGTTTGGACATGGTATCGAGTATGCTCTTGTGGCGGAACAGGTTCTGGCGTACGGTATCCTGGAAAGAGACCAGCGTGGGCTTGCTCATGGAAGGGCACCCCCTTAAGGCAGCTTCTAGCACCATTATCACGATATAGCCCCGCAATGTCAAACTTCAATGTGTCGGTTTTCACTATATCTCCGAGGGTGTTGGTACGATGCAAAGGCTGTTGAAAGTAACGTTGATTGTGATCAGCTCGGTGGCCGGATACCTGGGATATCTCTTCATGACTTCCGGCAATTCCCTGCTGGCGAACCTGGACGCTTCCGACAGGAACAACCTCATGCTGGTCATGGTCCTGTGCGGGGCGCTCGTGGGTATACTGCTCGCGATCCTCGGCTCCGGGCTGGTGAAGGGCCTCAGCAGGAAGATACACGACGCGATGAGCGTGGTCAGCCTGTACGACTTCTTCATAGCGGCCATCGGGGCCATACTCGGACTGGTCGCGGCCAACCTGGTGGTCCTGCCCATAAGCGACATACCGTTCGCCGGCAGCTACATCTCGCTGGCCCTCAACCTGCTCTCAGGCCTCCTGGGCATGATCATCGCCATATCATTGAAAGATGACATAAACGAGAGGATGAGGGGCACGATATCCGGAGGCGGCCCCGGCAAGTACGGCGGCTACAGGGCCTATTCTAGGATAGGCTCGAAGATACTGGACACCAGCAGCCTGATAGACGGAAGGGTCCTCGACATAGCAAGGAGCGGCTTCCTGGACGGGACCCTCATAGTGCCGGAGTTCATACTTAACGAGCTGCAGAAGGTGGCCGACAGCTCCGACCAGTTCAAGAGGGCACGCGGCAGGCGGGGCCTGGACGTGCTCAAGAGGATGCAGGACGACGCATCGATAGACCTTAGGATCATGCCGTTCCCGCAGGAAGACCAGGAGACGGACGCCAGCCTCATCAAGATGTCAAGGAGCCTCTCCGCCGCCGTGGTGACCACGGACTACAACCTCAACAAGGCCGCCACGCTGCAAGGAAGCCTGGTGCTCAACGTGAACGAGCTTTCCAACGCGGTGAAGCCCATGGTGCTGCCGGGCGAAGAGATGAGGGTGATGGTGATAAAAGAGGGCAAGGAGCACGGCCAGGGCGTGGGCTACCTCGACGACGGCACGATGATAGTAGTCGAGGGCGCCAAGAAGATGATCGGGCACGAGCTGTCGGTGACGGTGACCAGTGTGCTGCAGACGTCTGCCGGCAGGATGATTTTCACGAAACTAAAGGAGGGAATGAGTTCGAATGGATCTTGAAACCCAAAAGGGCGGCCTCAAGTGCGCGGCCATCGTCGTAGCGGGGGGTTCGGGGCTGAGGATGGGCTCCAACATCCCGAAGCAGTTCCTTAAGATAGCGGGCAAGCCGATCATGTGGTGGACGCTTAAGAAGTTGTCGGAGAGCGGCCTTTTCGACGAGATAGTGCTCGTACTACCCCAGGGCTGGCTTTCCAGGGCGGAGGAATTGCTGGACGGGCTGGCCCTTGGGGCGAGGGTCGCGGAAGGGGGGCCCAGAAGGCAGATATCTGTCCTGAACGGCCTCACCGAGACGGATGATGACATCGACATCGTCCTGGTGCACGACGCGGTCAGGCCCTTCGTAAGGAAGAAGACCCTGTCGGACGTGATGGAAGCGGCGGCAAAGTACGGCGCCGCGACGGCCGCGATGCCGGCCAAGGAGACGATAGGCGTTTCCAACGACGGCGAAGTCCTAAGCGAGGTGCCGGAAAGGTCGAGGCTGTGGCATGTCCAGACGCCCCAGGCCTTCAGGAGGGACATACTGCTGGAGGCCCACAAGGAAGGGCTGGAAGCCGCGACCTACGCCACGGACGACTGCCAGCTCGTGATGAGGCGCGGCATAAGGCCCGCCATCGTCCACGGATCCGAGGAGAACCTCAAGATCACCAGCCCCATGGACCTCATGATAGCCGAGCAGATCGCGATGAGGAGGGGGACCGAGGATGAATAGGCTACTGGGCCTTAAGGTTTCCCTGGGATACGATTCCCACAGGATCGCAAAGGACAGGCGGCTGATACTCGGCGGTGTGGAGATCCCAGGGGAGGCGGGACTTGCCGGGCATTCGGACGCTGACGTCCTGTGCCATGCAGTCACCGACGCCCTGGCGGCGTCTTCCGGGCTAGGCGACATAGGCAGGATGTTCCCCGAGGACGACCCCGAGTACGAGGGGGCTGACAGCCTGAAGCTTCTCGAGAGGACCTGCCGCGTCGCTAAGGACATGGGCTACAGGGTCATAAACTGCGACTGTACGCTCATCGCGGAAAAGCCCAGGATCGCCGGCTTCGCCGACATAATGGCCAGGAACATCGCCTCGGCCTTGGGGCTCGAGGAAGGTTCGGTCAGCGTGAAGGGGAAGACGAACGAGGGCATGGACAGCGTAGGAAGAGGTGAGGGCATGGCCGCCTATGCGGTCATGCTGGTCATAAAAGATTGATCGGAGCCTTTGCGGAAGGCGCCGGTGAGGAAAACCGGCGCCTTTTTGTTGTATTATAGGCTTAAGTCAACTGTGAGGTGTACGAATGAGGAAGTTGTTTGCATTGGCCTTGGCGACGCTTGTCATCATGGGGGCCTTCGGGGCTTCAATGGCGGCCGATTGGGCCCAGGGCATGGTCCTGGGATTCGGCGAGAAGCTGACGGCGCCGCAGCAGTCCATATTGAAAGTTCAGCTGGGAGCTTCCACGCAGAGCGGCACCGAAAGCCAGGGGGAGGCCGTGGAGCCGGTCGTGGTGTCGATGAAGGACGAGGCCTCGCCTTTTACGGGGCTTCTCGACGATGCCGGCATGGGGCCGAAGGGCGTATCGGGCGCTTTCGTAAAGGGTGCCGAACAGGGCGCCGGGATCTGGGTGACCTCCTCGAACTGCGACTATGTCCCGGTCGTGTACGCGAACGCGTTCTATACGGCGGGGATGCGCGACGCGGTGATGAGCCTGAGCTCGGCGGAGCCGGTGAGGGGCATGATGGTGTTCGGCGTCGCGATAAAGGCCTACGAGAAGCTCAAGGGCACCAAGCTGGACGGCAAGGACGTCAAGCTGGCAGCCGAGGAGATGTTGCTGACCGCTGGGCTGGGCGATGCGATAGGGCACATGGAGATGGCCGCCGAGGTCGTGGCCTACGCCAAGGAACTGGCCGCGAAGGACGCCGCTCTGGACGCCGCCGCTCTGGCGGGTATCATGCGGGAGAGGCTTGCGCTGTATGAGAGGGAGGCGGACGAGGCCGCGCTCAAGGACATATCAGCGTACGTCGTGAAGTACGCAAAAGGCGGCAAAGACCGTTCCGACATGCCCGCACAGCTCGCCACGCTGAGGGCCGAGCAGCTATGGCTGGTGGAGCCCAAGGAGAGGATGGTCGACGAGCAGGTCCTCGCCGAGGCGGACAAGGAGCTGCAGGACATAATCGGCTACCTTGAGAAGGAACAGGTTAAGCAGTCGTTTTATAAGAGGAACTCAAGCTGGCTCATGCCGGTGGGGCTCGTGGTGGTGGCGGCTGCGCTTTCGATACTGATCGCGTATATCCAGACGAGGCCCAAGAAGACCGCAAAGAAGCAGGGCTAGAGGACACAGGAGGCGGCACAGGGCCGCACGGCAGGATCCGGAGGGTATGAGAATGGCGATAAAGATATACAACACGATGACGAGGCGCAAGGAGGATTTCAAGCCGTATGTCGAGGGCAGGGTCGGCATGTATTGCTGCGGGCCGACGGTGTACGACTACTTCCACATAGGAAACGCCAGGGCGTTCGTCGTTCCCGACATGGTCAGGAAGTACCTCAAGTTCAGAGGGTATGACGTGACGTACGTGCAGAACGTGACGGACATCGAGGACAAGATAATAAACAGGGCGAAGGAACGCGGAGTGACGACGGACGACATCGTGAGGCAGTACACCAAGGCGTTCTTCGAGGACAGGGCCGCGCTGGGCGTCGGGGCCCCGGATTACCAGCCGAGGGCGACCGAACACGTAAAGGACATCGTCGGCATGGTCGAGGGGATAATAAAGAAGGGGCATGCCTACGTGAGCGGGGGGGACGTCTATTTCGACGTTTCCAGCTTCAGCGGATACGGCAAGCTCTCCGGCCAGAACCCGGACGACCTAAAGGCGGGCGCCAGGGTGGACATCTCCGAGCACAAGGACGATCCGCTGGATTTCGTGCTCTGGAAAGGGGCCAAACCGGGCGAACCGTCGTGGGACAGCCCGTGGGGGCCCGGCAGGCCCGGCTGGCACATAGAATGCTCCGTCATGTCGGCGGGATACCTGGGCGGGCATGTGGACATCCACCTGGGTGGGAGCGACCTAGTGTTCCCGCACCACGAGAACGAGATCGCGCAGAGCGAGAGCTTCGGCGGGGAAGAGTTCGTGAAGTACTGGATGCACAACGCCATGGTGAACGTCGACGGCGAGAGGATGGGCAAGTCCATGGGCAACTTCTTCACGGTGAGGGACATCCTGAAGAAGTACCCCGGCAAGATAGTGCGCTACTACCTCGTGGCCAGCCACTACAGGCAACCGATCAGCTTCGGGCTGGACGAGCTGGACATGTGCGCAAGGGCCCTCGCAAGGCTGGAGGACAGCATAATCAATGCGATGAAGGCGATGGGGCTAGGACCCGACGACGTTACGCGATCCTTGGAAGCGGGCGCGCCCGGCATAGGGGACGCCCAGGCGAAGGGCCTGGTGAAGGCGGCGGATTCCGCCGTCTCTTCGTTCGTCGAATTCATGGACGACGACTTCAACACCTCCGGGGCCATGTCCGCCCTGCACGAGCTCGCGCGTGCGATTAATGCATTCGTGGCGCTCGGGTCCAGGGAGGAGGAGGCTTCCTTGGCGGCGGCATACGCCATGGGCAAGCTGTGGAAGATGGGCAATGTCCTGGGATTCATGGACGATGTGACCCTCAGGGCCGACGCCGCTGCCGGCCTGGGAGACGGGGAGGGACTCACTGGCCCCCTGATGGAGCTGGTCCTTAGGATAAGGGCGGAGGCCAGGGCGAAGAAGGATTGGGCGCTCTCGGATTTCATAAGGGACGGCCTAAAGGATCTGGGAGTGACGGTGGAGGACACGAAGGACGGAGCGAGGTGGAAGCTTGAGCGCAAGTAGCTTCGCCCCGGCAGAGCTTCCTGCTCTGGTGCTTGCTTACCTGGGGGATGTGGTCTGGGAGGCGTACGTAAGGAGGAGGCTGGTCAAGGAGGCCGGGATAAGGGTGACTGCGAGGGCCTTGCACGAGAAGGCCCTGAAGATGGTGAGCGCGACGGCCCAGGCCTCTGTCCTGAAGGATTTCGAAGGAGCGCTTACGGATGAAGAGCTGGCCGTTATGAAAAGGGGCAGGCGGACGAGGCCGAGGCGCGCGAACAGGCCTTCCACCATGTCAGAGTACAGGAACAGCACGGGTTTCGAAGCGCTCCTTGGCTATTTGGATCTAAAGGGAGAGGAGTCGAGGCTGGACGAGCTGATGGGGCTCGCCTACGACCTTGAGATCGCAGGATATGAGGGAGACAAGACAGGGGAATAGAGGATACCGCCCGGATGATCCGCTGAAGGCGGTGCGACCCGCCCGGATCGGAGGGCAGGCGCAAGAGGAGGACAGGGACGTACTCCTCGGCCCCAGGGCCGTCAAGGAGGCATTCGCGGCAGGCAGGCAGATAAACAAGGTCGTCCTTGCGAAGGGCTGCGGCAGCGCGGATGCCGAGTCAGAGATCCGGGCCCTGGCAAAGGAGGCCGGCGTACCGGTGCAGCTTGTGGAAAGGGCCGCGCTGGAAAGGATTTCCTCCGGGGAGAACCATCAAGGAATCGTAGCTTTCGTCGCCCCCTACAAGTACGCAGAACTTGAAGACCTCATCAATTTAGGGCTGGCACGCAGCAGGCCTCTCTTTTTGGTGCTGCTTGACGGTATAATGGATCCAGGGAACCTCGGATCCGTAATCAGGACGGCGAATGCCGCCGGCGCCGACGGCGTCGTCATAACGGCGAGAAGGTGCGCACAGGTCAACTCCGCCGTGGCAAGGTCAAGCGCAGGGGCTTTGGAGCATACCCCCGTAGCTCGTGTGAGCAACCTCAACTATGCGATAGACAAGCTGAAGAGCCAGGGCATATGGGTCGCCGGGCTGGATATGGACGCTTCGCAGACGATCTGGGAGGCGGACCTGAAAGGACCGTTGGCGGTGGTCATAGGCTCCGAAGGGGCGGGGATGTCCAGGCTCGTGGGGGAAAGATGCGACTTCATGCTGCGCATTCCCATGTCAGGCGAGATATCGTCCCTTAACGCCGCGGTGTCCTTTGCGATCGTGGCATATGAAAGGGTAAGGCAGAGAGGGGTTTGATGCGCAGGCATGCTTACAGAATCGATTGACTTGCCTTGAAGCAGGAAGTACAATTCTTACCAAATTGAGGGGACTCTAAGCTCCAATCCCAGGAGGTGCAAATTGACCGATCTGAAGGAAGAAGCAAACCAGGGATTCAACGAGCTTACCGACGAAGCGATAGTAGAGTACGCCAGAGAAGGAAGTACCGAAGCCGCTGAATACCTTATACATAAGTACAAGAATTTCGTCCGTTCCAAGGCGAGGTCGTATTTCCTTGTCGGGGCGGACCGCGAAGACATAATACAGGAAGGCATGATCGGCCTTTACAAGGCAATAAGGGATTTCAGGAGCGACAAGCAGGTCTATTTCAGGTCGTTTGCGGAACTCTGCGTTACCAGGCAGATAATCACCGCTATAAAGACTGCGACGAGGCAGAAGCACATACCTCTCAACTCGTACGTGTCGCTCAACAAACCCATCTATGACGAGGAATCCGACAGGACCCTAATGGATGTGCTGTCGGGTAATCACATAGCCGATCCGGAAGAGATGATAATCAGCCGGGAAGAGATGCAGGACATGGAATCGGAGATGACCGGATCGCTTTCCGACCTAGAGATGAAAGTCCTCCTCTCGTACCTGGACGGCAGGTCCTACCAAGAGATCGCCGACGACCTGGACCGGCACATCAAATCCATCGACAACGCGCTGCAGAGGATCAAGCGCAAGGTCGAGAAATACCTGGAGAAAAGGGCGAAATAACGGAGAGAATCCGCGGCCTGGGCCGTATGTATGCGGCCCCGGCCTTATCTTTTATTGAGGTGGAGAATGAGAGCGCCAAGATACGTACTGCTTGATGTGGACAATACCCTGTATCCGAAATCCAGCGGGCTCGACAAGGTCCTGAGGAGAAGGATAATCGAATACCTGATGGACAGGCACGGCCTCACCGCGGAGGAGGCCGAAGGCGCAAGGGCCAGGTACATAAAGGAATACGGCCTTTCGTTGCCGGGCATAATAAACGATTTCGACACGGACGTCGTGGATTACATGAGGTTCATACATGATGTGGACATCGAGGAGTATATTAAGCCGAATCCGGAGCTATGCGATATGCTCGATGCCATTGACGCGGAGAAGGTGCTGTACACCAACTCCTCCGAGCAACATACGAGGAGGGTGATATCGGCTTTGGGGCTTAACATCTCTGCTTTCGGCCATATCGTGGACTTCAGGAGTACTGGGTATATAGCCAAGCCGTTTCCTGAGAGCTTCGAAGCGATGCTGGGAATCATCGGCGCAAAGGGTGAAGAATGCGTAATGGTCGACGACATGCCGAAGACGATCATCGTGGCGAAGCAGGCTTTCGGCATGGGTACGGTGCTGGTCGACGAGGACGATGTCGCATGCTGCACCGAAGCGGACAGGAAGATCAAGAGGATTGGCGAGCTCAAGCAGGCGATATATCCAGTCTAGGGGCACTGGCATGTTGTACGGAGACGCCACTGAGGATATAATAATTATGTTTCGCTGAAAGGCGAGGGCTCTCGCGGGCTTTCATATGCGCCTGTAGCTCAGTGGATAGAGCAACTGCCTTCTAAGCAGTGGGTCGTAGGTTCGATTCCTACCAGGCGCGCCAAAAATAATGCCGGCTAGGAAAATAAATGCGATGACTCAAGTCATCGCGTTTTTTCATGTTATAGGGGTTTTGTCTCTCCTTTTCCATAAGAAGCAGCTAAAAGCGTTACATTGAATACTATCCTTCGTCAATTAGTGCCTCATCGAAGAAGTTCATAGTGAGCTTAAACGAGGGAATTTAAGGTCAGGATTATCGCAGTGCTTGCGGCCCTCGAGGCTAGAGTATTGATAGTGACGGACTACTGTTGGGCACTCCATAGCGAAGGATAACCTTCAAGAGCCGAACCGAGGCAATCGCAGGGAAACCGGATGAAATGGAGCGTTATGGTTGAGCGGGTGCGATACCTATCGGTTGAAGGCTGTAGCATGATGAAGAAGGTGTTGGTCGAGATAGCTGCGGCGGGACTGACCTTGTCGCTTTCGGGAAGCAAGATCCTCAAGAAAGGAATATCCCTCGGAAACCACAGGGAGAGCTTTCCTAGACTATTGTAATTGGATTAATCTATAAGGACCTGGTCTCCTTTATACTCTATCGTTACCGTTTTAAAGACGCACTCGTCAGCTTCGACATAGAAGCAGCCAAAATATGGGTATAGGGAATCCCTTTCATACCCTACGATCAACAGACATGAGGCAATCAGTGTACCATTAACGGAGAATTTCAATAGATCGCCCACCTTGTCTATCTTGATAGTGTTGTCCCCAATCTCATAGAGCAAAGCAGCAATCGGAACACTGCCCGGATATTGACTACCCGTTGATGGAGTATACATGAAAAGGTACAACGTGGATGTTGCTGACCCAGCATCAGGTATGAGGATGCCGCCTTCCCATTCCATGCCGCCTGCATATGAAAGCAGGAGAAACTCAATGTAAGCAGTATCACTTGGGGATGTATCTAGTTTGAAATCAAGTGTCACTGAAAAATCACCGTTGTAGTAATGCGGGGCCACAACTCCGGCATCGTCCAGTATAAGACCGCTACTAAAGGAGTAGTTGTCGGAGTTGGGATGCCATTCCTCGTCTCCCCTTATTAGGCTGCTCTCCAGCGCGAAATCATATACCCATACCTTAGGCTTGCAGCCAGAAAGCGAAGTGATGATAGCAATGGAGATGATACCAATCAGAAATGGTTTGAACCTCATTATAATCACCCCATGAGTAACTTCTATCATCTTCCACAGAATCCTTTTTCTGGTGTACCGCGTTCGGATATACCACCATCCATCACGTACCAACCCATTGTCTGCTGCATGTGTGGACAACTACGGATATAGGTGTTACCATCCATATGGATGGCATATGGATTACATGAGGATGGTAAAGTGAGATGAACGACACTGAGAAGATTACGATAAATTTATCAGCTGTAGATCTGGGCAAGGTGGATCTGCTCGTTCAGGAAGCCCTCTACTCAAATCGCACGGACTTCATCAGGACGGCTATTAGGAATCAGTTGGAAAGGCACTCCGAAGAGATCGGCCAGGTTGTTACCAGGCATTCCTTCATAATCGGAGTGCTCATTTACGACAGGAAGGAGCTTTTGGCCTATAAGGCTAGACATGAAAGGCTCAGTATATCCGTTGTCGGACTCCTTCGTCTGCAGAAAGATATCGAGGTTTCACTTGCTCGTGAAGTCATCGAAAGCATTAAGGTGAGGGGCATCCTGGATATGCCGGCAGAGCTGAAAAGCGCCCTCAAAGACAGGATCCATTGAGTTTTCGCCCTCCGGGGCAGGAGGTTTCCATGGATAAGGACAAAAGCAATGCCGCATCTGCATGGATGCTGAGGTTCTTCGTCATCTGGACGGGGCAGGCGTTTTCGCTGCTCGGCTCATCGCTCGTGCAGTTCGCGCTGGTGTGGTGGATGACGGAGAAGACTGGTTCAGCAACTGTACTTTCCACTGCCACTATGGTGGCTCTTCTTCCACAGATAGTCTTGGGCACGTTCATCGGACCCCTTGTCGACAGGTTGGACAGAAGGAAGATCATGATCGTCGCCGACCTGTCGATCGCCATTGCCACCGGGGTCTTGATGGCGCTATTCATGACGGACAGGGTTGAAGTATGGCATGTATTTGCGATAATGGCCTTCAGGTCCCTCGGAGGGGTGTTCCATTCGACAGCGATGACGTCTTCCACGAGCCTTCTGGTGCCAGCCAAGCATCTTACAAGGGTGAACGGGATCAATCAGTCCTTACACGGCGCCATGAACATATTGTCGCCCCCGTTGGGCGCCCTTCTCATAATGCTCATGCCCACGCAGGGCATACTTGCCATCGACCTTGTGACTGCGGCTTTAGGCATCCTGCCTCTGCTGTTCTTCTCGGTACCTAAGCCGGAACCGATTACGGACGTCGAAGAAGGCGGTTTGGCGCTTCGCACATACTTCGCAGACCTTAAGGCTGGCCTTGTCTACGTATTGAAATGGAAGGGGCTCTTGTATATCATCTTCCTTGCCATGCTCATCAACTTCCTGCTTGCACCTTCCGGCTCCCTTATGCCGATTCTGGTCACGAAGGACTTCGGCCTGGGCGCGATGCAGCTGGCGTTACTTGATACGCTGATGGGTATAGGGATAATCATCGGAGGCCTCGTCCTTTCCGCGTGGGGCGGGTTTAAGCGCAAGATACAGACTAGCCTTACGGGCATAGTCGGTATAGGCATATTCATTATCATGGCGGGGCTGGCCCCGAGGTCCCGCTTCTGGTTGGTGCTGGTTGCAAGCTTCGGGCTGGGGGTTTCGCAGGTGTTCGCGAACGGGCCGCTGCATGCGATAATGCAGTCCCGCGTAGCGCCCGGCATGCAGGGCAGGGTGTTCTCCCTTCTGCAGGCGGGGGCTACTGCGATGATGCCCTTGAGCCTTCTAGCCGCAGGGCCGACTGCAGATATCCTCGGTACAAGGATATGGTTCATCGGCGCCGGAGCGCTATGCGTCATCGCCGCCTTCGCCTCAATGGTCGTCCCGGATATCATGGGAATCGAGGCGACTGCGGATAAGCAGTAAAGCGCGAAGCAGGACGTAGACCGTGCGTAAGGGCAAAGGATTCCGATCATGAGAGGTCCTCTGCGATCATCGACAGGCTTCAGGGAGGAGCGTCGGTAGAGGGCGTGGCCGCTTCCTAGGCTCTGTCCGGCAACAAGATTCGCTCCGTTCAAGGACGAATATCTTGCACACCACCCGGTGTTGCCGGGTAAAAAAAAAGGTCCGTAACGGCTGAAAGATGGATTTGCCCCTCCAGGATGCCGATCGTCAAGATCCGGCCCGCTTTGAGGGGCATGCCATCGCCCTTTTTATACCATACCAAACAAGACCGGGAATGCAGTCCCTGCCTGGGCCGCTATCTTGCGATCATGTCCCCGTCATATTCCACCCTGACGCTCTTGAAGTACACCGTCGCCGCGCTCGAGTCCTCCATGTAGCACGCCAGGTAGGGGATCACATATCCCGGACTATACATATAAGTGCTGTTGTAGAGAACGACACCGTTCAATTTGACCGTCAGGTTGCTTCCCTCCTTGATGATCTCCGCCTTGTTCTCACCATCACGGTTCAGTGCCGTAATCGGCGCATATTCCCTTTTCAAAAGCCCGCTGCTGTCGTCCACCCAGAAATTCTCAGCGGAGGCATCGCCCGCCTCTACCAGCGCAAGCCTTAGGCGGTCCACCGAAGGCTCGGCCCCGTCCGCAAGCTCCACAGACAAATAGGCCTTATTCGACCAGTCACAGTGCAGTTCGAACACCACCGTGAGGGAGCAGTCGGCCGTTACGAAGGAATAGGGCCCCATGGCGTAATAACCGTCAAGTTCCAGGCCCTTCCCGGAGATCGACCAGTTATCGTTGTCATGGTTCATGTGCAATATGTCCCATCCGACGACGTCTTCCGCCCCGTTGAACGTAACCGACCATGTCTTCACGCATCCTGACAGAAGGACGCAAAGACCGAAGGCGATGAGTACCTTGAGCACCCTAGTACGTTTCATTGCAGAATCCTCCCGATAAAACATTGGCCAAAGCGAAAGCGAACCTGGATTCCAAGCGGCGCCGTCTTCATGTGCCATGATTCGGTTATTCTATAAAAGGAATAATTAACCTTCCAAATATTTCGATAAATGGAGGAAACCATACAACCGGATAGAAACTAACCGTAGTAAAGGGCGACGGGAGGAGTTGCTGATGAAAATACCGCGCTACATTGTTCTGACGATCATGCTCATTACTTTGCTTATCTCAGGCGGGTGCGGCAGCAAGACGTATGTCTTCGATTTTACTACGGAAGAGGACCTATTAAGAAGCGACGGGGATTGGGAACTTATGGCAAGCGCCAGTCCGGGGGATTCATCATATGAACATACGCCGAAAGGGCTCGTCATGAAGAATTACCATGCGGTAGCGCCGCATACGTACAGCGGGGACTTCAAGTGGACGGTGGATTTCAACCTGCAGGCAGAGGGCGCGGACGTCGCTGTGGCGCACTTCTTCCTGTTCTCGGAAATATCGGCCGAACCTTTGATAACCGGGATCAACCTGTACGGCGTGGGTTCTGACGATGAAGGCTTCTATATCCTCGACAGCTTCGAGACAGTGATATTAGGCCCTGTTTCCCCTATACCGGGGATAGTAAGAAACGGCCCCAACAGGCTGGAGATAGAAAGGCGTAGCGGGCGCTTCAAGTATGTGCTGAATGGTACAGTGCTGACCTCGAACCTGCAGCTGACAGAATATGATTTGGATTTATTCATCCCGGTCCTCTGGGGATGGCAGTCTGCCGATATCTCGAGTACTTACTCATTGATCTTCAAGCGGGTGGAAATCGAATACAGCGGGGAGCAGGTTCTCAGGTAGGGCATCTGAACGAATGCCCGGCGCCGGCGGCGCCTTGATTGGCGCAGAGCCGTGAACGGCACGGATGCATGTGTTAATGGTAGGGGTTTTCATTGTACCTTACTCGTAGAAGGCGTGTAGTCCAATAGACTTATGAACATTGTTTGAATATCAGGGATTCCAGCCCTGGAAAACAAGCTCAATCTGGGCTATCTAGGAGACTCAGCGGATGGAAGACCGTCGGGTAAGATGATGGAAGCCCACATGATCCGTACGTGGAAGTATGGGAACAAAAAGCATCTGATGCTGGAGTCGTGGATAAAATGATGTCTGCCGATCGCGGCATTGGAATGATCGGTGTTCAGTTCGGCAGGATGATTCATCAAGGCGCGTTCGCCGGGAGCATCCGGAATCCGAGGGCATTCGAGGATGAGCAGGAAATCCGCCTTCGGTATGCGGCTTCATTCCGTTCAAGCCGACCGGGCGAAAACAACTGGGGATTTCAACGATCCTCCCGCATACCGCGTCTCTTGTCGCTTGGATTTGGACCCGATACCTCTTGCCTAAAAACCGAGTGAAAGACCGTATCGACCGGCCACGGCCGGCACTTGCCGGCAATCGGGAAAGGATGTTGCGTGAAAGGAAATATTCGTAAATCGTAGAATACCATGCCGGGGGTGATATCATGAAAACGGCACGACCGGTTATCGTCCTCGCTGTACTTGCCCTTCTGATAAGTATGACTGGGTGCAATGAGACTTGGTCGGTGGATTTCACCGAAGTCTATGATGTTGACGATTGGGATGTGGAATCTTTCGGAGGAGGTCCAGGCGCCCACACTCTATATGACGAGGGGTTCTTCCTGAATTACTACAGGGCGATAGGCCCATACGGTTTCAGCGGGGACTTCACTATGACGGTCGTTTTCTCGCTTGACGTAGATGAGGCAAACAAGGTCGACAAAGCCTGGATCGGTCTGGGCGACGGAACCGGCATGTATACGTTGAAGCACATAATGCTGTACCTAAACAGTATAGGCGAACCCGGGACGGAGACACTGGATTTGACCGAGATATACGGCGGGGATTTCCATTCTTTCAGGTCAATGGACTACATACCTGCGATCAGAAGGCATGGCCTCAATACGTACAAGCTCTCCAAGAACGGCGATACCATAAAGGCGTACTTCAACGGTGTACTGCTTTGCGAATACATGCTCCAGCATTATGACCTGGTGTATTCCTTCCCCATAATCTATGCCGTCCAGGATTCCCCGAAGCTGCTCTTCAAGAGCGTGAAGTTCAGCTATTCGGGCACGTACGAAGCCAGGCCGTAGAAACCATGGAAGCGGATCGCCACTGCTGGAAGATGGGATCCGTCGTCTGACAATCCGAAAGGGCCCCGGCACGGGCCCTTTCGTCATTCCCCCGCCGCAGAAGCAGCTCTATACTAGTATTCGAAAAGGCTCTTCTCGTAGTCCTTCACATAATAGCCCTTGCCTTTTTGTATCACTGCATGGCCTTCATTCTCCAGCAGTTCCCGGTGTCCGTCTATTCCCATAGGGAATTTCTCGTTCAACATCCCGTTCTTCTTCAATGTCCTCCAGTAAGGCGTCACGTCAGTCTTGCGCTCATGTGATGCGTTCGCGGCGATGTTGATGAAGATACCCGCCGTCAGCGGGCATGTAAAGTCCGCATCGTGCTCACGCGCAAGGAATGCCCGTATCGCATCCGATGTCGTCAATCTACCGAAAGGTACTTTCCGCATCGCCTCGTCATAGTACAAAGCAGGGGCGATAAGCATGCGGCTGCCACCGTACCTAAAGATCATCCTTATGTCAGTAATCTCTTCCACCTTCGGAAGGTCGCCGCTGTTGTTCAGTTTTTCGTTGAACGACTTGCGTGCCATGTGCATCGTCACCTCAACAAACATTATAGGGCAAAGTCAGACTGCCCCAGAATCACTATCCTTCTATTCGTACTAGGGTTATAGTTACGGAACGCTCAGTCCGGCCCGCTGACAAGAAAATCGGATATGAATTTGGCGGTTCTGTTTGCCGAGGCACGATTGCAGCACGAGGATCAGGACCCGATACCGAAGGCATCAGTCCAGCAGGCCTAGTTTCCTATAGATCTCCTTGATAATCGGCGCTTTGGTCTCCATGTAGCCGTCTATGTCCCTCGGGAAAAGCCTGGCGGCCTGCTTTTTTATGCAGCCGTACGCCTCCCTGTCGTCCTTGTCCTCCCTAAGGTGCTCCCTGAAGATGATATGGCGCCTGAGCTCGGATGAATCTTTTGTGCAGACATACAGGTGATGCTTCATCATATCTTCTTCGCCTTTATATCTGAAACTCTCCCTGCCGCAAATCCCCAGGTCACCCTCATGTACGTAATCAAGGAGAAGGAGCAATGACTTCACTTCATCAAAGCGCGGAGCATCCTCTATCACCACGTCTATGTCGATTACCGGCTTTGCAGCGAGGCCGCGGACGGATGTGCTTCCTACATGCTCTATCGCCAGGACCTTCCCGTGTAGCTTGCCATCCAAGAAGGCCTCGATTCTGCGGAATTCGTCCTCCCAATCGGTATTGTACTCCTCGACGATGACTTCCTTGGTCTTCAAGCCCATCCCCCCAATCCATGCCGCCCCCGTCAGTGAATAGGTGTTAACAGAAGCCGGTCTCCGGCAGACAATGTAAGAAACAGGAATCACACCGCTGATAAAGAAGAATCGCATCAACGATTCGTTTCGGGTATTCTATCGACGGTCGTCCGAAACCTCTTATGTGAATATATAAAGGAAGGCGGGCGGCAAGCTGAAGGTTATAAGGCGGATCGCTAGAAAATATCAAGTGGCCGAATGGTGAACCTGGATGTGCATTGCAGAGGAGGGAGATCAGCGGCATGGCTAAGGTAGTGCGTTCCAACGGCGCGGTCAATGCGGTATACGGATTGGGCTTCATAGGAGCTGCCATCTATTTCATCTCCCAGGCTGCCGGATTCTGGGCGGGCGTGCTGGGTTTCCTGAAGGCGGTCGTATGGCCCGTATTCTTGGTCTATGAGCTGTTCAAGTACATGAAGATCTGACCGTCGAGGGTGCATGGCATATCAGGAACCGGCCCCGGTGACGGGATCAAGGTTCCTGTGGGCGATCAGCTATCTGCACTCCCATCCAAGGGGACAGGGAAGGGATGTCCCGTGCAGAGGAGGGCTGCTCATGGATGAGGAAATGATGGCGGCCTGCGGGCTGGATTGCAAAGGATGCGCGATAAGGCGGGCCCCTGAGGATCCCGAGGCCGCGGAAGAGCTGATAAGATGGCTTAAAGCGCTCAAGCTCCTGGCCCCCGGGGAGGGGCTCGCCGAGGTGATCGAAAAGAATATGTATTGCCGCGGCTGCCTGGCAGACAGGTCACTGCATTGGTCGCCTGACTGCTGGATACTCATATGCTGCGTAGATACAAGAGGGCATGAGAACTGCAGCCAATGTGAGGAATTCCCCTGCAGGAGGCTCGAGGAGTGGGCCGGTGGCGATGAGGGTTACGGAAAAGCCCTGGAGAAGCTGAAAAGGCTTCGAGGATGAGGCGGACGGAGCTTAGTGGATGTCGGACGCCATAAATGAGCCGTATCCGGCATCGTGGTCGTGAGTGTAGGATAGCCCGTTTCGGAATTCTCGTATGCGGAATGATGCGTGGTGTAGAATGAATATGGACCTTGTTGATAGCGATGGCGTCTGGGGCGCGATACGGCAGCATAGGTCATGAGGTGCAACGATGAGGACATCAGCGATTGTAGCGGCGTTCAATGAGGGACCGAGGGTTGCCAACGTAACCCGCGTACTTAAGAGGTGCGCCGGGGTGGATGAAGTAATCGTCGTCGACGACGGGTCCAGGGATAATACGGCGGAGGCTGCAAGGCGGACGGGAGTCAGGGTGGTATCGCTGCCCGAAAACGTCGGCAAGGGTGGCGCCATCGCAAGAGGAATCGAGGAGAGCCGCGGCGACGTGGTCCTGCTCGTCGACGCGGACCTGGTCGGCCTTACCGAAAAGCACGTAAAGGACATGCTCGAACCCGTAAAGAAGGGCCATGCTGACATGACGATCGGCATCTTCCGCGGAGGAAGGTTCAAGACATTCGTCTCCAACGCGCCGTTCAAACCCTTTACAGGCCAGAGGGCCTTCAGAAGGGGTCTTTTCGACCCCGAGGAGCTCAAGGACACGAGGTACGGCGTGGAGACAGTGATGACGCAGATATCCAAGGAGAAGTCCGCAAAGGTGGTCGAAATCAGACTGGACAACATCACCCAGGTGACCAAGGAGGAGAAGCTCGGCTTCATAAAGGGGATGTCGCACAGGATGACGATGTACGGGGAAGTGCTAAGGCAGTTCTTCAGGAGGGCCTTCACCGTTAGGTGACGGGACGAAGGCGCCGGTAGCCGCTTTGCGGTCGGACTGAATCACAGGGCGGGGAAATCATCAGCATCACAGGAGTAGGCCGAGGCCCACCCCCGCTTTTTCACTGAAACAGGATGGCGAATTCAGCTGGACGTACCGTTTTCGGTCTCCTTAACGCCCTTGCCGGACATGTAATAGAAGAACATGAGCACGGCCGCCGACAGCGCCATGACGGCCCCGAAGTAGAACGGGGCCCTATTGTCTATGCGGTCGTACAGCAGGCCTGCAATTATGCTAGCCGGCAGCAGGGTTATCCCGACCAGGAAGTTGTAGATACCAAGGCCGGTGCCTTTAAGCTTCGGATCGACGATGTCCGTCACGAGGGCCTTCTGCACACCGTCGGTGCTGGCGCTGTATAGGCCGTATAGGGCGAAAAGGCCTATTACAGGGCCAGCCGTGGCCGCCCTCCCGAAGCCGAGGTAGATGATCGAGTACAGGAGGTAGCCGAAGATTATGAGCCGCTCCCTTCCGATCCTGTCTGAAAGGACCCCTGCGGGGACGGAGAAGAGCACGGACACCGAATTGTATATGAGGTACATAATCGGTATGAACGCCGGGTCGATCCCCACGTCGCCCGCTTTTATAAGCAGCAGTGCGTCCGTGGAGTTTCCGAGGGTGAACATGAACACGATCGCGAGGAATACGTAAAAGCGCGGCGGGAGGTCCTTGAAGGAGAAGCGTTTTGGCAGCGCGTGCTTCGCCGCTTTTCTATCCTTGACGAAGACGATCAGCGAAAGCAGCCCCAGCAGCGCCGGGATCCCCGAGATAAGGAACGCTTTGCGGTACTGACCGGGGAACAGCGACAGGATGCCGAACGCGAGAAGGGGTCCGAGTATCGCGCCGCTGTTGTCCATGGCCTTGTGGAAACCGAAGTTCCTGCCCCTGGTCCCGTATTCGGAAGAGGCCGCGACAAGGCTGTCCCTCGGAGCCGTACGGATTCCTTTTCCGACCCGTTCACTGAATCTTATCGCGAGCACCTGTATAGGCGAGGTGACGAATGCGAACAGCGGGGATAGGAGTGCGGTGAACGCATACCCTATTACCATGAAGGGTTTGTTGCGTCCCGACTTGTCGCTCCACCAGCCGGAAAGGCCCTTCAATATGGACGCGGTGCTGTCGGCTATCCCCTCGATGAGGGATATCTCAGTCTTCGACGCCCCCAGCGCCATAAGGAACAAAGGCATGATCGAATAGATCATCTTGCTGGTCGTATCGGTCAGGAAGCTCGTCAGGCCGGCGAAGAATACATTCCTGCCTATGCCTATGACCTTCCCGTTCGTCTTCGTTCTCTGCATACGATCAACCCTCGTCAGTAGATTGCACCGATCGGTGAGGCGCTTCCTTCCTGCCACCGGCATGAGGCCAGTCCCTTCCTGGTATGTGGCGTCGCACATAGGCGCACAACGTCATTCTACTACTTCGACAAGCCGGCACAGTAGCTCATTCTTCAGCATCGGCATCAAGCAGCCATTGCCTGCCAGGGGAAGCAGAGATCTTGTTGGAATAATCGGATAGGCATAACGGGACCGGGTCTGCGCCATTGGTGCTAGACTAAGCATTAGGGGGCGCGGGCAGGATTCGCGGCCGCCGTGAAGCCGAGGATGCACTCTGGTTTGGGGGGGGCGACGTTGGCAAATATCGGATATCTGAGGACGGACGCAAGCGGGCAGGGCGCAGATTCCCGGGAGCGTGCTCTCATCGGTTCTTGTGATGTGGTATACACGGACATGACGTCGGAAAATGACGCACGGCGCCCCGAGCGCAACAAGGCTATCTCAATGCTGGCACGAGGGGACGCATTGCACGTGCGGACATTGCTTGACCTTGCGGGGACAACGCGGGACCTCATACAGATGGTGAACGAGCTCATCCAAAAAGGAGCGGAGCTCGTGTCGCAAGACGAGGGCATAGACACTCGCAAATCAGACGGGAAGGTCGTCTACGGCCTGTTCGCGCTTCTGTCGAAGCTTGACAAAGAAGCCATAGGAGGATGGGAGAAGCAGTACATCCAGGCCGCCAAGAAGCGGGCGAAGAGACGCTGAACAAGTGCCTGTTGGAACAAGGGCGCCCGTGCCGGAATCCTAAATCCCGGCACGGACCGCCATACATATGTCGTCCGATGGTGGCTGCTGTTCCGGTAAAGGCGGCCGTGTTAACGAAAAGGGCCTTGCCGGTGCCTTCAGGCGCGGGTGCGCGAGCGGCCGGACGAGGATTTCCTCCTTCGTCCAATATTCATGACAGCCTCAAGCCATGCGCCGAACGGCAGCGTGATGGGAGCGCGCTCACGCAGAGCCTTCAGAAGGCCGCGCTTTGAGCTTGCCATCCGCTTCGGCCTCGGTGACAAAGACCAGTAATTGTACCTGAGATATTGCTTGACTCCGCGCATCTGCGAAGGGTTCTGCTCTTTCTCTTCTTTCATCTTCATACCTTCCATCTGACTCAAGTTGATGCCTTTCGAAGACGACCACCGTACTACTTTGAGTATAATACTGTTCTAAGATAGCAACAATTGGCGACATAGATGGCCGCGTGCCAAGGTAACGGCCTGCACTAAAACCATCCGTTGTCCGGTATCGAAGAATTATCAGGATAGACAAGATGATGGCGCCTGTTTGATGAATGCGGGTTTCAGCTCTTGTGGAAAACATCGAAGAAATCCTCGTATCGTAAAGAAATGGCTGGGAGTAGATTGCGGTGTATAATCGGCGGACGTTTGTTAGGCGATGAATATCAGGCAAAATAATATCGGTAAATAATAAGGGTCCCAAACTGGGAAGTCGGCAATAAAGAAGGGCTTACGCAGGAGTTGTAGAAGTATATATATTATCAATTCTTAGGAGGTCCGTTATGAGAAGATTTCGCGTTCTAGCGGTGGTGGCATTGCTGTTGACGGCCGTACTACTGACCGGATGTCTCAATAAGGAATGGTCGTACGATTTTACGGCGACCGAGGCAAGCATTGACGACTGGACTTTGGACAGCTCAGGAGAGCTATACGAATTCGTAGAGGAAGGCCTGAGCATGAACTGCGCAGGCATCTGGACACCGTTTACGTTCAGCGGGGACATGACCATACTCCTGGACTTCATCCTGGGGGTGGATGAAGCGAATTACGCCAGCCTGCGAATTAGCATCGAAGACGGCAGTTTGTGGGATGAGGAAAATGAAATCTATCTGGCCTTCAGATGCCTCGGAGACCCGGTTTATGAAGAATGGGGGATCGATGAATCTAGCGATGGTTCAGGATACTGCGAATACTGTGAGGAAGGACAAGTGCCCGGCCTCAACCATAACGGGGAGAACACCTTAAAGGTAGTGAAGACAGGCAACCAGTTAACGGTCTATATGAACAAGACGAAGCTTAGGACCATCAAACTTGAGCACTTTGCCGGGGAGAACAACTACATCTGGCTGAAAACCGGGAAAGTTGGAGGCGAAATCATACTCCAGCGCATAGAGGTCAAGTACAGCGGGGAAAAGACCCCCGGGCCGGTTTCTTAGAAATCAAACCCGTATACAGGAGCCCTCCGTAGTACGAACCGGAGGGCTCCTGTAATTCATACTGCAAATGTGTTGGGTTGTCTTCTTTCGCATGTCAACGCATGAGTGGGCCAGTATCTAGCCCCCCAAGGGCTGTAGGATAATCTCCTTGCAGACCAATCTTACGAACTCCCTAATCCCGGCAGGGGTCCATATGGCTTTCGCTTCATCATCGAATTCTTTCACGGCGTCTTGCGTACTCGAAGCCTTCCTAGTACAAGCGGGCGATAGCCCGTAGTAAAAGAAAAATGTAATTAAGAAAAATGGGACATGACGAATCAGTATGGTTTTCCAATGAAGATGCGTGGATTCACAGAACAAGTAAACAATATAACCTACGTAGAGCATAACATATTGCTAAAATAAGGGCAGCGGCGAATAAGCTCCGCATCGTCTCGGTAACGGTGGTCATACTGGTGGCAGCGCTTCTTTCTGGCCGCTCAAGCAAGACATGGTCGTATGATTTCACGGATCCGGAAGCCGGTTTTAAAGAATAGTATAGAGATGACGGCTATTATGCGGATTTTAGTTCACCCCTGACGGCCTTAGTATGCGCAATGCAAGTATAAGTATGCTGGTATTTTTCAACTGGGACATGACCGTCATCGTCGGTTCTATGCTCAACGTGAATGCCGATAACAGGACGTGGATGGAAATTGGGATTGAGGACGAAGTTTTACGGGGTTATGGGAACTTACTGTTCGTAGGGCTCTGGAGCTTGGGCGATCCTCAGCACTAAGGGCGGGATATCCAAGGTTACAGCACATCGTGGTAATACAGCAGGGCCCCCCGGCCCGGTCTGATTTTGCATTGAACGTAAACTAGGAAGCCTCCCTATGGCTCATACCCGGAAGGCTTCCAAAATCATCGTTGAATAATCCCCTATTGGCCTTCTGGCCATTCAACGGTCGATGGGG
>MWDF01000020.1 GCA_002070415.1 Firmicutes bacterium ADurb.Bin153
CCAGGCTCGATTACATGACATTTTCGCTGATGAGTTATCTACAGAATCGGTGACATAATCGCTGACCATTGACATAAACAACGGCCTTCTAGGCACAATCCGATTCCGACCGCGCGGCTCTATCTCCGCAAGCCGGCTTCCGCTACTTCAACTCCTCGAAGACATCCTTCCCCTGTGCCCAGTTCCTCAGGTTCCTCAGCCTCGCGCCCGAATCTCCGTGCTCGGGGTCGCAAAACAGGTCCAGCAGTTTTGGCACGGGACTTCCGGGCAAAAGCCGCAATGCTCGAATCCGTGCTCGATGCAGCACCTCGCCTTGTCGCACTCGCCCCAGAACATCCGCGATGCGCATGCCCGGCATCCTTTGCAGCCTACCCTGTCCTTCCATTCACATGAGCCGCAGTAAGCCCCACACATCGCCTTAAGCATAACGTCCATCGATGAATCCACCGCCTTTGGAAATGATCACCCTAATCGATCGCAATCACTTGCCGATATGGGCGAGCAACACACTTTATCCGGGGACGATATCGGCTCACCTGTCCTTATCGGCAACGTCGAAGGCCGTGAATAACGCGGCAGCCGTGAAGAGTATTCCGAACATCACTGTCATTGCCGCGTCCTTCAGCTGCAGGTAATATCCGCCGGCCACAAGGACCGAGTACAGCAGCATCCCGAGTGAAACCAGGCGCAGCTTCTTTCCGAGCACGTGTTCCCTTATGGACAGTAATCCGCCTAGGATCAGCAACACGGCCGTCATGCCCTCGGAGATTAGATGCGCCGCGATCCTGAACGGTTCCGTTCCGATCTCCTTGACCTGCCCTGCAAGGAGCAGAACGCTCCATATGCCCAGCATGCAAAGCCCGACGATGACGCAGAAAACGCTTCCCGCCCTTTTCATGCGCAAGACCCTCACTTGCCCGATGAATTGTAATCCCGCCTATGCAGTAGGCATCTAGTGTGATGGAAACATCGTATGCACCGCAGGCTCCATCAGGCCGCGACGATCATCCCTTATGTAATTCACGGCTCGGCCCAGAAGTTCCTACCCCGGTGCGTAAATGAACGGCGAATGTGACCAGCGCAGTATCCCTTCAACCACCGGCGCTTTGCGGCACGCTTCGCGTCGGCACCGAAGCTTTTCCGGCATTCGCCTTATCAGATGCAAGGCGGACGCAAACCGGGGCATGTGATTCGTTAATGACGGAGAAAACCGATGGGCAAGCATATCCGGTGCCCTCTTGCGCCGCCCGTTCAGGTGCCGTCGGCAAAATAATGCCACCTATCGACGGGCCGTTCCCATCAACAGGTGGTACTTCTAATGGCGGAAGCGACGGGAGTCGAACCCGCGATCTCCTGCGTGACAGGCAGGCATGTTTGACCACTACACCACGCCTCCGCGTAACAAAGCTATTATACATTACCCGGACGGTACATGGAAGTGCCCTGAAGTACGGCTTCTCAAGCCCGTTTCGGCATTTGCCTCGCCTTTAGAGTGCGGGAAGGGCTACTTGCGGAATCCGAAGAAGCCCTTCCTTGCTCTTTGTCTTGTTCTGGGCGGTTCGTTACTTTTAGGGCAACGTAACCGCCTGCATGCCCTTTGCGCTTATCTTTGATGTACCGCTCTGAGGATAGATATACAGCCTCATTGTCCCTGATAACCAGTTGGCCCCGGAGCCTATCGTAACCGACTGGCTGCCGTAGAAGTCCCCGTCGTTGACCAAGCCGTCCGAATTGACGTCCACCCAGCCCCTTAGAAAGTAGTCGCCGTGGCTCACCGCATCCACGTTGAACGTGAAGCTCCTGTCCAGGTTGGCATAGCCTAGGTAGCCCAGCCCGGGGACGGGGTTGCCGTCGAGCGTCGCCAGCCAGAACTTGGCGGAATCCATCGTAAGGTCTTTCAGCGCCGCGTATGCGTTTATTATCCCGTTTCCGTAGTCGAACGGGTTCCTCTCGTCGAACTGTGCCGTATAGCCCATCGTATACAATGCGCTCTCCCTGCTGTGGCCCATCTGCATCATCATCGCCAGCAGCGCGGACACATGCGGGGTCGCCATGGACGTGCCCGCCATGGCGCCCATCCCGCCACTGTCCATCGGGTACAAGCTGTACACCATGAGGCCCGGGCTCCTCCTGCCGCCGGGTGCTGCAAAATCGACCTCCGGTCCGTAGTTCGAGAAGTCCGACAGCGCAAAGGCGTCGTCCACCGAGGAAACGGCTACGACATTGGGCTGGTTGGCAGGGAAGTCCACTACGAAAGGCGCATCGTTGCCAGCCGCGGCGACGATGGTCACCCCTTTGTTATAAGCGTAGTTGATCGCGTTGGCCACGGTGGCCACATAGTCGCCGCCGCTCCAGCCCAGGCTCATGCTTATCACCTTTGCTCCGGAGTCTGCGGCGGCGTAGATGCCCTCCGCGATGTCTACAGCATCCCCTCCGCCCGAATCGTTCATCACCTTAACCGGCAGTATGAGGGCGCTCCTGTTGCTCATGCCCGCAACATATGCCCCGTTGTTCACGATGGCGCCTATCACCCCCGCCACGTGCGTACCGTGCCCATCCACGTCTTTCATGTACGACGGGCTGTCAGGGGGATATACGAAGTCCATGGGAGGCAGCGTCCTGCCGGCGAGGTCCGGATGGGTCACGTCGACGCCGGTGTCCAGCACGGCGACCGTGACGGCGGAACCGAACTGCGGCATGCCCCATACGTAGGGCATGCTGGTAGCGTACATGTTCCATTGGTAGCCGGTGAAGTAGGCGTCGTTGGGATAGACCGCGGCGGTGATGACGGCGTAGCTGTTCGGCTCTACGTAACTGGCCCATCCTTCCGCCTGCAGCTGGCTTATGAAGTCGTCGATGTCCATGCCCTTCGGGATATCAGCTACCATGTAGCCCCTTTCGAAGTTCGCCGACTTTATCCTGGTGCCCTTAAGGGCGAGCGATCGTTCTATCCCCTCCGGCTTTATGCCCGACCTGGGCGCTATTATGACCTCGGTCGGCTCCGGAGGCGTGATGTGCCTCACGGTCGCGGTCCTTAGTATGCTTCCTGTGGAAGCCGATGGCGGTATGACGTTCATCAGCGAGGCATAGCCGTTGATCGTATCCACGGTAGAGGAGGGTTGTAGCAGGACGTTGATCGTGATGCTCGTCACTCCGGTGTACGTGAAGTCATATCCGTAGGTAAAATAGCCCGACTTGTACACCAGCATCTGGATTACGTTGCCCGTTTTCAACCCTGTGAGGTCGATCGAATAGGCGCCTGCGGAGTTGGTCGACTTCTCTTGCGATATGGTTGTGCCCTTCACCGCGGCCCTGACCGATGCTCCGCCTATCGGCAACGTCGTCATCGAATCCGTGACGATGCCGGAAATCCTGAGCGTCTTGGCAGTCCCGCCGTCGCAGCCGGCGATAAACAGCAATATAAGCACCATCAAGGCGCCGATGACTGGTTTCTTCATCTAACAAAGACCTCCATTTAAGACTCATTGATGTTCTTGACGAAAGACGGCGCCTTATTGTTCAGGATGGGTCCTATTTCGATTCCCTCACCTCGGGGACCGACCCTATCCTGAGTGCGCCCGCCTCGCCGATTTCCACGAAGTTGAGCTTGAGCATCGATGGAGGTTCCACGGGACCTGTAGGTTCTATGAAAACCTCTGTAATGCCGAAGTAATCTCCGTGCGCAGGCAGGTCCGAACCTGACAGATTTATCCAGCCGCAAAGCCACGCGTGTCCCAATGCGTCTCCGAACACCGTCACGTCCCTGGAGCCGTCGGAGCCTCTGAAAGCGAAGGTTACGGGATTTCCCACGTCATCGCAAAGCCAGAATATCGCCTTGCCACCCCTTGCTCCCGCCAGCGCCGCATATGCGTTGGCAAGCCCCGCCTCCTGGCCCTCTATGTACTGTGCCGATGCGAGCAATGCCGATTTCGCCTCTTCAGCGCTCATGCCGTACGACATGAGCGCCCCGATTATCGCGGATATATGGGGCGTGGCCATGGACGTGCCCGACATCCTCGCATAACCCTTCTCGCTCTTGCTGTACGGTACGGTGCTCACTACCGATTGTACTCCGCTCCCCCCTCCGGGGCCGAATATATCCGTGCCGGGGCCGGTGTTGGCGTAAGACGGAGGGAAGTAGAAGGGACCGACCGCGGACACCGCAAAGCACTTCCCGTATTTCGCCGGCATCGAAAGGTCGGTGCCGGAGCTGTCGTTGCCGCTTGCGGCAACCAGCGCGACCCCTTTCGAATCCGCATAATCCAGTGCTTCCTTCAGCAGCCTGAAGGTGAAGTCCGCGAATATCAAGGGCCATCCTATGCTCATGTTTATGACATCCGCGCCGTTATCCGCGGCAAGCCTTATCCCCCTGGATATGCTCGTCATGGTGCCGGAGGTTATGAAGCCCTTCTTTTCCAGTGCCTTGACCGGAAGGATGAGCGCTCCCGCGTTCATGCCCGCGATGCCCACGGTATTATCCAGCGTCGCCCCTATCGTCCCGGCCACGTGGGTCCCGTGCCCGTCATTGTCCGTATCGTCCGTGTTGATTGAGTTAAGCAGCGGCAGGCACCTTCCCGAAAGGTCCGGATGGTCGGCGTACACGCCCGTATCAACAACGGCGATGATCGACGGATCCCCGAAGAAGCCCCTCTCCCATGCCCTGTGCATGCTTACCATCCTGGGCCCCCATTGCATCGGCCAGAGGAAGTCGGCGGGGTCGTATCCGCCCAGAGGGAAACAGACATAATCCGGCTCGGCATAATCCACCCAGGGCTCGTTAAGCAGCTCGGCCGAAAAAGCCTCCGCGTCCTCGCCGGCAGGCAGGCCCACCAACAAGTAGCCCATCCTGGGATCGGATTCCTTTATCTCGACCTTCATGGACGAGAGCGCCTTCGCAGAGGCGGTGAAGGATGTCCCCCTGCCGGGATAGACCACTACCGCTTCTGCCTCGACGGTCCCTTTCGCGACCGACAGCGGATAGGCAGGTATCTCGTAGTCCCCGAGGTAGGTCCCGGCCGTATAGTCGTTGGCTATGCTGAACTCGAAATCCACGAGGGCCCGGCCTGCGGACCCTTGGAACATAGTCGCGTCTACCTTTATGCTCCCGCTCAGGCTTACGCTGACCGCCTTGGTGACGCTCTCGTATCCGTCCTTCTCGAATACCAGGGTAATCTTCCCCGGTTTCATCGATATCAAAGGCATCTCATAGTCGCCGGACGTGCCGCTTAAGCAATATGCCGACTTCTCGAGCGCGCTTATGCGAACACTCCCTATCCCGGCTTTTGTGCTTGCGTCCGCCGCATTCCCGTAGAAGACCACCCGGCATGTCTCCATCGGCACGCAGCCGGCGGCGGCTACAGCAAGGGCCAGGAGGACCGTAATGGCACACGATCTCATCTTTCCGAGCATCAGACCTGCCTCCAGCAAAATTTCCGCCCACACGGGAGGGTTTTGCGTTAAATAACGTAATATATTATAAGAGGTATCCGTAAGTGCGACCATGTTTAATATTCTTTGCTACAGGTGCTAATCCTGCACCTGGGCAACAGGAGGAATGTTCAATGCAGGCCCCGGCAAAGAACCGGATTCTTACAATAATACTCATCATCACCCTGCTATTGACGGCAGCCGCAGGGGTAATGGCCGAAGCGCCCGACGCATCGGACAAAGAGGGCCAGCCCCTGAGCAACGAGCTTCTCGGGAAGCTCTTCCCGGAAGTGAATGATATGCCCTATCCCGGCTGGCTCAAGGAGGGGCTCAGGGTATACTACAGGACCTCGACGGGGAAGCTTTCCAGATCCGCATCCCAGGGGGTGCAGGACCTTTCAGACGCGCCGCTTCTAAAACCGGAAGATCTGTCGGTAACGCCGTTCCTGCTGAGGACGGACGTCACTTCCGTATACGCCAAGAGGGTAATAAGCTACACGACTGTCTTCGTCGACCAGGTCTACCTGCCATGGGACGATATCAGCGATACTTGGCCCTACGGCATGGGCTCCTTCTGGATACACACGGGCCTTCTCAAGCCCTCCGGCGCGAGGCAGGAGATCAAGACGTCCGATATCTCATGGAAGATCCTGAGTGAGGAGTACCAGGCGGTGAGGATAGACTTCGACTACACGGCCCAGAACGGGTCCCACTACGTGTGGATAATCGAGAAATCCACGGGGCTGCTGCTCTACAGCGCAAGGATATACAGGCCGAAGCCGGGCGCGGAGGTCGAGATCACATCCGTCGAGTTCTACTCGATGCGTTACCTGCCGGTGGCCTGGACCTCACAGACGCTGCCTTCGTTCGTCCGGCAGGGCCTTACCCTCTCCTACGAGGGCAACATACAGTCCTGGAACCCCAAGACGGGACCCGGCCTGTCTGTGCCTGCGATGATGCAAGTGAAGCTCGAGGCCGTCGAACCGAGGTGGATACAGGCGCGCTTCAGCAGGGTCTACTCCGAGAAGGAGACCTACGAAAGCCAGGCCTATATAGGTCCCGCCCAGCTCGGCGGGGCATTCTGGCTTCCTGTCGGATACCTTGCCGGACTTAAGGAAGGCCAGGTGATCGACAAGGATTCGATCACCGGGAGCGTAACCGAGGTCAGCTACATAGGCAGGGCCAAGGACGGGACAAGCAGGATCGCGATATTCGAGTTCGGGAAGAACTACAAGAGGGCGTGGATCTACAGGTCGACGGACGGGATGCTTATCTACTGGATGGAGGACAAGCTCATAGACCCCATAATGCAGACCTCGCAGAAGTCCGAGTGGAACCTCAAGTAGTCCGGACGGCATCATAGGACCGGATATACACGAAGGCCGCATACTGTAATGGTCTGCGGCCTTCTATCTGACGTAGCCGCCCGGTCGGCCCTCAGCCTTTCAGCAGTCCGGTTATCACGGCCTGGGCCATCAGCAGGCCCGCCGTCGGCGGCACGTACGAGATGCTCCCAGGAGGGCCCTGGGTCTGCGCCACCGGCTCCGAAACGGAGAATACGACCTCGAGCCCTTTATGTATGCCCTGCTTCCTGAGGCCGACCCTTATCGCCTTGGCCAGCGGGCATGTGTGCGTCTTCGATATGTCAGCCGTCTTGAAACCCGAAGCGTCGAGCTTGTTACCGGCGCCCATCGAAGAGACTATCGGTATGTCCCTGTCCAGGCACGTCCTTATGAGAAGCAGCTTCGAGTACACGCTGTCTATGGCATCGGCGACGTAGTCGTATCTCACGCCGAATATCTCTTCTACCGTGTCCTCTCCGAACCATGCCTTCTTCGGATGCACCTTGACCATGGGATTTATGTCGAGCGCCCTTTCTGCCATCACTTCGGCCTTGGGCCTGCCTACCGTGCTCGTGAGCGCTATGAGCTGCCTGTTCATGTTGCTTGGCTGCACCGTGTCCGAATCGACCAGCGTGATCTCCCCGATCCCGGCCCTTATGAGCGCCTCCGCGCAGAACGAACCCACGCCCCCTATGCCGAACACGGCCACGTGAGCCCCGGCGAGCCGCGCGAGGCCCTCCTCGCCTATCAGAAGCGCTTCGCGGGAGAACGGCCCTTCATTTGAGTCCATCAGGATCCCGCGCTCCCTTCCCGAGCGATGCCATCAGCTTCATGAGCTTGTGCACCTGCTGGCCGAGCTCGTCGTCGTCGAGCTTCCGCCCCGCCTTCCCTATCTCGAGGGTGAAAGGTCCGTCGGCCCCTTTGCCGTCGTCGTTCATCAGATAGAACCTGTCAGCCATCAGCGCCACGTCCACCGGGCTGTGGGTCACCAGCACCACCGTCTTCCTCTCCGAAGCGATCCTTTCCCTTAGAAGCGGCAGGAGCTCGGCTTTCATGCCCAGGCCTATGGAGTTGAACGGCTCGTCCATGAGCAGCACCCTCTCTGGCGAGGCCAACGCCCTCGCCAGGTTCACCCTCTGCTGCTCTCCGCCCGAAAGGCTCGTGGGATACCTGTCCTTGAAACCGTCTAGTCCGAGTCCGGAAAGTATCTCAAGGGCCCTTCCTGCGCCCTCGCCGTCCATGCAGTATCTCAGGTTGCCCTCTACGGTGAGCCAGGGAAGCAGCCTGGGCTCCTGGAAAACCACCGAGCAGCCGATGCCTTCCGGCATCGCCACATCTCCTACGTCCTGCCTCTCCAGGCCGCACAACACCCTTATCAGAGTGGTCTTCCCGCGCCCCGATGGGCCCAGCACCGCGGTTACTTCCCCGTTCACGAACGTCATGTCGAGGTTCGAGAAAACGGGCTTGCCGTCGAAGGATTTGCCCAGATTCCTTACCGTCACATCCTCCACAGCCTGCCCTCCCTCCATCTGAATGCCCTTGCCCTCAGCGCCCCCAACGCCGCGTCCGCCGTAAAGCCCAGTGCCACCAGCAGCAGCGTCCACGCGAACAGCTCGGGTGTCTCAAGGAAGGACCTGGCCGAATCCATCCTTCCGCCGATCCCCTTCGAGGGCATCGACAGGACCTCGGCCGACACGACGATCTTCCATGACATCCCCAGCGCCTGCGAGAACGCCGAGACCAGATGTGGCATCAGGGAAGGAAGGTACAGCCCGGTCACCGCCTTGTGCCAGGGAACCTTGTAGACCTTCGTGAGCTCGACCAGGAGCGGGTCCACCGACGCCATGCCCTCCGATACGTCCGATGCCACTATCGGGAAAGCCATCAGGAAAGCCACGAAAACGGGGACCGTCCCCGACGGGAACCATATTATGGCAAGTACTGAAAGCGATATGAACGGTACGGTCCTGAGCGCCGCGAAAAGCGGCGAGAGCATGTACCTCACGGGCCTTACGCTCCCGGAGGCTGCCCCGAACGCCAGGCCGAGCGCATACGACAGCGAGAACCCTTTAAGGACCCTGAGCGCGCTCGCCCAGAGGTCCGAGAAAAAGCCCCGGGTACGGACCACCGTCCCCAGGGCCTTCAACGCTTCGGCGGGAGAAGGCAGAAGAAGGCTGTTGCCGGTGAGCATCGAGCCTGCCTGCCATATTGCGACCAGCGCGGCTACTCCTACGGCCGCGTATGCGCTAGAAGTTAAGGTAGAACGCCTCATCCGGGAGCTTTCCTCCGATCATGGCCGGTACGGACTGCAGCACCTTCCCGTAGAACTGCGACGCCGCCGACTTCGCCTTCAAGCCGTCCAGGTATTCGAAGTTGCATCTGGGTACCGCGGCGACTGTGGCGGCCGATCCCATGGACAGGTTCTTCTCGGCGATGACCGCGGCCTTGTCGGGATTCGCCTTGACCCATGCGACGCTGGCCTTGATGTCCGCCAGCATCTTCCTGGCTTCCTCCGGCCTTTCCTTTACGAAGCTCTCGCTCATGACGACGCAGCTCAAAGGGTAGTCGAACCCGTACAGCGACTTCCATTCGGCCTGTATGTCAGATGTTATCCTCAGCGCCGCGTCCGACGCAAGCACCTGGCTCACCCAGGGTTCAGGCAATATGGCGGCCTCGGCCTTGCCGGCCACAAGAAGGTTGGCCAGCTCCACGGGGGAGGCGAAGTGCTGGACGCCCTCCGTAGATGCCTTCTTGTCCCCGAGCAGCATCGCGAGGACCACGTCCGGCATAGTGCCCTTGCCCGGCACCCCTATGAATGACGAGGCCTGCTCGTAGAGGCCCTTGTCGCTCCTTGACACGACGTACAGCGACCCGTTGTTCGTGATGGCTGCCAATACCACGGGGATCCCCTTGTTCCTTATCAGCGCGGCCGAAGATACGGGCAGCGCGGCTGCCTCCGCCGCTCCGGTGGAGAGCCTCGCTATCGCTACGTCGGCGGCCTTGCCGACTTCCATCTCATAGGCGCCGGATTCGAACAGCTGGGCGAGGCCCAAGCCCGTCACGCCGTTCAACGCCACGATGCGCGGCCGGGAGGCAGCAAAGCCTGCCGCCCCCATGAGCTGCGACAGCAATATTACGGACACCAGGATCGCGATTACCGGTCTTTTCATTTCCATCCTCCAATTAAATCCCTAACCCAAAGCCTGGGTACCCGGCACTACGTCCCTTCTCTCGGCGAGGCAGAGGTCGCAGTAGGCGGAGATTATCTGCTCCTCGTCGGAGAAAGCGGACGCGGCGGCGTTTCCGTCCGGTCCGGCGATAATGCTAAGCCCCGAAAGGGGCCCTTCGGCCGAAGCCCTCCCGACTATCCTCGCGGGATTGGCGGTCGCAACCCATGCCCTGCACTCCATGGCCCTGGCCCTGGATATTATGTCATGTTCGTGTACTAGCCCGGACGTGATCCAGGCAAACATCCTCACGCCCATGCCGACCAAGCCCGCGACCATCCTGTGTTCATGGCCCTCCCTGCCGAGCATGAGCCCCAGAGGCCCGAACGGCGTCTGGACGACGGGGGCTATCGCTACCGAATCCCCGTGCCCGCAGTTGGGACACCCCCTCGTCGCCTCCCGTTCGGTCAGCGCTCCGTACTGCTGGAGCGACCTTCCGTCGAATACCACATCGGCGCCCCCTATGGGATTTCCGCACTTCTCGCACCTGCCGCGCGGTATCACAAGTATCCTCTTCCTTATCCCGGGCTCCTCAAGAAGCGCCCCCGCCTGGGGGTCGAGCCCTCCCATCGCGTCGAACGTCCCGGAGAACACCACGATGTCCGCGCCTATTGCGTCGATCTTTGCCGCCAGCCTCCTGACGGCAGCCCTCGCGACTAGGCCCGTCCCCGGCTGCCCCGCGGATTCGGGAGACTGCTGCACCACCGCCATGTAAGGATGTGAGGCCCCGCCCGCATAGCCTTGTATCCTAGGCTTCGCCCCTTCGGAAGGCGCCTCGTGGCCGTCTTGCCCTTCCCTCGGGATGCTTATCGGGACCGTTTCGTAGTAGGCGGGGTTCTTCAGCTTCTCAACCCTGGGCTCTGGGAGCTCTATCCTCCCCTGGCCGTCCAGGGGGACCTCCACCCTGATCGTCTCCACCCTGTCAGAAGACGCCCTCTTTATGACCTCGCCTTCCGGGCTCACCAGCTGGGAGCCTCCGCAGAACGCTATGAGGCCGTCTTCGAGTCCTACCTTGTTCGACGATGCGATCCAGACATTGTTCTCTATCGCCCTGACCCTGATCAGGAAATCGGCCTGCGGGTTCGTGAGCTTCGACCTGTCGGGTCCCGTGGTGACCCAGTTCGTGCAGTTGAGTATGAGCCTTGCGCCTTCTTCCGCGAGCTTCTCCACTATGCCCGGCACCCTTGCGTCCGCGCAGATCATAAGCCCCATCCTGCCCCACTTTGTCCTGAAGGATGCCGGCCCGTCGCCCTTGCCGAACCATTTCGAGTCGAAGTGCCATAGGTTCGTCTTCCTTCCGGTGGCAACGAGCTTGCCGTATCTGTTCCATGCGAATGCAGAGTTGAAGAGGGGGCTTGCGACCGGTTGCATCCAACCTTCGCTGAATGGAAGCGCCTGGGCCGTCGGGCCGCTCTTGTCGGGTTCGGGAAGCCCTGCGACTATGAAACAGCCCATCCTGCGGGCCGCCTGGGCGAGCCGTGCCTTGATGTCGTCGGACTTCTCCTGCATGGAGTAGTCCCAGCCGTAGAGGAAATAACCGGGCCAGACGCATTCCGGCAGCAGGATCACATCGGGCGCGTAATCCTTCTCCATCTCCAGCATGTAGAACATCTCATTGTCCGCATGGTGCGGACTGAGCATGTCGTACGCTGCGGTCTGTATTATCGATATGCGGAGGGCATCCGCCATCAGGGTACCTCCGTTGCCTCCGCCGGCGTGAAGCGGCGAAACCGGTGGGGCGTAATGATGTGCTCAATATGATTATATCCTTTATGGCCCCGGTATGTAACGGAAGGGACGCACAGAGCGCCCCTTCCGCTGCCATTATTTCCCCAATCTTCTCATTTGCCCGCGGGGACTATCCTTATCTCAACGACGCTCCTTGCCCAGTATTTGCTCTCGGTCATCAGGCCGCCCTCGACGGAGGACAGGAAGCCCAGCCTCGGGAGGTCCTTCTCCATTCCAGGATCCGACCATGTGACGAGGACGGGCACGAGTACGGGCCTGCCCTCCACGGGAGAGCCGTCCGGCCTCGTCGCGGCCATATCGCCGCATGCTTGTGCGTAATCGAGCTCCGTAACGTAGCCGTCGGAAGATACCACAAGCAGCTTGTCCGTTGCTTCCATGCCTCCTATGGAATCGACAAGGTCAATCAGCCTTACTCCCTTTATCTTGAAGGGACCGGAGACTACCCCTTTGGAGTTCTTGTAGTAGGCCGTGCCTTCTGTCAGGACTTTCCTGTCGAGCTCGACCACCGCCGTCGCATCGCCCTTGACCAGCCTTAAGGGCAGGCCGCCTGCGAGCGTGACCGTCGCTACCAGCAACAGGACGATCGCAACCAGGAATGATGCGGTCCTTCTCCTTGCCATCTCACGAACCTCCCATCGATCTCAATATGCCGTCTATTGCCGACATGTGCCTCGCTATCACGGAGAAACCGTCCGCGAGCGCCCTGGACGCCGTCATTATGAGCGCCAGGATCGCAGTGAAAGCCGCCGCCTTGAAGACTGCCATTAACATGGACCTCCAGTCTTGTTACAAGCCTATCAGCTCTATCGCCACTACATTTTCCAGTATCCTCGGGGATTTCGCCCCGGTGAGCATCAGCGGGCCCTCCGCTTCGTCCAAAAGGGCCCCGTTCCTGGTAAAAGCTATGAATATGCCCGATTCGTATATAAGGTCCTTCGATGCGAGATCCACGAAGGTGCCGTCGGCGGATATTACCCTGACGGTGTAGCCTGCGCGGGCGAGGGCCTTGTCGAACGTATAATGGGAATCCGCAGGCTCGATGTTGTCCACCACCGAGGCAAGGGCCCAGAGAGGGACTCCGGCGTAGGTAGCATCCCCTATCTTCCAATCGGCGCCGGGGTGCGGGGACATGGGGCAGGTGGCGAGGCTTTCGAACGTCGACCTGTCCATCCTCGCCTCCGCGGCGCCGGTCAGCTTCAGCACCCATTCCTTCACCATAGGTATGACCTTTATCTCGACCACGCCCTTGACCCACGTATGACCGTCGGTAAGGGGGGCTTTCGGACCTGCGTAGATGGCCCTTATGCTGTCCTTTGCGAACGCGGGGTTGTCGGATGAGACGGCGAGCATCATCATCGGCCTCTCGAAGTCATCGAGCGCCTCGCCGGCGCCGTCATAGACGGTCACCTCTCCTTGTACCTGCTCATAGGTCAGGCTCATGCGATAGCCGTCATCCGAGATGAGCTGCACGGCGTCGTCCTCGTTTATGCCTCCCATCAGCGCCAGCACCGAAAGGAGCGAGGGGCCCTCGTATGTGAACGGCCCTACGATCGTTCCCGATGAGCGCCTGTAGGAAGCCTCGTATCTCAGCTGCGGAAGCGACAGTACGTCCACCGTCTGGGACGTGCCCATCCTGTCGGTCAGCCTTACTGTGATTCTGTCGGGCGCGGCGGCGGCTCGGAGCGCGACCGCCGACACCGAAATCAGTATAGCAAGGACAGCTAGGAATCTCTTCCCTTTCGCGATGCGCATCCGGAAACCTCCGTATAAAAATGGCGCCGTGCCCTTCGGAAGGTCACGGCGCGGCAAAACGAAACCTGCCGCATCCTTTCCAAAAGGGAGGTCGCAGCGTTTCCGCCGCGGCCCTGACGGCCGAGGATCCATGGCCCAAGCGTTAGGCCCCCCGGCTCGGAGCGCAGTCTTATAACAAGATGATACCCCGCTCGCCCGCCTTAGCACAACCGCGATATGAAACATAGGGGATTTACAGGCCCTATGTGTAGCGCCGCGCGCTCGCGCAGGCCGGGGCGGACCCGCACCCCATTTGGACATTCTACCGTCGGACCGTATACTCTAGATTGGTAGGCCGCATACACAGTTTCGGGACCGGAGGGTGGAAGCATGAAGATCATCGTGATAGACGGACAGGGCGGAAAGATAGGAAGGCTCGTAATAGAGCAGATCAAGAAGGACCTTCCCGAGCTTAAGGTCATAGCGATAGGCACCAACAGCATAGCGACATCGGCGATGATGAAAGCGGGGGCAGACGCCGGGGCGACCGGAGAGAATCCTATAGTGGTCAACAGCGGCGACGCTGACGTGATAATAGGGCCTATCGGGATAATCATCGCAAATTCGCTGCTCGGGGAGATCACCCCGCGCATGTCGGGCGCCGTGTCCCAGAGCAGGGGCCTTAAGATCCTGCTGCCCCTTAACAAGTGCTCGACCGTGGTCGTAGGCGCAAGGGACTGCTCCCTGGCCGAGTCGGTGAAGCTTGCGGTGGCAGAGCTGCAGAAGATCGCGCGATAGCCCGGACGGTCAAGCTGACAGTCGTACGGGCCCGTCAGTGCCAGGTCCGTGCGCACCTATCTGGTAATCTTATGAGAGAAGCCGCCGAACGCGGGTGGTGTTCTACGGCGGCTCCTTCGGGTAGCCGCGCCTATCTCCTTTCGCAGGAGATAAGTCCGGCCTTCTGCAGGGCTATCACTATGATCGGCACGAGGGCCAGCTGAAGCACTATCCCGGGCAGTGCGTTGACGAATGCCCCAGAAACGAAAAGCTCCCATGAGAACTTCGTGCCTGCCAGGAGCATCGCAAACCTTACCGCGCCCCAGACCAGCCTTCCCAACACCATAGAAGAAAGCAGCGCTACGTATATCGATGCCGGTTTCTTGGGGAGCAGCTGATGGAGCATGCCCGTCATCATCCCGTACGTGGCTAGCTCGAACGCCATAGGTACCGCCGTGGTCGGGAACGGCGGCATGCCGAACATTAAGCTCCTGAAGATGGGCACGATGAAACCTACCGCCAGCCCGTACTTCCAACCGCAGGCAAACCCGCAGATTAGGACCGGCAAGTGCATCGGCAGCAACCTGCTTCCGATCCCGGGTATCTGTCCCGTTAAAAACGGAAGCAGAACGCCCAGCGCGAGGAACATTGCGGCAAGTACGATTCTCCTAGTCTGCATGTCGATTCCTCCATAAAAAAACCATGAAGGCGCCTTACATCCGAAAGGCAATACCTTCATGGTATGATTGACCGTAAAAAAGTACGATGGCTACGCCGGCTACGGCTCGGCAATTGTGTCAACTATAGCATATCGACTCATCAAATGGAACAGGAGCCGTACATGCCTCCGCCCTCGGCGCCAGGTCCCCTACTAATATTAGAGATGATTGCCTGATTTTGTTAATCACAGGCAGGCTTTTGCCCAAACGGTGAAGAAGGAACACAGTGCCGGTCGAAGCACGCATTGGATGCGCACCGAGGGAGCCTGCCCGTCCTTACGGCTCACCGCGATTCCGATCCGGAAGGCCTTGGCCGCATAGGCGTCCGAGACGGATCGCAAGACGGGTACGGACAAAGGATCCAGCACGTAAGGACCGACATCGTCGGCTTCGCCGTAAATCCCGATGCATCATGAAATGACCGTGCGGCTTTACGAATCACCGTTCCTCATGTTCGCCATTAATGTGCGCGCTTTTTCCTTTAACGTACCCATTTCGCGTCACCGGGTGAGACGCTAAGCCTCAAAGGAGGATCCGGCATGGACCCAAAGGTAAAGACATGGTTGGCCCATATAGAGCAGCTATCGGTGGCGATAGGGCCAAGGGGCAGCGGTACCGCGGACGAGCAGAAGGCCGCGGAATATTGCGAGGCCCAGTTCAGGAGGATGGGATACGAGCCGGAAATAGACCGGTTCATCAGCAGGTCCTCGGTGTTCCGTCCCCATCTGGTCGCGGCCGCCGCTTTCGCGTTCGCCTACGCCATCTTCCCAGGGCTGCCCGCCGCGGCGTTCGTCCTTTCCCTGGCGGCTTTGATATCGGAGGTCCAGGAGCTGCTCCTGAGGCCCAACTTGCTAAGGCTCGTGGGACCGAAGAACCCCAGCCGCAACGTGTTCGCGAAGACGAAGCCGACGGGCGAGCACAAGCGGGACATCATCCTTATGGGCCACATGGACACCCAGAGGACGCCGATCATCTTCTCTTCCAGGAAATGGAGGAAGATATACGCGGTCTGGTCCAACGTCGCCATGTGGCTTCTGGTCCTCCAGACCCTCATGTTCGGATCCTCGCTGATCTGGCCCGGCATCCATGACCTGGCCTGGGACATATCCTTCATCAGCCTGATAGGGGCCTTCTCGCTCATAGCGATCACTGTCGAGGCCGACACGACCCCTTACACCGCCGGCGCCAACGACAACGCCACCGGCACCGGCTTGGTGCTCACGTTCGCAGAGGAACTCATCGCGAATCCCCTCGTAAGCACAAGGGTCTGGCTGGTCTGCACGGGCAGCGAGGAATCCCTCCATGAGGGGGCCGCAAGCTTCTTCAAGGCCCACAGGAGCGAATTCGTGAACCCCGTCACTATAAACTTCGAGATGCTAGGGTGCGCCGGCCCGTCGTACATAGTCAAGGAGGGGCTGCTCCTGCCGCTGAAACCGGACGGGAGGCTCCTCGAGCAGGTGGAGCACGTAGCAGGCGCCTCCGATATAGGGGCCTATCCCGTCGTGCTGACAGGCGGATGCACTGAAGCGAGCGATTCCATGATAGCCAAGGTGCCCGCCATAACCCTCATAGGCCTTGAAAGGGACGGATCCGCTCCGCACTGGCACATGCCGTCGGATACGTTCGACAAGATGGACGAGAGGATATTGGAAAGAGCCTTCGGTTTCGCCGACAGGGTCATCCGCAGGCTGGACAAGATCTATTGATCCTTTAAGCAGTCAAAGGCCGCGGCTTCCATCAAGGAGGCCGCGGCCTTTTCATCGTCAGGCAGTCCTTATCTCAAGTACTTCGAGATGCCTTTCTCCGTGAGGTCCTTGTAGCCGGGGACGCCTTCTATGATGAACTCGCCGCCTTTAAGCTCCGACCTGTACTTGATGAGGGTGAGTATCGTCTCCAGGTGTATGCCGACCCTCTTCTCTATGGGGTATTCGTCGCTAACCACGGGATCGGCCTTCATGCCCGATTCCATGCCGGGATTCACGGTCTCTATAAGGAACGAGGTGGCGCCCTTCCTGCTCCATTCCCAGTGGCTGTAGCCGGCGAAGCCGGGACCGCTCCTATCCGGTATCATCCTTATGCCTCTTTCCTCTAGCTCGAAAGCCGTGAGCACCGCGATGTCCAAAGTGGCGTCCGGCGAGATGATATTCCAGCACAAGGTGCTCTTCGGGTTGGCTTCGTGCAGGTCAATCGCGGTATCGATGCCTTCCTTCTCTATGAGGGACGTTATGCCGTAGGCTATCTTCTGTGTGAGGGTCCCGTCCGGACTGCCGGGATACACCCGGTTGAGGTTCCTGGACTCCGCCCCCAGCGGGTCCGCCTTGTATTCCGGCTGGTCAGCCTCCATCGTGTACCTGTCGCCGTACTTGAATATCCTGTCCGATGAACTGGCGGCGATCCTCACCTGCTCCAGGAACAGCCCGCCCCTGGAATCAGGCGCCATCGCTGCGCTGTTGTTCGCATGCGGGATGACTATGAGCCTTCCGGCCTTCACTTCGGCCAGCTCGACCAGCAACGTCGAGGCCAGTATGCCCGAGATCTCGTTTGCGTGGGTGCCACCGAGGACCATCACGTCCATGCCGGGCTCGCCGCTTTCGAGGTAATAAACCATCGTATCGCCGCTGGTGCCCTTGAGCGCCTGGCAGTAATCCGATAGCCATCCCGTACGGGTGACGCCGTATCCGGGCCTTACGTCATGGTAGGAAGGAGCCTGCGTTGCGGCCGCCGAAAACGATATCGCGATTACGAGCAGCAATGACAGGACCTTCAGTAAACGGAGCGCCTTCTTCGCCATGATTATCCTCCCTTCGCTTCACGAATGGATTATAGCACGCCGGTCCTGGTGTAGAATTGACATATCAGCAAAAGGAGGCATTACATGCGTAGATGGGCTTTAAGGTCTTCTCTGGCCGTGGTTCTCGTCCTTATGATGAGCCTCTGGGCCCTTAGCGGGACCGAGACGGCGAGAAACCTGGTGGTCGTGCTTGTAGACGGCATGGGACCGGCACACAGGCAGCTGGGCGAGCTGGCGTCGAAGGGCGGGCTTTCGATGAACCGCATGCCCTATCTGGGGTGCATGGAGACTTCGAGCTACGGACTCGACATCACGGATTCCGCCGCGGCGGCGACCGCCATGTTCACCGGGCGCAAGACCTATAATACGGTGATCGGATACGACTATGCTCTGGACAAGTCGGAGAGCATCATGTCGCTGGCAAGTAAAGCCGGCATGTCCACCGGCATAGTGACTACGTCGGCCCTTTACGACGCCACCTCGGCGGCAATGTACGCAAACGTCCTCATGCGCTCCGAGTACAGGAACATTTCTAAACAGCTGGTGGCATCGTCCGTCACATTGGCGGCGGGCGGCGGGGGCGGGTACATCGGGCCCCTGCTCAAGGAGGCGACGGCGCCGTCTAGGGAAAAGCCCTCCTTCAACGCGTATTTCGACCTCGATGCGCTCTCGCGGGGGGCGCTTCCCGCAATATGCCTGCTAGCCGAAGGCGCAATGCCCAAGGAGATCGATTCTGGCACCAGTCCTTACGGGTTAAAGGACATGGTCGAAGCCGCGCTCGGGATGCTCGCGGCGGACGGGCGGCCCTTCATGCTGCTCGTGGAGACGGGTTCGCTGGACGGCTCGTCGCACGACAACGACGCCGCCGGCGTGGTCAGGGGCATGCTCGCTGCTGACGAGGCCGTGAAGGCGTGCCTTTCTTTCGCCGGGAAGGACGGCGATACGTTGGTCGTGGTGGCGGCGGACCATGAGACGGGCGGCCTTTCCCTAGGAGCGGGCAACGGCCTCAACGTAAACGTTTCGAAGCTGTTAAAAGTGCGCGCAAGCGCCGGAAAGATGGCCTCGGAGGCGGCGTCAGATTGGAAGAGGCTGAAGGAGATAATGAAGAAGTACGCAGATTACGACCTAGACGACGAGGACGCTGCGAGGGTGCGCATATCGGCCGATCCCGCAAGGGAGATCGGACGCCTTGTGTCATACGAGTCCAATGTCTCATGGGGTAGCGGCTCGCATACCGCCTCGATCGTCCTCGTCACCGCCGAAGGTCCCGGAGGGGCGGCCTTTTCGGGATGGTACGATAATACGGAGTTCTTCCTGAAGATGAGACAGGCCCTGGGATTGTAATCCCTTGGGTCATGGACGGGTTTCCACTAGGGAGCCCACTCGCTCATATCCTGGTCGCTTTCCTCGCCACCGGTATCAGCCTCACAGCCACCATCGATGCTACGACGGCCAGCACAAGGTCCTTCCCCAGGAAGGGGACCATGCTTACTGCCGTGGTCAGGAAAGACCATTCCTTGCCCGACACGGTCCTCAGTATGAAGTGCATGTAGGGCACCCCGATGACGTATATCGAGAGGATGCCCGCCATGTCTGCCGCGAGCACCCTTACGAAAGTCGGTTTCTCCTTTCCGGTGACAATCCCGGTCACCAGGGCCGCCGCAAGGAAGCCGAGTATGAAACCGAAGGAAGGGGATATGAGCTTCGCGAAACCGCCGGTGAAACCCGCGAAGACGGGGACTCCGGCAAGCCCTATCGCAACATACGAGAAGACGGACAGGAAACCCAGCTTAGGGCCTATTATTGACCCCGCCAGTATGCTTATGAAGGGCTGGAACGTCAGCGGCACCAGGTCGGCGATTGGTATGGATATGTACGCTCCCGCTATCATAAGCGCCGTAAAAAGCGCCACTATCGTCAGTGTCCTAGTCTTGAGCTCCATGGTGCGCCCTCCTTCTCATGGCTTCCGTCCGTGTCCTAAGATGCGACATATACCCTGCCGCGAGCTCGGGCAGTTCGGGCCTTTTCCTCCTTGCGGACGCGTCTTTGAGCGCTTCGCCGAATCCCCACAGGATATTCGAGGCGTCCCATAACGTTCCTGCCCTTTCGAAATATGAATACAGCGCATCGTCCGCCATCATCGTCGAGACGTCGGTGAATTCCGGCTTGTGGGTGAGGATGTGGACCGCGAGCGCCCCGAGGTCCTTCGCCTGTTCGCCGAAACCCGCTTCCGCAAGGTCTATGATGGACAGTCCGCAATTCGGGGCCACCAGGAAATTCCTGAGGTTGAGGTCGTTCACGACGATCCCGCGCCCCGATTCCGAATCGAGCGCATGCACATCGGCCAGCAGTCCGGCCACTTTCGCGCACAACCTCGCGGCGGAGGATACGTCCCCCCATTTCAGGGCGGCCTCCAGCTCCTCGGTAGCGGTGGAAGCGTCCAGGTAGGCCCTGACCAGCACCGGGCCTTCGACGGCAAACGGCGCGGGGCAGCTGATGCCCGAACCGGCGAGCCTCGACGATACGGACGCTTCGTTCGCGGCTTTGCCCTCATCCTCGAATACCTTTACGAACAGGGGTCCGACACCGGACAGGTCGAGCCTGTAGCATCGCCCCTTGCTCGATTCCAGCTTGTCTAGACGTATGAAGCCCGGTATGCGGCCCAGTGCGGCCTCGACGTCGATATCCTCGCGTACCGCTGCGGCGCAGTCCTTGGCCGCCGATCCCGCGAGCGCCTTCCTTCTGGCCTCGGCCGGCCTCGGGCCCGTCATCTTTCCCTTACCGCAGGTTCTACATCCAGCGCCTTCTCAAGCGCAAGGTCCGCAAGGCCTGCCGCCTCCGCCTCGCAATCGTACACCTTAAGGCCGTCATGCTCGTCGGTCGTATCGGACAGCCTCCCCGAGAACGCGAACGTGAAGGAGTCTTTCCTCATGTCGGCCTCCTCGGGCATCGTCGCGCAGGTTATCCTAGGATACGGCTCGTCGTGCGCGCCCTCGATTACGACCACGTCGGCTTCTATCCTGGATACGACCTCTTCCATCGGCATCCTGAAGCCGTATACGAAGTCCGTCTCCCGAAGGCCCCTCGCGGCTACCGTGCAAGCTCCCGCGGCCCTGTGCCTCCAGGTGTTCGTGCCTTCCTTGTCCATGGTGAACCCCTCGTAGTGGATGTCCTTCACGGTGGCGACCTTAAGGCCCCTTCGGACCAGCTCCCTCACCAGGTGTTCCACTACCGTGGTCTTTCCGGTGCCGTGCAATCCTGAAACGGCGAAGACTTTCATGAATCCTCCTCAATCAGAAATTGGTGAGCAGAAAAACTGAAAGCGCGAGGATCCCCAAAGGGATGATCATCCAGTCGGACATCCTCATCTCAAGCCTCCTCCAGTACGTCCTTCTCGCTCCGGGGTTGAACCCCCTCAGCTCAAGCGCCCAGGAGATGCCCTCAGCCCTGGACAGTGCCGTGAAGGTGGCCGGAGTCAGCACCTCGGAGTAGAGCCTAAGCCTTCGGATCATGCCCATCCGTTTTATATCTGCCCCTCTGAGCTCGGCCGACGTAAGGCTGTCCGACATCTCTTCCGCCAGAAGGGGGAGGAACTTGGCGCCCATGGCCGCCATGAAAGCTATCTCATATGGCACCCTCATCGATTTCATCGCCAACAGGAAGTCGGCGAAGCCGATACTGGACAATATGAATCCGCAAGCGGCTATGATCCCGACCCTTACGGCCATGAATGCCGCCGCGTTGAGGCCTCCTGTCGTGATCATCCTGATGCCGAGTACGGACAGTACAGTGCATCCGCTCCTTACAAGGAGTATCTGCAGCAGGGCGACCGCCAGGATCGCAGGGGCCAGCCTCCTGAGGGCGTTGAGGGGGCCTTTCGGACCTATTCCGAAGGCGATAAGCGACAATGCGGTCAAAGCCGACAGCAGCAAAGCCGCCACCGGCTGCCTGACAAGGACGGCCATCGACGTAAGGCACAGAGCCGCGAACATCTTCGACCTGGGGTCCGCATCAGACCACAACGCCAACCCCTCCTTTTTCCATCAGGATCCTAACGGCACCTAGTTCGTAGGCCAAATCCTTCGAGTGCGATACGATGAGGGCGCCGCCTCCGTGCCTCACCAGCCTGGCAACCTTCTCCAGCACCCTGCCTCTGGAGGCCCCGTCCAGGCTTGACAATGATTCGTCCAGCACAAGCCAGTCCGGCTCCAAGACGGCAAGCGAAGCCATGGCGAGCCTCACCTGCTCGCCCTTCGAAAGCTTCTGTGCCGGCGTATCCGCGGTCTGTGCAAGGCCGTAGTCCCTAAGGGCCGCCTTTGCTACATTCATCGCGGCTTCTTTCTGCATACCTCTGTGTATCAGGCCGAAGGCGATCTCGTCGACGGGCTTTTGCATGATCAGCTGCCTCGACGGGTTCTGCATGACCAAGCCGATATGCTTGCCGATATCCGGAAGACCCATCCACGCGGAATCGTTTCCGCCGATCATGATCCTTCCCGAGTCGGGCCTTAATATGCCCGACATGAGCCTGGCGAACGTGCTCTTGCCGCATCCGTTCGGGCCCGACATTACATACACCCTCCCGGGCTCAAGTGTAAGCGCAAGCCCATCGAACACCCGTTTTGAGGGCTTATCCCTTAGGCTTGCCGGATAGGAGAAGCACACCGATTCGAACGATACGGCCTTCATGCGCACACCTCCTGCGCAAGCCTTCCGCCCTGAAGGAGACATCTCCTGTCCAACCACGGCGGGACCTGCCTTCCGGTGCCGGCATGTTCGGCGATCAGAAAAGCGGCGCCCCCCTGCTTCATAAGGCTCAGCTCGGCAAGCACAAGGGCCCGCTTGTCGTCGTCGAGCCCCGAGAGCGCCTCGTCCAGGATCACAAGCCGCGGCTTGTGAACGATGGCCGACGCTATGGCTACGAGCCGTAACTCGCCGGCCGATAACCTCCTGGGATCCCTGCCTGCTAATTCGCCCATCCCGAGGCGGTCAATCACCCCACTTACGGCCCCTGCCACCTCGGCAGGCTCCAATCCCCTGTTCTCAAGCCCGAAGGCGATCTCATCCTCAACCGTCGGCATGATCATCGCAAACTCCGGCTCCTGCATCACATACCCTATGCACTCCGAGGCCCCGGAAGGGCCGAGCTTTCTCGTGCCCTGGCCCATGAGTTCGGCCATGCCCGAGAAGTCCCCCGACACCCTCGTAGGTATTATCGTCGCAGCCACCAGGCACAGCGTGGTCTTCCCCCCTCCGGAGGGGCCCGACACCATGACCGCCTCGCCCGGCTCGATACAGAGGTCGACGCCATCAAGGACCTGCCTTTTCGATCCCGGATAGCTGAACTTGATGCCGGACAGTACCAGCACGCTCATTTCCTTACCTCTATCCTGTTGACGTACTTGACCCAGCGCTGCCCGAACTCGTCCTTCCTTATTATCAGCCTCAAGGGTCCTTGTCCCTTCTTCGCCTTCGGCTTGATCGGAGCGCCGTTCATGAGGAAGCAGATGTAGGCGTTGTCCTCCTGTTCGGCCTCCTCCTTGCTTAAGACGGTCTGGTAGCCGTCCTCCGCCTTTACGATTATCGCCTTGTAGCCTTCCTTTGCGGCGGGATATACGCTGTATACGATATCCAGGACCGGCACGCCGGTGAACTGCGCCTCGCTCGTGCCCTCGCTGGAACTCCTTATTACCGCCTTGAAGCTCGTCGTTTTCATCGCGGAGAGCTCCTCGGCGGTAAGAGTGCCTATGATCTCGCCGTTGACGGCCACTTCCAGAGCCCCTTCCACCTTCTGCCCCACCGCGCATGAGTTAACCGCGCCGAGCACTGCCATCGCAAGTCCCAGAAATACGATGGCTCCTAGGGCAACCTTGTCCTTGGCCTTCATCGGGCACCTCCCGTCATCTTCCCGTAAGCTTGCTGAGCTTGTCTGCGACACCGCATGCTATTGCCCCTCCCGCCGCCCCGGAAAAGGCGGCCGTCGTCGCCATCAGGGCCAGCGCCAGCGCCGGAAGCCTGAAGAACGCCGCGTTCGCCGCCACCGAGCCTGTGACATTCGCCGCCATCCCGCCGAGGGAGCACCACAGCAGCTTTCCTTCCCCGTCTTTCCTGTAAAGGAGCATGACCGCGTCACAAGCCAGGCCGGGCAGCGTGTACGTAGCCAGCGTTACCGCCCCGTGGGAGCCGAAGGACCCCGTAGCCAGCACTATTATCGCCTGTACCAAGGCGGCCAGCGAAGGCGAGCCCCTCTTTCCCGTGTACGCCCTCGCGAGGACGAGCCACAGCATGTAGAAGCCCCCTGCAAGCGCGCCTCCCGGTATGCCCAGAGGTACTGTCACGAGGTGCGCCAGGGGGCCTACGACGTTCTTTGCCGCTATGCCCAATGTTGCTATCAATCCTATGACCACGAGGTCATAAACGCTGAAACGCGATATGAACTTGCCCCACGCGCCGCGGGGCATTTAGTCCCCCTCCGGAATCACCCCGGGCAGTCCGGTCTCCGGCGAAAACGGCGTCGGCGGCAGCATGTACTTGTGTCTGGATGCCCTGTGCATCCTGTCTATCCGCTCCTTGACGGCGGGTTCGGCCTGCCTCGTTGATATGTAGCGGTCCAGCTGCTCGTAGGTGAATCCCATCTCCGCCTCGTCCGTCTGGCCCTGCCACAAGCCTGCGGTGGGCGGTTTTTCGATTATCTCCCTCGGCACGCCGAGATGTCCCGCCAGCTCCACGACCTCCGATTTGAGGAGGCCGATTATCGGCTGTACGTCGACTCCGCCGTCGCCGAACTTGGTGCTGTAGCCCACATACCATTCGCTCCTGTTGCCCGTGCCGGTGACCATGTAGTTCATGCCGTTCGCGAAGAAGTACAGGGCCGCCATCCTGAGCCTTGGTTTCAGGTTAGCCGAGGCCATCCTGGGCGGGTCTTTCATGCCCGACCTTGTCATCTCGGCCACCATGGTCCTGTACGTTCCCGTAAGCTCGACGAAATGCCTCTTCACGTCGAACGCCTCTGCGGTGAGGACGGCGTGCTCGAAATCGATAGGATGGGATTCGCACGGCATTATCAAGGCCAGGGCGGAATCTCCCACGGCCTTCTTGCACAGCGCCGCGACCACCGCCGAATCTATGCCGCCGGAAAGGCCGAACAAGAGGCCGTCCGAATGCGCAGAGGCCACCATCTGTCTCAACCATCCGACTATGAACGACTCGACTTTCGCGCAATCCATAAGACCACTCCTTACTACCGGATATTCTATCATGCATCTCCCCGGCTATGAAAAAACCGGCCCGTATCGTCGCGGGCCGGCTGAAGGGCTCCTCTTGCCTACATCGCCTTGAATATGTCTGGCCGCGTGAAGACGCTGATCTTGTTCAGGGGCCAGAACCTGGCCACGGCCTTGCCCAGTATCCTATCTATCTTCAAGAACCCGACCGAGCTCCTGCTGTCGTCGCTGTGGTTGCGGTTGTCGCCCATCACGAACACATATCCTTCGGGCACGTAATAAGGACCGTAGTCCCACCAAATGTCCTCGCTGACGTACGGTTCTTCGAGCAGCTCGTCATTGAGGTAGGTCCTACCGCCCTTGATCTCCACCTTGTCCCCCGCCTTGCCGACGACTCGTTTAATATAGGGCCTGGTGGACATGTCGGATACGAAGATGTCCTTTACGAAACCGAAGGTGTCCAGGAACCAGTTGCCGTACTTCTCCTGCCTGGGGTTCATCAACACCACTATGTCCCCGCGATCAGGTTTGGCGAAGTAGTAGCTTACCTTCTCCACAAGGACCCTCTCGCTGTTGAAGAGCGTGTTTTCCATCGAGGCCCCCTCGACCATATAGGAGCGCCCTATGAACGCCATTATGACTATGGCTATCAGGAACGCCATCACTATAGCCTGGAGATATTCCACCACGACTCCCAAGAAAGCCTTCCCTCTCCTCTGGCTTGCGGCCGGGGCTTCTTCCGCCGTCGGGGCCTCCTCTGCCGCAGTCTCCGCCGGTGCTTCCACGGGTTCGGACGGGACGCCTTCCTGTGGCTCAACCCCTTCCGGAAGTACTTCTTCCTCCGCCTTGGCCGGCTCTTCTATGACTTCGCCCTCGGTGTCCTTCAGGACATCGGGCCTGTTGTCCTTGTCCTCGTATTCCACGCTAGCACCTCCACCATAAATACCAAATAATTATATCATCAATCCAGGGCATTTTAGCATTACTTATCCAAACGGCGAAGGCCTTGCGCCCGTCACCTCCGGTACTGCTGTCCCGGTTTGTGCGGATGCCGGAAGCGATGCGCTATTTGGCGCATCTGCCCTCCCGTCCAGGATCCGCCCGCCTCTTTAGCGGCCGGATTGCAGCTCATCTCTTGGCAGGCAGTATTTCGAGCCAATAGCCGTCGGGGTCCTCTATGAAGTAGAGGCCCATGGCCTTGTTCTCATAGCATATGCAGCCCATTTCGGAGTGGAGCCTGTGTGCGGCCTCGTAGTCGTCGGTTACGAAGGCTATGTGGCCTTCGTTGTCGCCGAGGTCGTAGCCTCCCTCCTTGTCCTTGAGCCATGTCAGTTCGAGCATGTATTCGCCCTGTCCGTCATTCAGGAAGACTATCGTAAATGAGCCGTCCGCCGCCTGCTTCCTCCTGACCTCGGCTAGGCCGAGGGCCTTGCCGTAGAACACGACCGACCTTTCGAGGTCGGCAACGTTTATGTTCGTATGCGCGAGCCTGAATTTCATGGGACACCTCCGTATACGGCATCAATCGGAGCCGATGTCGTGCCTATTCCTTCCTAAGCTCTGTCCGGCCGCCTTCTTCCATTATCAGCGGGATGCTGCAAGACCCTTCAAAACGCAGCGCCTCTTCGAACAGGTGCGGATCCAGCCGCCCGTTCATGTGCATCGGGACTATGCAGCCGGGGCGCACCGTCTTGGCGAAATGCCGCGCCCCTCTTGCGGCATATGCGCCCAGCCTGAGGTCCACAGGGACGAAGGCTACGTCTATACTGTTTGCCCGGATGCGGCCGAGTTCCTTCATGTAGAGGTCCTCGTCGCGGAGCAGTTCCTCGCGGGTCGATTCTTCCTTCCAGTACCAATCGTTAAGGTCTCCCGAATGGAAGACGGACCACCCGTCCGTCTCGACGAGGAATGACGAGCCTTCGTCCGTGGAACCGAATACTTTTATGCGTACCGGGCCGGCATCCAACGCCTGCCCCGGGGATACTTTCCTTGTCTCGCAAGACGATCCGGGTGCGTCGACGCCGGAATCGACCACGTAGGTGGTCCTGCCGGGCACGCCGAGCCCGAACACCCCTGGATTGAAATGGTCCCTGTGGGAGTGTGAGACGAACACCGCCCCATCCCCTTCGTGGGGCAGGCCGCCGTCGAGAAGACCGTGTTTGTCCTCGAATAGGTCGAACAGAAGGAAGCGCTTCCCCGTGTCACAGAGGAACCCGCTGTGTCCTATGTACTTGAGCTCCAGACGATGCATCCGCAGACGCCCCCTACTCATTTATAATAGATTGTACGGTAAAGCACCATCACCTGCCCCGTCTATGGCATCTTGGGAGGGATAACGTGGAGAAGACAGCATGGCAGCGCTTTTTCGATTCGCACTGCAAGGTATATGACGAGAATGCGTTCACCAAGAACACGTCCAAGGAGTGCGCCTTCCTGTCCGGTATAATACCGCCGGACTCGTACCCCGACGTCCTGGACGTTGGTTGCGGCACCGGAAGGCACAGCGTGGCTTTGTCTTCGATGGGCTATCGCGTGACGGGCATCGACCTTTCGGAAGGCATGCTTGGCGCGGCAAGGAAGAAGGCTTCCGAGCTCGGGTTGGAAACGAGGTTCCTGCAGGCCGACGCGACGGGGACGTACCCTCTGGACCTGGGGCTTGCGGGTAGTTTCGACGCGGCCATTTGTCTTTGCGAAGGCTCGATGGGGCTGATAGGCACCGGCGACGATCCCGTGGGCCAGCCCTTGGCCGTCATAGGGAATGTGGGCGCCTGCCTCAGGAAAGGAGGCATCTTCGTCACGACCGTCCTCAATGCCGCAAGGTTTATCAGGCGCTACGGAGCCGAGGAGATCTCGTCCGGCAGGTTCGACCCTGTCGACGTAGTGGAATGGCACCCTTTGTCGGAGCTGTACGAGGACGTAGAACCGGAGCTCGGCTCGACACTCGTGGGAGAGAAGTCGTTCACCGGCTCCGAGATGCGGCTCATGCTTAGGATGTGCGGTTTCACCGTATCCGCGATATGGGGCGGGACGGCGGGCATGTGGGGCAGGAGGAAGCCGGATCCGGACGAGTACGAGATTATGGTGGTTGCGGTGAAGGATTGACGAAAGCCCGGTCTCTATGCCGGGCTTCTTGACCTCTTAGCAGCTGCGCGGCCCTATCTGGCCTGATCGCGCGGCTTGAACAGGAACGAAACCGCCACTGCTGCCGCCATGGCGATCGCCGTGTACGCTATGCCTGCATAAGACGGTTCCGAGCCGAACCTCTTTATGGCTATGCCGGCAAGGGCCCATATGATTACCAGGCAATAGGCAATGTCGTTCCTGAGATACCTCATCAATATCGCCAGCGCCGCGGCTGCTCCCATCATTATGTACGTCCATATCTCCTGCGAGATACCGAAGCCGTCCCATTTTGCGTCGACAAGGTACGCCGTGATGTTCGCTATCGTAGCCACCGATATCCAACCCATGTACACGCTGACAGGGTACCTGGAAAAGAGTTTCTCGGAGAAGCTCGCCGGATGTCTTCCGATTCTCAGATAGAGGACTATCAACGATACCAAAAGCCCCAGCATTATCAGGACGGAGAGTAGCACTTCCTCAAAATGCCACGCCAGTATCCAACCGATGTTCAGGATACTGGTAAGAAGGTATATGAAACCTGTCTTTTCTACGAATTGAGTCCTGTCGGCCTTGCCCCCGATAAGGTCGGACGATTGGTAGATCGTAAAGAGCAAGAGCAATACATAGATGACGCCCCAGACGGAGAATGTCACACCGGCCGGCACGAAGAGGTTCGGATACATGTCCGACAGCTGCTCTGTAGTCCTGTTGTTGATCGGAAGCAGCACTGCCAGCGCATTTACGGTCACTACTGCCAGGAAACCAAGAACGTTGAGGACTTGGAGCACCTTCTTCATCTTTTTCGCCTTCGGGTTCTCCTCCCTACTTGGCTTTCACTTCCTTCTTCTTCAATTTTCTGTAATCGAGCCCCTTGAAGAAATCCCTGAGGTTCTTCACGGCCGTAATCAGGGTCTCCTCCTCCAGGGGGGACAGGCCCTGAACGACCATCTCGACCATCTTCATATGGAATCCGGCGTGGGCTTCGTAGGCCTCTTTCCCCTTCTCCGTGAGCTTCAGCCTTACGACCCTGCGGTCGTCATCCAGCCTCTGCCTTACGACATAGCCTTTCTTGTCCAGCCTATCTGCAGCCACGGTCATCGTCCCCAGGGTGACGCCGAGGGCGTTGGCTATCTGGCTCATCCTCAGCTCCTTGTCGGGGCCGAGCTTTTCTATCAGGTGCATCTCCTGTATAGAAAGGTCGCTCTCTCCTCTTAGGGTGTATTCCTCGAACTTAAGAATATAGTGGAAGACGTCGGTCAGGAATTCGTTCAGAAGCACCCTCCCACCATCGGCGCCAGCCGTTTTGGCCCTTTCGTTCTCCAATCGAATCAACACTCCCCATCCTCAAGCTAATCCATAATTATTTGTTTTCTAGGTTCGTGCCTCCTTATCCTGCATCGGAGTAGTTAATAATGCCATTTGCTGTGGTTTCGCATATCAGCCTGTTTAACTGCCGTTATCGCGCGTGCTCCCTCTTGCGCGTGATGTTTTTCACGTACTAATCGACTTGAAACCTCTGTATATGTATGAATCCTTTTCCTTGACGATGCGTATCATGTCGCAGTTCGAGATGAAGCCTCTGCGGGATATGAAGCCCGGCACGTCATAGACCATACCGAGAAGGAGCCCGAGCATCACACCCCCATGGCTTACGATGACGAGCTTCGATCCGTCTTCCTCCTCCTCAAGGCGGCCCAACGCGCCCATGAACCGCTCGACCGCCTGTTTCAGGCTTTCTCCCTCCGGAAGCCTCGCTTCCGTGTCGCCGAGCCTGAACCACCTGCTCCAAACCGCGTTATGGATGAGCCAGCTGTCAGGGTCGGACCTGCCTTCCAACCTGCCGACCGATATCTCCCCCAATTCGGCCAGGACCCTGTGCTCCACCCCGTTGCCCGAAGCCATGACCTCGGCAGTCTCGTATGCCCTCCTCAACGGGCTGCTGTATATCCTCGAGAACCCGCCGAAGAATCCTAGCATCGCTTTCGATGCCTCTTCGGCCTGCCGGAAGCCCTTGGGTGTCAATCCGTGCTTCCAGCCGGTGTTCGAAAAGACCCTGTCCGTATTGGAATAGCTCTCCGCGTGCCTTACCAGTAGAAACTCCAATTACATACCTCCCGGCGCCTTTTAGTCGATTCTATCACCATGATGCATATCCACGTATCGGCAATGTCGGTAGATCATATTCGCCAAAAAGACATGGCAATATTCAAACGACGCAGTGTCCGGCAGGGACGCTATCGTCATTTCCCCTGTCGGGGATTCATCCACAGGAACGACTCAAGTGTTGAATAGTATCGATTTGCAGGAGTTCCTTATACCAGGTCGAATAATCCATCTAGTTTGATCATTCATTCTGTATAGGAGGTGTTCTTTGCGTGTTGAGCGGAGCTTGGCTTATCATTCTACTGGTTCTCGCAATCGTGTTCATCGTGCTGATGACGGGCAAAGTAAGGATGAACGCCTTCCTCGTCCTTCTGCTGGCTGCCCTTTTCGTGGGACTTCTGGCAGTGGACCCACCCCTTGTCCCCAAGACCGTTGATGGCAAGACAGTGCCGGGGATAATCGAATGTATCGCCAACGGGTTCGGAGGCACCCTCACTAACATAGGAATAGTCATAGTGGCAGGTACCATCATCGGCGCGATACTGGAGAAGACCGGCGCTGCCGTAGTGATGGCGCGTACCATGCTCAAGCTCGTGGGCAAGAAGAACTCGCCGCTTGCCATGGCGTTTTCCGGTTATGTCGTATCGATACCCGTCTTCTGCGACAGCGGTTTCGTAATCCTCTCGTCCCTTAACAGAGCGCTCGCAGAATCCGGCGGAATTTCGCTGGCGGTGATGGGCACGGCCCTTTCGATGGGCCTCTATGCGACCCATACCATGGTGCCGCCGACTCCCGGGCCCATCGCCGCGGCAGGCAACCTGGGGGCAGATCTCGGCCTTGTCATACTGCTGGGCTTGATCGCCTCGATTCCCGCTACCATAGCCGGCTGGCTGTATGCCATAAAAGTCGGCTCGAAGATCGACATCAAGCCGAAGGCCAGCATGTCATATGAAGAGATGCTCGCCAAGTTCGGCAAGCTGCCGAGCACTCTGCAATCGTTCATGCCGATACTGATACCGATCATACTCATAGCCCTAAGATCCGTGGCGAACTTCAATACGAACCCGTTCGGCACGGGCACCTTCAAGACCGTGATGGTATTCCTCGGCAACCCTAACCTTGCTCTGTTGTTCGGCGTCTTCATGGCGATGACGCTCGCGCCCAAGATCAACAAGCAGGTTTACGGCGACTGGGTCGACGACGCTATAAGGGACTCCGCCGTGATCCTGGTCATAACCGCAGCAGGCGGTTCCTTCGGCGCCGTACTGCAGGCGACCGGCATCGGAGGTGTGCTCGGAGACATACTGTCCAAGTACAACCTGGGCATATTCCTGCCGTTCATAATCGCGGCCGCGATCAAGACCGCCCAGGGTTCGTCGACGGTATCCCTGATCACCACTTCGGCTATACTTGCCCCGCTGCTGCCGTCCCTCGGTTTCGACAGCACTATGGCAAGGGCCCTGGTGACGATAGCGATCGGTGCTGGCTCGATGGTCGTGTCCCATGCGAACGACTCTTACTTCTGGGTAGTGTCCCAGTTCTCCGACATGGACATCAACCAGGCTTACAAGCTTCAAACGGGAGGCACGTTGTTCGTAGGCATAGTGTCGATTCTTACGATAGCCTTGATGTCCTTCATATTGATCTAGCCGTCAGCTTATATCAAAGACGCGGGAGCATTTCCGATGCTCCCGCGTTTCTTTCGGGTGTCGGCGCAGGGATCAGTCGAAAGGCGAGAAGCCCATCTTTGACCAGAATCCTTCGCGCATCTCCTCGTACTGTGCCTCCAACATCTCCCTGTGCTCTTTCTCCCATTCGGAGAGCTTCTTGAAGACCGCCTTCGCATCCTGTCCCTTCGCATGTGCGGATGCCCTGCTATAGAACTCGTACAGGTCGTTCTCTATGGCAAGGGCGATCCTTATCGCAGAAAGGTCGGACGTCATCTCCCCGATCTCGAATTCCGTCTCGCCCGCCTTGCCTTCCTCCCGCGCCTTGAAGACAGTTTCCGCCGTCTTGCCCTCGTCATACCCTTCGATGGGCTTCAGCTGCCATCTTCCCTTTTCCTTTATGCTTTCGATGTTGGCCTTGATATAGGCTATATGGCCTTCCTCCATCTTCATAAGGTCGAGGAAAATCATTTTCGCGTTAGGATCCCTGACTGTCTTGGCCGCCCTTTTGAAGAACTCCAAGCCGTTGTTCTCCATCCCGAGGGCAAAACCCAATACAGTAAGCGGC
>MWDF01000021.1 GCA_002070415.1 Firmicutes bacterium ADurb.Bin153
CATTTCCGAGGCTTTCCTAGCGAAGCAGGGCAAGCTGCCCCACCGCGTCATCATATGCGCAGGCACCGGATGCGTAGCCAACGGCGCACTGAAGGTCTTCGAGGAGTTCAAGAAGCAGGCCGAGGCGTCCTCGATACCGTACGTAATAGAGCTCAAGAAGGAAGACGTCGAAGGAAAGCACGTGCACATATCCAGGAGCGGATGCCAGGGTTTCTGCCAGATGGGCCCCCTGGTCACGATAGAGCCGGAAGGCATACTCTACACCAAGGTGAAGCCCGGGGACGTCTCGGAGATAGTACAGAAGACACTAGCCGCCGGCCGGATGGTCGAAAGGCTTCTCTATAAGGACCCGCGCACGGGAGAATCCTACAAGGGCAACGACGACATACCGTTCTACAAGAAGCAGTCCAGGTCGGTCCTAAAGAACAGCGGACACATCGACCCCGAGTGCATCGAGGAGTACATCGCCAGGGGCGGATACTTCGCGGCGCGCCGCGCGTACATAGACATGACCCCGGCCGCTGTGGTCGAGGAGGTCAACTTCTCCGGCCTCAGGGGAAGAGGAGGAGGAGGATTCCCCACCGCTCGCAAATGGGAGCTCTGCCGCGTGCAGCCCGGACCCAAGAAGTACATCATCTGCAACGGCGACGAGGGAGACCCCGGAGCGTTCATGGACAGGAGCGTCATGGAGGGCAACCCCCACGCGGTCCTAGAGGGCATGATGATAGCGGCCCGCGCGATAGGCGCAGACGAGGGCTACGTATACGTCAGGGCGGAGTACCCCCTGGCGGTCGAGCGCATGAAGAAGGCCATAGCCGAAGCTGAAGCCCGCGGCATACTGGGCACCGGGATATTCGGCACCGGCCACAGCCTCGACATCCACATAATGGAAGGCGCGGGAGCCTTCGTATGCGGAGAGGAGACGGCGCTCATAGCCTCGATAGAGGGCCTTCGCGGCATGCCGAGCCCCAAGCCCCCGTTCCCGGCGCAGTCGGGCCTGTTCGGCAAGCCGACCGTGATAAACAACGTGGAGACCCTGGCTTCCATACCGATAATCATCGGCAAGGGAGCGGCCGAGTTCAGGAAGTACGGGACCGCGGCGTCGCCAGGCACGAAGACCTTCGCCATAACGGGGCACGTGGCAAACACCGGCCTCATCGAAGTCCCGATCGGCACCACCCTAGGCGAGGTGGTCTATGAGATCGGCGGCGGGGTGACCGACGATGCGGGCGAGCCCACCGACGAGCAGTTCAAGGCCGTACAGATCGGCGGCCCGTCGGGCGGGTGCCTGACGCAGGAGCACACCGGCCTTCCCCTGGACTTCGACTCCCTTAGGAGCGTTGGCGCCATGGTAGGCTCGGGCGGGCTTGTGGTCATGAACAAGAACACCTGCATGGTAAAGATCGCGCAGTTCTTCATGCAGTTCACGCAGAACGAATCCTGCGGCAAGTGCGTGCTGTGCCGCGAGGGCACCAGGCAGATGCTCGCCATGCTCGAGGACATAACCGAAGGGCGCGCCGACGCGCACACCCTGGACCTTTTGGAGAGCACCGCCAAGGCCGTCGCGAAGGCTTCCTTGTGCGGACTGGGCAAGACCGCGCCCAACCCGGTGCTGTCGACGCTGAGGCACTTCAGGGCCGAGTACGAGGCCCATGTGTTCCAGAAGCGCTGCCCGGCCGGCCAGTGCACGGCGTTGGCCGCTCCCAAGATCCAGGCCGAAAAGTGCAAGGGCTGCACGCTCTGCGCCAAGAAGTGCCCGGTGGGCGCCATCAGCGGCGAGGTGAGGCAGCCGCACTCGATCGACCCCGATGTGTGCATTAGATGCGGCGTCTGTTCGCAGGTCTGCAAGTTCGGCGCCGTGACGAACATATAGGAAGGCAGGAAGTCAAATGAAGGGCGAATTTGTTGTCATAGACGGTAGGAGCATAGAGCTCAACGGCGAGAAGAACCTGCTGGAAGTGGCCAGGAAGGCCGGGATCGACATCCCCACCTTCTGCTACCACTCGCAGCTTTCCGTATACGGCGCATGCAGGCTCTGCATCGTGGACATCGAAGGCAGGGGCGTCGTGACCTCCTGCTCGACCACACCCGAGCCTGGCATGAAGGTCAGGACCAACACCGACGAGATAAGGGCGATCAGGAAAGTGGCGGTGGAGCTGCTCCTGGCAAACCACGACCAGAGCTGCCCGACCTGCTCGAAGAGCGCAAGCTGCAGGCTGCAGTCGCTGGCCAGGCGCTTCGGCATCGAACAGGTGCGCTACAAGAGGGTCAGCCAGCCCCAGGAGCTGGACAAGTCCTCCCATTCGCTGGTGCGCGACCCCAACAAGTGCATACTCTGCGGCGACTGCGTAAGGGCCTGCCGTGAGGTGCAGGGGATAGGCGCCATCGACTTCGTGGGCCGCGGCTCGCACACATCGGTGCAGCCGGCGTTCGGCAAGGACCTAAAGCAGGTCGAGTGCGTCAACTGCGGACTGTGCGCAAGCGTCTGCCCGACCGGCGCGATAATACCCAAGTCCGAGGTCGAAGGCGTGTGGAAGGCGGTCAACGACCCCAAGAAGAAGGTCATAGCGCAGATCGCGCCCGCCGTCAGGGTCGCCGTCGGCGAGATGTTCGGCCTCGCGCCGGGCACCATAGCCACCGGCCAGATAGTCGCGGCTCTCAGGATGATCGGCTTCGACGCGGTTTACGACACCTCGTTCACCGCCGACCTGACCGTGATAGAAGAGGGCATGGAGTTCCTCAACAGGAAGACCAAGGGTGAGAGGCTGCCGCAGTTCACGTCGTGCTGCCCCGGCTGGATCAAGTACGCCGAGCAGTACGCGACCGACATGCTGCCCAACCTCTCGAGCTGCAAGTCCCCGCAGCAGATGTTCGGATCGCTAGCGAAGCACGTGCTTCCCGAGACGCTGGGCGTGGCGAAGGAGGACCTGGTGGTCGTGTCCATAATGCCCTGCACCGCGAAGAAGTTCGAGGCCAAGCGCCCCGAGTTCATCAAAGACGGCGTAGCGGACGTGGACTTCGTGCTGACGACCCAGGAGCTGGGCCTGATGATCGAGGAGGCGGGGCTGGACTTCTCCAGCATAGAGCCTGAATCGATGGACATGCCGTTCGGCCAGAAGACCGGCGCCGGCGTCATATTCGGCGCCACCGGCGGCGTAACCGAGGCAGTGCTTCGCTTCGCGGCCGAAAAGCTCGGAGCGCCCAAGTACGCCCCCGTGGAGTACAGGCAGGTCAGGGGCGAAGAGGGCCTGAGGGAGGCGACTTTGACCGTCAACGGCGTCGAGCTCAAGTTCGCGCTCGTATACGGGCTCGGCAACGCCCAGAAGGTGCTCGACGACATACGCAAAGGCAAGAGCTACTACGACCTCGTAGAGGTCATGAGCTGCCCCGGCGGTTGCGTGGGCGGCGCGGGCCAGCCCGTGTCCAAGTACGGCGACGCGTCGGCGCGAAGGGCCAAGGGCCTGTACGACTCCGACAAGATGCTCGACACCCGCCGCTCGCAGGACAACTCCGCGGTGGCCGACACATACAAGGACACGCTGGGAGACGTCGGCGGCAAGCTGGCGCACGACCTGCTCCACACCAAGTACAAGAGCCGCAAGCGCCTTTCGGACTCCGACATGGAGCTGCTGTCCGGCAGCGGCAAGAAGAAGTTGGACGTTAAGGTGTGCGTGGGCACAAGCTGCATGATCCGCGGCTCGCAGCACCTGCTGCAAGGCCTGATGGAGCACATAGAGGACAGGCGCATGAGCTCGTGCGTGGACATAAAGGCGACGTTCTGCTTCGAGGCGTGCGACCTAGGGCCTACGGTCTCGATAGGAGACAAGGTCATAAGGAAGTGCACCATGCAGCAGGCGCTCGATACACTGGACGCCGAACTCGCCGCCATGGGAGCGGTGGCCGACTAAGCCAAGGGGCATGGCAGATGCGGCAAGGGCCGGGTCCGGCAAGCGATCCCGCCGGGCCCGGACGGCCGCCTTGACTCAAAACGAATATCCATGCCGGGAAGACGGCCGGGAAGGGCGGCACTCCCTTCAGTGAGGCAGGAATTGCATGATTGCATGTTCCTGCCTTATCGGCTATCATCGCAAGGGCAAGGGGGAGATCCTAGATGGAAGAGAAGAAACCGGTCATACAGGTCGTGTACACGAACAAGGCGCATTGCAGGGACTGCCACAGGTGCCTTAGGGTCTGCCCGGTCAAAGCCATACGCCTGAGGGACGGGCAGGCCTACGTCGTGCCCGAGAGGTGCATAGCGTGCGGCACATGCGTCAGGGAGTGCCCGCAGGGCGCCAAGCAGTACATAAGGGAGCTGGACAAGGTCAGGGGCTACATCGATGCCGGGGACTTCGTAGCGGCGAGCCTCGCCCCTTCGTTCGCGGGCCTGTGCACGCCGGCGGAGCAGAAGAGGATCGCGGGCGCACTAAGGAGGCTGGGTTTCAGGTTCGTGGCCGAGACGGCGACGGGGGCGTACCGCTCTGCGGTCAAGACGGCCGAGCTTGCGGCCGCCGACCCAAGCGGATGCCACATATGCTCCTCATGCCCCACGGTGGTGAGCTACGTCGAGAAGTACCAGCCCGAGAAGACGGACCTCCTCGTCAAGGCGGCATCCCCGATGGTGGCCCACGGAAGGCACCTTAAGGCAATGCTGGAAGACCGCACGGACGCGACCGTCAGGGTCGTCTTCATCGGCCCTTGCATCGCAAAGAAGGCGGAGGCGATGAGGCCCGAGAACGCGGACGCCGTGGACGCCGTGCTGACCTACGAGGAGCTGACCGAGTGGTTCGACCTCGAGGACATAAAGCTCATAAACTGCGAGGAATCCCGCTTCGACGAAAGGCCGGAGGGCGAGGCAAGGCGCTATCCCCTGCTGGGGGGGAGCATCAGGGCATCGGCCATGGACACCGACATCCTGTCGGGGAGCGTGGTCTCGGCCAGCGGCTTCCATGAGGTGAGGGACATCATCGAAAGCGCTAAAGCCGGCAACGGCGTCGTCTCCGAGCCGATGTTCTGCCGCCAGGGGTGCGTGAACGGGCCAGGGATGCCGAAGGAAGGCAGCGTCTACGAGAGGCGCCAGAGGGTGCTCGACTACGCGGCGGCGGAGGACGCCTTAGGGTTCGAGGCGCCGGCAAAGCGGGCGGGAGCCGGGGACCCCGCAAGGTTCTGGCCCGGCCTGGGCGCGGCCTTCACACCCGATCCGATGGAAGTGGGGGAGGAGATCACCGAGGAGCAGATCCAGCTGGTGTTCGAAAGCACGGGCAAGTCGCTTCCGGAGGACAGGCTCGACTGCGGGGCGTGCGGCTACGACAGCTGCCGCGACAAGGCCATAGCCGTGATAAGAGGCTACGCCGAGCCGGAGATGTGCATGCCCTACGTCAAGAGGCTGGCCGAGCGGCGCACCGACAAGATATTGGAGACGAGCCCCAACGGCATCGTCATACTCGACAACAACCTCAGGATAATTAGCATGAACCCGGCGTTCAGGACCCTTTTCATGTGCACCGAATCGCTTTGCGGCAAGCACATCTCCTACCTGATGGACCCCGAGCCATTCGAGCAGGTGGCTTCGGGCATACACCCGCAGGTTGCGATGACGGCGAACCACGCAAGGTACGGGCTGACCTGCTTCCAGATAATCTACGCGCTGCCCAAGGACAAGCAGTACGTCGGCATCATAGTCGACGTGACCAAGAGCCAGGCAAACAAGCAGAAGCTCGACCAGCTGAGGGAGAAGACAATCGACCAGGCCAGGCAGCTGATGGAGCACCAGATAAGGATCGCCCAGACCATGGCCAAGCTGATTGGCGAGAGCACCGCCCAGGGCGAGGCCCTGGTGGAAAGGCTCGTGGAACTGGCAGGGGAGGGCAACGTCGACGACGGAGGGGCCTCATGGTTGAGGGATATGTACACTACGAAATAACGAGGGCGCAGGCCCCGATGAAGCCAGGCACCGTAAGCGGCGACATCATGGGCAAGGACAGGACCCCGATGGCGACGACGGTCGTCCTGGTCGACGGCATCGGCCACGGCGTGAAGGCGCACATCGCAGCCCAGCTGTGCGTATCGAGGCTTCTAGGGCTCATCTCCACGGGAGCCGGGGCAAGGCACGCCTTCGAAAGCGTGGTCAAGACCATGGAACAGGCGAAGGGCACCGACATGCCGTACGCCGTGGTGACACTGGCGAGGATCCTGCCGGACGGCGTGGCGACTGTCCTCAGCTACGAGATGCCCCCTCCCATACTCGTGATGAGAAGGTTCTCCCAGGTGCTGCCCCAAAGGCCGATCACCGGCCTCGCAGGGGTGGCGTATGAATCCAACTGCCATCTGGCGGTGGACGAATCGCTGCTGATCGTAAGCGACGGCATAACGCAGTCGGGACTCGGCCACGGCATGCACTACGGCTGGACCGCCGAGGGCGTGGCGCGCTACGTGTCCGACTGCCAGGGCGACGGCATAGAATGGACCTCCATACCGAACGCGGTCCTCTCCAGGGCCAGGAAGAACTGGGGCGCGAAGCTCGGAGACGACTGCTCGGCCGTACTGATAACGGCGCGCACCGGCAAGACCGTCAGCATACTGACCGGCCCGCCGTCCGACAGGAGGCTCGACAGGAAAGTGGTCCAGAAGTTCATGGCCATGAAGGGCGCAAAGGTCGTCTCGGGCGGCACCACGGCGAAGATCGTGGCCGACTACCTGGGCAAGGAGCTCGTGGTCGAAAAGAAGCTGGTCAACCTGTTCTCCCCGCCGCGCTATTTCATAGAGGGCATAGACCTCGTCACCGAAGGCGCGCTTACGCTTAACCAGGTGTACAACGTCCTGGACGAGAGCCCCAACAGGCTCGAGCAGGGCAGCGTCGCCCAGTTGCACAGGCTCATCCACGAGGCCGACAGGGTCAACTTCATAGTCGGCGAGGCGGTAAACCCCGCCAACGCCAACATCGCGTTCCAGCAGCAGGGCATCCTCACCAGGCAGACGGTGATACCTCTGATATGCGAAAAGCTTAGGGCCAAGGGCAAGCTAGTCATAGAGGAGCACATCTAGCCCCAGGTACTTGTAAAAACCCGAGCATATGGCATTGTTCTCGGGCCGACGCCTATGTCGGGCGCTTTCGTCCATCGCTTGATGCCGGCCTTGCGGGGCCTAACGGCCCTTTCCGGATGAAAGTAAATTTTCTTTCATATACCGGATGCACGAAACTAGAATTTCATCTACAATGGAATCGTCGAAACGATAACAGGGCGGAGATGATCCCATGCAGACCGGACCGACCCTCACGGACATCATCAAATCCAGATTCGACGGCCTCACGGCCGCGCACAGGAGCATCGGCACGTACGTCGCCGGCAACATCGCCGACGCCGCCTTCATGAACATCCAGGAGCTGGCCAGGGCATGCGGCGTCAGCGAAGCGAGCGTCGTAAGGTTTGCGCGCGCCATGGGCTTCGCCGGCTATCCCGAGCTCAAATCCGAGATACAATCGTCATTCCTCACGCAGGTAAACCTCGCCACGAAGCTCGACAGGAAGCTAAACGACCTGCAGCCGGACGAGGATCTAATACGCACCTTGCTGGAAAACGAGCTGGAACAGCTCACCAAGCTGCCGGCCGAAGCCACCGGCAAAGCCTTCAGGGACTGCATAGGGCTGATAACGTCCGTGGAGAACCTCGTCGTGTACGGCGAGGGCTCGTGCGCGTCGCTGACGTACCTGATGGAGTTCAGGCTGAGGCGCTTCGGCTACAACATAACCAGGATAAACGAGAGCGGCAAGGACTTCTTCGAGCGCGTCATGCATTTCCCCAAGGACGCCGCCGCCGTGGCGTTCGGGCTAGGCCGCCCGTCCGAGGAACTGGTCGTATTCCTTTCCCAGGCAAGGAAGAAAGGTATGAAGAGCATACTGATAACCGATTCCATGTTCTCCTTCATAGCGGAGAAGGCGGACCACGTGCTTTCCGCGACCAGGGGCACGCTCGGCGTCTTCCATTCGCTGCTGGTGCCTACCCTCATGTGCGAGGCGCTGATCCTGGGTGTCGCGCTCGAGCGCCGAGAGGACAGCATCGAGGCGCTGAAGGAGCTCGACAGATTGAGGAACGCCTACGGCTATCCCCGCTACGCGGGCCTTACGGCGTCGGATGAGGAGAGATAGAGGACGATGGAGCCTACCTTGGCGCTTACCAGCAGAGTCGACGCGAGGAACTGGCAGAAGGTCGCAGACGTCGCAAGAAGCAAGGGATTCAACGCGATAGACTGGAACCTCGACTACTTCAGGATACCGGCCGCTTCCAACGCGAGAAGCAGGTTCAACCGCATAGCGGACCAGGCGGGGGTGCCATCGGGATTCCACGGGCCCTGCCAGGACATAGAGATAGGCCACATAAGGCCGGAGGTGTCCGAGGCCGCGCGACTGTACCTGATGATGTACGTGGACTTCCTTTCCCATTTCAAGAATACGCACATGACGTTGCACATGGGCTCCAGGAGCATCTCGATGGACGAGATGGACTGGAAGACGGGGTGCTACAACCTCAGGGCCGTGTCGTCCTACGGGAAGTCGAAGGGCGTCACCGTGTGCATAGAAAATCTCAAGGGTGGCTGGACCTCGGACCCCGAAAGGATCATAGAGCTCGCCGAGTACGCCGACTGCGGGATAACGCTGGATCTGGGCCACGCCAGGGGAAGCGCCTTCATCAGGGACGGCAGGTACGACCTGGAGGGTTTCATGGAAGTGGTGCTGCCGAGGCTGCACAGCCTGCACGTATACGACATAGAGACGCCCGAGGGCGTCCACGTTGAGCCGGTAACGCTCGACAACATAGGAGGGGCGCTGAGGCTTGCGCTCGCCAACGGGGTCGGGTGGTGGGTGATCGAGCTCGACGGGCTCGAAGCTTGCGTAAGGACGAAGGAACTCATAACGCGGGATCTATAGTGTGCTTACGACATATGCGGGAGGTGGTTGCCTGACCTGTGCTGTAAGTCGCGACCGATTCTCAAGGCACCGTAGCCGGACCATTATAGAAAATGAGGTGTGAACGGATGAGAAAGCTCCTATTGGCAGTCGCCGTGACGGCGATCCTAGCACTGACTATTACGCCCATGGTATCGGCCGCCGGCAAGCTGGTGATATACTCACCCGCGACCAAGGCCACCACGGACCTCATAGTCAACATGTTTAACAAGAAGTACCCCGACATAACCGTCGAGGTCATCAACGCAGGGACCGGAGAGCTCGCCACCAGGATCAAGGCCGAGAAGGTAAGGCCGGGCGGGGACGTGCTGCTCACCGGCGGCACCGAGACCCTGGACACCATGCTGGACTATATCCAGCCCTACAAGTGCGCAAACGACGCCGACTTCGCGCCCGAGTTCAAGCACCCCGAGTACTACTACTACGCGTTCTCGCTCCCGCTGCAGGTGTTCATCATCAACACCAAGCTCGTGTCCGAGAAGGACGCCCCGCAGACCTGGAAGGAGCTCGCCGAACCGAAATGGAAGGGCAAGATCATAATGGCCAACCCCTCTGCCTCCGGCTCGGCCTACGCGCAGCTTAACATAATGCTGCAGCTGTACGGATGGGACATGGTGAAGGGCATGCTGGCCAACACCAGCATCACGTCCTCCTCCAAGCTCTCGTACCAGAACGTCGCCAACGGCGAATACGCCGTAGGGCTAACCGGCGAGGCCAACGTATACAACCTCAAGGAGGAGGGCTACCCCGTGGCGGCCGTGTATCCCAAGGACGGCACCGCCCTCAGGTACGACACCGTCAGCATAATCAAGAACGGGCCCAACCTCGAAAACGCCAAGAAGTTCATCGACTTCGTGACCACCAAGGAAGTCTACACTACGGTGGCCAACGCCGAGAGCAGGCGCATGGGCAGGAACGACGTAGCCGTAAAGGCGGGGCTCCTCCCCACGGCCCAGATCAAGTTCATGAAGTACGACGAGAAGTACGCCGCCGATAACAAGAAGGCGATACTCGAGAAGTTCGACGACCTGTTCGCGAACAAATAGGCAAGAAGCGTTAAGCGACCGAGGGCGGGGCGACAAGTCCCCGCCCCCGGAAAGTATCAGCCAGACGGGGGTTAGCTAGATGGTAAACCTAAGCGTAAGGAAGCTGGTCAAGGAATTTGCGGGCGGCACCAGGGCCGTCGACGGCATCGACTTCGACGTGCCAGCGGGTACTCTTTTCACCCTGCTGGGCCCGAGCGGATGCGGCAAGACGACGACGCTCAGGATGGTGGCCGGCCTTGAGAGCCCGACTTCGGGCAGCATACTGTTCGGCAACGAGGACTACACGAAGTTCCCGCCCCACAAGAGGAACATAGGCATGGTCTTCCAGAGCTACGCGCTCTTCCCGCACATGTCGGTGTTCGAAAACGTGGCCTACGGCCTTAGGGTCCGCACCAAGGACGCCGAGGAAGTGAAGTCCAAGGTGGGCAAGGCGCTCGAGCTGGTGGGACTTTCCCATACCGCGGCCAGGAGGCCGTCGCAGCTGTCCGGCGGCCAGCAGCAGAGGATAGCCCTGGCAAGGGCGCTGGTGTACGACCCGGCCCTGCTACTGCTGGACGAACCCCTGTCCAACCTGGACGCCAAGCTGAGGATACAGATGCGCGAGGAGATAAGGCGCATCCAGAAGGCCGCCGGGGCGACGACGCTTTATGTCACCCACGACCAGGAGGAGGCCCTTAGCATCTCGGACGTGGTGGCCGTGATACACAGCGGCCGCATAAGCCAGATCGGCAAGCCCTACGACGTGTACGAAAAGCCCGCCTCGGCGCTCGTCGCCGACTTCATCGGAAGGGCGAACTTCGTAAGGTGCGCCATCGTCGGCAAGGACGGCGCCGGCAGGACGGTGAAGGTGGCGGGATCTTCCGTGGCCGTCGGATGCTGCGTGGGTGAGGACAGGAGCTTCAACGCCGGAGACGAGGCGCTTTTGTTCTTCAGGCCCGAGAAGGCGTCCTTGAGCTCAGTCGCCATAGAAGGGAAGAGCGTGCCGTGCTCGGTACGCCAGGTGCTCTACCTCGGAGAATCGGTCCGATACACTACGGCGCTGCCCACTGGGGAAACGGTACAGCTCGCCCTCAACAGGAGGGCCGAGGGCATCGAGGAGGGCTCTTCCGCCCACATCGTGCTCGAAGCCGCGGACCTTCGCATATTCCCCATGGAACAATACGGCCTAATAAAGAGGGGTAACTAGCCATGGCGCGCGGTGGTGTGCCCGAGGGCACGTTGGTGAAGAAGGCGGGTTTTAGGGACATAGACTGGAGCGCGTGGATAGTGCTGGCCATGGTGGCGGTCATCCTGGTGCTCTTCCTCATCTACCCCATAGGCAGGATGCTCCTGGAAAGTTTCGTAAGGCAGGACGATCCCCTGGCGGTCGAGAACCTGACGCTCTACAACTTCAGGCGCTTCGTGACCTCGAAGCTGTACAAGGACGCGATGATGCACTCCCTGGCGGTGAGCCTGTCGTCCGTGCTGTTCGCGACGCTGCTGGGCCTTCCTCTTGCTTTCATCATGAGCAGGATAGACATACCCGGCAAGTCCGTGCTGACCTCGCTGGCGACGCTTCCGCTGATACTGCCGCCTTTCGTCGGTGCGTACTCATGGATTCTGCTCCTGGGTAAGAACGGTTTCATCACGTTCCTGCTGAAGAAGTACCTCGGCATCGACATGCCCAGCATATACGGCTTCCACGGGATCACGATAGCGCAGGCCCTCAGCTACTATCCGTTCGTGTTCCTCATGGTGCAAGGATCCCTCTCCCTTGCGGACCCTTACTTGGAGGAGAGCGCCGACGTCATGGGGGCCGGATTCCTAAGAAAGCTTAGGACCATAACCCTGCCGCTGGTTGCGCCCTCGATAGGGGCGGCTGCGATCACGGTGTTCATGAAGGCGATAGGCAACTTCGGCGTGCCGTCCATCCTGGGCGGGGAGTACTACGTGCTGCCTACGCTGATCTACTTCCAGATAGTGGGATTCTACAACGTGAACGCGGCAAGCGCGATCAGCCTCGTCAGCGTGCTGTTCTCGATAGCGGCGCTGCTGCTAATGAGGCGGGTGACGGCGAGGCAGGCCGCGGTCACCCTGACCACGACCACAAGGAAGGTCAAGCAGATAACCAACCCCGTGGCGAAGACCGTGGGCTTCATCGTGGCGCTCCTGATAATCCTGGTGTCGCTGGCCCCTCACATAACGGTGCTGGTGGCGGCGTTCTCGGAGAAATGGGCTGGCACGCCCTGGCCGACGAAGATGTCCGCGGCCAACTTCCTGACGCTGCAGTCGCACGCGCTCTCCCCGCTTAAGAACAGCCTCGTGCTGGCGGTGGTGGCGACGCTCATCTCCGTCGTGATAGGGTCCCTCGTGGCCTACACGGCGGTAAGGCGCAAGTTCAGCGGCAGGTGGATAATCGACCTCGCCGTGATGCTGCCGTTCGTGCTGCCGGGCATAGTAATTGGCGTCGCGCTGCTGACGGCGTTCGGCGCGCCCCCGCTCTACCTTGCGGGCACGGCCTACATACTGGTTGTCGCATACGTCATAAGGAGGATGCCGTACGTCTTCAGGTCGGCGTCGGGTGCCCTTCAGGGCATGGACCCCGTGCTGGAGCAGGCTTCAACGATCATGGGCGCAAGCTGGGCGAGGACATTCGGGAAGGTGACTTTGCCCCTTATTGCGCCGTCCGTCGTGGCGGCGGGGCTCATCACGTTCACTACCCTGATCGGAGAGCTCAGCACGACGATGATGCTCTATTCCGCCAGGTGGAAGACCGTCACCGTCGCGATATACGAATACCTGCTGGAAGACCTCCTCGGGCCGGCGTGCGCCCTTGGCACGATAGTCAACGTGATCGTCTTGGTCGGCATATTCGCCGCGACGAAGCTCCTGGGGCAGAAGGTCTCCAACATGTTCGGCGGGAGCTGAGATGGAGACAGGACCGGACCCGGGCCCGGACCGCCTAGAGGCCCCGGGCCCTATGCGAAAAGAAGGACCCGCGCCATTGCAAGCGCGGGTCTGTTTTCTTTCACCGTGGATTCCGCCCGGGGCGGAGCAGGTCCTTCGATTGTTCCTAGAGCAGGTGCTTTATCACCGGGCCGTACTTCTTGAGGTACTTGGCGTTCCTCTCGTCTCCACCGGGCATGTTGGAGCTCACCCATACGGGAGGCTCGACGCCCCTTTCGACGAGCATCTCCACCACAGTGACGACCAGGCTGTTGATGGTGAACGCGTTGGCCATGGTGGAGCTTGGGCCCACCTTGACGCCCTCGAGGCCTTCCACTTCGACCACGGCGTCGCCAAGCGGCATGTGGTTGTCCAGCACCACGTCCACTTCCTCAAGCTCGAAGAGGTTCTTGCCGCTCGGATGCCTTGCCGGGTGGTCCTTGGGTATCTGCCTCGAGAAGGCGGGGGATGTGATCGCTATTACCTTGGCCCCCAGCCTCTTGCCCTCGACGGCGGCGTCTATCGTCGCGCTGTTAATGCCGTATGCGTTTCCAACGATGAGGACGTCCCCCTCGCCGAGGCCGTATGACTTTATGACGCGCTGGGAATAGCCCGGCAGCCTCTCGATCCAGGTGCTGCGCCCCGCGCCGAAAGCCAGCGAGACGCCCGCGTCGAGCATCGAGTTGACGGGCACCAGCCCTCCCGTGCGGTAGAACATCTCCTCTGCACAGATGTAGGAGTGGCCCCCGGTGCCGAACACGTAGATGAGGTGCCCCGCTTCTATCGCGTCTGCCATGATGCGGGCGGCTTTGTCCAGGTTCGCCCCCTCGTCCTTGCTGATGCCATCCAATATCCCCTTGATGGCGGAATAGAACTTGTCCCTTGCCTTCATGATCAATCCTCCCGACCTTATTTGTGCCTGTATAGGAACGTTTTCATACCATTACGGATGCGAGCAGCTCCTTCGCCTTTCCCAGCGCCGTGTCGTACGCGTCCATGGCATAGGGGGCGGGCATGCCGTAGAAGTGGTACGAATCGGCCACCTCGTAGCCGCCCTTGGACGCTTCCGCCGCCGACGGGACGTAGCCTACGGCCCCGTCAGTGCAGGTGAGCACGAAAAGGGGCCTTCCTCCTGCCGCTTCCCTCAACTCGGCCGCGTATTCTGTGAGCACCTCGCCCGGGAACGTGACGAATAGCGCGGGTCCGATCGCGAATGCGCTGATGGAAGCCTCCACCGAATCTGGAAGCTGCTTGGCGTACGCCATGAGCCTGGCCCATTCGGCCCTCGTCCTGTCCGCCCTCGCAAGCCCCAGGCCGCTTTTTGCGCCCTGGCTCCTGGCCAGCTCGTCGTACATGGCCGCCATCTGCAAGTACTCGCCCTTACTGCAAGCAGGCTCCAGCCGGAGCGATACCCCGCCTTTTGCGAACCTGATCTCCGGTCCGGCCCCGCCCGCCGAGCATACAGCGGACCTTGCCGCAATTATGGCGTCATCCCCGAGCGCAAGGCCGACCCTCTCGGCGTCGGCGTAGGTCCTCCCCTGCGACCGGCCGGCTATGCTTGCCTGGGCGCTGTGGCCCGTGTTGATGTCCCCCGAAGCCGACTGGGTGAATATCGCAAGGGCGCCCGGTATCGCCCTTTCGACGGCCGTCCTGGTGAAATGTATGTAGTCCGACGAGTACCGCGTGTTCTGCGGGCCGAGCGCCACGCCGTGGCAGGCGTAGTTAAGGATCACCGGGAAAGGGCACCTTTCCCCCGGGCCTGCCGATGCCGCCTCCGGCTTTGCGGCGAACGTGTACACCCGCCTGTCTATCGGCCCTTCCGGGGTCCTCCTGTTTGCGCCCACGCCCTTTGAGACCGACATCCCGACCTCGATGCAGCCGGTCGCGGCCTCCGCACTCGCGGCCATGGCGCACGCGTCCGAGGCCTTCTTCACCAGAAGGGTGCGGTATGCGCCGTCGACGGCGCCGAGCATGGCCTTCGGCAGGACCGCGGGGCCCGCGTGCGTATGGGTGGCGCAGACTATCACGTGCGTCTCAAGCCCGTCCCCGATCTTTATCACGGCCTCGTCCTTTATCCTACCGGCAAGCATGTCGTCGACTCCTATGAGGTCGAGCGCCACGATGACTACGCGCTTGCTCCCGTCGGAAAAAGAGGCCGCCCTGGCCCAGAGATCGTCGAGCGTACCTGTGGAAAGCTCGGTCCTGGCCGCGAAGCCCGACATCGCAAGGCCTTCGGGCGGCGTTATGGCGATCTTCGCAGTTGCTGATCTCATCTTGTGGATCTCCTGTTCTGTACATGGTGCGGCCAGCAAGCCGTCACCTTTGATATCCCGAAGGTGCCGGCCCGCTTACTTCTCCAGGGGAAGTCCCAGCTCCGCGCACAGGCGCTCCAGCTTGTCGACGGATTCCAGCACTTGGGCCTCGATGTCCGGCACCCTGCCGACGTCGATGGCCACCGCGCCGTCGAAGCCGTGCTTGCCAAGCGCCGAGAACACGCCCTTCCAGTCCACGGTGCCGCGGCCGACCGCCCAGTGGTCGTTCTTCATACCGTCGTTGTCCGCGACGTGCAGGTAGAATATCCTCTTGCCGAGCTTTTCGACCGACAGGGGCAGGATCTCCTTCTGGGCGTGCAGGTGGGCGGTGTCGAGCACCGCGCCGAAGTTGGGCCTTCCGCAGGCGTCGATGAGCCTCAGGAGGGCGTCGGTGTTGGCGATCTGCTCGCCGACCCTTGGCTCCAGGCAGAACTTCAGACCGGCCTCGGCCGCTATGTCCGAGCAGCGCCCGAAGGCGTCGACCAGGGCGTCCCACTGGCGCTGCCAGGAGAACTCCGGGTCCACCTCTACCGAGAACTGGATGCCGTAGTTGACCATATCCTTGTAGGGCGCGTCGCCCTTGAACTTTAGCGGCGGGACGAAGCTGTCGGTCTGCACGGTCATGGCATCGAAGTCGTGCGCCACTTCCACTCCCAGCTTGAAAAGGTCCATGGCCGAATCCCTGACGGTCCTGTCGGGGTGTACGATGTCGGGGAGTATGGGGCAGAAGTTGACCACCTTGAGCCCCAGGTCGTCGCAGACGGCCTTGAGCTCCTTGCGCCTCGTGTGCACCTCGGTCATGTTCTCCCTGCCGACGCCTTCGAGCTCCACGTACTTGAAGCCGAGCTTCTTCATGTCCTTCAGGGCGAGCACGGTGTCGTCGAAGGTGGGGGGATAACCGTACTTGCTAATCGCGTAGATCCAGCAGCATGACAGCTTCATCAAGACATCCTCCTAATCTTTCTTCCATTCCTGCATGTTGAGCAGCCTTCCGAGCGCGATGAGCCGCGCTCCTACCATGGGTGTGTCCTTAAGGAGCCCCGAGCCCCTTATATCCAGCCTGTCGGCGAGCTCGCCAAGGCAGTGCGACTTGGCCGACCGAGTGACATCGTCGAGGAACGTGCCTCCGACGGATGCGATCTCGCCGCCTATGACCACGACTTCGGGATCATAGAGGCTCATCAGCACCGCGACCGTCCTTCCTATGGCCTCGGAGGCCTCGCCCATCACCCTAAGTACGTCGGGCTCTCCCGAAAGCGGCCCGTCCATGAGCCCTTCCAGATCGTCTACGGCGAGCTTCGCCGATATCGCCCCGGCGCTGTACTCGGCTTCGAGGCAGCCCCTCCTGCCGCATGAGCAGAGGGCGCCTCCGGACGGCACCGCAGGGGTGTGGCCGACCTCGCCGGCGTAGCCGTGGGAACCGGAGTAGATGCGACCGTCCAGTATGATTCCGGCGCCTATGCCGGCCGAGACGCTGAGGTAGACCAGGTTCTTCGAGCCGCGCCCCGCTCCTTCGGCCATCTCCGCAAGGGCCGCGGCGTTCGAGTTGTTCTCAACGAGGACCGGCACCTTGAGGGCGGCTTTAAGCTTCTCCGCGATGGGCTCGTCGCGCCAGCCGAGGTTCGTGGAACGTTTCACGACGCCGGTGTACGGGTTCACCAGGCCTGCGGTCGCAAAGGACGCTACGGCCAGGTCCGCGGGTTCCATGCCGGACTCCTGGAGCATCTGCCCGGCCTGCCGGGATACGGTATCGACGGCATCTTCCGGCGAGGATGCGCCGAAAGTTGAAAAGCGGCGGGACAGGATGTTGCCGTGTATGTCGAAGAGCGCGGAGTTTATGCTGCCTTTTTGTATGCTCGCAGCAAGGACGGTGGCCACCTTCGGGGCTATGTTGAGGAGTATGGCGGGGCGGCCTCCGGCCGGTGCGCTGAGGCCCGCTTCGATGAGCACGCCGCGCCTGATGAGCATCGCCGTGATGCCGGTGACGGCGGCGGCCGTAAGGCCGGTCCTCGCGGCGAGCTGCTTTCTTGAGAGCGGGCCGTCGGACGCGATGATGTTCCTTATAGCGACGGAGTTCATCGCCCTAAGATATTTCGTGTTGCCGGCCGTGCGCACGGCCCCGTTGTCCTTGCCATCCGAAATCATGGCTCGTATACTGTAGCGCCTTCGACGATCGTCATCTTCACATCCAGCCTGTCGTCCAAGAGCACGACGTCGGCGCGCTTGCCGGGGTCCAGCGAGCCGGCCACGGAGTCGATTCCGATTATCCTCGCCGGGGTGAGGCTCATCATCTCGACGGCCTCCCTTAGCGGGGCGCCGGCGAGTTCGACCATGTTGCGCACGAGCCTGTTGGCCAGAGCGACGCTGCCGGCGAAGGCCGAGCGGTCGGGCAGCCATGCTACGCCCTCGTCGACGATTACCTTCTGGCCGTCGTCGGAGCTGCCGAGCTTGTATTCGCCTTCTGGCATGCCGGCCGCCCTCAGCGCGTCTGTGACGAGCGCTATCCTGGACGGGCCCTTGCACTTGTATATCAGGCGGAGGAGGCTGGGAGGGAGGTGGACGCCGTCGGCTATGATCTCGACGGTGAGGGAATCGAGGAGAAGGCCCGCCTCGACGGCGCCCGCGACTCGCCTTGCGCGTATGCGACGGACGCCGGACATGCCGGAGTACAGGTGCGTCATGTGCGTGTAGCCGGCGTCTACGGCCTCTTCGATCTGCTCGAAGGTGGCGTCGGTATGGCCGGCCGAGGCCAGCACGCCGCGAAGGCGAAGGCGCCGGCCGAGCTCGAGCGCGCCGGGAAGCTCAGGTGCCGCGGACACCCTGAGGATCTCCGGGTACTCGTCGAGCAGGGGCTCGTAATGGTCGGGCGAGGGGTCCTTGAGGTACCTCGGGTCCTGGGCGCCGCGCTGGGCGTCGCAGAAGTAGGGACCTTCGAGATGTATGCCGAAGGGCCTGCTGCCGGGAAGAGGACCTGTCCTCTCCTCTGCCTTCCTGAATGCTTTAAGGGCGGACTTGAGGTCCGCGTCGGAGCTGGTGAGGGTCGTCGCCAGTATAGAGGTGGACCCTCCCTTAACGTGGGCCCTGCATACGGTGTCGACGGCATCCGTTGTGCCGTCCATGAAGTCGGCGCCGCCGCCTCCGTGAAGGTGCAGGTCTATGAAACCGGGGCAGACGTACGCCCCCTTGGCGTCGATGATGGGTGCGCCTGCCTCGTTGAGGTCGTCCATGGGGCCCTTGCCGGGAAATACGTGGGTTATCTCGCCGCCGGCCATCCTGAGGCCGCCGTTTCCTATGATCCTGGCGGGTGTGACGACCCTGCCGTTTAGGATATATTTGATGTTGTTCGTCATTTCGGCACCTCTCAAGGGGACTTAATTAACGACGTTTAATAAGTATGACTTAATTCTACCTTAAGGTAGAATGGATTTCAAACAGACAGTGCTGCCGCTAAATAGCCCATACTGCCTGACAGGTTAATTGATAAGTGAAAATCGGCAGGGGATATAGTATAATACAATTTGCGTCTAAAAGGAGCGTGCGCCACTAGCTCAGCGGCAGAGCAACTGACTTTTAATCAGTGGGTCCGGGGTTCGATTCCCCGGTGGCGCACCAGAATTCAAAGACCATGTAGAATAAGCAAAAGCGGCGGTTAATCCGCCGTTTTTTACTTCAAGCAATCGGTGTCAGTTGCTCGCATTTGTTATCCTTCTGCTATCCATCATTACCGGCCTCCATAGTCAATATCACCAATAGCTGACCTCTACTCAATGACCTGCTCTATTAGCGGCAAGAATTCGTATGTACTGGAAAATATACAATGCGTATGCAGGATGTTCCGGTTTGCTAGTAAATACTACCATATGATGCGATATATATCTTCATATGAGAAGGAGGGCGAACATGAAAAGAGTAAGGCCAGTTGTGTTTTTAGTAATGCTATTGATCATTCTGTCATTAACTGGATGCACAAAGAAGAACTACTACTTTAGCTTCGCAAAAGAGCAGGATTTCATCAATGAATCCGGTGAATGGTTCCTTGAAGGTGCCGTCTATGAATTTACATCAGGAGGCCTGAACTTACAGCAGGGGAACATTGCCTGCCCGCTAAGGTTCTCAGGTGACTTCACGGTCACTGTATTCTTCGAAGCCCATGTAGATGCAGACCATACATACAATCTAGGAATAAGCCTTGGAGATGGAACTTGGTACGATACTACGGAAAATGATGTGCATATGGAAATGTACGATCTCGGCGCCGGCGCATTTGAAGAAAGATACATATCTGACCATGACGATGATTATATGAATGAGTATGAACACTTATATGAGACCGGGTTGATACCCGGCGTAGTGAGGGATGGTTATAACACTTATATCATAAAGAAAACTGGTAATAATATAAGCATTAGGATAAACGATGTACAGTACGCTAACTTCGACCTCGTCTATTATAAGTCCCAGTGGTTTGGCCCTAACCTTTATGTAGACTGCGATACGGGAACTGATTACAATCATGGAATCACTTTCTATGATATAAGGGTGGAATATACTGGGAATACATCTCCGATGCCTCTCCCGGAACCCGAGGTCCTATAAGTCAATTAAGTATAAAGCGTTTCAAAATTGTCAAAGGTGGCGTCCATAGGAGGCCACCTTTGATTCCGATATACATTTTCAGAGGATGCATTTAGAAGTAAACATTAACTATTAAAGAAGTGAGCCAACTCAATAATCCACGGTCGCCGGTTGAGCCACTAGTCGCCCTTTGTCGTTATATTCCAAACCATCTGCTTGGGTATTGAGCCTGATAATAAACCCTCAGATCACCGGTCGTTAATGTTCTTGTTTATCGTCCTTCTTAGTGAAAGTAGCATTGGATCGAAGTATCTCCTCCAAAATCTATTGGCAAACAGGTTGGCTGTTTCAAAATCCACGTGGATACCATCGATCCCGTTTTCGCGGCAATAATCGAAAACGCATTTCAATAGAGCTTTACCGATACCTTTGTTTCTTGATTCCGGCTTGATATATGCGCCCATTCCGTCGATCAAACCGCTATTGCTTGTTGACAGGTCAATGATATTATCCGATTGAGATACGCTGACATTAATGAATCCTATCGGTTCACCGGCTATCCTTGCAATAAACACGTTGGAATCCTGTATCATCCCTTTAATGTCATCTCTCGAATAGCAGTCCCTTCTAAGGAATAGAGGCGCCGATCTGTAGTACTCTCTTGATTCTTCTGCAAGGCCATAAACTATCTCAACATCTTGCAGATTCGCTCTGTTTACCGTATAACCTGGATCGACAATCATCCTATCATCCCCTCTAGCGAACGCATCAATCAGATAGGAGCCGAAGCCTAGGTCGAATAGAATCCTCATTAACCTGTCATCGTTGTAGAAGACAGTCCACATATGATTGAAAATGTTCCTGTCCACCCACTTCTGCGAGGCATGTTGATATAAGGATAGATATACCTCTTCCTTATATTCATCGACGACTGCGTGCGCTATTGTAGGACAGAATACCGATTTTTCGCCGTTGAATGGGAATTCGTCATATGCCAAATACCCAAGCAGCCTGCCATCCTGCTTTGCGACGATTGTCGTCCCGTCACTAACTTTCTTGTGCAGGAAGCTGGCGATTCCTCTTGTTTCCTTTAACCAGTTTGGGGGAAATGCTTCTGAGCTCCTGCAGTACCTCCCGTATTGTTCAACCCAGATATCCACGGCCTCGGTGATGTCTGATTCCTGCATTATGTAAATCATGCGCTCATTTTCCATGTTTGCCCTCTCTTATATACATGCGTGCATCGTATCGTTTAAAGCAGTACGGGCTTGCGTTATTGTGCTTGGAACTCGTCGCTGAGTTCTCAGATAACAAACCAGCTGTAGTCGCTATATCATTGTTTCGTGGAAACTAGCTATCCCTATATGACTATACGACAGCCTCTGATCGATTGCATTTGGAATGAACTAAAAACGACGACGAATCCCTAGTTCTCAGCAATAAACTTCGATGTACTCGAAGCTCCTCCTTCCAAGCGCTTTTACGTAGATGAATCATGCGTTATGTTGGATTGGTTCTGAATCCTTGCCCGACTCATCTGGATGCTGAATATTAGATTTATCATAGGTACCACCACTGTTTCGAATTGATCGTTAAGGGGCTGTGAGGTGAGCCCTTTGTTTTTTATTTGGTTTGAAGGAGAAGAAAATCGAAACTTCTTAAAGAAAACCGGATTTTGAACTAGAATCTCAATAATATTTGAAATTCATCCCCGCGCATGCGGGGAAAGCACACCTGCACGAAACCCGCGAACAGGCCGACGCGGTTCATCCCCGCGCATGCGGGGAAAGCGCAGGAATCATGGACGGCATGTCATTTGCCTTCGGTTCATCCCCGCGCATGCGGGGAAAGCATACGGACGTCGTCTACTGCGTAGCACAGGCGCGGTTCATCCCCGCGCATGCGGGGAAAGCAACGGCCCATCCAAAGGCTCGGTCGGTTTCATCGGTTCATCCCCGCGCATGCGGGGAAAGCGTAATCAGCGAGGGCAATCATAAGCCTGGTGCCGGTTCATCCCCGCGCATGCGGGGAAAGCCTTAAGAAGGGCATTCCCATAGCAAGGATTTTCGGTTCATCCCCGCGCATGCGGGGAAAGCTTCGGACTAGTCGAAGGCGCCCAAATAAAGAGCGGTTCATCCCCGCGCATGCGGGGAAAGCAGGCCATACCGCTTCATCTGATTGTCAATCGTCGGTTCATCCCCGCGCATGCGGGGAAAGCGATTATTTGATCAAGGGCCTTATCCACCAGCACGGTTCATCCCCGCGCATGCGGGGAAAGCCGAAGCTTCAGCACATCGACCGCTGTCCAGTCCGGTTCATCCCCGCGCATGCGGGGAAAGCGGCGTTAACGAGGTCACTGATCGCTTCTCCGTCGGTTCATCCCCGCGCATGCGGGGAAAGCCGTCCATACATCCTTATGACCCTGCGTTATCCAGGTTCATCCCCGCGCATGCGGGGAAAGCCTGGTATTGCGCGTACTGGATTGTTAGCCCGTCGGTTCATCCCCGCGCATGCGGGGAAAGCGTAGCAGACAATCGGCATGGTATAGCCATCTTCGGTTCATCCCCGCGCATGCGGGGAAAGCCTTCTCCTCCTTCATATTGGCTTTGGGCTCGCCGGTTCATCCCCGCGCATGCGGGGAAAGCCTTCTCCTCCTTCATATTGGCTTTGGGCTCGCCGGTTCATCCCCGCGCATGCGGGGAAAGCTCCCTCGCCCTGCCGTACGCCTCTAGGTATGCCGGTTCATCCCCGCGCATGCGGGGAAAGCCTAACAGGCCCAATGCCTAAATGGGCTAATCACGGTTCATCCCCGCGCATGCGGGGAAAGCGTCGCCCTTCGGCCCCTGCGGCCCGACCTCTCCGGTTCATCCCCGCGCATGCGGGGAAAGCGACGAGAACCCTCAGGATGCCCTACACCGACGGGGTTCATCCCCGCGCATGCGGGGAAAGCGTTCGCTGTCAGTTCCATATGGACGCCCCTTCCGGTTCATCCCCGCGCATGCGGGGAAAGCCTGTCAATCGTGCCCTTTTCGATGGCCGAGAGCGGTTCATCCCCGCGCATGCGGGGAAAGCCCCGGATGCTGCCTACTCTCGCCGGCGGCGAGCGGTTCATCCCCGCGCATGCGGGGAAAGCGTCGCACTCTGATCCGTTTGAATCAGTGGCCCCGGTTCATCCCCGCGCATGCGGGGAAAGCTGTCCGCATTTGCGACCCAGGGCGTCAACCGCCGGTTCATCCCCGCGCATGCGGGGAAAGCATTCAGCCCCTCCTAACCGTTCATGTATTGCGCGGTTCATCCCCGCGCATGCGGGGAAAGCTGAGCACCAACACCAGGTAGATCACGATATACCGGTTCATCCCCGCGCATGCGGGGAAAGCGATCCTCGGCGTACCAGTGATAGTCAAATGCTCGGTTCATCCCCGCGCATGCGGGGAAAGCGTAGTTGCTATGCATCGACCTGAGCAACCCCGCGGTTCATCCCCGCGCATGCGGGGAAAGCTGATCGTTCTTCAGGATGCAGTAGCACATCCTCGGTTCATCCCCGCGCATGCGGGGAAAGCAACCATGTATCCTTCGCGAATTGCCAGAGTGTCGGTTCATCCCCGCGCATGCGGGGAAAGCCAGATTATAGCTGCTGGACAGGCTCTCGATGCCGGTTCATCCCCGCGCATGCGGGGAAAGCGCACCCCCGGAGATGAGGTTGTTGTATGACAGCGGTTCATCCCCGCGCATGCGGGGAAAGCCACGCTGGCCCGCACGACGCAGACGCTGATGACGGTTCATCCCCGCGCATGCGGGGAAAGCGGTGCCCTCTCTTTATCTGTGCTTACAATGCTCGGTTCATCCCCGCGCATGCGGGGAAAGCATAGGCAGGTCAGCGGCGCTTGCCAGTTTAATCGGTTCATCCCCGCGCATGCGGGGAAAGCTCTTTGCCCTGTTCCAGCACCCGCTCCGCCAGCGGTTCATCCCCGCGCATGCGGGGAAAGCGGTTCCTAGCTCGACGTCCACAAAACGAGACGCGGTTCATCCCCGCGCATGCGGGGAAAGCCTATGCCGCTTGCCCCTGATAGCCTGCCTAACCGGTTCATCCCCGCGCATGCGGGGAAAGCATGCCTGAGCTGTCCGTACTGCCAAACCAGCCCGGTTCATCCCCGCGCATGCGGGGAAAGCGCCCCCACTAGACCCTGAATTCGTTGGCGATGCGGTTCATCCCCGCGCATGCGGGGAAAGCGCGATCCCCTAGCGCCCTGTTCACCACAGAGCCGGTTCATCCCCGCGCATGCGGGGAAAGCCCTTACAGTGAGGGTGATCATAGACAAGGCCGCGGTTCATCCCCGCGCATGCGGGGAAAGCCGATGCGGCATGGTAGTTAGCATCGACGGCTACGGTTCATCCCCGCGCATGCGGGGAAAGCCTAAGACGTGCAATCAAGCAAGCAGTTGTTACCGGTTCATCCCCGCGCATGCGGGGAAAGCTCAAAGTCCTGGTGCATCAGCCCGATCCGGCGCGGTTCATCCCCGCGCATGCGGGGAAAGCGCGCCCCCAGAAATGAGGCTGCTGTATGACAGCGGTTCATCCCCGCGCATGCGGGGAAAGCAAAACCGAACTTCCCATTAGCCACCCATATATCGGTTCATCCCCGCGCATGCGGGGAAAGCGCTCCGGAGAATATATTGCCTGCTATGTAGTACGGTTCATCCCCGCGCATGCGGGGAAAGCAGTGGCTAATCCTTGCCCCTGCCCCTGACTGTCGGTTCATCCCCGCGCATGCGGGGAAAGCTCTGTTGCCGTATACGTGGGCGTATTCGCCGACGGTTCATCCCCGCGCATGCGGGGAAAGCTATAAATTGGAGTATTGCCGGCAATTGCCGCACGGTTCATCCCCGCGCATGCGGGGAAAGCACAGGCAGTCGTCGGTGCTCGTAGCCTGAGAGCGGTTCATCCCCGCGCATGCGGGGAAAGCGTACGGGAACTCCGCTGGAAGGGATTTATACACGGTTCATCCCCGCGCATGCGGGGAAAGCAATTAATGTTCCCCATCGTTTACAACCTCCTGCGGTTCATCCCCGCGCATGCGGGGAAAGCCACAGAAACGGGGCAAGGCGACGCGGGAATATCGGTTCATCCCCGCGCATGCGGGGAAAGCTTTATTATATCCGGTGCCGCCTCGACCAGCGCCGGTTCATCCCCGCGCATGCGGGGAAAGCGCGTGACCTCAACCTTCTTGCTGGCCCTTGGATGGTTCATCCCCGCGCATGCGGGGAAAGCTTGTCAAATGCGAAGTGTATGCATTTCCATAACGGTTCATCCCCGCGCATGCGGGGAAAGCATAGGAACTCGCAATGGCGTGCCGGCCGTAGGCGGTTCATCCCCGCGCATGCGGGGAAAGCCAGCTATAGACTACGCGATTGACGGGAACGGACGGTTCATCCCCGCGCATGCGGGGAAAGCAATGATACGGTCCTGCAGTAGCGATCTGAACTCGGTTCATCCCCGCGCATGCGGGGAAAGCGGCACGGAACGCAGCGAGTAGCAGTTAGCGAACGGTTCATCCCCGCGCATGCGGGGAAAGCTTGAGCTTGCCCTTGAGGCCCTCGAGGTGCTCCGGTTCATCCCCGCGCATGCGGGGAAAGCTTTTATTGATTATCCCCGAATACCGGCTGAGACGGTTCATCCCCGCGCATGCGGGGAAAGCTTTATGCACGCCGGCCGCTCCCTTACCGCTCCCGGTTCATCCCCGCGCATGCGGGGAAAGCTATAATCACGCTCAAGGGTTGAGTTCTCGCCCCGGTTCATCCCCGCGCATGCGGGGAAAGCGCAAGGCGATGCTCAGGGAAAGCTCGGTAACTCGGTTCATCCCCGCGCATGCGGGGAAAGCAAATACGCATAGGGGATGCGGACGTTTTCTTGGACAACCTAGATAGCAAGTCCTAAGTTTCTCCGGTATTCCATAGGACTCATTCCCCCAAGAGACAGCTTAATCCTGCCATTGTTGTACCAGTGAAGGTAATCATCCAGGCAATTCATGAATTTGGTGATGCTAACCCCGACCCACGACCGATTGTAGAAGAACTCATTCTTGATCCTGCCGAACAACCCCTCACATGCTGCATTGTCCGGCGAGCAGCCCTTCTTGGACATTGATCTTATCAGCCCTGAACGTTCGATCCGTTCAAGAAATCCGGGCCAACGATAATGACCTCCTCTATCAGAGTGCAGAATAGGGCTCTCACCTTTGCGAAGGGTGCTCGTCGCCATATCAAGCATACTGTTAACCATATCGGCGTCCGGACTGGTCGATATCGTCCAACTGACTAGAGCTCCGTCAAAGCAATCCACAATGGGGGACAAGTATGCTTTTCCGGCAGGTATGTGGAATTCGCTTATGTCTGTAAGCCACTTGAGGTTCGGGTTAGTCGCATGGAAATTGCGCTCCAGCAGGTTCTCCGGCGCAGGGGTAGCCTCTCCTTGGTATGAGTTGTACTTCCGTCTGCGTGTCACAGCAACAACAAGATTGGCTGCAGTCATCAGGGCCCTTACGACTTTCTCCGATACTCGCTTGCCTTCCTTTTTAAGAAGCTCGTGCATGCGACGATATCCGTAGCAACTGTTGTTCTCTATGAATAGTTCTACGATCCGCACTCTCAGTTGCTCATACTTATCTTCAATGCGCTTGATGGCACATTGATAGTAGTAGCTGCTGCGAGAAAGCTTCAGCGCAGTCAAAACACTTCTGAGGGTGTGTTTACTCCTTAGGGCGTCGACCAGCATCGCTTTTTCCTTGTTCGTCAGCCGTACTAGATCGACGCCCTGGCCTTTTTTTATGATCTCTGCCGCCGCCTCCAGAAGGTCTAACTCAAGCCGCGCTCGGCGTATCTTAACCTCTAAATCCTTTAATTCCGCCAGCTTCCTCTCTTTTTCTTCTGGAAGGCTTGCTTCGCGCTTATCCTTCATCACCCTGTTACCACCCTTGCCAAGCAATTTGGTTTTCCAATTGTAGAGGCAGACCCGGCTTACTCCGGCTGACTCTGCCACCTGCTTTGCACTATCATTCCGAGAACACAGCGCTATCACTGCTTTCCTCTTCTGTTCCCTAGTGAAGTGCGCTATGCTTCTCTTTTGTTTTCGCTGTCGTGGATGCAATTCAGCACACCACTGCCGTAGAGTATCCCTGCATGGATAACCTAAAGCTCGGATTGTGCGCATTAAACTGCGCCCATGCTCCAGATAATAGCTTACAGCAGTTTGTTTCTGCTCTGGTGTGTACTTCGATTTCCGGCGGGTTCGTTCCCTTGCCCGCCCAGTCTCCTTCGCCTGCAAGTATTGTTTGCGCCAAAGCTTAAGCGCCGCTCTGCTTGGATACCCCAACTCTGCAATCACGCTGGCGATGCTGTAGTCATACTTGATTAGTAACTCTATGGCTTTCTCTCTCTTCTTGTTCGGGTACATGGACAACCCCCTGTTCATTTATTGTCCAGGATTTTGTCCGCACCCCTATATCGCCTGCTATACCTCGTTGTCCGGTTCATCCCCGCGCATGCGGGGAAAGCCTGATCGGCGTGGTGAAGGTGTTGGAGTTTGGCGGTTCATCCCCGCGCATGCGGGGAAAGCTTGAGCGCCTAGTGTGGCGATCTCCTTCGCCCCGGTTCATCCCCGCGCATGCGGGGAAAGCACTGATCGCATGAAGTTTATTACCCCTGCATACGGTTCATCCCCGCGCATGCGGGGAAAGCCCCATATGGTCGGTGAATGTCAAAAGTACCGGCGGTTCATCCCCGCGCATGCGGGGAAAGCGGTTCGACAGTGCCTCCGTTGATGCAGTCGGACGGTTCATCCCCGCGCATGCGGGGAAAGCAAACTCCAGCCAAAGGCATTGGCCAGATCTCGCGGTTCATCCCCGCGCATGCGGGGAAAGCAAGCTCCAGCCGCAGGACCGAGCTACCTCACGCGGTTCATCCCCGCGCATGCGGGGAAAGCTAGTGATAGTGGTTTGGATAGAGAGAGTGTGCCGGTTCATCCCCGCGCATGCGGGGAAAGCCGTGAACCAAGTGGATGCTACGCTGAAGGCCTCGGTTCATCCCCGCGCATGCGGGGAAAGCCGTTGAACGAGGTGGCAGACGAAATCAAGCCGCGGTTCATCCCCGCGCATGCGGGGAAAGCCTCGACACGACCACGCTCGATGCCGGCTCCGTCGGTTCATCCCCGCGCATGCGGGGAAAGCAAGTGCATCGACCGTTGTCCCAGGTATTTGCACGGTTCATCCCCGCGCATGCGGGGAAAGCGCCTGCGCCGTAGGATATGCTGATTACCTCGTCGGTTCATCCCCGCGCATGCGGGGAAAGCCCTGCGTTCAAGGCCTCTGTGCCGCCCTTGCCCGGTTCATCCCCGCGCATGCGGGGAAAGCGAGACCTCTTTCGCCTTTGCTTTCATTATCGCCGGTTCATCCCCGCGCATGCGGGGAAAGCTCAAGGGACGTGCCGGTAATCCCTATCCCGGCCGGTTCATCCCCGCGCATGCGGGGAAAGCGAGGTCAGGAGCTACGCCCGCGACCGCATCACCGGTTCATCCCCGCGCATGCGGGGAAAGCTACAAGCTGGTAGGTTTTGGGCTCTACGGTGGCGGTTCATCCCCGCGCATGCGGGGAAAGCGCTATCGGCCTGCCCTCGGCGTCCATTATGGCCGGTTCATCCCCGCGCATGCGGGGAAAGCAGTAGCACGTTCTTTACGGGAATGTTTGCTACCGGTTCATCCCCGCGCATGCGGGGAAAGCGTGTATATCGTCAACGTCAACGGAGTGGTGGACGGTTCATCCCCGCGCATGCGGGGAAAGCTTGTGGTACTTGACGTGCGGGATGTAGTTCATCGGTTCATCCCCGCGCATGCGGGGAAAGCTTACGCGGGCCACGAGTTCGTTCATGCGCTCTCGGTTCATCCCCGCGCATGCGGGGAAAGCAATCTGAGTTAGCGGGCCTTTGCCACCGCCCTCGGTTCATCCCCGCGCATGCGGGGAAAGCCGTCGGCGTCGGCTGCAGGTCGACGATGCGAACGGTTCATCCCCGCGCATGCGGGGAAAGCGTCGGCATTGGTATTTCATCTGTGCGTGGCGGCGGTTCATCCCCGCGCATGCGGGGAAAGCTTTTTCTGTTCCGCTGGATAGATCGTGTCCGACGGTTCATCCCCGCGCATGCGGGGAAAGCATTCCCCCTTTTCAGTTGTGTTATTTGGCTGTCGGTTCATCCCCGCGCATGCGGGGAAAGCATGGACGCTGATAAGGTTCCGATGGACGACGCCGGTTCATCCCCGCGCATGCGGGGAAAGCTTCCGTCCATGCGCTCTGCTTCTCTGCGCCCACGGTTCATCCCCGCGCATGCGGGGAAAGCTGGTGGCGTGGGGAGCGAACGAGCAGACGCCACGGTTCATCCCCGCGCATGCGGGGAAAGCTGGAACAGGCACAACAAGGATGCCGCCGCGACCGGTTCATCCCCGCGCATGCGGGGAAAGCCCAGACGATAACAAGTGCCGCTGAAAGTATTACGGTTCATCCCCGCGCATGCGGGGAAAGCGCTGCAAGAATATTCACCATAGCCATCGTCGACGGTTCATCCCCGCGCATGCGGGGAAAGCCTGAAGACCGCATCGACCTCCGGGGACTTCTACGGTTCATCCCCGCGCATGCGGGGAAAGCCAATTCTACAGCCTGCACACCATATTCGGCGACGGTTCATCCCCGCGCATGCGGGGAAAGCCTCTTTATCCGCTCCGCCATTTCCTCAAGCATCGGTTCATCCCCGCGCATGCGGGGAAAGCCGGGCAAGTACATACCCATCGCAGAGGTAGCCCGGTTCATCCCCGCGCATGCGGGGAAAGCGCTCCCCACGCCACCACGGAGCCCTCCCACAACGGTTCATCCCCGCGCATGCGGGGAAAGCCTGATGAAGAACCTGCCCGATAACAGCATAGACGGTTCATCCCCGCGCATGCGGGGAAAGCATGTTGTATACAGATGAAATGCTGGCAACCATCGGTTCATCCCCGCGCATGCGGGGAAAGCTCCCGTCCGGAGGTCTAGGAATTGATACTCCGCGGTTCATCCCCGCGCATGCGGGGAAAGCCCCGCCGACCAGAAGCAATTGCATGTATTGAACGGTTCATCCCCGCGCATGCGGGGAAAGCTTCAATGCCTCGCGCTGGACTTCGAGCCCCTCCGGTTCATCCCCGCGCATGCGGGGAAAGCTTCTTACGCGCCTGCACAGCGTCGTATCCGAACGGTTCATCCCCGCGCATGCGGGGAAAGCTGCTTTTCTTGCCCCTATCTTCTCCAGCTTCTCGGTTCATCCCCGCGCATGCGGGGAAAGCGTAGCAGAAGCCGACGCGCCAGCAGCCCCTGTCGGTTCATCCCCGCGCATGCGGGGAAAGCAGAATTCTCCTCATTCTTAAGCAATTGCTCCACGGTTCATCCCCGCGCATGCGGGGAAAGCTGTTTTTGTTCTGGGCTAGGGGTTACTACCACTGGTTCA
>MWDF01000022.1 GCA_002070415.1 Firmicutes bacterium ADurb.Bin153
TATTGGCTCCCCGAGCAGGATTCGAACCTGCGACCCACCGGTTAACAGCCGGTTGCTCTACCGCTGAGCTATCGAGGAATGGGTACACTAATATTGATACTACATATAAGAACCCATAGTCAAGTGTTAATCCAGATAGTCTCTCAGCTTCTTAGAGCGGCTGGGCTGTCTGAGCTTCCTTAGCGCCTTCGCCTCTATCTGTCTGATCCTCTCCCTTGTGACTCCGAAAACCTGGCCTACTTCCTCCAGTGTACGCGCCCTTCCGTCTTCAAGCCCGAATCTAAGCCTCAGTACATCCCTTTCCCTCGAGGAAAGAGAATCCAACACCTCACCTAATTGTTCCCTGAGGAGCGTGAAAGAAGCAACGTCAGGCGGTGCGGGTGCGTCCTGGTCTTCAATGAAATCGCCCAGATGCGAATCCTCTTCTTCTCCGATCGGAGTCTCCAAGGACACCGGCTCCTGTGCGATCTTCGTTATCTCGCGTACCCTCTCTGCCGTAAGCCCCATCTCCTTGGCTATCTCGGCGGCGGTAGGCTCGCGACCCAGTTCCTGGAGAAGCTGCCTTTGTATCCTGATCAGCTTGTTTATCGTCTCGACCATATGGACCGGTATCCTAATCGTCCTTGCCTGGTCGGCTATAGCCCTTGTAATCGCCTGCCTGATCCACCATGTGGCATAGGTCGAGAACTTATAGCCTTTCCTGTAGTCGAATTTCTCGACCGCCTTCAGGAGTCCGAGGTTGCCCTCTTGTATCAGGTCCAGGAAGAGCATTCCCCTTCCCACATACCTTTTCGCTATGGAAACGACCAGCCTGAGGTTGGCTTCGGTGAGCCTCCTCTTGGCGTCCTCGTCCTCGTTTTCGATCCTCTTTGCGAACTCTACCTCTTCGGCGCCCGTAAGCAGCGGTACCCTTCCGATCTCCTTGAGATACATGCGTACCGGATCATCAATTATAGCGCCTTCCGGAGGCATGGCAGCTATCTCTAGCTCCGCTTCTTCAACCGGTTCTACCGTCTCGACGTCCGGTTCCACTTCTTCATCGGCTACGATGCTGTCGGCCGCATAATCCTCAGGTTCGACCTCTACGCCGTACTCGGCCAGCGTGTCGTACATCTCTTCGATCTGCTCGGCCGTCATCTCTTCGCTAGCTAGCGAATCTTGAACGTCCTTGTATGTTATGCTCCCCTGCTTTTTGCCAAGTGCAATCAGCTTCTCGATCTTCGGATCGAGCGTGTTCTCCTTAGTCGGTATCTCACCTTTTCCGACCATGCTCTCAGTTTTCGTCCTCTTGCCTGCCATCAGTACAATGCCGTCCTACTTCCCAATATTTCCCTTAGCCTCTTCTGTTCGACCTGCAGCCCTACTATATCTTCTATCCTGCCCTCGGCTTCCGCCTTCCTTATACATACGTCGATCTCCCTCAGCCTTCTCCTGATCCTCATCGATTTCAAGGCCTTGATCGCTTCGTCGATGCTTTGGAAGGGCCTGTCTTTGTCCATCAGCAGCCTTGCGGCCAGTTCCTTATGCCTTCCTTCGAGAATAGGCAGTATCCTCTGGTCTATAACCTTGCCGTCTTCCCATAAGGAGTACATCGCTCTATATAACTCTTCGCTACCTTCCGCTTCAAATCCTTCAGTCAAATTCTCCGAAACCAACTTTATGGACCCCGGCTCATCAGCACATAATCTGAGTATTGCCCTCTCGGTTTCAGCTATCGCATAGGAAAGTCCGTTCTCTTCCATCAGAGGCGACCTGGCCTCGGTGTCGACGCTCCCGTCGGCGGCGGGTCCGCCTCTGGACCTGTTCAGTCGCGAGCTTGTCCTCGAAACGTCTTGCATAAGCGCATCCGGTGATACCGCAAGCCTTCCGGACACTTCCCTTACCATCTCATTTCTCGTCACCGCATCCGCACAGCCGCCAATTATCCTTACGAGCTTCTTGACCGCCGCCAGCTTGGAATCGGCATTTTTCAAGTTCGCGCCGTCTATCGCCTTTTCCACCTGATACCTAAGGAAGCTCTTCGCGCCGTCCACGGCGGCAACAAGGCTTCCGGGCCCCGTTTTCCGAAGCAGGCTATCGGGATCTTCCCCCTCTGGCAGCGAAACCACCTTCACCTCAAGGCCCGCCTCTTCAAGCAGCGCCACTCCTTTTACGGTAGCAGCCGATCCGGCCTTGTCCGCATCATAGCTTATAAGGACCTGTCCGCAGAACCTGGCTATAAGTTTCGCCTGTTCCTTAGTCAGGGCGGTGCCAAGCGAAGCGACCGCTTCTTTGACGCCCGCCTTCCAATAGGCCATCGCGTCGAGGTAGCCTTCGCAAAGGACCATCCTCCCGGCGGCCCTGGCATGGGTAGACGCCGCGTGCAGGTTGTACAGATTAGCGCGTTTAGAGTATGCAGGGCCTTCCTTGCTGTTCACGTACTTCGGCCTATTGTCCCCCGCCGCTATAACCCTTCCTCCGAATGCAACGACTCTTCCGTACTGGTCCGCTATAGGGAAGATGAGCCGGTCCCTGAACGCGTCATATAACCCCTTGCCGTACTTCTTCTTGAGCGAAAGCCCGGACTCCAGAAGCACTTCATCCTCGAAACCCTTTTTCATCAGGTATGTGGTCAATCCGTCCATCGAAGCGCTATCCGGCGCATAGCCGAGGTTGAATGCCTTAAGCGCCGCGTCGTCGATTCCCCTCGCCCCCACGTATTCCCTGCATCTTGCCCCGTTCTTCGAATCGGTCAGCATCCACGAATAGTACTTGCCTGCCGTCTCGCAAGCTTCCATTATCCTCTCGCGGAATCTTCTACGCGATCTTTCGGCTTCCGATTCAACATGCTCGGAGATATCAATCCCGACCCGGGACCCGAGCTTCCTTGCGGCTTCCACGAAATTCAGACCGTCAATGTTCATGACGAAACTAAACACGTTTCCTGACGCATGGCAGCCAAAACAGTAATAGAGCTGCTTGTCCTTGCTGACAGAAAAAGATGGGGTCTTCTCGTTATGGAAAGGGCACAACCCGACGTACCTGGAACCGTTCTGCCTCAGGCTGATGTATTCCGATATCAGGCCAACGATGTCGTTGCCCTGCCTGATCTTCTCTATCAGCTCGTCTGGGATGCCGCCCGCCAACTGTGATTGCCCTCCTCGTCAAATCGTCAATAGATCTGCCACGGTTTCGGTATGTACAAATTGGAGAATACCTTTACGGCGTACCTGTCGGTCATTCCCGCCACATAGTCCACCGCAGCTTCGTTCGCCGCTTTCCTGTCGTCCAGGTCGAAGCTGTAGCTGGAATCTTTCATCAGCGTCTCCGGGAAGCTCGTGTAATATAAGTAGAGCTGTATCACCAAGCGCCTGCAACGGTCGTTCTCCTCTTTCGCGGGGCTGTTGTTGTAGACCCGGTCGAACATGAAGTCCCTCATCGCGTTGAGCCCGAATTCAGCATCCTTGCTCTGTTCTATGGACCCTTTGTCCGTACTCTCCCTGATTATGTCCTTCACCAGGAAGTCCAGCCTCTCGCGCCTGTCGTGCCCGAGAAGCACCCTGACTTCCTTTGGCACGTCCGATTCTCCGATGATGCCCGCTCGAACCGCGTCATCGAAATCATGGTTTATGTAAGCGATCTTGTCCGCGAACATGACGAGCTGCCCTTCCAGGGTGTGCGCCCTCTCAGGCCATCCCCAGCTGTGAGCCTTTATCCCGTCCTTGACTTCCCATGTCAGGTTTAGTCCCGGCTGCTCTTTTCCCTCGCGCCTTTCGACATGCTCCACTACCCTGATGCTTTGGATGTTGTGGAGGAACCCGCCGGGTACCACCATATCTAGTGCGGCCTCGCCGGCATGCCCGAAGGGGGTGTGCCCAAGGTCGTGCCCCAAGGCGATCGCCTCGGTGAGGTTCTCGTTGAGGGCCAGCGCGGACGCCATCGTCCTCGCTATCTGGGAGACCTCGAGAGTATGCGTCAGCCTTGTCCGGTAATGGTCTCCCTCCGGCGAGTAGAAGACCTGCGTTTTATGCTTGAGCCTTCTGAAAGCCTTGCAGTGGATTATTCTGTCCCTATCCCTTTGGTAACAGGTCCTTATATCGTCTTCTTCTTCGGGATGCTGCCTGCCCTTGCTCTCATCCGAGTATGATGCGAACTGCGAAAGCGATTTCCGCTCCCTCTGTTCGATCGCTCTACGGCAATCCATAAGACGCACCTCCGCTTCGTATAGAGGTTTCTCTCCGTTAGGTCCCCTTTCCTTCCTATACCGGTATGAAGCATAAATAAACCAGGGGGCAGCACCCTGCCCCCCAGCTACCAAGAGGAGCCCCCTTGAGCGTTACCTAGGGTTCTTGATGTTGGCCTGCGCAGCCGCAAGGCGCGCTATCGGCACCCTGAACGGTGAGCAGGACACGTAGTTCAGGCCCACGCCGTGGAAGAACTCGATCGAGTCGGGATCTCCTCCGTGCTCTCCGCATACGCCGCACTTAAGGTCGTGCCTGGTCTTCCTTCCGAGCTTGACGCCCATGTCGACCAGCTTGCCGATGCCTTCGACGTCTATCGTCTGGAACGGATCGGCCTTCAGGACCTTCTTGTTGACGTATACGGGTAGGAACTTGCCTGCGTCGTCCCTGCTGTAGCCGAACCCCATCTGCGTGAGGTCGTTCGTGCCGAAGCTGAAGAACTCGGCGTCCTTTGCTATCACGTCAGCTATCACCGCGGCCCTGGGTATCTCGATCATCGTGCCCATCATGTACTCGAGCTCGACTCCGTACTTCGCGATTATCGCGTCGGCAATCCTCACGGCGGAGTCCTTGAGCATCTTCATCTCGGCGGAGGTGCCCACCAGCGGGAACATCACCTCGGGGATGACTTCTACGCCCTTCTTCTTGAGCTCGCATGCGGCTTCGAATATGGCCGTAATCTGCATGTCGAATATCTCGGGATATACGATGCCGATTCTGCAGCCGCGGAATCCGAGCATCGGGTTGAGCTCGTGCAGGGACTGGATCCTGTCAACGATCTTACCCTTGGGCACGCCGAGCTCGCTTGCGATCTCCTCTATCTGCTTGTCCATGTCAAGCTGCGGCAGGAACTCATGGAGAGGAGGATCCAGCAACCTTACGGTAACGGGCAGGCCCTTCATGGCTTCGAATATACCGACGAAGTCGGCCTTCTGGAACGGCTGGACCTTGGCCAGCGCGGCCTTCCTGTCCTCCACGTTGTCGGCCAGGATCATCTCGCGTACCGCCTTGATGCGGTCTTCGGCGAAGAACATGTGCTCGGTCCTCGTAAGTCCTATGCCCTCAGCTCCGAAGGCCCTTGCTTGTGCTGCATCCTTGGGTGTGTCCGCGTTGGTCCTGACCTTCAGCGCCCTGAACTTGTCGGCCATCGCCATCAGCTCGCCGAAGTAGCCCGAAAGCTCGGGTGAAACCAGTTTGACCTGGCCGAGTATCAGCTCACCGGTGCTGCCGTTTATGGTGATCCAGTCTCCCTCCTTGACCACATGCCCATTTACGTGGAAGACCTTCTTCTTCTCCTCGACGATGACATCACCGCAACCCGCTACGCAGCACTTGCCCATCCCGCGCGCGACGACCGCGGCGTGCGATGTCATGCCGCCCCTTGATGTCAGGATGCCCTGTGCGGCGTGCATTCCGGAGATGTCCTCAGGGGACGTCTCGGTCCTGACGAGTATTACCTTCTCGCCCTTCTCCTGCCACTCGACCGCATCCTCGGCATTGAAGACGACCTGTCCCACCGCCGCTCCGGGCGATGCGGGAAGTCCCTTGGCTACGGCGTCAACCTTCGCCTTAGGGTCGATCATCGGGTGCAGGAGCTGGTCGAGCGCCGAAGGGGCGACCCTTAGGACCGCGGTCTTCTCGTCGATGAGACCTTCCTTCACCATCTCTACGGCTATCCTTACCGCGGCGGCGCCGGTGCGCTTGCCGGAACGCGTCTGCAGCATGTAGAGCTTCCTGTTCTCGATGGTGAACTCTATGTCCTGCATATCCCTGTAATGGTTCTCAAGCTTCTTGTATATGCCGACAAGCTGGGTATACACGTCGGGCATATCACGTTCGAGGTCGGCTATGGGATGCGGTGTGCGGATACCTGCTACGACGTCCTCACCCTGGGCGTTCATCAGGTATTCACCGTAGAACTTGTTCTCTCCCGTGGAAGGGTTCCTGGTGAAGGCGACCCCGGTGCCGGATTCTTCGCCGGTGTTCCCGAAGACCATCGACTGGACGTTAACGGCGGTGCCCCATTCGTCGGGTATTGCGTTCAGCTTCCTGTACGTGATGGCCCTCTGGTTGTTCCATGACCGGAAGACGGCATTTACCGCGCCCTCAAGCTGTGTCCAGGGATCCTCTGGGAAATCCTCGCCTAGGTGCTTCTTGTAGATGGCCTTGTACTCGCCGGTGAGCGCTTCCATGTCGGCGGCGTCGAGATCCGTGTCCAGCTTAACGCCCTTCTTGTGCTTCAGCTCGTCCATCGCGTGCTCGAAGTTCTGGCGGTCTACGCCCATCACTACGTCCGCGTACATCTCTATGAAGCGGCGGTAGCTGTCATAGGCGAACCTGGGATTCGATGTCAGCTTCACCATCGCCTTGACGGTGTCGTTTGTGAGCCCGAGGTTCAGGATCGTGTCCATCATCCCCGGCATCGACGCCCTCGCGCCGGACCTTACGCTCACAAGAAGGGGGTTCTCCTTCGATCCCAGCTTCTTGCCGGTAGCTTCTTCCAGTTTTTTCAGGTTGTCCTGTACCTGGCCCTTAAGCCCCTCGGGCCATTTGGACCCTGCCGTGTAGAACGCGATGCAGGTGTCCGTTGTAATCGTAAAGCCCGGAGGCACCGGCAGCCCAAGCTTCGCCATACCCGCGAGGTTGCAGCCTTTGCCACCGAGCTGGTTTTTCATCTCTTCTGAGCCTTCGGTAATACCAGCACCGAAGAAATAGACCATTCTTTCCATGAAATGCCCTCCTATCTATCTACTATGTGATGAATTCCCGTTTATATGGTTAACCTTATAAATTATACACTAGATTGCAGTGTTTTTGTGCAAACCAATCTTCATCGGGCCCGATACTTACAGTTCGGTTATAATTAGACAAGTGTGCACCCAGCGAATCCATACGGAGGTACCACCGTTGAAGGCTTTGATAAAGTGGCCCGGGGGCAAGACGAGGCTGCTTCGTGAGATACTGCCCCTAGTCCCGCCGCATGATGAGTATTGCGAACCTTTCGTCGGAGGAGGGGCGCTCTTCTTTGCCGTCGAGCCCGCGGCCTCTTCCCTTAATGACATATCTTCGGAGCTCGTCTCCTTCTATCGGATGGTGCAATCGCAGGATGCCGCTTTCCTGTCATTCCTTGATACTGCGGCAAGGCTGTTCGAAAGGCTCGGGCTGCCGTCCGCAGGCGGCAATTCCGGTCCTATGGACGCTATAGGGGCCTTCGAGGCCGCCTCGTATGAACACCGGTGCCCGGTCTTCGACCATGGCAATTTCCTAAGGTACCTGGAGCCGAACATGAAGAGGTCGAAAAGGCTCTCGACCGCCATGAAGTCCTCCTTCTACTACATGGTGAGGGACGAATACAACACGGCGAGGAAGCACAAGGCCGAGGGTAGCTATGAAAGCGCCCTGTTCTTCCTGGTGAGGGAACTTTGTTTCGGCTCCATGTTCAGGTACAACTCGAAGGACGACTTCAACATCCCTTACGGAGGTTTCTCCTATGACGGCAAGGACCTCGCCGCCAAGGTGAAGCGCATCAGGAAGGCGGGCTCTTCGTGCTTCTTCAGGAACTGCTCTATAACTTCCCATGATTTCAGGGACCTGTTGCCGTCTGTCAGAAGGTCAAAAGGGACCTTCGTTTTCCTAGACCCACCCTACGACAGCAGGTTCACAGGCTATTCGGGCAACGATTTCGGGCCCGAAGACCATGTGGCGCTTCGCGACATGCTAGCTGAAGCGGAGTATAGTTTCCTCCTTGCGATAGCCAAGACGGAGTTCATAGAGCGGCTGTACGAGCCTCTCGGCCTGAACGCTAAGGTCGTCCCTTCCAAATACTCCTACTCGGTACGGGGAAGGAACGACCGCAGTGTAGATTACATGCTGATCAGGAACTACTGACCGTGGGTTGAAAGAGGCGCCGGCTTGTCGTCTACTTCAGCGCCGTGATCCTGGAGAAGTCCGCCAGCCTCAGAGCCGTCGTCTCGACCGATTTTACCAGGCCCAGCCTGTTACGCCTAACCGCCTCGTCCTCGCACATGACCATTACCTCATCGAAGAACCTGTCGATCGCCGGCTTGAGTCCCGCAAAACGGCTCATGGCCTTTGCGTACCCTTCGACGCTCGGATCGCCCTCAAGGATCCTTCCGATCTCATCCTTTGCCTTGGCAAGTTGGCCGGATAAGTCCTTCTCGGCGGCCTCAGTGAGCATCTCCTCGTCATATGCCGAATCGGCGGCATCCCTTGCGATGTTCCTCACCCTGACGAAGGCCGTGGCCATCTCCTCCATCCATCCTTCGCCCAGGTCCTTCTCGAGCGCCCCCAGGGACACCCTCACCGAAGAAGGCCTCCCGTAGCCCAGCGACATAGCTGCGTCAACAAGGTCGTACCTGTGCCCTTCATCTATCAGCTGGCCCTTGAGCCTGCCTTCCATGAAATCACCGAGATCCTTAAGTATGTCTTCCTTGGGCCTTGGCGAAGCTTCCGCCCATATGCCGTCCACGGCCTCTTTGAGCATCCCCGCCACATCCATCCCGGGGTTCCTCTGCTCATGGATGGCCATAAGGCCCAGGGCACTCCTTCTGAGGGCAAACGGGTCCGTGGACCCCGTCGGTATCTTCCCTAACCCGAAATACCCTGCCAGGCTGTCAGCCTTGTCGCCCATGGCAAGGCATGCGCCTATCCTCGTGGACGGCAGCTCTGCCCCTGTGGATTTCGGCAGGTAATGCTCTGCGATGGCCATGGAAACAGTCTTGTCCTTGCCCTCGAGGCCCGCGTATATAGAGCCTATCTCCCCTTGCAGCTCGGTGAATTCCTTCACCATGTTCGTAGCGAGGTCGCACTTCGAAAGCAGCGCTGCCTCACTTAGCATTACGGATTCGTTCTTCCCCGGCATGCCGCTTCTGTCGCCCGTCGCAAGTATCTTCGCCGACAGCTTCTCGATCCTGAGTGTCTTGTCCTTCATGCTGCCCAGGCCCTCCGCGAACGTGATGCCCTCAAGGGCTTCCAGCCTTCCGGCCAGTTCCCTGGACATATCCTCCTCGAAGAAGAATTCCGCATCGGCAAGCCTTGCCGCAAGCACCCTCTCGTTTCCGTGCCTTACGTTATCGATGCCGTGCGTCCCGCCGTTCCTGACGGCGACGAAGCTGTTCATGAGCTTCCCGTCCCGCCTTATGGGGAAGTAGCGTTGATGCCCCATCATCGGCGTCGTGACGCATATTTCCGGCAGCTTCAGGTATTTCTCGTCGAAACGCCCGATGAAAGCCGTAGGCATCTCGACTATGTAGTTCACCTCTTCGAGAAGCCCTGGATCCATGTCGGCCTCTCCTCCCGCGCTCTGGGCCGCGGACCGCACCTGCTCGGATATCAGCCCGGCCCTTTCCTGCTGGTCCACGATGACGCCGGCGCTCCTCATCGCGTCCTTGTACGTCTCAGCTGCATGAAGCCTTATAGGCCCGTTGGGTCCGAGCGTCCTGTGGCCGAAGCTCCTGTCCCCCGCCTCTATGCCCTCGAACGTGAAGCCCAGCACCTCGTCGCCCCAAAGCAGCACGATCCACCTTATAGGCCTTACGAACCTGAAGTCGCTCTCTCCCCACCTCATGTTCTTCGGGAAAGCGAGCGACCTTATTATCGAATCGCATATGCCCGGGATGACCGAATCTATCCGTTTCCCCTCTTCATGGACGTTCGCATATACGTAATCCCCACCGTTATCGGATATCTTCTCAAGGCTTTCCACGGCTACACCCTGTGATTTCGCGAATCCTATCGCCGCTTTGCCCGGATTGCCGGAAGCGTCGTACGCCACCTTGAGGGAAGGCCCTTTCACCCGTCGGTCCAAGGAGCCCTGGAATTCGTCCAGCCCTTCCACATACAGGGCAAGCCTCCTGGGCGTTGCGAAAACGGTGACCGTATCGAACTTCAGCCTCTCGTCCTCAAGGCATCTTCTTCCGAGGGCCTCTATGTCCGACACTGCCTTGGCCGCGAACCTCGCCGGTATCTCCTCTATTCCCAGCTCGAAAAGGAGGTCTCTCCTATTAACCGTGCCCATCTATCTTCCCTCCGTTCCCAAGAGCGGATACCCCAGCTCCTCGCGCTTCTTAAGCCATGACGACGCGGCCAGCCTAGCAAGTCCGCGCACCTTGGCCATATAAGCGGCGCGCTGCGATGCGCTGAAGGCCCCCCTGGCATCCATGAGGTTGAAGCTGTGCGAGCACTTGAGCACGTGGTCGTAGCCCGGCTGTATAAGTCCCGCCTTAAGCAGCCTCGCCGCCTGGTTCTCGTTCGCGTCGAAATCGGCCTTCAGATGGTCCACATCGGCCTCCTCGAACGCGTACTTCGAATACTCCGTCTCCGATACCTTATAGACCTCGCCGTAGCTCACGCCGTGCGCCCACTCAAGGTCGTAGACATTGTCCACGCCTTGGATGTACATGGCTATCCTCTCCAGGCCGTAGGTTATCTCGGCTGGCACGGGCTTCGCCTCGAAGCCCCCCACCTGCTGGAAGTACGTGAACTGGGTAATCTCCATCCCGTCCAGCCATACTTCCCAACCTGTCCCCCAGGCTCCGAGGGTCGGCGCTTCCCAGTTGTCCTCAACGAACCTTATGTCGTGCTCCGACGGGTCGAACCCGATCGCCGCAAGGCTTGCCAAGTACAGCTGTTGCACATCGTCCGGGCTGGGCTTCAGTATCACCTGGTACTGGTGGTGCTGGAACAGCCTGTTCGGATTCTCCCCGTACCTGCCGTCAGCGGGTCGCCTCGACGGCTGTACGTAGGCCGCCTTCCATGGCTCCGGCCCGAGGGCCCTCAAAAAGGTCTGGGGGCTCATCGTGCCCGCTCCCACCTCAAGGACGTACGGTTGCATTATCAGGCAGCCGTTCGCGGCCCAATAGCTTTCCAGCTTGAAAATCAGCTCCTGCAAGTTCAATTCGATTCCTCCAGTCTATGCCTATCTGGCCAGCACTTCGGCCAACCAGGAGGAGAATGTTACTTCTATTAGGGACGCAAGCAGCATCAGGGGCACCACTATCATGAAGAACAGGACAAAGGCGTCTGTGGCCGCCTTCTTTATGTAGGGGCCGTCTACCTTCTTGCCCACCCAGAGGGGCATCAGCATCCCGATCCTAAGGCACGCCGCGGCCCCTATGAAGAACGCCCCGAGCTCGAATATGCCGTGGGGCAGCAATCCTACCGCCACGGTTATCGGCGCTATCCCCGTTGCCGCGGACGTAGCCTTTATCATGGCGCCTATCATGATAGAGTTCATGATCGTGACCGCCAGCACGGGCAGCACAGGAAACCACGAGACACCCAGCAGTATGACGATGACCCTCATGTTGTGCATGAACACCGCGGCTACCTGCCCTATCAGGGGCATCGGCCTTATGCTGACCGCAAGGTCCTCAACGCCTCTTACCATGACTCCGACGCTGCCGAAGTCGCCGGTGGACCTCGTATAGCCCAGGATGGCGGCCGTGGAGGACAGGATGACCATGAAGAGCAAGTACCTCAGCGTCGAGTACAACGCAGAGGCCGCTACCTGCGGCAATCTCCTGCCGCTTCCTGCCATCGTTACACCTCCCCCGCCTCAGCGGTAATATAAAGCCTTCCGCCCCCTCAGGGACGGAAGGCATTCCTCCCGCGGTTCCACCCTGATTGGCGCCGTGCCAGGCACATGCGCCCTCTTTTTCCTTAATATCCCCTCGGGGTGCCACGCCGGGTCGTCCACGCCCGCTCACACCTACGCGGGCTCTCTTGGGTGCACTAGCCGGTTCAATCCCGTCACAGGGGTATTTTCTCTACTAGTAGATTATTTTAACACGCACGGGCTGTCAACGACCGCGTGCGTATTACGCCACGGTGTTCCTCAGCGTCCCTATGCCCCCGATCTCCACCTCTACGACGTCCCCCGACTTAAGAGGGCCCACTCCCGCGGGGGTCCCCGTGAATATCAGGTCCCCCGGCTCAAGGCCCATGTTCTTCGAAAGGAAGCTGACTACCCTCTCGGGACCGAAAACCATATCAGAAAGCACGGCCTCCTGCTTTTGCGCACCGTTCAGCCTCAGGCTGATGCTTGCGCCCTCGGCCGGCCTCCTCGTTTCGATCCAAGGCCCCATCGGCTTGTAGGTCGGAAACGACTTGGCCCTGGTCCACTGCCCGTCCTTTTGTTGAAGCACCCTGTCGGAAACGTCATTGCCGCAAGTATATCCTAGTATGTACTCCCCTGCACGTTCGACCGGGACGTCCACCGCTTTCTTTCCGATCACTATCACAAGCTCCGCTTCGTAATGCGTGGCATTATCCGGCCTTGCCACTATGATTCTATCCTCGTGTCCGCAGAGGGCGGACCTGGGCACCATGAAGACGACCGGCTCATCGCTCTGCTTTAGGCCCCATCCTCTTTCGTTGAGCTCATCCAGGTGCAAAGGGTAGTTCTGCCCCAGGGCGATTACCTTGCCGCAACTTTCGTGCGCGGGGGCAAGTAGCTTGACCTCATCCAGCCTGAACGTCTCTTCTGTAACATCCAATCCTGAGTAGACCTGGCCCTGAACGGCCTTTATGACGTCATCTTCCAGGATCCCCCACCTTGTTCCGTCCGAAAGCCTGAACTTTACCAGCCTCATGCGAATCCCTCCCGCCATAAGGGTTATTCCTTAACAATCCCAGCATCTCAAGGCTCTTCAGCCTTACGTCCCCTCTGAAGCAGATGAATGAAATCAGGGCCGCTTCAAGGTCCAGGAGCCTTTCGCGTTCGGGCTCAAGGCAGGTTATCTGCTCCCAAGTGGACTTATAAAGGACTATAGCAAGCTGCCTTGACCCCGGTTCGAACCTGCCCGCTCCTGGCTCGGTCGAAGCGCACGGAGAACACAGAACACCTCCGGTCTCGGCCGAGAACCAGTGCAGGTCATCTTTTGCGGAGCACGAGGAACACATGGCCATCTGGGGCATTATCCCGTCTATGTACAGCCTCTTGAGCATGAATGCCGAAGTCACAAGGATCGGATCGACTCCCGACCCAAGGACCCCGATCAGTCCGTCAATCAGGGCGTACGCCCTTGCGTCAGGTTGTCTCTCTGCCGACATCTTGAGGGTTATCTCGCATGCCAAGCTGGCATACGTCAATGCCGTTATATCTTCTTCAAGCGCCGTCGACGGCCTTACCAAGGATGTCTCCGTCACCGTATCGATTACTTTTCCCGAGGCTACCGTCAGATCGACGGTCGCGAAGTGCTGGCAGGGTGGTCCCAGCTTGCTTTTCGGCTTGAGGGCCCCCCTTATCCTGGCGTCGAATATCCCAATCTCGGGCGATATGACCGTTATGATGCGGTCCGCCTCGCCTTGTTTGCGCGACCTCAGGATGATTCCTCTGGTCTTGTATACGTTCACTTCATCGTTCCGCCCCTTGAGGGGTCGAACCTGTCGGCCTCGGAGAAGGCGCAGCCGCAGTACTTCTGCATGTAATAGCCTGCATCCCTGGCCATCTGCCTGCTTTTCCTATATTCTGGCCTCATGTCCAGGTAAACGTATTCTATACCGGCATCCTGGGCGGCTCTGTTACCCTCTTCGATTATCAGCTCATGGTTCTGGTACGGGCTGATGGTAAGAGTCGTGGTGAACCTGCCTATGCCAAGCGATGCCGCCCTTCTGGCGGCGGCGCCAAGCCTTGTGCGGTAGCAACATCTGCACCTGCCCGGCTTATCCATGTCCTTCATGCATCCGATGAAGGTCTCCAGCCCGTAATTCCGGTCCGCCTCTCCGCCGAATCCGCAGGTTTCAAGGAAGGCGAGGAAAGAATCCAGCCTTGATCTGAACTCCGTATACGGATGTATGTTCGGGTTGTAGAAATACAGATAGGGCCTTTCGCCCATCGAGGCCAGTTTTGCGACAGACGCGGTAGAACACGGCGCACAGCATGCATGCACCAGTATGCTTCCGTTCATATGAGCTTCTCCTGCCCTTCTTCCCCGGGCCTTTCCAGGTACTGCCTTCCCATATGCTCGAATGCGATCCTCGTCGCCACCCTGCCGCGCGGGGTCCTGTCTATGAATCCTATCTGTATCAGGTACGGTTCGTAGACGTCCTCAAGTGTCTCCCTCTCCTCGTTCAACGCGGCCGATATCGTGTCTATGCCCACCGGCCCGCCCGAGTATTTCGTGATTATCGTATCGAGTAGCCTGTGGTCGAGCCTGTCCAGGCCTTTTTCGTCGACTTCCATCATGAGCAGGGCCTCGCCCGCCACCTGCCTGTCGATGCTCCCCGTCCCCTTCACCTCGGCGAAGTCCCTGACCCTCCTGAGGAGCCTGTTCGCTATCCTGGGCGTCCCCCTGGAACGACGGGCGATCTCGTAGGCGCCGTTTTCCGTGATGGGCACTCCCATCAGCTCCGCGGACTTCATTACTATGGTTTTCAGTTCCTCGGGATCATAGTATTCGAGCCTGTATACCATCCCGAACCTGTCCCTTAGAGGGCCCGACAGCATACCTTGCCTCGTCGTGGCCCCGATGAGGGTGAACCTCGGGAGGTCTATCCTTATCGACCTTGCGGAGGGTCCTTTCCCGATGACGATGTCCAGCGCGAAGTCCTCCATCGCAGGATAGAGTATCTCCTCGACGGCCCTGTTCAACCTGTGGATCTCATCTATGAAAAGCACCTCGCCGGGCCCAATGTTGGTAAGTATGGCGGCTAGGTCACCGGCCCTTTCTATGGCGGGACCGGACGTTATCTTCAGATTGGTGCCCATCTCGTTGGCGATTATTATAGAAAGGGTGGTCTTTCCCAATCCCGGAGGGCCGCATAAAATGGCGTGGTCAAGGGCCTCCCCTCTTGTCAGGGCGGCCTTGATGCTGATGCCCAGAGCGTCCTTCACCCTGTCCTGGCCTATGAACTCGGACAGCTTCTTGGGCCTGAGCGAGAATTCCTGTGAAGCCTCGCTTGCGCCTATATTGTCGTCGACCATGCGGTTTTCCAGCACCGGATTACCTCCATAGTTACTTTAGCGTTTGCCTGCGAACGTCCCCAATGCCATCCTTATGACCCTGCTTAGATCCGCCGCGGGTTCTTCCTTAAGGGCCCTGCGTACGGCATTTTCGGCCTCCAGCCTGGTATATCCCAGCGATATCAGCGCCTTCATGGCATCCTCGGACAGGCTGCTCGCCTGGATACCTTCGGCCTCACAGTAGTCTTCGGGCACCTCGCCGGCGGGGCCGACCTTGTTCTTCAGCTCCAGAACGATCCTGTCCGCGAGCTTCTTGCCTATGCCGGGGGCGATTATGCCTTTCGCGTCACCTACGGCTATCGCGAACGCGACTTTCTCGGGTGCGGATGCCGACAGCACGGACATAGCTATCTTCGGCCCTATGCCGTTCACGGTGCAGAGCAGGTTGAACATGTGCCTTCCGAACTGGCTCGAGAAGCCGTAGAGGCCTATGAAGTCCTCTCTTACCACCATCTCGGTATAGACGTGCGTCTCCTCGCCCGCCCTCCCGGCCTCTGAAAGGTCCCGCGACGGCATGTACACCTTGAAGCCGATCCCCTGGATGTCTACTACCAGATGATCGGCTCCTATCTCCTCTATGACGCCCTTAAGATGGGAGATCACCTGCTCACCCCCATTATGCTGCGTTTGAGGTCCGTGTTCGTGTGGATGAGGGTTATGGCCATGGCCAGTGCGTCCGAAGTGTGGTGCGCCTTGGGTACTTCGTCAAGGCCGAGGAGCAGCCTGACCATATGTTCCACTTGTTGCTTGTCGGCCCTTCCTGCGTTGCAGAGTGCCATCTTGACCTGCAAGGGCGTAAGCTCCGCGACGCCCACTCCCAAAAGCCTGCATGTCATGACGGCGACTCCACGCGCCTGGGCGACTTGCACCGCGCTCTTCTGGTTGGAATTGAAATATATGGTCTCTATCGCAGCCATCTCCGGCTTCGTTTCTCCTATGACTATCTCAAGCTGCTTATGGATCGAAAGGAGCCTGTCCGGCATCGGCATGTCCGACGGAGTCTTTATGACCCCTCCCGAAAGGTATCTCAACCTGCCGGATTCCTCTATGACCGCTCCGTATCCCGTCGAGGCGGTCCCAGGATCTATACCCAGAACGATCCTGGACAACTACATCTCCTCCAGCTGCTGCATAACGTCGTCCGGTATGTCCACGTTGGAGAACACCCTCTGGACGTCGTCGTGCTCCTCCAGGTTGTCGATCAGCCTGAGGGCCTTCTGCGCTCCTTCCAGATCGAGGCTCACAACGGTCTTCGGAAGCATCTTCACCCTCACCTCGGTGAATTCGACTCCGTGGGCTTCCAGGGCTTTCCTTACTATGTCCAGTTCGGTGGGTTCTGTGATCACTTCGTATACCTCGGTGTCATCAGTGGCTATGTCTATGGCGCCGGCGTCGAGTGCGAGTTCCATCAGGCGTTCTTCGCCGCCCTTGAATGTCTCCTTGTCTATCGAAATCACTCCGCGCCTGTCGAACATCCACGCGACCGAACCGAGCTCTCCCATATTGCCGCCGCTCCTGGAGAACAAATACCTGATGTCGGCCGCGGTGCGGTTCCTGTTCTCGGTCATGCACTCCACTATTATCGCAGTGCCGCAAGGCCCATATCCTTCATAGGCGATCTCTTCGTATATCACTTCGTCGTCTCCTCCGACGACTCTCTTGATCGCCTTGCTTATCGAGTCATTCGGCATGTTGACGGCCTTTGCGGCCGTAATCGCCATGCGAAGCTTGAAGTTCGAGTTGGGATCCCCGCCGCCCTGCTTGGCAGCGACCATGATCTCCTTGGCCGCCTTAGTGAAGGCAGCGCCGCGCGCAGCGTCTGTCTTCTCCTTCTTGTGTTTGATATTCGCCCATTTAGAATGTCCTGACATGAGTTTTACCTCCGTATCGTCCGACTAAGACCTTTTTTCTTCTCATTTATCATTTTAGCATAATGCAAGCAATGCGATTGCCGATAGTCCTAAAAGGCGGTCCTTTTGACCCTTATAGTGTCGGTACTGCCCGGGATTCCCACACGTACGCCCCCGGTAATCACTATCAGCCCGCCTTTCCCCACTATCCCTGTCTCAAGCGATTTGCTTTCCGCCTGCTTGAATATCTCGTCGGTGTTGTCCTTCCTGTCACCCTTCACGGCTATGACCCCCCAGGCGAGCGAGAGCTGGCGTAGCGTCACCTCGTCGTCCGTGACGGCTATTATGGGGCAGGCCGGCCTGTACTTCGAGAGCTGCCTTGCCGTCGACCCGCTGGAAGTGACCGCCACTATCGCGGCGGCATCCAGGTCGTGGGCCGTGGTGCAGGCGGCGTGCGCTATCGCGTCCGATATGCTCTTGTCCTTCTTGGGCTCCAACTGCAAGAACCTGTGCTTGTAATTAATATCCTTTTCCGTGCGTTCGGCTATCAGCCGCATCATCCTTACGCTCTCAACCGGATGCCTGCCTACGGACGTCTCGCCCGATAGCATCACGGCGCTGGTTCCGTCATATACAGCATTGGCCACGTCGGTCGTCTCGGCCCTCGTGGGCCTCGGGTTCTTCACCATGGATTCAAGCATCTGCGTAGCCGTGATCGAGTGTTTTCCTGCCATGTACGTCTTCTTGATCAGCAGCTTCTGCAGCCTCGGCAGCTCTACGAGGTCTATCTCCACTCCCATGTCGCCCCTTGCGACCATGATCCCGTCGGCGACGTTTATTATCTCGTCGATGTTCTCGACGCCGTGTATGTTCTCTATCTTGGCTATTATCTTGATCCTGTCCGCTCTTAGCCCTGCAAGCAACGCCTTTATGTCCTCGATGTCTTTCGCGCTCCTAGTGAAGGAGGCGGCTATGAAATCAAAGCCCTTCTCGGCCGCGAACTCTATGTCAGCCTTGTCCTTGGCAGACAGGTACGCCATGTCCAGGCTCACCCCGGGTACGTTGAGGCTCTTCCTGTTGGAGAACTCCCCTCCGTTGACGATCCGGCACGCTATCCTGGGCCCCTCGACGCATTCGACCTCGAACTCGAGCATGCCGTCGTCACCCAGTATCCTGTCTCCCTTCTTGACCTTCGACGGCAGGTCCTTGTACGATACGGAGACTTCCTTTTCGTTGCCCTCTATATCCTCGGCGGTGAACGTGAAGCTACCGCCTTCCTCGAGCGCCACCCTGTCTCCAGCGAACGTCCCTATCCTTATCTCGGGGCCTTTCGTGTCGAGGAGCAACGCTACGGGCAGGCCCAGCTCGGCCCTTATCCTCCTTACGGACATCACCCTTTTCAGATGCTCTTCGTGGCTCCCGTGGGAGAAATTGAGCCTTGCGACATCCATGCCCTCGAGCATCATGCCCCTTAGAACGTCATCGCCGTCCGTGGCCGGCCCGAGGGTGCACACTATCTTGGTCCTTTTGCCCATCCTGCCCTTGCCGCAAGACGGGACGAGATCCTTTACGCTCATGCAATACCCTCCTCCATCCTGTCCTTAAGCTTCTTTACAATAGCTACGTCGGCAGGACAGAAACTATACTTCACCAGTTCATCAGGCCTGACCCAGCGCACCTCAGCATGCACGAAGGCCTTCGGCCGGCCTTCCACTATCTTCGCCATGAAAGCCAGGAGCCGCATGGGCTCACCTTTGCCGGGGATCTCGTTGCTTGCGAACTCCTCGAATATGTCCGTCCTCACACCGAGCTCCTCGAAGAGTTCCCTTTCGAGGCACTCCTCGGGAGACTCACCCTCTTCCACCTTGCCTCCCGGCAGCTCCCAGAGACCTTCGAGATCCGACTCGCCGCCCCTCTTCGCTATCAGGAGGCTGCCCTCCTCGATAATCGCGGCGGCAGTTACCAATTTCATCTGATCACCCCGGATGCATTCTTTTCATAACGCCATTAAGTGGCCTTAGTTACTAAGAAGAGCGGCCTACTTTACTTTGTAGCCGCTCGGAAGCTGGAACGTCGAATCGGGCACGTCTTTCTCGGTGACGCCGATGACGGTCATGTCCACATCGTCGACTATCATCCGCATCAGTATGCCTAGCCGTTCCGAGACCCATATCTCATATGTCCTGACGCCGTACAGTACGAGCGCGCCGCGGCACATCTCTCCCATTATGCTGTCCCTGCCGAGGTATTCGTAGAACGTGAAGTCCTTCGCGTACATTATGGTAGGATCATACGGAGACAGCAGCTTCACCGCTGCGTCCGTGGACTTCACCTTGCTGACCGTCTTGATCATGGAATTCCAAGTATAGAAGTCTTTCCCGTCATAGAGGAGATACAACTTTACCGCGGCGTCTAGCATCCTGTACTCGAAGCCCGCCTTGACGCTTACAGTCACCTTGGTCTTAAGAACGTTATCGTACCTTTCGGTATATATAGCCGGTATGCTGCCGCGCTTTGCGATAAGGCCGAGGAATTCCTCCTTGGTAACGGGCCTTGCTTCTGCCATCGCGTCCTCGATATCCTTCGCAGCCTGCGCGACCGCCTGGCCGAGGCCGAACGACATGCTCCCGCTGAAGTCAATGTATGAGGGCGGCACGAAAGTTGAATCCGGTATGTCCTTCCTCTCTATCCGGGTTACGTCCATCCTCACATTATCCATTATTATCCTTACCGAGACCCCGTACTCCTCGCTGATCCAATGGTACTGGGATCGGCCCTCGGCGATGATCTCAACTTTCATGCATTCGAAACCGTTCGCGTTCTCCCGCCCGAGTATTCGCACAGTCACCTCGTCCCCGGTTATGTCGTTTTTGGAAAGCTCGCCGGAGTCTTTGTAGTCTTCGACCTTGGATTTCTTGCCTATGTTCGTCATGGATGTCCATAAATAGATGTACTCACCGTCGTTTATGACATACGAGCTGATGCCCTGGCTCACTGAAGCCATGTACATCTTCGCTCCTTTGACCTTGGTCTGCGAGGTGCCTACCAGGCCTTCGTCCACGAACATATCCGTAATGTACTCAAGGCTGTAGCCAAGCCTTTTCTCCATGTAAGAGATCAAAACTTCCTTATCGGTCGCCATGGCCAAAGACGATAACGTAGAGATGAAAATAACGACCACCATAGCCGCCAATATGCTCTTACGCACTGTGTTCCGCCCCCTTTACATCGATCCAACCAACTATACCATTCTATTAAATTATATGCCTTCCTGCTTGAAGATATATTGACACCGATTCTGCTACGCATTATATTTTTATTAGCACTCGGTAATGCCGAGTGCTAATGATGTAGCTCCGATATTTCAAGCCAGCACATATAAAGGAGGTCGTGTAAATGCTCAAACCCCTAGGTGACAGGGTGATAGTCAAGCCGAGCGTGGAAGAGGAGAAGACCGCGGGCGGCATTTTCCTTCCGGACACAGCCAAGGAGCGCCCACAGTGGGGCGAAGTGGTAGCGGTAGGTCCTGGTCGCACGGAGGAAGGAAAGAGGATCGCGATCGACGTCAAAGTCGGCGATAAGGTCATTTACTCCAAGTACGGCGGAACAGAGGTTAAGATAGATGGTCAGGAGTACCTCATCCTCCGCGAGAGCGACATCCTCGCCATCAAATAACCCAGAGCAAGATTTATAAGGAGGTAGAACAATATGGGCGCAAAGCAGTTGAGTTACAATGCCGAAGCCAGGGTATCCCTGGAGCGCGGCGTGAATATTGTGGCTGACGCAGTAAAGGTTACCCTGGGACCTAAGGGACGCAACGTAGTCCTCGAGCGTAAGTTCGGTTCCCCCACCATAACGAAGGACGGAGTGACCGTAGCCAAGGAGATCGAGCTCGAGAACCCTTACGAGAACATGGGCGCTCAGCTCTGCAAGGAAGTAGCGAGCAAGACCAATGACATAGCAGGAGACGGCACGACGACGGCGACAGTCCTCGCTCAGGTTATCGTCCGCGAAGGAATGAGGAACGTGGCTGCCGGAGCAAACCCGATGTTCATCAAGAAGGGCATCGAAAGGGCTGTCGATGTAGTGGTCGAGAGGCTGAAGACGATGGCGATACCCGTAGTCGACAAGAAGGACATCGCCCATGTGGCGGCGATTGCGGGCAACAACGACGCATCGATAGGCAAGTGGATCGCAGAGGCCATGGAGCAGGTCGGCAAGGACGGAGTCATCACGGTAGAGGAATCGAAGGGCATCGATACTTCAGTCGAGCAGGTTGAAGGTATGGAGTTCGACAAGGGCTACATTTCCGCATACTTCGTCACAAACACCGAGACGATGGAAACCGTCCTTGAGGATCCCTTCATACTGCTGTATGAGAAGAAGATCGGAAACGTCCAGGATCTTCTGCCTCTACTTGAGAAGGTGGCGCGTTTCGGCAAACCCATCCTCATCATCGCCGAGGACGTGGAAGGCGAAGCCCTCGCTACCCTCGTCGTTAACAAGCTTCGCGGCGTGCTGAACATTGCCGCTGTCAAGGCCCCCGGGTTTGGAGACAGGCGCAAGGCAATGATGGAGGACATCGCTATCCTTACCGGTGGCAAGTTCATCACCGAGGACCAGGGCATTAAGCTCGACAAGGTGGACCTCGATTACCTCGGCCATGCCAAGACGGTGAAGATCACCAAGGACAAGACGACCATAGTGGAAGGCCGTGGCGGCAAGGAAGCAATCGAGGCAAGGGTAAAGCAGATAAGGAAGCAGATCGAGGAGACGGATTCCGACTATGACCGCGAGAAGCTGCAGGAAAGGCTTGCGAAGCTGGCCGGCGGCGTCGCTATCGTCAAGGTCGGAGCCACCACCGAGACCGAGATGAAGGAAAAGAAGCACAGGATCGAAGACGCCCTGTCAGCAACCAGGGCCGCCGTAGAGGAAGGCATCGTACCCGGCGGCGGAACCGCCCTTTTAAGTGCGGGGTTCGCCCTTGACGCACTCAAGGCCGAAGGAGACGAGAAAGTCGGAATTGACATCGTCAAGAAGGCTCTCGAGGAGCCTATCAGGATGATTGTGTACAATGCCGGACTTGAAGGCTCGGTGATCGTGCAGAACATAAAGAACAACCTGAAGAGGAAGCCCAACTACGGCTTCAACGCCCTCTCCGAGGAATACTGCGACATGATGGCGACCGGCATCGTCGACCCGTTCAAGGTAACAAGGTCAGCCCTGCAGCATGCTGCCAGCATAGCTTCACTGATCCTCACTACCGAGTGCGTAATCGCCGACATTCCCAAGAAGGAGACTCCTCCGCCGTATCCTCCCGGAGGCGGGATGGACTACTAAGAAGGGGAAATATGTAGTAAAATGTACCGGGATCCGTGTAAGCGGATCCCGGTACATTTATTGACTTCAAGTGATTATTGCTACAGGAGTGCACAGATGCCATTGAATTCTACTGTTTCTATTACCAGGTGCAAAAGCTATGATAGGGCGGAAATCAAGGATGCGCTTGTCAAGGCTCTAGAACCCTTCGGCGGGCTCTCAGTGTACATTGCCCCCAAGGACAAGGTGCTGATAAAGCCGAACCTGATTCGTGGCAGCAAACCGGAGAAGGCAGTCGTACCTCACCCCGAGCTGTTACGGGCGCTGATAGAATTGTTGACCGAACTAGGCGCCGATATATATGTGGGAGACAGCCCGGGGATAGAGACGCCTGAGGCTGCACTCGAAGCCTCGGGCTATATGGCGGTCATGAAAGAGTTCGGCACAAAACAGGCTGATTTCTACCGTGAGATGGATGCCGAAGTACCGAACGGTGGCCTTAGCAAGAAAGTAAGGATAGTAAGGGCCGTGCACGAGGCTGACAAGATAATCAACCTCTGCAAGATGAAGACCCACGGTTTCATGATGTTCACCGGAGCTGTAAAGAATATGTTCGGGATAGTGAGCGGCGTTTCGAAAGTCCACACACATATCCGCTTCCCTTCCACCGACCTTTTCGCGCAGGGCCTTCTAGACCTTTATACTACTGCCACGCCAACGCTGAATATCATGGATGCTGTTCTGGCCATGGAAGGCGACGGTCCTACGAACGGATCCCCAAGGGAAGTCGGCCTAATTCTCGCATCGGACGACGGTGTAGCGCTCGACGTGGTGGCCAGCTCGGTCATTGGCATCGATCCTTCGACGATTGCGACAACCGCCGTAGCCGCAAGGCGAGGGGTCGGGAATACCGACCTGTCCAAGATAACCATAGCAGGCCCGACTATAGATGAAGTCCGTGTATCGGATTTCGAGCTGCCTACCAGCTGGAAAGGGATAACTTCCAGGTTTGCGAAGACGAGGTTCATGAGGTCGATAGGCAGCGTAAAACCGGTCGTGAAACATAGACTTTGTAGGAAGTGCGGTAAATGCATTAAAGGTTGCCCGGCTCACGCAATAAAAATGGTGAAGGGTAAGGTCAGGATAGAGCATTCCAAGTGCATCAAATGCTACTGCTGCCAGGAGCATTGTCCTTACAATGCCCTAAAGCTGAAGGCGCCGATATTCTCCAAACTACTCCTTGGCTTTTCTCAGGCCCGGGAAATCAGGCATCGGAGAATCGAGAACGACTGGAGATAGCCATCATACGATACCGCCGCCGGCTTCCATGCATATGTTTTTAACATTACGAGAATGAAGCGGATCTGCAGCAGCTTGATTGCTCCGAGATCCGCTTTACTCTTCATTGCTACAGGCCAGCTCCGTCCTGCGCTTATGGGATTATATGATTTTTTGCTCTCATGCTTCCTCTTCCATTATAATCCCCTGCTCAACAATATTTTCCATGATGAATTTCCTATCCATTGACTCACTTTCCATAACGGCTTCGTAATGCGAGCATTTGCCATGCCCGTAATCCTTGCAACCGAGACAGCAGTCATCAAGCCGGTTTGCTTTCGAAGGGAGTATGGATGCCTTGCTCATCAACTCGATTAGTTCTTCTTCGATTTCCTCAAGCGGGATCTGTTCAATATCCTCGATGACGACGTTCTTCTCTGACCCGAAATCAGCCCCTTCAACGTCAAGGAATGCTATACGACTGGTTACCCTGTCATTGTCGAGTAGCTTGCTGGCAGCAAGCCTGTACGTGTTCAGCTGCAACTTATATTTATTCACCAGCTTACCGACATCATCAATATTCGTCCTGTTCGTCTTGATGTCCACAACGGTTGCGGTGCCGTCATCATGCTCCTCAATCCTGTCGATGAAACCTTCGATCAGGTACTCTCCGACCCTTATCGAGAACGGGATCTCCTTCCTGACCTTGCAGGGTCGCACTGCGTTTACTACTTTAAGATATCTTGCCGATAGCTCCACTGCTTTTGCCCTCATAGTCGCGTTATCATCCAGACCAGGGAACAATAGCTTCGATTGCCTATCGGCGAGCTCATCCAGCCTTATAGGCTCCTCGGCTATACTGACCATCGAGTGCACAAGAGTGCCAAGATCCTGCCCGGAATAGCTGGGTCCTTTCCGTAATGGCGAATTGCGCTCGGATTTTACGCTCTCCCTCGGTAACCTATACCAGTGGTAACTCAAGAAGCTTTTGGGGCATTCCATGAAATTCATCAATGAGCTGGGAGAAAAGCGCATCTGCCGGTCCGATTCGCGAGAGAGCATCGGTTTTTCCGGCGCCTCCTCATAGAAGGTTGCAGTTTCTTCGGCTATGCAGGTATTAATATCCAGCGTGGGCTCCTCTTGCAGGTCATGCCAGACGAACAGCCCTGCATCTCCGCCATTGGCGGCATCAATCCCTTCAAGCGAGCAATACAGCCACTTATTGCCGTCATTGCATTCCTTCACCCTCCGGCAGTCGGATATGATCAGATAGTCCATTGCTCTTGTCAGGGCCACGTACACTATCCTGATAAGCTCCTCTCTGTCCGACCGAGAGTACTTGTCTTGACTCTGCTTTTTCCCCGTCTTTTGTACATAGGCCAGCCCCAAACTTTCGTTGTCCACCTTTATGCTGGAACTATCCGACTTTGCGAGGTTCATGTTCGCTTTTCCGAAGATCACTATAGGAAACTCAAGGCCTTTCGCTGCGTGTACAGTCATTACCTTGACCGCATTCTCGTTGTCGTCGAGTATGTCCGGCTCGCTTACTTCCACTTTCATCTCGGAGTTCGCGATGATAAACTCCCTCAGGGCCGACAAGCTGCCTAACCCGTTTGCGCTATCCGAGGCCAACTCCTTTATCTTCCTAAAATCAGCAAGCCCCTGCCTACCGTATCCGAACAACAAATAGTCCTCCAAGCAGAACTTATCTACAAGCTCATCGAGTATCTCAGCAGACGGTTTGCCGCGCATGATCTTCCTCGCGTGATCCATCATGATGGCGATGCCGCTGATCCTCCCGGCTTCGTTCGCTTTGAAATACTCTGCCTCCTCCGCCTCGTCTATGCTCGGATCGGATGATATCGCCATGTCCAGATAACCGTACTTCCTTTTGAGATATACGATGCTCGCCTCCGTGACTCCGACAGCCGCCGAAGCCAATATGGCGTAAGCCAGGCTCGCGTCCTTGTTGTCGAGTATGAAGCCTATCATATCCGCCAGGAACAACGCACAGTCTGAGGCGAAGAGATTATCGGACCTTACCAACACATATGGTATTCTGCTTCTGTCGAAAACCTCGGTATATTTCCTGATGTCCCTGTTAGCCCTGACTAGCAGCGCGATGTCGCCGAAACTAGCCACCTTGCCATCCTTGAGCTGGGTCTTGTCACTCACCAACCTGATTATCATATTCGCTGTCTCTATATAGCTGTTTTTCCCGTTGTTATAGGCAGCGCGGATTATGGTCGTCCTTTGCTCTCCTGCGGACGACTTTTTCCCGGGATCCGGTAAGACATCTTGATACTTCTCTCCGATCAAATTCCTGAATATGCCGTTGTATGTGCGTATCAGGTTCGGTGCCGACCTGAAATTCGTCTCCAGGTTCACGTAGGAGCCATCGATCCTCTTCGCTGCGTCGATCCAGTTTTCGAATATACTTGGATTCGCCCCCCTGAAAGAATAGATCGACTGGTTGTTGTCACCGACTATGAACAGCTTCCCCGATTCAAGTATCTTCCTGTGATTGACGCCGGCGCGATCGACAAGAAGCCTGATTATCTCGTCCTGGATTTCGTTTGTATCCTGGTACTCATCAACTAGCAGGCTCTTTATCCCGTTACGCACGACATCGCCGGCATCTTGCCTCAGCAGTCTCAGAGCGGATGCCTCTATGCCCGCAAAATCAAGCATCCTCATGCTGTATATAGCTGTCTTGTACATATCGTAGGCTCTGTTCCTGATTATTGTCAGGATGCCGTCTATCCCAGCTTCTTCCACCTTACCGTTTTTCTCAAGATCAAACGCGCCTCTGGTGGCAGAGATGTTTGTTACCAGCGTCATGTCAGATATGAATGACTGAAGCCCCATTTTATTCGATGCAATGCAGTCTTCGAGCGTGGACTTCTGCGTATCATCCAACGAGGCCGAGGTCTCTTCCAGGGCCTTCCTTACGCACTTTTGCATTATCAACGTGGAATCTCCCTGTGAGATGATGCCAAAATCCGGAATGACACCGGCACTCAGAGGGTATCTTCTCACAAGGTTTGCACAAAGCGAGTCTATGGTGGATATCCGCGCTTGCGGTAGCTTTTCCAGCAGCTCCTTCTTTCTTGTCTCGTCCTCAAGGCACCGGCCTTCCCTTATCGCCCTTTCAACCTTCTCCCGCATCTCAGCAGCAGCCTTCTCGGTAAAGGTTATGGCTACAACCTCGTCTATCCCTCTTTGCGAACCATCAAGACACGGAGTCGTAATCAGCCTGATGTACCTGTTTACAAGAACCATCGTCTTGCCGGAGCCCGCTCCCGCGGTCACTACCATCGATTTTTCTATCTCTTCGGAAGCTCTTCTCTGACTTTGAGTCTCCGTAATCATTACCTTTACTCACCTGCGCTTTCGACGTTATCTACCTGTGAAAAGACTCTTTTACCCCAGCAGAAGTTTTTTCGCTGGCAGTATCCGCAATTGTGTTCCTCAGGATTTATTCCTTCAAGGAACTTCCCGGCCCGTATATTCCTTATCGCGTTTCCTATCTTCCCCTCATATTGGGAAATCCAATAATCGTATTTTTCCTCCTTGAGAGGAAGGAAACTCGTGGTGCTTACGTCCATGCTCTTGGGCTGGAATTTCCTGGCGTATACAAGCCTGTCTTTGTATTCTTCCACGATGAAGCCTCTCTTTGCCGCCACCCTGGTCAGCACCTTTCCATCGCCCTTCTCGATCTTAAGGTACATAGATACGACGGGTTTATACCCCAGAAGCTTCTTGCACAGGATCGCATAGAATTCTACTTGTATGTCCTCTTTCGCCTGAAGAGGATTACCTGTCTTATAATCGTAGATTGCACATACGTCCCCTTCAGCCGTGTCGATCCGGTCTATCCTCGCCTTGCAGCAGATTTCCATACCATCTATAGAGATTGTGCTTTCGGCGCCGTCAAACGGGAGCGTTATCTCGGTATGCCTTGGTAGAAACCCTATGCTCTCGTCGAATATATAGTCGGCTTCCTCCGCTATGAAGGCCACTAGCGCAGGCTTGGTCCCGGCTATTACCAGTTTCCATATTTCCTCGCTTGCATCTGAGTACTTGTATGACTCGGAATATGACAGTGTTCTTTCGATGGCCTCAATCGCGGCCTTCTTCGCTTGTTCTTTCGTAGCCTTTCTTTCCTTGCGCATGGTCGTAAGCACGTCTATCGCTACCTTTAGCGCATTGTGCACCATATTGCCCCTGGCCTTGCCTGAGACCATCTCTTCATATTCCTCATCTTCGCGCATCTTCAGCAAGATGCCGGTGACTGCGCTTAAGGAGCATTTCAGGAAACCGTTGATCTTGGAAGGGGTCCACACATAGCTCTCGTCAATCACCTTGCCCGTAGCACTCTTCAGTCGAGCTCCGCCTTCATCGACGTTCCTGGTTTTCAGGGCCTCGAACCCGAACGGTTTATTCTCACCGTAGTACGCGCGATCGTCCTTATAAAGCCTTTGCTCGGTTTCCGTTACACAATCCGCATATCGAAGAGCAGCGGGTATCTTCCTGGGACAATCAACGAGCCTGTAATCACCGCCGGCTTTTCTTTGCGAGTCCTCTACATCTGCTACCCAAACGCTCGGATTTAGCTTTCTCTCATCATCACCTATCGACGGTATGGCGAGCACAAGCTGACCTTTGCACGAGGCTATGGCAGCATCGAAGGCCGTCCTTTCGAGTGTTATCCTCGTGTTTTCGCAGAATTCCCCGCCGGGTTTGGAAATCCTTATCAAATCCTCATCGCTAAGCAGCCACTTTGGTTTCCTGACAGTAGGGAAATTGGATTCCGTTACTTCATATATCACAAGCGTATCGAATGCGAGCCCATTAATATCCTTAGGCTCAGCTATAGCGACACCTAGTTTTGAAGCTGCCTTCTTCATGATCCTGGTTTTCCTGATTGCCTCGCTGACTGAATAGGCGAATGTATCCCAATCAACCTTGCTCTTCTGGTCCTCCATAAGCAGGTTGGCTTCTTCTATCTTGTCGATAATCTCGCGGAGGTCGTCAATGGCCTTGCGCTCTATGGCCATAGAGGCAGGATCCAGTTCCCCGGATATGAGTTTTACGTAGTTATCATCGATGAACTTGCGCAGGTTACTACAATGCGCCTCCCAAGTGTTCGATTTCTTGTTCATATGAACCCATGAACTAATCCTATCGGCCCATTCGCATAATTCGTTCAGATGTATACGCAGTATATCTTCGTCAGGAATCGAGAAACCGCTCACTATACTGCTGTGTTTCGCCCACTTTGATAGCTCCATCAGCGTGCCTTTGATCTTCTGGAAGCCCTTAAGGCTTGATACTGTCTCCAGATCCATCCCCCAGTAGTGTGAGGCGCAATATTTGAACACATCCAACTTCATCCCTGAAATCGATACTAACTCCATGAAGGCGATGATAGAGGAACCTACCGGGTGGTCGGACAAACCACTCCAGATAGGTTCGCCAGTGGGTATGCCAGCCCAGTCGAGTGCATCCGCAAGCATCTTGCTGTACTTGCCTGACGAAGGTATACAAATGCACATTCTCTCGTATCCGATGCCCGTATCAACATGCCTTCTTTTTATAAGCCTTGCTACCTCGCGCGAAAGCCTCTCCCCTTGCCTTGCTGACAGCCTTATTACTCCGCCTGAGATAGGGTATAGCGGCGCAACATCGCAATAGCCCGTGAAAGGAGCAGCCCCGAATAACGACAGTTCTTCCAGCATCTCCTGCTCCGCGCCAGGGATGAAGGCGATAATCCTTGCTCCGTCGGCGGTCATGGTATTGCTCATCCCTACCGCAATTGAGACCTTCTTCATAAGGTCGGAGTTGTCTATCGCCTTTGCTTTTTCCAGCCTTTCGTCGTATCTCGTATATACCTCAGCAAGCAGCTGCTTAATCTTATCTTGACCCGCTTTACTCTTGAAGCGTTCGGCAGAAATACCCGATTTCTTCATGTCGGAAATCGCCTGGTTGAAGCCTGAAACGTAATCAGTCAGCCTGACATCCTTCGGCAGTGCCCCGAACCCGGGCGCCCTTCTTTCGGAGAGTATCTCGCTTAGGATCATCTCCCTGCCCAGGGAGCCGATTATCTGTCCTTCCAGGCCTATCGTCTTTGCCATCTTCGCAACATATGAACTAAGGCCGAGCACCTCCACCCCCAGAAGCCCCCTGCCTTTAGAAAGCTCCATAAGCTGAAGCTTAACGAGGTTAGCTGCCCTTGTGCTCCTGCACAGCACTATACAGCCTTCCTTACACTCTTTGATTTCCTCGTAAAGGATACATATGGCAGAGTCCGGCATTGTTACCTCCATATTCATTTTTAATAGGGTTTTGTGGTCAGCTGGTTAAAATGGCAGGTTTGATATAAGTATATCAGAAAGAAATGCCCCATGAGCCCATCTACTGTGCCAGGGATAAAAAGAGACACCCTGCCGATCAAGGCAGGGTGTCATCAAAGGATCCGGCGGCGACCTACTCTCCCG
>MWDF01000023.1 GCA_002070415.1 Firmicutes bacterium ADurb.Bin153
TGCACACTCCTTCAGATACATTTATCATTTGAGGCAACGAATGATTTTCAAATACATTTTTGGTGAAGCAAGTCGAAGACTTGACATAAGCCCCGGCGTAGAATATTATTACAACATTACGCATAAATCTACCATGGGGGCGCAGGCATGCCAAAAGGGATATCGAAAAGGAATATGAATCGATATTACGCCTATACGACGGCTTGCCCTTGCGCTTACCGTAGGGTATAGGCAGCGCTTCTGGTACATCAACCTCAAGCGGGCGCGAGGGCAGGCCGTAAAACGTGGACTCGGATAAATCCGGGTCCATTTCTTTTACTGCCTCGATGTTCAGCCTCGCACCGGGTAAGTCAAAAGGAGGATGTACTGATGCAGTTCAGGCTTAGAGACGGCAGGACGATACCTGTCGAGATGCATAAATCGAAAGTGGTCCAGACCATCAAGCTCCTTCCGGCGGAAGACAGGCTGGAAGCCATCAGGGGGGCGGGTTTCAACACCTTCCTCCTAAGGAGCGGGGACGTGTTCCTGGATATGCTCACCGACAGCGGCACCAATGCCATAAGCGACAACCAACAGGGGGCCAGCATGTGCTCCGACGACGCGTACGCGGGATCGGAGAGCTTCTACAGGCTGACGGACGCGGTAAAGCGTGTATGGGGCAAGGACTTCGTACTTCCCGTACACCAGGGCAGGGCGGCGGAACACATACTGGCCAGGTTCTTCGTGAAGCCGGGTTCCTTCCTTCCGATGAACTACCACTTCACCACGACCAAAGCGCACTTTACGATGCAGGGCGGCACGGTACTTGAGCTGCTGAAGCCCGGAGCGCTGGAGATAGACAGCGACGAGCCGTTCAAGGGGGACATCGACGTGGACGCCGTGGAACGGGTGATAGATGAGAAGGGAGCCGGGAACATACCGTTCGTGAGGATGGAGGCGACGACCAACCTCATCGGAGGGCAGCCGTTCTCGCTTACCAACCTCAGGCGCCTTAAGGCTGCGCTCAAGAAGCACGGGATCCCGATAATGCTGGACGCAAGCCTCGTTTCAGAGAACGCGTTCATGATATGGAAGAGGGACAAGGGCGCCGCCGGCATGAGCGTCGCCGAGATCCTCAAGGAGATGATGGGCCTTAGCGACATAGTCTACCTTTCGGCGAGGAAGAGCTGCGCCGGCCGCGGAGGGATGATCATCACCGACAGGAAGGACTTCTATGACGGCATAGCGCCTATGATTCCGGTATACGAGGGCTTCCTCACGTACGGGGGCATGTCCTCAAGGGAGATCGAGGGCATAGCTGTAGGCATAAACGAGATGGCCGATCCGGAAGTGGCGGGATCCTCCGTGGAGATGATCAACTTCGGCGTAGAGAAGCTGAAGAGGAACGGCATACCCGTCATCACGCCCGGCGGCGGCCTGGGCATCCATATCGACGCCAAGCAGTTCCTTCCCCATATAGGCTGGGAACAGTACCCGGCAGGCTGCCTTGCTGCGGCGATGTACATCGCCTCGGGCGTAAGGGGTATGGAGCGCGGAAGCATGTCGGTGGACAGAAGCGCCGACGGCAAGGAATCCCCGTCCGATGTCGAGTTGTTAAGGCTTGCCGTCCCCAGGAGGGTATTCAGCGCGTCGCACATCGAATACATGACCGACATGGCAATCTGGCTCTTCGAGCACAAGGACCTCGTAGGAGGCCTCAGATTCGTCCAGGAGCCGCCCGTGCTGAGGTTCTTCATGGGCAAGCTCGCGCCCGTAAGCGACTGGGACAAGAAGCTGCTCGACGCGGTCGAGGCGGAGTTCGGGGCGTAGCGGACGGGCATAGGTAAGGGACTTTCCGTGGATCGGGTTTGAAAGGGCAGAAGCGCCGTCCGGGTCTTATGATTGCGGGCGGCGCTTTTTTACGGGCCGGAGGGAAGGCATGAAGGATGCCTTGTTCCCGGATTAATGCAATTATAGGCAGCAATCCAGGAAGGTGAGAGTATGTTCCCGGTAGAATCCAGAGGCAGGAATTGGATAATGATCGGCTACGGAGGTATTATGGCATGGGAAGGACTTCCAGGGCTGTTCTTACGTTGGCGGGGAATTTGGGATGGCGGGTTAGCGGGTCGGCCGCAGCTGGGGTAAAGGACGGTTACTGGTTCTCCGTGTACCAGGCCAAACCGGGCTCCCCTATGATACTGTCGACGGCGATATCGGGGCTCAAGACCCTCGAGTACAGGAACCTGGCCCAGTGTATGCTCGACAAGAAGGAGACCTTCTCGCTGCTGGAGATCCATAATTCGGGCAACTCCCTGGAACTCCGTGTGAAGGGAAACGGGAGGCCCGAAGATGCCGCCGCGAGGACTGAGATGCTGATCGCCGAGCTGGTCAGGGAATTCACAAGGCTTGGCGTGCCCTCAGGATGTTCCTTTTGCGACGAGGAAGGGTTCCACGCATTCTATCATGTGGACGGCGAGATCATAAACGTCTGCCCGGAATGCGCCGCCAGGATATCGACTAGGACCAAGTCCGCGGACGTTTTAAGTGACGCCCCAGGGAGCTACTGCATGGGGATTTTGGGCGCCGTACTGGGGGCGCTGCTGGGCTCCGTGATATGGCTCGGGGTGTCGCAGATCGGGCTCTACGCCTCGATAGTGGGCTACTTCATGGCCTTCCTGGCATACAGGGGATACAAGCTTTTCGGTGGGCGTAAAGGCAGCTACATGCCTTGGATCGTCGCCGCTTCCGTGTTCCTCGGGGTGCTGCTCGCCCACATAGCCAACACGGCGATAGGCATAATCAAGTATATGGAAATGGGCTTTTCCGTACCGATGCTAAACTTCAGCCTCATCCTGGCCCTGAGGGGCTTCTATGACAACGAGATGTTCAATGTCGCAAGAATCTGGCTGGACCTGGGGCTGGGTCTCCTGTTCGCCTTCCTGGGCAGCTACAGGATGATATCGGCGATCCGAAAGGAAACTGGCAAGAAGGGGCTGAGCATCGAGAAGCTGCAATAGTAGAAAGGGGGGGACAACGGCGATATGGAGTTCATAGTCGGCATATGCTTCACTGTACGGCCTATCCGCACTATCATCGGGGCGGTGATAGAAGTGGGGGATTATGCCAGGGACTTGTGGAGAAACATGTAATAAGCAGTACGGATAATGCTGCCATCATGCTGATTGCGCTATGGGGATGAGAGCTCGGTCGCCTGGGGATGCCAGATCGATATGATGGCGTTATTCATAGTAATGTCGTCCCGAGACTCCGCACGGAGAATGTCCCAACCTTATGACCTGTGCTTTTGCCAGGAGTAAATACATCGATGTAGATTGACAAATCCGTGGATGCCGTATAAACTCTAAAACAACCGAATATTAATAACCGATGAGCGAGAATAGTATGTCAACGGGCGAATCACAGCGAGTGGCCGATGGTGTGAAGGCCATATTAGGAAGTTGACCGAATGGACTCGCGAGGGTGACCCGAAAGCGGCTGATGTGCCTGCCAGTAGGCGTCGACGGGAAGCCAGCCCGTTATCATGTGGACACATATCACAGCGTATGTGATCGAGTGGGCTTTGGAAACAGAGCCAAGTTGGGTGGTACCGCAGGATTTCAGTCTTGTCCCAAACAGGGATGAGACTGTTTTTTTATGCAAACGGGGGAGGGGCGGGCATGTTCATTATGTCGAGGCGATGGCGATGACAAAGGAGATCTTCGGTCCGGCATGATTAACTGTTACGGAGGTAAGAAGCAATGAGAAGGATAGCAATCGCCCTATTCATAATAATCACGGCAGTAGTTTCCGCCGCCGGGTGCGGGAAGAAGGTCCCCACGATCGGCATCTCGCAGTACGGTGAGCACGCCTCGCTCGACAACTGCAGGGAGGGGTTCATAGAAGGCCTGGTCGATGCGGGCCTTACCGAAGGGAAGGATTTCAAGGTAGATTACCAGAACGCCGCCTTCGACGATGCCATCGCGTCCCAGATAGCCCAGAATTTCTCGAGCAACAACGTGGCCCTTATGCTGGCAATCGCCACCCCGTCCGCGACGGCATGCTATGCCGCCGCCGAGGACAAGGACATCCCGGTCGTATTCTCGGCCATTTCGGATCCGGTAAAGGCTAAGCTTGACAGCGGCAACGTCACGGGAACCAGCGACAAGCTGCCGGTAGAAGCACAGCTGGACCTTATCCGCAGGCTGCAGCCTGAAGCGGACTCCATCGGCATCATATATACGTCAAGCGAGATCAACTCGGTTTCGACGATAGCCGAATACGAGCAGAAAGCGGCCGCATACGGCTTCACTATCATGTCCATCGGGATCATGCAACAGTCCGAGGTGACGCTTGCGGCCGATTCCCTAATATCAAAGGGTGTGGATTGCTTTTCGAACCTAACGGACAACAATGTGGTCGGAGTCCTTCCGTCCATGCTGGAGAAGACCCGCGAGGCGGGCATCCCGGTCTACGGAAGCGAAGTAGAGCAGGTGAAGATAGGATGCGTCGCGGCGGCGGGGATAGATTACTTCGAGCTGGGCAGGCAGACAGGCGCGATAGCGGCCAGGATACTCAAGAAAGAGGCCAAGGCGTCCGAAATACCCTACGAGACGATCAGCGAATACGGAATCTACATCAATTCGTCCGCGCTTGAGGAAATGGGGATCATGGTCCCTTCAGATATTGCCGACAGGGCGATAGAGGCGAATAATTAGGTGCGAGGAGTGCTAGGGCCAGTCCCGTAGTACGCCTGATCCAAGGTCATCTTAGGAGGAAGAGATAGCGGTGGGCAACGTTTTCGACCTTATCGTAAGCACCCTTACGCAAGGGCTCATATATTCACTCCTGTCGTACGGGGTGTACATCACATACAAGGTCCTGGATTTCCCCGACCTTACCGTGGACGGCAGCTTCCCTCTCGGGGCCGCCGTGACCGCCGTGCTGCTTACAAGGGGAGTGGACCCCTATCTGGCGATACCCATAGTCATAGCGGTCGGGGCGCTGGCCGGGCTGGCCACCGGGCTTATACACGTGAAGCTGAACGTGCGCGACCTTCTGGCCGGCATTATCACAATGACGGCACTGTTCTCGATCAACCTGCAGATAGCAGGGTCGAACCTGATAATCGGAAGGGACATCGACACGATATTCAGCGCCGGGCCGACCATGGCCTTATTGGGAAGCTTCAGCCTCATATACAGGAAGCTGATCATCTCGATCATAATAGCGGTCTTGTTCAAGCTGCTGCTCGACGCATACTTCAAGACGAGGAGCGGGCTTCTTCTCCGGGCGGTGGGCGACAACAGCGTCCTGGTCACAACCCTTGCCAAGGACAAGGGCAGCGTCAAGATAATTGGCCTTGTCATCTCCAACGCCCTCGTAGCCCTCGCGGGCGGGATCGTCTGCCAGGAGCAGCGCGCCTTCTCCATAACGATGGGTACGGGGCAGGTAGTGTTCGGGCTTGCGACTGTCATAATCGGCATGACTCTGTTCAGGAAGCTCGGTTTCGTGAAGGGGACGACGGCGGTGATGGCAGGCAGCATACTCTATAAGTCGTGCATACAGGCCGCAATAAGCATGGGGATGCCGGCCAACCTGCTCAAGTTCATAACGGCCGCACTTTTCCTGGTGATACTGGTCATCGGAAACCAGCAGAAGGGCGGTGCGAAGAAGAATGCTTGAGCTGAGGAACATAACCAAGGTATATAATCCCGGCACCGTAACTGAGATGTGCCTTTTCGACAAGTTCAGCCTCACGGTAGGCGACGGGGAGTTCCTTTCTATAGTCGGGAGCAACGGAAGCGGCAAGACCTCCCTGCTGAACATCATATGCGGGAGCATACCCATAGAAGGCGGCGAGGTGCTGATCGGCGGGCAGAGCATCGGCAGGCTGAAGGACCACCAGAGGTACAGGAGGATGGGAAGGGTCTATCAGAACCCTGCCATGGGCACGTGCCCGAACCTCACACTGCTGGAGAACATGTCCCTGGCCGACAATAAGGGGAAGCCGTTCAACCTCGGTATCGGCATCAACAGGGCGAGGGTGCCCTATTACGGTGAGCAGCTTTCGATGCTAGGCCTGGGCCTGGAGAACAAGCTGAATGAGAAGGTAGGGTCGCTCTCAGGAGGGCAGCGGCAGGCGGCCGCCCTTATAATGTCCACGCTCACGCCCATCGACTTTCTGATACTCGACGAGCATACGGCGGCCCTGGACCCGAAGACCGCGGAAACGATCATGCAGCTGACAAGCAAGATAATCAAGGAAAAGAAGCTGACCGCCATGATGGTGACCCACAACCTGAGGTATGCTGTGGAGTACGGAAACAGGCTCATCATGATGGACAACGGGCAGATCGTGCTTGAGAAGGCGGGAGCGGAGAAGGAGAGGCTCACCGTGGACGACATCCTCAAGGTATTCACAGACATAAGCATAGAATGCGGCAACTGAAAAACTGTGGCACCGACTATGGGAACGGATCCGCCGATAAGGATAGGTTCACACGTAAGCGGCAGATGAAGAGGAAACGGCACCCCGTGTAGGGGTGCCGTTCCGATTCCTTCACCGGCTATCCTAGGATTTGCATGTGATGCACGTCCTCTTGATATAGTCGGCGCCCAGAAGGCGTATTTCGGGCGCTATGAAGCCTTCCTTCACGGGCTCGTCCCTCACAAGGTCCGTACTGAGGTATTTCTTGTTGTCATCGGAGAAGATGGTCACCACGTTTGCGTCCCCGCCCAGCTTTTCCCTGGCTATTACGGCCCCCAGGAAGTTGGCTCCCGATGATATGCCTAGCGCGAGGCCTAATTCGCTGGCCAGCTTCTGCGCCATGATGATCGAATCCCCGTCGTCTACTCCTATCACGTCATCCAGGTAGGAAGGCTTCAGGATAGGTGGTATGAATTCGTCGGAGATCCCCTGTATCCTGTGCTTGCCGACCTTGTAGCCCGTCGATATCGTAGGCGAGTTCGAAGGCTCCAGAGGATGCAGCTTTATCGATGGGTTCTTTTCCTTAAGGAAGCGTCCTGTTCCCATTACGGTGCCCCCTGTTCCCACGCCTGCTACGAACGCGTCGGGCATGAGTTCGCGAGACTGCATCTGGAACCATATCTCGGGGCCAGTATGCATGTAATGGGCCTCCGGGTTGTCAAGATTCGAGAACTGATGGGGAAGGAACGCGTGACCGATTTCTTCGGCCATCTTGTCGGCAGCGGCGATGCTGCCGAGGAATCCTCCCTGTTCCTTGCTTATGAGCTTTATCTGTGCCCCCAGGTGAGAGATGAGGTCCTTCCTCTCCTGGCTCATCCAATCAGGCATGAATATCGTTACGGGATGACCCAGCGCACGGCCCACGGCGGAGAATGATATCCCCGTGTTGCCGCTGGTAGCTTCTATAATCATATCTTCAGAGGCCAGCTTGCCGAGCCTGTATGCCTTGCTTATCATATGCAACGCGATTCTGTCTTTGATGCTGCCCGTCATGTTGAGGCTTTCCAGCTTGGCGAAGATTTTGTGGTCCTTTCCCTTGTACCGATAATCGATGGATAGGAGCGGCGTGTTCCCGATGCACGCGGATAGGTTCTCGATGACTGTTGAGTTGGTCTTTAAATTGCTCATAATTCACACACCTTAATGAATATTAATTACTAAGCTATATATAACATTTATCCTAAGAGGATGCGAATCATTTGAGCTCTTTCACCAATGTAGCGCCTGCTGTAAGAGGATTCACCATATTGGCTATCATGCCGGTCGAGCATGCGACCGACGCCCTCCTTATGGAGGCGGGCCCGAACCTCGAAGACATGTCCCCCAAGACATCCCTTATGCGCCTTCCGATGTCCGATTCCTCATCTATGGGCAGCCTCAGCTGGATTTCCTTGGTAAGCCCGGATACGCCGGCGCCCACGAGCCTTACCGTCCTTCCTTGCACATATATTCTTTTGTACAGATGGAGCAGCGCGTCCATTATATGGTCGGTCAGCGTCATGTCGTATCCGATCGTGAACGATCCGCCCACATCGTTGAAGTCGGTGTACCTCAGGTGCAGGTGGGCCACCCTGGCAGCCATCTTCTCTACCGCCAGCCTCCCCGCCAGGTTGTCGGCGATCATCAGCAGGTGGGCCTTTATGACATCCTCGTCCGCCGTGGATTCGAGGAGGGTGAAGTCGTTGCTCATCGATTTGGTCTTGAAAGGAAGGCCCCATCCATATGCGGGCTCCCTTCCCTCGATGGAATCATAGAGCCAGTCGACCCTTACTCCCATCAGCGGGCGAAGCAGCTCCTTCGGGAACGCCCTCAGGTCCCCGAGCGTACGTACGCCCCTCTTCGCGAGCGTCGCCGCCGTCCTGTAGCCGATTCCTGGCAGGTCGTCCACGGGGAGGCCGTCTATCTCCTTGGATATGTCCTCGTAGGGTATGAGTTTTAGGCCGTCCGGTTTGCCCATGTCCGAGGCGAGCTTCGCCAGCACCCTAGTATCGGCTATTCCCGCCGTTACCGTTATGCCGAGGGTATTCCTCGTCCATGCCCTGAAATCCTCCGCTATCGATACGGCGCTTTCATACCCTTCCGGGCAGCTTATGTGGAATTCGTCTATGGAGCAGGGATGCACGTATTTTCCGTAGGTAATCAGCCTGTCGTGCAGCTTCCTGCTGAAGTCGAGGTACACATGGGGCTTGCCCCTTATGAAATAGCCGTTGGGCATGAGTTTCTTGGCCTGGAAGTACGGCATGCCGGTCGTTATCCCGTACTTCTTCGCCTCCCTGGACTTCGCAGTCACAACACCCCTTTGGGTGGATTCCGCAGAGCCCACCACGGCGACCGGCTTTCCCCTGAGGGAAGGATTTATCGCCTGCTCGCAGCTGGCGAAGAACGCGTCGCAGTCTATGAACATCTCGGCCATGCGATCGCCCCCCTCAGCTGTATGTGCTGCCGTCCGGAAGGTAAACTTTGACTATCCTCCAGGTGAGCGTCTCGCTCGACAGCTCCAGCTCATAGACGTCCGGGCCTCCGGACAGGACGGCGAAGTGGTGCTCGACGACCGCGCCGGACCTCTTGGCCCAACGGGCCGTTATCGCGCTCACTTTATATGCCCTGCCGCTCCAAAGGAACGCCAGGGGGGATATGGCCCCCTTCGAGAACCTGGCCGTGACCGATACCGGGCAGGGAAGATCTCCGTACATCCTAATCACCACCGAACAAGTGTTCGATTAGAATCTACCACATCCGGGCCCGGGTAGCAACCTCCGGAAAGCGGAAAGGCGGCCCTGCCGCCTCATAAAATACCTGATATACATATATTTCAAGTCACGCTTTCACCAATAAGGCCGTCGTCTTAGGGCGATCAGAATTTTATCCCGGCCCCGGCGGACACGAAGATGTCCCGCCTCAGGTAATCTAACCCGGTGAACAATACCAGGGGGCCTACGGGGTTGTACCTGACGAAGAAGCTGGCGTCTACGAACACATCCTTGAACGTATACAGGGCGTTCCCCTCGATTTCGACCTTGCCCGAGAGAATCGAGCATATCGCCTGCGCCCCTATGCCGAAATCCGCCGTCCCCTCGGTCTTGGAGGAGGACGTGTTGCCGTAACTGATGCCGACCGCCGGCCCGAAGCCGACGTAGAGGCCATCCTTTTCGTACTTGACCAGGTCATAGCCGAATCCGGCCCTTGCGGATATGGATACGGCCGAGCCCGAGGCGGCCGACCCTGACAGGACAGGCTCGCCCCCCGAGTACCCCAGGTATGACACCAGGCCGGCCCGCATGCCGGGCACCGTGCCGATGCATAGCGACAGCGTACCTTTCAGGTTCTCCTGCCAACCCTGTGCCGTCCACAGGGGATCCGGCGAGAATGCCCTGTAAGAAGCCCCCAGTGCGACATAGTTCGATGCCAGGGCGGAGGAATGCGACGACAACAACAGCAAGACGACTATTGCGAAAACAATCCGGTACTTCATGGCCCACCTTCCTGAAAAAAATCTGTACGCTTACTATGATTAACCGCAGAAGTCCGATTACCTTCACGCAAAGTCTGATACATTGCTTGCCGCCCGCGAATTCGCCGCGACAGGGCCGTCCCGGCGGGCCAATCGGACGGAAACGGCCGTCCTGCCGGCATGGGAACTTAAGCGGGATGGGGTGCCGTGTGCACTTCCGGGTAATGTGCGCCCCCTTTGCTGTATAATTGACCTAAAACGCGCATCCATGTCAATCGGACCGCGAGGTGCAGGATGTCGGTGTCATCCGGCTGGAAGTTGTTCGCCGCCAGCATACTGTTCGGCGCAATAGGAACGTTCTCGGCCCTGCTCAGGAACGCAGGGGTCTCGTCTTTGGTACAGACTTCCTTCAGGACAGTGGGCACGACGCTGGCCCTGCTTATCTATTTCATTGCCATACGCAGGAAGCCGGCCGGCCCCGGGAAATTCATGCCGTACTTCCTTTCGTACGGCCTCTTCGCCTTCGTCGGCATGTTCATAGGATATACGTCCTCAGTAGCGCTCGGGACTCCCGTCGCCATAACAACGCTGCTGGTCAACCTGCAGCCGGTGTACGTGCTTGTCATGGCATCGGCTTTGCTCAAAGAGAAGGTGGACGCGTTCAAGGTAGTTCCCGTAATAATATCCCTTTCCGGCGTCGTGATACTCGTCGGGGGCTGGAACACCCAGGGAGGATTCCTGCTCGCCGGGACTCTCTTCGCCGTGATGAACGGGCTTTGCTATGCGGTCTACCTCTACATGACGAAAGTACTCAGGGCGGGGAGCGGCATGGAACCCATGGACATCCTCTTCTGGGGCTACGTGTCGGCATCCGCGGCCATGCCCTTCGTGCTGGTGCTGATGCCCCTTGCGATAAAGGACCCCGCGCTTACGTCCTTGTCGTTCAACCTGACGCTGCCAACGGCGCTCTACCTGGCCGGCCTTACGCTCGGCTGCACGCTGCTGCCGTACCTGCTGATCACACAGAGCCTGGGCAAGGTGGAACTGTCGAAGGCCTCCCTTAGCCTGGTGCTCGAACCCGTCAGCGCTATAATGATAAGTGCGGTGGTCCTGGGCGAGCCGGTATATGCCTATCATCTGGCCGGAGGCTGCCTAATACTGCTCGCCGTGATCTTGGTGAACACGCCGAAGGATACGTTGTTAAGGATGATGGGGCGCAGAAGATGATAATGAAAATTCACGGAGGATCACATGAAGGATTCTAGCAAGGTAATACTGGTGACCGGCGCGACATCGGGATTCGGCAAGGCGGCCGCCCTGTATCTGGCGGGCCTAGGACACAAGGTCTACGGGTTCGGAAGGTCGGTCGAGTCCACTACAAGGGAAGCGGGCGGGAACCTCACCATGATGAGGATGGACGTCAACGACTCGTCCTCGGTCAACGATGCCATAAGCGCCGTGCTCGCGGCCGAAGGAAGGATCGACGTCATGCTGGCCGCTGCCGGCCTCGGCTTGGGCGGCTCGGTGGAGGATGTCACTATCGCCGAGGCAAAGGCGCTGTTCGAGACGAACGTCTTCGGCGCCATGAGGACGGTAAAGGCTGTGGCCCCCGTCATGAGGGGCCAGAAATCGGGGCTGATAATCTTCGTAAGCTCGATAGGCGGCCTCATAGGGCTACCCTTCCAGGGCCTGTACAGCTCGACCAAGTTCGCTGTCGAAGGGCTTGCCGAGGCGATGTCGATGGAGCTTAGGCCCTTCGGTGTGGATGTAGTGATAGCCGAACCGGGGGATTTCGCGACGGGATTCACTGCGAACAGGGTGAAGGCGGTAGCGTCAGAATCGGCCGATTCCGACTACAAGGAAGCTTACAGGCGGGCGATGAGGAACATCGAGAAGGACGAGAATTCCGGCTACAAGCCGGACGTCTTCGCGATAGCGATCTCGAGGATAATAAACTCCAGGCGAAGGAAGCTAAGGTACATGATAGGCAGCCCGCTTCAGAAATCTTCCGTATTCATCAAGAAGGTGCTTCCATCCAGGCTCTTCGAGAGGATCATGGCCTGGTACTACACAGGAAGCAGATAACGGAGGCGAGTGAAAATGGCGGCGAGGACTGCCGAGAAATACGCCAAATACATGTTCCCGACGGTAAGGACGCTCTACGAGGAGCCGATCGTCATGTCCAGGGGCTCCGGCCATTACCTATACGACGAGGACGGCAAGGAATACCTCGACTTCTTCGGGGGGATACTGACCTGCGGGATAGGCCACGCAAACCCCAAGGTGGCGGAGGCCGTGTCGAAGCAGGCGCATACGCTGCAGCACTGCTCCACTCTCTACATAATCCCGGGGCAGGTGGAGCTGGCCGAGAGGCTTTTGGGGATAGTCCCCAAGGGGATATCCAAGTTCACGTTCGCCAACAGCGGCACGGAAGCGATTGAAGCGGCGATCCTCATGGCACAGATCGCGACGGGTAACGACGAGATAATCGCCCTTAGGCACTCCTATTCCGGAAGGAGCAAGCTCGCCATAGAGCTCACCGCCCTCCACAATTGGAAACAGGGCATGGCGCCGTCCGGCAACGTGAAGTACACCCACAACGGCTACTGCTACAGGTGCGCCTTCGGTCTCGGCTACCCTTCGTGCGGCATGAAGTGCGCATACGACCTCGAGGAGCTTATAAGGACGTCGACGAGGGGAAGCATCGCCGCTCTCATCGCCGAGCCAGTACAAGGCGTCGGAGGGGTCATCGTGCCTCCGCCCGAGTTCTTCCCGATAGTTGCCGACATAACCAGGAAGCACGGCGGCATATTCATCTCGGACGAGGTCCAGACCGGCTTCGGCAGGACGGGCGGCAAATGGTTCGGCATAGAGCACTGGGGGGTGGAACCCGATGCCATCACGGCCGCCAAGCAGATGGCCTCCGGCGCGCCTATAGGGGCGCTGATGGCAAGAGCGGAGCTCGCAGACAGGTGGACGGCGCCTTCGATATCGACGTTCGGCGGCAATCCCGTGACGATGGCCGCGGCGTGTGCGACCATAGACTTCATGAAGGAGAATGACACGAAGGCGAACGCCGAGGCCATGGGAGCGAGGCTGACGGACGGGCTTTCAAGGCTACAGAGGAAGTATCCCTGCATGGGGGACGTGCGCGGCAAGGGCTTGATGATAGGCATAGAGTTCGTCAAAGAAGGCAAGGAGCCCGCGGCGGGGCTTCTGCTCAAGGTCCTGGAGGGGACCAAGAGGAGGGGACTTCTCGTCGGAAAAGGAGGGCTCGACGGCAACGTCATGAGGCTCGCCCCGCACCTTACGATCACGCAAGGCGAGATAGACGGCGCGCTGTCGGTGCTGGAAGATTCGATAGCTGAGGCATAGCGCCAAAGGAAGCGCATATCGGCCGCCCGCCCTTACATAAAGGGAGGGCGGCCTTAGCTTTACATCCCCCGTTATTTAATATATTGTTTATGTATTAACAAACGATAGGGATGATGGCAATGGAGTTACCGTCGGTATTCTGGGATTCGGCACACGAGGACATGAAGAGAGGGTATGCCCCGGTGGACGGGATGCTCATGTGCCTTGTATGCTGCCGGGGCTTTGACCTTAGCGACGAAAGGGGAGCAGAGGAGCATGTGGCCGCGGAGCACGGCGACATGTTCGAGGTGCTTCTAGGCCTCGAAAAAGGACAGAACGGCCTGACTGAAAACCAAGAGGGCATCCTAAGGCTGATACGCCAAGGCAGGTCGGACGCCGAGATAGTAATGGCCGGCCTTGCGGGGGCGACGTCGACCGTAAGGGGATACAGGCTGCTGCTCCGCGAAAAGGAACGGAAGGCGAAGGCTTTCCTTGCGATATTGGGCTTCCTCAATGAGGGGGACTACAAGAAGCGGCGGCCCGGCAGGAAGCCGAGCAAGGGGTGGAGCATATTGGACGACAGGTTCGAGATAACGGAGGAAGAGAAGAGGAAAGTACTGAGGACCTACTTTAACGAGGACAAGTGCGTAGTCAGGACGTTCCCGGCGAAGGAGAAGAACAAGATCGTCATACTGGAAAGGCTGGCGGACCTTTTCGAGAAAGGCAGGACCTACTCGGAGAAAGAGGTGAACCAGATCCTGTTCAGGACGTTCAACGACATATCCACGCTGAGGCGCTACCTGATAGAGTACAGGTTCCTTGCGCGCGTCGCAAACGGATCGGCCTATTGGAGGACCGACCCTTGGCATAAGCAGTAGACAAGGTATCATACAAGAAGATGAGCAGGCCCGCCGGCAACGCCGGCGGGCTTTCCGATGTCGATACGCCAGGACCGAGGGCCGCGGACGGGAACGTCGACTAAACGATGAAGGACGGGAACTTACGGTGGATGGTTCTCGGGCCGTGGCGGTACGGCCTGCGCTTTTGGTTCACAATCTTGCGTCAGCACGGACCCGGGCAAACCGGTCGCCGATGGTGATAGAATAAGGACAGCTATAATTTGGAGGTGCCATATATGTCAGCATTCGACGTATCGATGATCAAAGGGGTGTTCGCCCCTATAGCGACCCCGTTCACCGACGCCGGCGGGCTGGATTTCCAATCACTCAAGAAGAACATGGAGATCTGGGACAAGACAAGGCTCGCGGGCTATGTGGTCCTGGGCTCTAACGGCGAGGCCAATTTCCTGACCTTCGACGAGAAGGTGAGCCTGGTGGCCGAAGTGGCGAGGATCAACGAGGGACGCAAGCTCATTATCGCGGGCACGGGTGTAGAGACGACCGCGGAGACAATAAAGCTTACAGCGGAGACCGCAAAAGCAGGAGCGCAGGCGGCGCTAGTGCTTCCGCCGTTCTACTTCAAGGCGGCCATGGGCAACGCGGCTCTTTCCATGCACTACAGGGCCGTAGCCGACGCCTCCCCCATCCCGATAATGCTCTACAACATGCCCGGCAACACAGGGCTTAACCTTACTTCAGGCCTTGTGGCCGAGCTTTCGAACCATCCTAACATCATAGGCATCAAGGACAGCGGCGGAAACATCGTGCAGATCTCCGAGATAGTCGCGAAGTCCAAGCCGGGCTTCATAGTCTTCGCGGGCTCGGGCAGCTTCCTGCTTCCGACGCTGGCTGTCGGCGGCAAGGGCACGACCGCGGCGCTTGCGAACATCGCGGCAGACGAGCTCGCCGACATATACGACGCATTCATGGCCGGCGACATGCAGAAGGCAAAGCAGGCCCAGCTGAAGGTGATGGACATAAACGCTGCCGTCACAAGCAAGTGGGGCGTACCCGGACTGAAGGCGGCGATGGACATGATGGGATACATCGGCGGAAGGCCCAGGCTGCCTATGCTGCCGTTGCCCGAGAAGGAGAAAGCGGAGCTTGCCAAGATCGTAGCGGCGTTCAGGAAATAACCTCGTATGCGGATACGCACAGGATAAATGACTGCCCGGCCGAAACGGCCGGGCAGTCTACCGTATATGGGCCTTTTGGGGCTAGAACAAGGACAGAGTGAGGAACAGCGTGGCCATTATCGAAGACACCAGCGATATCACTGTGATCTGGGTGTTGATCGAAGGGCCGGCGGTGTCCTTGAAGGGGTCTCCGACCGTGTCGCCGACGACGGCCGCCTTGTGCGCCGGGGATCCCTTGCCGCCGTGGTTGCCCGATTCCACGAACTTCTTGGAGTTGTCCCACAGTCCGCCCGAATTGGACATGAACAGCGCGAACAGGAGGCCGCTGACTATGTTGCCTGTGAGATAGCCGCCTATGGCCTGTACGCCGCCTATGAAGCCGACCGCGATGGTCAGGAGTATCGCGACCAGTCCTGCGGGGATAAGCTCCTTGATCGCACCTTCGGTGGCGATCACGATGCACCTGTCGTACTCGGGCTCAACGCCGGGTTTGCCCTCTTTAAGGCCTACTATCGTGTTGAACTGGCGGTGTATCTCGGCCACCATGCGCTGCGCGTTGCGGTTGACGCCGAGCATGAGCATCGCCGAGAACAGCGGTGGTACCGCAGCGCCGACGAGCATACCGAAGAACACCAGGGGATTCATGACGTCGAAGCCGACAATGCCGGCCACACCCAGTTCGGAGGCCGCTATGTTGACTTCGCTTATGAACGCGCCGAGCAGCGCGATGACCGTCAGTCCGGCCGCCCCTATGGCGAAGCCCTTGGTTATGGCCTTTACCGTGTTGCCCGCGCTGTCTAGCTCGTCGGTCGTCGCGAGGACGTCTTCTCCGAGGTTCCCGATCTCCGCGAGACCGCGGGCGTTGTCGACTATCGGGCCGTAAGCGTCGTTGGAGATGATCATGCCGACGATGGAAAGCATTCCGACCGCCGCCATCGAGATGCCGAACATCGCATAGCCGGGTCCTAGAGGATCGCACAGCTTATATGCCACAAGCGCGGAAATGGCGATTCCTATCATCGCGGGAAGCGCGCTCACGAGCCCGTAGGATATGCCGGAAAGGATCGTGAAGGCTGGTCCCGACTCGGATGCCTTCGCCACCATCTTCACCGGCGACTTGGTGTCGTTCGTGAAGTAGTCGCTTGTGATCCCGATGATTACGCCGACTATGAGGCCCACGGCGCTAGCGCCCCATACGCGCCACTCGAAGCCGAAAGCCCATGTGGCAAGCGCGGTCAGCGCGCCGAATACGGACGTCGTGACGTATGTGCTGCTGTTAAGCGCCTTCGTGGGGTCCCCTCCGCGGCCGATCCTTGCCGTGGCGACGCCGATTATCGACGAGAGGAGCCCTATCGCGGTATAGGCGAACACCATCGCGGTGTTCATCTTGCCGCCCATGAGCTTGTCGAGGCTGCCGGCCATCACGAGGGCCGCTACCATCGAGGCTACGTTGGAGTCGAACAGGTCCGCCCCCATGCCTGCAACGTCGCCGACGTTGTCGCCGACGTTGTCTGCTATCACGGCGGGGTTGCGAGGGTCGTCCTCGGGTATGCCCAGCTCAACCTTGCCGACAAGGTCTGCACTGATGTCCGCCGTCTTCGTGAATATGCCGCCTCCCGCCTTGGCGAAGAGCGCCAGGGAGCTGGCCCCGAAGCTGAAGCCCAGAAGCGAGGAGTGGCTGCCCGTAAGCACGTAGACGAGCGTCACGCCAAGAAGGCTGCTGCCGACCACCGCCATGCCCATGACGGCGCCGCCCCTGAAGCCGGCCATGAACGAAGGCTGTATGCCCTCCTTGGCCGCCTCTGCGGTCTTCATGTTGGCGATGGTGGCTATCTGTATTCCTATCTTGCCCGCAGCGGCGGAGAACGCCGCGCCGGCTATGTAGGCGAGGGCCATCATCACGTTGTCCAAAGGCTCGCCCAGCCAGATGGGCCTGGGAAGGAAGACGAGGATTAGGGCCGCCGCGACGCCCGCGAACTTGGAGAGCATTATGTACTCCCTCTTGAGGAACGTATTCGCGCCCGCAGTGATGAGCTTGCCGACCTGGGCTATCCTCTTGTTGGAGGAGTGACGGGACTTCACCCAGGAGTAAAGCCAGCCCGCGAAGAGGAATGATGCGAACGATACGATTGCCGCCAGGATAAGGAATGTCCTTAGAGGTGAATCCATGCTAACTGATCCCCCATTCTACAAAAGCCGATATGACGCCCCAAACGGCGCCATATCGATATTGATGCGACATAAACACTGCAATTATACAGAAAATACTATCCTGAAGGAAGTCTAGCGATCGAAGTAGGGGTTCTTGCCCATGGCCGAAAGCGGGACTCCTATCACGGTGTCCGCGTTCACCATCCCGAGCTTCCTGGCCAGCACTCCTATCCTGTACATTATCCTGTTGTCTACATTGTGTATGGACGCGGTCTTGACCGCAGAACCCAGCGCTATGCCGAGGTCTTGCATCTTCCACGCGCAGTTCGGGCCCGCGAACTCGGAGAACTCCCTCTGGGAGGCGGCCATCTCGGCGCATGTCTGATATCCGCACGCGCCGCAGTTCAGCCCTATGCCGGCGCATCTCCTCAGCCCCAGCAGCAGCACGGCGGCCGAAGCGTCCACGCCCCTGGCGTCCCTGTCGAAGTTCTTCCTGCCGGATTCGACGCCGTACGCCCTCATGGCCTCCGCGAGCTTCTTTACTTCATCGCCCTTGATGAGTTCGATCTCTATGTAGTCCAGTCCCGCCGCCTTGGGCGCGGTCCTTGCCGACAGCGCCATGAGCTCGCCTACGGATATGACCGCCTTATCCATTTCCATCCCATCCGCCTCCTATCCCCCAGCAGGGTGATTTGCCTAACCGCCCACTTATAATACAATATACTTAATTCGCAGGAGGTTGCACAAATGGCTGAAGTTTTAAGGATCTCATCTTGGAACGTGAACGGGATAAGGGCGTCGGTCAAGAAGGACCAGGGGATAATGTCCTACCTGGAAGGATGTGCCCCGGACGTATGCGGGCTCCAGGAGCTGAAGGCAAGCCCTGCCCAGATACCGGAAGCGCTGCTGGGGATGCCGGGTTATTCCTCTTTCTTCCATTCAGGGGAGCTCAAGGGCTATTCCGGCGTGGGGATCCTGACGAAGAAGGAACCCCTTGAAGTCGGCAACTGCCTGGGTGTGCAGGAGTTCGACCGCGAGGGCCGCTTCATAACCGCCGACTTCGGCAGCTTCGTGCTGGCGAACGTGTATTTCCCCAACGGGGGCCAATGGCCCGAACCCTGGCCCCTGGGACTGGAATGGCCCGAGGGACTGGACTGGCAGGGCTGGATGGACTACGACGGCTGGCCGTCCTGGCTCGACAGGCTGAAGTTCAAGATGGCTTTCTACGCGAGGTTCAAGGACTGGGCCGTGGAGCTGGTGCGGTCGGGGAAGCACCTTGTGGTCTGCGGGGATGTCAACACCGCGCACAAGGAGATCGACCTTGCCAGGCCGAAGGAGAACGAACGCACGACGGGCTTCCTTCCTGGCGAGAGGGAATGGATAACGGGGTTCCTCGGCTGCGGTTTCGTGGACACCCTAAGGGAATTCGACAAAGGCGGCGGAAGGTACTCCTGGTGGGACTTCAAGACCAGGGCAAGGGAGAGGAACGTGGGATGGCGGCTCGATTACTTCTTCGTCGACGCGCCCTTCATGGAAAAGGTGAGGCGCGCGTACATCGAAAGCGACGTCTACGGCTCCGACCACTGCCCCGTCGGCATAGAAGTGGAGCTGTAGCGGCCGGGAGGCATGGGTCCCGCCGGGAATATGAGTGCTGCGTCTACACGAAATATATCAGCAGGAGGCCGATTATCGACCCTATGACGGTACCGTAGGTGCCCGAATGGCCTATCGCGGTGTTCTGGGATTCCGGTATCAGCTCGTCGGCGACGATGTAGAGCATGGCCCCGGCCGCGATCCCGAGCGCTATCGAGACCATGGACTGGGACATCGAGCCGAAGGCGACACCTATGAAGGCCCCGACGGCCATCGGAAGGCCCGCCATGGCTCCTATGGAGAACACCTGCCTGCGTCCTAAGCCGCATCCGGCAAGGGGCGCCCCGAGGGCGATTCCTTCGGGCAGGTTGTGGAGCGCTATCGCTATGAAGAGCGTAAGGCCAAGCTCAGGGCTGTGAGCATAGCCGGCGCCTATTGCGATTCCCTCGGGCAGGTTGTGTATCGCGATGCCCAGCGAAGTCAGGACCCCGGTCTTGTAGAGCTTGGGGTCGGTCACGTGCTCGTAGGAGATGATGTGCTGGTGCGGCAGGATCTTGTCTATCAGAGTCATGCTGAGGGCGCCGGCCACGAAGCTGGCGAAGGCGACGAGCAGGCCGATGCTCGGCCTTTCGAACGCCAAGGTGCCCGCGTGAATGGCTTCCGGCATGAGGTCGGCGAATACGAGCACCAGCATTACACCGGAAGCTGTTCCCAGCATGATGCTCACGTACTTCTCTGCCCGCTTGCCCAGGAAGGTGGGGATCAAACTGCCGATGGCTGTGCTTACCAGCCCGGCGAAGAGGCCTATCATAGTGACTTTGAGTACGTTCATGTGAGTCGCTCCTTAGGGTTTCGTTAATTTCGTACACCGGCCATGATTCATGTTACATTCAAAGTTGCCGACAAGGCAATCTAAAGGACAAGAACGATATCGGAGGTGCCAGATGCTGCTCGCGGTGGATATAGGCAATACCAACATAGTCGTGGGGTTGTTCGATAAGGATAAGTTGGTGACTTCTTTCAGGATCGCCTCCGAAAGGGACCGGACCGCCGACGAGTACGGCATACTCATGGCACACTTCCTGGAGATAAGGAAGCTGAGCAAGGAGGAGATAGACGGTGCGATAATATCGTCCGTCGTGCCTCCTTTGAACGAGGCGATCGAAAGGGCGGTCGTACAGTACTGCGGGGTCGAGGATCCCCTGCAGGTGGGGCCGGGGGTGAAGACGGGGCTCGCCATAAAGATCGAAAACCCCAAGGAGGTGGGCGCGGACAGGGTCTGCGACGCGGTGGCGGTGACCGAGATCTACGGGGCGCCCGCCATCGTAGTCGACTTCGGCACTGCGACGACGTTCAGCGCCGTGGACTCCGAAGGCTCCTTCATCGGCGGCGCCATCGCCCCGGGCGTCATGACGGCGAGCGACGCTCTGTTCTCTAAGGCATCAAAGCTGCCCCGGGTGGACATCGCAAAGCCCAAAACGGTGATCGGCAAGAGCACGGTCACGGCGATGCAATCGGGGATATTCTTCGGAGCGCTGGGGATGGTGGAGGAGATCGTCGGAAGGATGAAAGCCGAGATCGGCGGGAATAAGACCAAAGTGATCGCCACGGGCGGGCTCGCCCCTCTGATAGCGAGCCAGACGGACACGATCGACACCGTGGACCCTGACATCACGCTAAAGGGCCTCAGGATAATATACGAAAGGAACGTGAGCCAATAAATTGTCAGAAAAAGAACTCTTCAAGGCGTCAAACCGTCCCGACGGTGACCTGGAAAGGGTGATAATAGCCGCCGTGGACCCTTCCGGGCCCATGGAATCCGGCGCAGGCGCTTCGTTCGACGAGGACGAATCACTGCTGGAGCTTGCCGAGCTGATAAGGACCGTCGACGGGGCAGTCGTCGGCCAGGTGGTCCAGAAAAGGAAGAAGCCGGACCCGACATATTACATCGGCAGCGGAAAGGCCGAGGAGATCTCCGTCATGTGCGACGGGCTCGACGCCGATACCGTGGTCTTCGACGACGAGCTGACCCCGGGCCAGCATGCCAAGCTCGAGGAGGTAATCGGCCGGAAGGTCATCGACCGCACGCAGGTGATCTTGGACATATTCGCAAGGAGGGCGTCGACCGCCGAAGGAAAGCTCCAAGTCGAGCTCGCCCAGCTGGAATACCTGCTTCCAAGGCTCGTGGGAAGCCGCGAGGCCCTGTCGAGGCTGGGAGGCGGCATAGGCACCAGGGGCCCTGGAGAAACCAAGCTCGAGACGGACAGGCGCGTAATAAGGCGCAGGATATCGGATATAAAGAACAAGATAGAGCAGGTGAAATCCAGAAGGCAGATCCAAAGGGGCAGGAGGAGGGCCAACGAGCTGCCGGTGGCGTCTCTGGTAGGGTATACGAACGCGGGCAAATCCAGCCTCATGAACCTGCTTACCGGCTCTTCCGTGCTCGTGGAGGACAAGCTCTTCGCGACGCTAGACCCCACCACGAGGAAGCTCGAGCTCCCCAACAAGCAGGAGATGCTGGTCACCGACACCGTCGGTTTCATAAGGAAGATACCCCACCACCTGATCGTCGCGTTCAGGGCCACCCTGGAGGAGACGATAGAGGCTGACATGCTCATCCACGTGGTGGACGCTTCGAGCGGCTTTGCGCAGGAGCAGTACGATTCCGTGATGGAAGTGCTCGCCGATCTGGGCGCGAAGGACAAGCCCATGGTGACGGTGCTAAACAAGTCAGACAGGCCGGATTCCGCCGAAGGGATACTGAAGCTGTCTTCGGCGGTGCCAAACCCCGTCGTGATGTCGGCACTTACGGGAGAAGGGCTCGACCGGCTGATGGCGGAGGTCATGAAGGTGCTGTCGAAGAGGCTCGTAAGGATCGAGGCGTTCATGCCGTACGACGAGCCGATGCTGAGGGAAGTGGAAGCCCACGGCGACATCATACTGAGGGACTACGTGGAGAACGGCGTGAAGCTGGTCGCCGAGGTGGAATCCGTTCTCGCGGCCAGGATAGCCGCCAAATATCCCAAGAACGGCGGGGGCAGGGCGTGAGCTTCAGGATAGGTGGCATCACGGTTGAAGGCGCGCCCGTGATGCTGGCTCCTATGGCTGGCGTGACCGACCTTCCCTTCAGGATAATCGCGCGTCGGATGGGAAGCGCCCTTTCCTATACGGAGATGCTAAGCGACATGGCCCTGACCCACGGCAGCAGGAAGAGCAGGGCCATGCTCATGCTCGACCCGGCCGAGAAGCCGGCTGTGGTGCAACTGGCAGGCTCAAGGCCCGAGGTCATGGCGGACGCTGCCGTCATGGTGGAGGAGGCCGGAGCTTGCGCGGTCGATATAAACATGGGTTGCCCGATGCAGAAGATCACCTCCAACGGAGAAGGCGCCGCCCTCATGAAGGACCCCGAAAGGGCCGAGAGGATCATAAGGGCGGTACGCTCGGCAGTGAAGGTGCCCGTCACGGTGAAGATAAGGAAGGGCTGGGACGAGCACACGGAGAACTACCTTGATTTCGCCGTGATGTGCGAAGAAGCGGGAGCCGACGCCCTGGCGATACACGCAAGGACCAGGAAGCAGTTCTATTCGGGCGAGGCGGACTGGGATGCCATAGCGAGGCTGAAAGAGCGCCTTTCCGTAACGGTGATCGGCAACGGTGACGTAAGGTGCGCCGAGGATGCCGTCCGGATGATGGAAAGGACGGGGTGCGACGCCGTGATGATAGGACAGGGGGCCCTGGGCTACCCGTGGATATTCAGGGAGGCGAAATCCCTCATCGAAAGCGGCGAGCAGGTGCCTCCCCCGAGCCTCGACGAGCTGTTCGGCGTCGCCGCCGAGCACCTGGACGCGATGATCTCCCACTTCGGCGAGGCTTCCGCGTGTCTGAAGATGCGCAAGCACCTGTCGTGGTACGTGAAGGGGCTGAGGCAGGCGACGGATGCGAAGGACAGGATAAACACCCTCTGCACAGGGGAAGAGATGCACGCGTTCCTCGGCGAGTACAGGAGTTTCCTCGAGTCGAGGGGTGACGGCACCGGAGGGATAAGGCGCATAAGGCTTGAAGGGGTGCGGTTTAGGGTATAGAATGCACTTGTGCACAATGTTGTACACAAGGAGGAACGATGGAGCTAGTCAGGATCGGGGACAAGGTCATAGACAAGGACAAGATCGTAAGGGTCATAAACCGTGTCCTTGAGCTCAGGACCGAGGGCCAGTCGCAGGCCGAGGCGGCCGCCACGCTGGGTCTCGACCGGTCTTTCATATCCAGGCTGGAGGCGGTGGGCGAAGTCAGGAAAGGCACGAAGATCGCCCTAATAGGATTCCCCCTCTCCAACTGCGACGAGATCGCCCAGATAGCCAAGGAGCTCGGGATAGACTACGTGTGGCTGATGGACGACAGGCAGAGATGGTCCTATGTAAGGAACAAGAACGGCATAACGCTTCTTAACGACCTGATGAGGATTATCGCCGCGCTCAAGGACTACGACGCCCTCATAATGGTCGGCTCCGACATGAGGGTGAAAGTGGCGGAAGCGCTCATGGGCAGCAGGGTCTACGGGATCGAGCTGGGAAGGTCTCCCATCAAGGCGGACGTACGCCTCGACCCCGAAAAGTTCAGGGAGATAGTATCCAGCATAAAGGGCTGATCGACCATCGTGCGGAGGTGCTAGGATGAAGCATATAGTCAGCATAAGCCTCGGTTCTTCGAAGAGGGACGCCAAGGGCAGCATGGATGTGTTCGGAGAGGAGTACGTCCTGGAGCGGCGCGGTACGGACGGGGACATCGACAAGGCCATCTCCCTCATAAAGGAGCTGGACGGCAAGGTGGACGCGTTCGGCATGGGAGGGATAGACATCTACCTGCAGGGGCTCGGCAAGAAGCTCATGTTCAGGGATGCCAGGAGGATAGCCGCGGCCGCGGTGAAGACGCCTCTTCTCGACGGGACTAACATGAAGTCCGGCATAGAGTACCGGGCCGTGAAGTACGCCGAGGAAGTGGCGGGGCTTGAGATAAAGGGCAGGAAAGTGTTCCTCATGTCGACTATCGACAGGCTAGGCATGGGCGAGGCCTTCGAGGAGATGGGATGCGACATGGTGTACGGCGACGCCATGTTCGCGCTGGGGCTCAACTGGAAGCTCACGAAGATCAGCCAGGTCAAGAAGATCGCCGCGATCCTCGGGCCCGTTCTGGTGCAGCTGCCGTTCAGCTGGCTGTATCCGACGGGCAAGGCGCAGGAGGAAAAGCACGAGAACAAGAAGTGGCAGCAGTACTACAACTGGGCCGACGTCCTGGCGGGCGATTTCATCTACATAAACAAGTACCTGCCCGACGACCTGGCCGGCAAGACAATAATAACCAACACCGTCACGAAGGACGACGTGGAGGAGCTTAGGAAGCGGGGGGCCAAGGCGCTGGTTACGACGACCCCGGAGGTAGACGGGAGGTCCTTCGGCACGAACGTGATGGAAGCCATGCTCACGGTGGCGATAGGCAAGGCACCCTCCCAGATATCCGAGAGGGAATACATGGACGAGCTGGATAAATTAGGGGTTAAACCCAGGGTAGTGTTATTCAAGTAGAATTTCCATCTTGACATAGAGGCGGCTCAACTTCATAATTTTCCTGTACCAGCGGCAACTTGGGTTCATATCCAGCTTGCCGCATGTATTTTACTTCTTTTTTTAACTAAGGGGAGTCGATTATGGCAGAGAAGGAAGTTTTCCTTACCATCGACGGGCTCAGGAAAGTGGAGAAGGAGCTCGATTTCCTCAAAGGCGAGAAGCGCCTTATGATCGCCGAGCGTATAAAACAGGCCAGGGAGTTCGGCGATATCACGGAGAACTCGGAATACGACGACGCGAAGAACGAGCAGGCCGAAGTCGAACAGAGGATATCGCAGCTCGAGATGCTTCTTGCCAAGGTGAAGATAATCGACGAGATGGACCAGCACACCGACATAGTGTGCCTTGGCTGCACCGTGCTCCTCAAGGACATGGAATGCGAGGAGACCGAAAAGTATACTATAGTGGGTTCCGCTGAGGCGGACCCGATGGAGAACAGGATCTCTAACGAGTCTCCCGTCGGCAGGGCCATAGTCGGGAAGCTGGTGGGCTCCGTAGTCGAGGTGATGGCCCCGGCAGGGAGCATCAAGTACCAGATAATGGAGATATGCAACTAATTCGCGAGGTGACATGATGGAAGATCTAACAGCCATAGCGGCAGCAGCGGCCCAGGAGGGCATGGACGAGGGAGAGGAGATTACCAGGCGCAAGAAGGTGGCGGAAGGATGGCGCGGCCTGGGAGTGTCCCCTTACGGAGGCAAGTTCCTCAAGGACACCGAAGCTCAGGAGGTCATCGAGAAGTTCGAGCAGCTCGAAGGCAAGGACGTTAGCCTGGCCGGAAGGATTATGACGATAAGGAGCCATGGGAAGGCTTCATTCGCCGACCTCAGGGACCAGTCGGGCAAGATACAGCTCTACTTCAAGCAGGACATCCTAGGAGACGCCGAATATGGCAAGTTCCTCATGGTAGACCTGGGAGACATAGTGGGTGTGAAGGGCAAGGTATTCAGGACCAGGCGCGGAGAGATCAGCGTCCAGGCCGAAAGGCTCACCATGCTCACGAAGGCGCTGAGGCCCCTGCCAGACAAGTGGCACGGCCTGAAGGACGTGGATGCCAGGTACCGCCAGAGGTATGTGGATATGATCGCCAATCCGGAAGTGAGGAAAACCTTCCTGGTACGCAGCGCGATCGTAGCCGGGATAAGGCGCTTCATGGAAGCGAGGGGCTTCGTCGAGGTGGAGACCCCGTCCATGCACACGATAGCCGGAGGTGCGGCCGCCAAGCCGTTCATCACGCATCACAACGCCCTCGACATGGACCTCTACCTCAGGATAGCGACGGAGCTGCACCTTAAGAGGCTGCTCGTCGGAGGCATGGAGCGGGTCTACGAGATGGGGCGCATATTCAGGAACGAAGGTATATCCACCAAGCACAACCCGGAGTTCACTTCGATAGAGGCATACCAGGCCTACGCGGACTACCACGACATGATGGAGCTGACTGAGAACCTAGTGGCGGACGCCGCCATGAACGCCGTTGGTGACCTACCAGGGACAGGAGATTGACCTTACCCCGCCGTGGCCCAGGAAGACCATGGCGCGGCTGGTGAAGGAGCTGCTGGGCGAGGACATAGCCTCCATGACCGACGAGGAGTCGAGGAGAGCCTGCCAAAGGCTCGGCCTTGATGTCGATAAGGACGCGACCATGGGCTCATGCCTCAACGCCGCGTACGACGAGCTCGTGGAGCCCAAGCTCGTACAGCCGACTATAGTGATGGACTACCCTATAGAGGTGTCCCCCCTAGCCAAGAAGCGCGAGGACGATCCCAGGTTCACGTACAGGTTCGAGGCCGTATGCGTAGGCAGGGAGCTCGCCAACGCGTTCTCTGAGCTCAACGACCCGATCGACCAGAGGCAGAGGTTCGAATCCCAGGTCGACGAGAGGCAGAAGGGCGACGAGGAGGCCCACATGATGGACGACGACTTCGTGACGGCCCTCGAATACGGCATGCCCCCGGCCGGCGGCCTGGGCATAGGCATAGACAGGCTGGTTATGCTCCTTACGGATTCGGCATCGATTAGGGACGTCATCCTGTTCCCTACGATGAGGCCCAAAGCCTGATTGCACTAAGGGACCCGCCGTGTTATATTAACAATTGCGTCGCTTGGAAACCAGGGCCCGTAGCTCAGCTGGGAGAGCGCTAGAATCGCACTC
>MWDF01000024.1 GCA_002070415.1 Firmicutes bacterium ADurb.Bin153
GTCTGGGCCGTGTCTCAGTCCCAATGTGGCCGTTCACCCTCTCAGGCCGGCTACCCATCATCGCCTTGGTGGTCCGTTACACCACCAACTAGCTAATGGGACGCGGGCTCCTCCCCAGGCGGGTTTCCCCTTTTACCGTCTTACCATGTGATATGACGGCTTCATGCGGTATTAGCAGGCCTTTCGGTCTGTTATCCCGCTCCCGGGGGCAGATTGCCCACGCGTTACTCACCCGTTCGCCGCTAGGCGCCCTTCCTCGGTATCTCTACCGCCTCCGGTCGCCCCGCTCGACTTGCATGTGTTAGGCACGCCGCCAGCGTTCGTCCTGAGCCAGGATCAAACTCTCCGACAAAAGTTCATACCTCGTCAGAGGTCTTTCTACCTAGCTTCTTAAAGCTATCCGCTGACATTACTCAAAAGATCCTCTTCGCCCGCTCGCTATTGAGTCTCTTTTCTTTCTCTCTCGTTCTTTCCTTCTGCTTTACTTCCTTATTCCCGGTTTTCAAAGAGCCGCCGTGCCTTAGCGGCGCGACATTTATTAATTTAGCACTAGGGAGTGCCCAAGTCAACAAGAAAATGATCGAATTCTGGGCTTCATTCAGGATATATTATCATGCCTGCTAGAAGGCTTATCATAGTTTCCTCCTGCCCTCCATGGCCCTCATGAGCGTGACCTCGTCCGCATATTCCAGGTCCCCTCCGACGGGGAGCCCTCTTGCTAGCCTTGTGACCCTTATGCCGGAATCCCCGATCAGCCTGGCTATGTAAAGCGCCGTGGCCTCTCCTTCGACATCCGGATCGGTCGCGAGTATCACCTCGTTAACGCGGCTTTCCTTGAGCCGTTCCAGAAGCTCGCGCAACCTTACGTCGTCCGGTCCTTTGCCGTTCATAGGCGAGATGTTGCCGCCGAGCACATGGTAAAGGCCCCGGTACTCGCCCATGCGCTCAAGGGCAAGTACTCCTTCGGCGCCTTCCACCACGCAGATCGTGCTCTTGTCCCTCGACTCGTCCTTGCAGACCCAGCAGAGGTCCTCGTCCGTATAGTTGAAGCAGACCGGGCACGGGCGGATGAGCTCCTTGGCATTCACCATGGCTTCCGCAAGCCCCGCGACCGTCTCGGGGTCCATCTGCAGGATATGCAGCGCCATCCTCCCTGCTGTCTTCGGGCCGACCCCGGGTAGTTTGCGAAGCTGCTCTATCAGCTTGACCATCGATTCGGGAGCTTTCATGACTCCTCCTAGAAGCCCATACCGGGAAGGCCCACGCCGCCCGTCACCCTGGACATCTCCTTCTGTGTGATGTCATCCGCGGCCTTCAGCGCTTCCCTGGTCGCCGCGAGTATCATCTCCTCGAGCATCTCGACGTCATCGGGATCTACAGCCGAAGGGTCTATCTTGAACTCCACCGGTTCTTTCGTGCAGGTGAAGACGGCCTTCACCGCCCCGCCGCCCGCGGTGCCCTCCACGTTCCTGTTCGCAAGCTCGTCTTGCACCCTGGCTACGTCCTGCTGCATCTTCTGTACCTGTTTCATCATCTTCTGCATGTTGATGCCCATCTGTCATTACCTCCGGATAAGCTAATCTTCAACTACCTTTATCTCTACTTCGCCGAACAGCGCCTTTGCCATCTCGACGCTCTTCTTTACCTTCTCGTCTTCGATCTCTATCTCGTCGAAGGCGGCTTCACCGCCCTTTTCGGCTTCTTCGATCTTGGATTTCTTGGATTTCCTCGGTGCGACCCGCGAAGGCTTATCCTTGCTTTCCGCCGGTTTCTCCTTTTCGGGCCTGTCCTTGTCGCCGTCGCCCAGAAGCACGCACTTATAGCCGATTTCCGTTCCCGTCACGGCCTTCAATACTTCCTTCATGAGGTTCTGGTTGGTCTCTTCCTGCATCTTCTGGTGATGGAAGAACCAGTTGGAAGGATATTCCAATGTAAGCGTCGTCCCGTCGAATGACGGCCTTGACTGCCTGACGAGCGCCTCCACCCTTATGCTTCTCAGCCTTAGCTCATCCAGCAGCTGGCCCCAGAATGCCGGCGCTTCGGTCTTCTGCTGGCCCTCTGCCGCTTTTTCCGCGACCGGTGCTGCCTGGGCCGCCGTCTCCTTCTTTCCGGCGTCAGCGACCTCTTTCTTACCTTCCGCCTTTACGGCAGGGGCGGCCGCCGGTGCTTTCGGCACGGGGACCGCATGCCTAGAAGGTGCGGCTTCGGCTGCGGCGACTGGCTGTGCTTTGACGCCCTGTCCCGCGTTGACCAGCCTTGCTAGGAAGAGTTCCAGGGAGAGCCTGGGATTTGGCGCCTTACCGATCTCGGCCAGCCCCACTCCTATCGAGGACACTATCTCCTGCAGCCTGCTGCCTTCGAATGCCTCGGACGCCTTCTTCAGCTGGTCGAACCTCTCTTCCCCCGAATGGAGCAGGTCCTTCCTGGCGGGGCAGTCCTTGGCCAGCATAAGGTCCATGAAATGCTCTCCCATCTCGCCCAGAAGCTGCCTGGGGTCGGTCCCTGACATCAATGTGTCCGAAACCAGAGGGAAGAGTCCTCTCACGTCTGAGGATGCTATCGCAGCGGCTATGCCTTCCAGCCTTTCGAATTCCGTGGCGCCCAGCATATCGGATATCAGCTTGGGGGTGAGCTTCTCGCCCAGAGCGCTTACTTGCTCCATGAGCCCCAGGGCGTCCCTTGCGCTGCCTTCGGCCTTCCTGGCCAGCAAGGTAAGGGCGTCCTTCTCGTATGCGATGCCCATCTGGTCGGCCACTTTCGTAAGGTGCTTCGTAAGCTGTGCCAGGTTCAGCCTGTTGAAGTCGAACCTCTGGCACCTTGAGAGTATCGTCGCCGGCACCCTGTTGGCCTCCGTCGTGGCCAGCACGAATATCGCGTGCGAGGGCGGCTCTTCAAGCGTCTTGAGAAGCGCGTTGAAGGCTTCCATCGTGAGCATGTGGACCTCGTCGATGATGTAGACCTTGTACCTTCCCTGGGCCGGCGTGAACCTCACCTTGTCCCTCAGGTCCCTTATCTCGTCGATGCCCCTGTTGGACGCGGCGTCGATCTCTATCACGTCGAGGGCGTTGCCTTCCTTCACGGCTACGCACGACGTGCATTCCCCGCACGGTTTTACCGTAGGGCCTTCCGCACAGTTGAGGGCCTTCGCGAAGACCTTCGCAGTGGATGTCTTGCCGGTGCCCCTTGGCCCGGAGAACATGTATGCGTGAACCACGCGGCCGTTGGCGATCGCGTTCTTCAGCGTCCTGACTATATGGTCCTGGCCTACTATGTCCTCGAAGGTCTGAGGCCGCCACTGCCTGTACAACGATAGGTAAGACATGTCGCCCTCCGTTATGGTTTATTATCTATGTTCTATATTCTATGCCTAAAATTCCTGTATGTGCCGTATGAAAAACGGGCGGACCCGAAAGAGCCCGCCCGATAGGATGGCCGCGCACCTGCCTTCGACATTCACCCACGAGCGTTACCGGCATAGCCGGCTCCATCCAGGCTGTCCCGCGGCACATGAGGTTTCCTGTTTACCGCTGCTATCTTCCGATCCTGACGGGGTTCACAAGTCCTCATTGCGCAGGACCCGGACATCGACGCCACTTGCGCCGGGCTGCCTCATGAATGAGGGCCTAGGGCAGGGATTAAGCCTCGCTGTAGCGGATTGCGAGTACAGGGCACCGCTAACTCCCCGCCTAGCGCGGCCAAACTTGTAAAAGAAATGGCGGAGAGGGTGGGATTTGAACCCACGAGGCAGAGGTCATCTGCCTACTCGCTCTCCAGGCGAGCGCCTTAGACCATCTCAGCCACCTCTCCGTGTCCGTCCAGGGAAAACCTTTCGGACGGGGACTATTCTTTTATGGCGGAGAGAGTGAGATTCGAACTCACGGAGCCGGTAACGGCTCACTCGCTTTCGAGGCGAGCGCTTTTGACCACTCAGCCATCTCTCCGTCCTGTGCCGTCGCTGACTGGTCGTTATATCAAGACGGCAAATTTCATTTTATAGCATCCAGCCTTATGAATCAATCGAATTGTGACCGCGCGGCGGGCCGTCCCGGCGGATTCCCCCATCCTCGCGATGCTTCCGGCCGTTTCGAAACGGACGTCCGCCGGCTCAGCGCCTGCCCGTGAAGAAGCCCTTCATCAGCTCCGAGGTCTCCTCGGACATTATCCCTGGGACCACCTCTACGAAATGGTTGAGCCTGAAATCCCTGGGTATGTCATAGAGGCTGCCCACGGCGCCGGCCTTGTCGTCGAATGCGCCGAAGACGAGTGTGCCCAGCCTCGCTTGCACCACGGCCCCGGCGCACATGGCACAGGGCTCCAGCGTGACGTAGAGCGTGCAATCCGAAAGCCTCCATCTGCCCAGCCTTGACGAGGCCTCCCTGATGACGAGCATCTCGGCATGGGCCGTTGAATCCGAATATCCTTCCCTCATGTTGTGCGCCCGCGCGATTACTTCCCGGTCCATGACGATGCACGCTCCCACTGGCACTTCGCCCTCCGCGAGTGCCTGCTTCGCCTCCTCTATTGCGATCGCCATGAACTTCCTGTGGCTGGTTCCGCTCTCAGACATGGGGCTACCTCTTCCCTAAAAGATCATGTGCCCGTTACAAGCATAGTATAATCGAATCGGGCAATGAGGTCATGTTGATAAGGAGGGATCGCATGGACCTGGTGAAGGAACTGAGGCAGAGCCTCAAGTCGTCATTTCCCGATACGGCCCAGATCATGAGCGACCAGCAGAAGGGACTTACGCCCCCGCAGCTCGAAAAACCGTTGGCCGAAGGCCAGGAGAGCGTCGAGCTGCCTCCTTACGATTCGGTGCGGCTAGCCAACAATGACTTCATGCAGCTGGTGAAAGAGCGCAGGAGCACAAGGGAGTTCAAGGGTGAGCCTATGAGCTTGGAGCAGCTGTCATGGCTGCTTTGGGCGACGCAGGGAGTGCACGGCATATTCAGGGGCGGAATTGCGACAAGGCGCACCGTGCCTTCGGCCGGGTCCCGCCACGCGTTCGAGACGTACGTGTTCGCCTTCGACGTGGCAGGGCTCAGGAAAGGAATCTACAGATACCTTGCTATAGAGCACAAGCTGGTGCTCGTCAAGGCGGTCGAGGGGCTGGAAGGGCTACTTTCCGAAGCTTGCCTCAACCAGGCTTTCATCGGAAAGGCCGCCGCCGCGTTCGCGTGGGCGGTCGTCCCATACAGGAGCGAATGGAGATATCCCCTGTCGGCCCACAAGATCCTTCTCCTGGATGCGGGGCACGTCTGCCAGAACATGTACCTTTCGGCAGGCTCCATCGGTTTCGGGACCTGTGCGATAGCGGCCTATAACCAGTCTTTGATCGATAAGCTGATAGGCGCGGACGGCGATGACGAATTCACCGTCTATCTTGCCGCCGTAGGGAAACTCCTCTGATCGTATCAGCGCTTCGGTGAACCTCCTTCCTAGAACAAGAACTGCTCCCGGGGGCCGCGGCATCGCAATGAAGCCGTCAGCCGCGCGGGAGCAGTCCGTCTATGGGTATACTTCTGCCCGGTCCTATACCTGGGAGAGTCCTGCCGTGGCTATAAGGATGAGGGCGGCCTGCTGGACGGCTCTCCATCCGTCCGCGGGCGCGAACCATTCCTCTACGGTATGTATCCCCCCGCCCTCACCGCCGGCTCCCATGCAAAGGCTCGGCACGCCGAAGTATACGGGTATGTTCGTGTTCGTGCTTGACGGGCCGTCATCCCCGTACTTTATCCCCAGCAGCTCCGAGCTTGCCATCGCCAGCGGCTTGGCCGGGGAATTCTCCTTCTGCCTCCCCGCGGGCCTGTCTCCTACCTTCCTGAAGCACACCCTCACATCGGTCTTCCTGCTGGATCTCGCCTTCTCTTCCGAGCATGCCGACGTCACGGCGCTCATGAACTTCGCCTCCAGTTTGTCGAGCTCCTCGTTCGACACTGACCTCAAGTCCACGAGCATCTCGGCCTTCTGCGCTATCGCGTTCACGGAAGTACCCCCGCTCACGATGCCGACGTTATATGAAGTCCTCGGATCATCGGGGACGACTATATCCGTTATCTTGGCGATAGCCCTGCCCATCGCGTGCACGGCGCTTGAAGCGCCGAAGTCGGTCCAGCTATGGCCGCCCTGCGTCTCGAATGTCACGGAATAGCGCCTGCTTCCCGTTCCGTCAAAGACGAAGTGACCGGAGCCGTGACCGTCTATCGACAGGCAGAAATCGAACCTGGCGGGGTTCCTCATGAATAGGTTCCTCATCCCTTTCAGGTCGCCTATTCCTTCCTCGCCTGAGGTACCCGCGAACGTGACGTCCTTCTTAAGGACTATCCCTGCGTGCTTCAAGCCCCTTACGATGCCCAGTATGGCGGCAAGGCCCCTGCAGTTGTCGCTTATGCCGGGCGCTTCTATCCGGTCTGCGCCCCTTGTCACCTTCTTTACGGTCTCGAACGGGAAGACGGTATCAAGGTGGGCTTCCGCCAGCACCTCCCCGAAGCCGAGGCTTCCTTGCAGTTTTGCCGTCACGTTCAGCGCATCGTCCACGCACACGTCAGTAAGGCCGAGGTCCGCGAACTTCCGCGCCATCTGCTCCGCCCTCTTCCTTTCGAAAAGAGGCGGGGCCTCTACGAGGGCTATGCCGCATTGCTCATCCACCAGCCGGTCATGGTCCTCCTTAAGGAAGCTCATGAGCTTAATTACCCGTTCGTCCTCCAGCACTCCGGCCAGGTAATCCTTTACTTCTTTAGTGGCGTTTGAAAGCATGGTCTACCTACCTTTCGAATGGCTAGCATTCTTGACTAAGGAACAATGCTGATGTAAACTGATTAAGTCAGGCGCCTGTAGCTCAGTGGATAGAGTGACGGACTACGAATCCGCAGGTCGCAGGTTCAAATCCTGCCAGGCGCGCCAGTGTGGCCCAGTAGCTCAGGGGATAGAGCAGCGGTTTCCTAAACCGTTGGCCGCAGGTTCGATTCCTGCCTGGGCCACCATTAATAACTCCGGCTAACTAACACGCTCCCTTTACAGGAAGATATTCTCCTAAACGGGATTTTGGCACGAAATAGGCACGGCGCCTTGCATCGTCCCAGCTATTCGCATTTTATCCTTCTTTGGCTCCTATGCGTTCTTTAGATTCCATATTACCACCTATACCTATATTAATTGTAAGGGATATTCAGTGTCGGCAACATCAAGAAGCCGAACGATGCCCCTCAGGCTTTTTGGGATTTCGTACCGCTTCTGCCATCGATCATAGTGAAAGCATCCCGGAACAAGGAGTTAATCAGATGGGAGTGAAAAAGACGGCGGCCTTCCGGGTCGCCGTCCATATCGTTTTGACCGCCATAAGGTTCTCTAGAGCGTGTACCAGACCAGGCCTATGACCTTCGGCCCTACATGGCAGCCTATGACCGATCCCAGCTTCGCGTCCATTATGTCGACTACCCTGCCGTCCGAGGAAACTGCCTTCCTTAGCTGCTCTTCCTCCTCGGGCATGTTGGAGCTTAGTATGCACGCGCGGAACCTGTCGGCCGCCTTAAGGCTGGATCCGAGCTGCTCGAGCAGCTTGGGCACTACGTTCTTGCCACCCCTGACCTTTTCCACCGGGTATACTATCTTATCCACCCCCAGCAAGGGCTTTATGCTGAGGATGTTGCCCAAGAAGGCGCTGGCCTTGCCTATCCTGCCGCCCCTTTCGAGGTACTTAAGGGTGTCCGGGACGAAACGGGTCTTTATCACCTTCGATATCCTCTCCAGCTCCTTGATTATCTTGGATTCCTCTTCTCCGGCCGCTGCCATCTCGGCTGCCTTCACGACGATTAGCCCTTCGCCCATCGATGCCTGCCCCGTATCGAAGAGCGTAATCCTATCGGATAGCTTCCCTTCCAGCGTATCCTTGGCTATCTGGGCGGATTGGAATGTCCCGCTCAATTCGGTGGACGCGTGTATGGACAAGACCCTCTCATACGCATCCAGCATCTTCTCGTAGGCAACCTGGAACTCGTAAGGGCTGGGCTGTGAGGTCTTGGCGACCGTATTGGTGTTGCTGAGCATCTCGAAGAACTGCTCGTCCGTTATGTCCTTCTTGGCGAGGTATGTCTTGTCGTCTATATGGATTTTAAGAGGTATCACCTCTATGCCATACTTCGCTGCGATGTCGTCCGGAAGGTCCGATACCGTATCCGTCAATATGCCTATCTTCTTTAACTTATCTTCCATTAGTTTCTATGACCTCCAATTGTCTTCATTGCCCCAAAACATGATATTCCATACCACATACGCCGTTCCTGTTGGTATGCTAAGATTATCTTACTATATCACAAACCGGTATTGGTTTGTGAACCCAAAAAGAAAGGACCGGACGCGGGGTGATATGCCCCCCAAAGCGTCCGGTCCATGTCAGTTCTCGGATATTCCGCCTTCTGCGTCCTATGCGGCTCTTACACTTTCCGTTCCTTCCAATGACCTGCCTTCCACCTAAGCATGAAGACCGTGGCCCTCATGCACCAGTCGAGCGCCATCACCGCCCAGGCCCCGAAAAGGCCCAGTCCCAAAACCCTGACAGCGAACCAGCTTCCTACGAAGCGGACGCACCATACGCAGGACATCGTAAGGAAGAGCACCGCTTTCGTGTCGCCCGCGCCCCTGAGCGCCCCGACGATCGTAAAGCCCGTGGACATGGGGATCTGCACCAATCCCATGATACGAAGGCACATCGCCCCGAGTCGGATGATCTCGGGGTCGTCCACGTACAGGCCGATCAGATGCTCCGGCCAGATCAGGAGCACGCTTGCCATTATGCCGGAAAGCACGGCCCCCATCTTCCAAGCCGTCCAGCCGGCACGCTCTGCCATCTTCTTGCTCCCCGCACCCAGCGCCTGTCCAACCAGCGCCGTGGCGGCGGTGGCAAAACCGAAACCGGGCATGTAAGATATCTGTTCTGCGTTGATAGCTATCTGGTGCGCGGCATAGGTCATCGTGCCAAGGGATGCGACTATCCTGGTGTAGAAAGTGATGCCGAGGCTCAGGCTCACCCTCTCGGCCGCCGTGGGAAGGCCCACCCTCAGGACCCTCTTTATGGCATGTACGTCAGGCTTGAAGCCGTCAGACACCCTGAGCTGGACGACGCCTTTGCCCTGGGTCATTATGTAGAAGAGCACGAACGTGCCGATAGCCCTTGATATCGTGGTGGAAAGGGCCGCCCCCTGCACTCCCATCGCGGGCAGGCCGAAATGTCCGAATATAAGCGCATAGTTGCCGAATATGTTGATCATGTTGATCATGACGTTCGCGACCATGGGGGATTTCGTATCGCCCGCGCCCCTCAGAGCCGATGACATCATCATGTTGAGTGTCAGCACGAACAGGCCCGGGACGATGGTCCTCATATAGACTACCCCTAGCTTAAGGACATCGGGTTGTGCGCCCATGAATTCGATCACCTGCGGCACGAACAAGAACCAAGTACCGCAGAGCAACGCGGACAGCATGAAGGCGAATATGAGGGACTGCTGGGCCATGTGGTTCGCTTCGTCCCTGCGCCCCGCCCCGTAGAGCCTTGCTACGACGGCGGTCACACCGACGCCTATCCCCATGAACAGGCCCTGTATCAGGAAGAGCGGTTGGTTTGACAGCCCCACCGAAGCTACTGCGACGGCTCCTAGCCTTCCGACCATTATCATGTCGGCCATCTGGGTTACGGTCGCCAGCACATTGTCCGCAATCGCAGGAAGGGCCAGCCTTAGTATGAACGAGCTGATCCTGGCGGGATGCTTCTCAAGGTATGCTATAGATTCCTTGTCCAGCACGACGGATTTTGCTTTTGCCTCTGCCTTGATTTCTTCCAAAGCTTCGCCCTCCAGGATCTTTGCATCCTCGGAGGGCGAGGCATGGACTTCTATTTCAAGCGCTTCTTCAGGCACTTGCGTAGATGACATCAATTACCTCCTGACTAGAACTGCATCGAATATCCAAGGCCGAAGGTCCGCTCGTTGAAGTCGTACTTCAAGAGCACCTTGCTCATCATGGCCTTCGGGAACGTGACGCCCAGGCTTATGAACCTGGAAAGGTCCTCGAGATAGAGCCTTGATGCGGACGGGTCCAGGACGATTATCGGAGTCTTTCCTTCCAGTTCCAATATCGCCGCCTCGTTTATCTCGGCCCACGCCTTGCCCCTGAACCATGCCATGGGATACAGTCCGCCCTGTGCGCCCAACGCCGCCATGAGGCCGATATCGTCCGTTATGTCGTACTGGGCGAAGAATTCCGAGTTGAGTATCGGTATCAGCTGACCGAAGCCGAGACCGGTGTACAAGCCGATCGTAAAGCCGGTACCTTCCGGTCTGAAGCTGGTGCTGTAGCCTATGTCGAACCTGTTGAGCTCCTCTGCGATGTCCCTTGAATAGGACAGCTTGACCGAGTCCTTCCTGTCCTTCGAGCTTTGGAATGCGAACGCGAGCTCAAGCCAGCCCTGTCCGGAATCCATCTTGTCGGCCTTCTCAGACCAGGAGGACTGTCCTATCATCTTTGCGGGGTATTTGTCGAAGCCGGGCCACATCGCTCCGGTATCGAGCTCTATTGCCAGCTTGGCTGTATTGGCCGCTACCCTTGCCGTGAGCGCACCCGTCAGACCCGAGGCCGTTTTCTGGATGAAAGCGTTGCCCGAAGTCTCGACGACGGCAAGCAGGCTGATTATCTGAGTCCAGTCGAGGCCTATGCCACCGGTAACCCCGAAGTTGGAAGCGGGTTCCCCGGGTTTCCAGAAGTCCATGGCGAGTCCTACCCTGGTGTTGACCCCCATGATATCCATCACTATCGCAAGTCCCGTCCAATCCAGGTCCAATACCAGCTTCTCTTCAGAATCCAATCCGGCTTCCGCTCCTATGAAGGCTATGGATTCTCCTTCTTTAAGCTTGAGCCTGAACTGCTCGTCTGAAGCCATGGCGACTGAAGGAATGGCGGCTGCGATCAGCATCGCCACCACCAGAGCAGCGGCTATTCTAGACTTCATTTACCTTTACCTCCTTGCGCCTGCCTATCCAGTTGGAGAAATCGTCGAAGATCTTGAACATGACAGGCACTACAACCAAAGTAAGATAAGTCGAAGCGGTAAGTCCTCCGATCACGGTAAGGGCCATGCCCTTGCTTATCTCCGATCCCTTTCCGGTGGCCAGGGCTATCGGGACGAGCCCGAGTATCGTGGTCAGCGCGGTCATGAGGATCGGGCGCAGCCTTGAACGTGCCGATATCACTATGGCCTCGTTCGTGCTGAAGCCCTTTGCCCTCATCTGCAGTATGAAGTCGACCAGGACTATACCGTTGTTCACGACGACGCCGACGAGGATGATGGCGCCTATCAGGGCGCTTATGCCCACTCCCGTGCCGCTGATGAGCAGCAGCGCCACCGCGCCGATAAGGGCCAGCGGGACCGTGAACAGGATTATCAAAGGATACATGAATGATTCGAACTGTACCGCCATCACGAAGTAGACGATGAACAGCGCAAGGCCGGCAGCGAAGTACAAATCGCCGAAACCTTCGGTCAACAGCTCCGATACTCCACCGAAGTTGATGTCCACGCCGTCTTGCAGCTGCATGTCAGCGGCTATCTTCTCTGCGATCTTCTGTGCGTTGCCCACCTTAAGGGATTCATCGAATGCATACGTCACTTGGACTATCCTCTCGCCGTTCCGCCTTATCAGCTGCACGGGCCCCGTCTGGGGCACCGGGGTGGCCACCTTGTTGACGTATACGTCGGTAACGGGTGACATGAGCGAGCTCGCCGCGGAAGCGGCGGCGGAGGAAGAATCTCCCATCATGCTCATTATCGATATCGTGCTGGATACGGGAAGGTCCATCATCGATGCCAGCGTCTGCTCCCCGCCCTTCGAAGGCTTGACTATGACCGGCACCGATTCGCCTTCGACGTTGATGTTGGTGACCGTGGTGCCAAGGGAGCTTGTCCTTACGCCCAGTCCTATCTGCGCGACCGTCAGGCCTCCCATCAGGGCCCTCGTCCTGTTGACGTCGAGGAGCATCACCGGCTGGGTATTCTCCAGGTCGGATACCACGTCAACTATGCCGCTGGTCTTCCTCAGCCTTTCGGTCAGCTCCGTAGCGGCCTGGTTGATGCCCTCCTCGTTGCTTCCCGTTACGCTCACCGTTATCTTGGTCCCGAATATGTCTATGAAGCCGCCGAGAAGGGAACCGAAACCGGAGGTATCGACGGTGACCGACGTGCCGGGATAGTCGGCCTTGATCTTGTCCGAGGCTTCCCTTACTTTCACGACGGCCTCGTTCATCGAGACCTTGTTCTTGTCCTGTTTTATGTTCACCCCGAGTGTCGATTCGTTCGCGGCGTTCGACATCACAAGAGCGAGATACGACCCTGTGCCCAGGCTTCCGACCTGCGCGGAGACCGATTCCACCCAAGGCATCTCGAGCAGCATGGCTTCGAATTCCTTGGACGCCTCGTTGGTCTTTTCGGTCGGGCTTCCGGCCGGGAGCGTTATCGTAACGTCTATCCTGCCCATGTCCATCTTCGGCAGGAATTCCTGGTCAAGCCTTGAGTAACCGAAGAGCGACAACGCTACGGCTATGATCATGATCCCCACTATGTACCACCTGTGCTTCAGGCCCCACAGCATGGAATTCTCGTAGATCATCATCGACTTCTTCTTGCCGTACCGCTCGTACTTCTGCTTCTCGGTCAGCACCGTCTCGTCCGCTTCTGTCTGCACTCCCTTGGGCGCCCTGAGGTTCAGCTTCATGCTGGCGAGAGGGACGATCGTAAGGGCGACGAACAGGGAAGCTGCGAGGGAGTACGTGACCGTGAGCGCCAGGTCCTTGAAGATCTGTCCTGCGAGGCTGGACAGGAACACAACGGGCACGAAAGCGCCCAGTGTTGTTAGCGTCGATCCCAGGATCGCAAGGCTTACTTCCTTCGTCCCGTACAGCGCAGCATCGAACATGCTGTCGCCCATCTCTCTTCTTCGGTATATGCTCTCCAACACCACTATGGAGTTGTCCACGAGCATGCCTATTCCGAGCGCTAGCCCTCCAAGCGTGAGAAGGTTCAGCTCAAGTTTCGTAGCCAGCATTATCGCGAAGGTGATGACTATCGAAAGAGGTATGGATATGCCGATCACGAAGGTGGCCTTGAGGCTGCGCAGGTAAACGTACAAAATGGCGATCGCCAGGAACGCGCCCTGCACCGCGCTCGAGCCCAGGTCCTTTATGGACTGGGAGATGTATTCGGACTGGTCGAATATGTAGCCGAGCGATATCTGGGGGTACTTATCGTTCAGTTCCTTTATCTTGTTCTTGACGTCCTTCGCGACGGTCACCGTGTTGTATCCCGACTGCTTGTAGATGTTGAGGACGACGCTCGTCTTGCCGTTTATCCTCATGAAGCCTTCGGCGGTCTGTCCTTCCACCTTGACTTCCGCGATGTCCCCGACGGTCAGGAATGAGGGCATGAGCATCGACAGGCCCAGTATGCCAGACCCGCCGTTCTCCTCCTGCTTCTTCTTGAGGCCTATTACAAGGCCCTCGATATCCTCGATGCTGTTCAGCTTGGATCCGACCTTGGTCTGGTAGCGGACTCCCTCGTCCACTATGGCGCCGGCAGGTATGGTCATGTTCTGATATTGGATCAGCAGCTGCAGCAACGAGGGGTTCACGCTGTTCTCGACAAGTTTGTCGTGGTCATATTCCACGGTTATGACCTTATCCGTACCGCCGCTTAGGATTATGCCGGCGACTCCGGGAACCCTGTTCAGCTCGGGCAGTATGTCCCTTTTGATCTGGGCGGTGACGTCAACGGGCTCTCCTTCCGAACCGATGCTCAGCATCATCATCGCGATGGAATCGGGGTTCATGCGCATGATGAACGTATCGTTTATGCCGCTGGGCATGAACATCGAGTTGGCTTCGAGCTCCGATTTCACCAGGTTTTCAGCTTCTCCTAGGTCGGTGCCCCAGTTGAACTCCATCATGATCATCGAGGCGTTTTCCATGCTCGTGGAGTTTACGTTCCTTACTCCCCTGATCGACCTCACCTGCGTCTCGATCGGGACGGTGACCGTCGACTCGACCGTCTCGGCATCGGCGTTGGGGTATATGGTGACGACGGCGAGCATTGGGAAATCCATGTTTGGCAGCATCTCAAGGCTCAGCCTGTCGAAGGAGATCAGGCCGAACAGGATTACCGCGGCGATGGTCATGATTACTGTGACAGGCCTTTTCAGCGAAAGAAGAGTAAGGTTCATGTAAGCCCCTCCAAGAGCGCGTCTATTACTTGATGTCCGTTATCTTGGTGCCTTTCGGAAGCTCGACGAGCTTCTTGGCATCAAGCTTGATATTCGGCTTGTATTCCGTTATTACTATTTTTACCAATCTGACCTTCTCGGCGTCGTACGCTTCCACTTGCTTTACAGCGTAAGTCTCGGCGTCGATCCAGACCAGCTGATAAGTGTCAGGCGATTGTTTGGGCCTCGTTTCGACCACGTAATAATTGAGGCGGTCTATCTTCTCGGTCCTAAGGTACTTCACCGAAAGAGCCGTGTTAAGGTCTATGTTCAGGAGCTGGTCGGGGTTGATTGTGCCAAGGTCCAGGCCTATGGCCGACGCTACTTTCGCGGAGGGACCCCTGAAGGCCTGGTTTGTGACGGGCATGTAGACTATGGAGATCTTCTTCGCTCCGTCTATTATCACGATCTGGCCCTCTATTACGGGATGCTCTATGATCTCTACCCTTAGTATGCTGCTTGACATGTCGGCAGACACGCTGGCCTTCATGGCCATGAGGTTCTTGCCGTCCTTGTATTCTATGGCAGTGATGAGAGAGACCGTCTTCAGGCTCTCATATGTGGACTTCACTTTCGTGGCGATCTCTTCGCCTGAAGGAGCAGCCTGCGCTGCAAACGTTAGCATAGCCAGGGAAACGACCACTGCCAGGGCTTTCAATATAACGATCCGGGCAGCGCGGGCACTATCTTTCATGGGATCAAGCCTCCAGAGTAGTTGACTCAATAACTCTAACAATTATATTGTCAATGCACGTTTGACGTCAAATGAACCATATATATTATTCTACGAACGGAAAATCGTTAATGTTCCTTGTAGAGACTACAAGGAAAACTTTTTCTACCAGATTGCGCCTTCGGACACGACTTGTTCCTTAAGGCCTGCCTTCACTACAGCCTCGAGGTTGCGCCTGACCATCCTGTTTTCCATGTCCAGCGACTTTATGAGCTCCTTCACCTTTGCCCTGCAGGTATCCCTTTCGAAAGGACAAGGGTTCGGGATCGGGTCGAAGCCCATGAACCTCAGCGACCGTTGCACTTCCTTCTCGCTGAAATAGATCAGCGGCCTGATAACCGTAACCCCGCTCCTCGAAAGTTCGGTCCTCGGCAGGAAAGTGCCGCCCTTCCCTGAATAGAGCATGTTCATGAGGAGGGTCTCTACTGCATCGTCCATGTGGTGTGCGTAGGCCACCTTGTTATAGCCGTTCTCCTTGGCGAACGAATTGACGCACGCCCTGCGGAAGTATGAGCACCAGGCGCAAGGAGATTCCTCGGACCTCTCCTTTATAGTCTCATAGGCACGGGTCCTGACGAAGCTGTGCGGCACTCCGACCCTTTCCGCGAAGGCAGTTATGCCGGGCTCGTCGAGGGGGGCTTCGAAACCGATGTCGACGGTCACGGAACCGAGCTCGAAATCGAGCGTGAAATGGTCCTTGAGGCATTTCAGCGCATACATCAAGAACGCGCTGTCCTTCCCTCCCGAGAAGCCGACCAGGACCTTGTCCGAGTCTTGTATGAGCCCGAACTGCATGACCGCCTTTATGAGCTTGTTGTGGTAGGCCTTGGGCATATGCATGCCGCGAAGGGCCCTCTCCTCAAGGTTCATCCCCTTTTCTTGGTCCTCCTGAACTCGTCTTTCTTCTCCTTGCTCATCTTCTCCGTCGCGTACTGGTAGATCAACCTCGGTGAGGTCTCCTTGTGCTCGAGTAGTATGGATTCTACCGCCTGAGGCTCCTTCTTCCATACTTCTCTTAAGAACCACCCCATACCTTGCTGTACGACCTTCTCTTCGTCGGCCATCAGCGGCATGGCTGTATCGAGGGCCTCTTTCGTGGTTACCTTCTTCCCGAATAAAGGTATCAGCGACACGGGCACGGCGCGCCTTTGGTACTTGTAGGGGGATTTAACCCAACGTGACAGATCGGAAAGGAGGGCGTGGCCGTTCGCCAGCAGCACCGAAACGACGTCACCGCAGAGCCCGTCGTCGTGGGCCCAGTTCCTGATCCCCATCCCGTACCAGCTCTCTATGTCTTTGAAGGTATCGCTCGTATACTGCTTGTGAAGCCTTTTCACAAGCCCGATCGCGACGTTGCCCTCCTCGTACCTGCAGGAGCCTATAAGCTGCCGCGAAGCTTCCATTACGGTCTTGAGGTCTACGCCTCTGCCGACGATCTCGGCCAATTTGCCTGATACCAGTTCCGGGGCGACGCCATACGGGTCGTATCCTTCCACGAAATACTTGGCATACTTCTCAGATACGGCAGGATTCGAATTCTCGGCGAGGAATGACCTGATCTCAGAAACGAGCTCATCAGCAGTCATGCTTTCCACCTCCAGCATATGCCGTTTTATATCGCTGTCCGGCTGTCATCAAGCTTGAAGGGGACCGATTTGACCGGTCCCCTTCATATATGGCGGAGAGAGCGGGATTCGAACCCGCGCTAGGGTTTCCCCTACTACCGGTTTAGCAAACCGGCCCCTTCAGCCTGCTTGGGTATCTCTCCGTATAACGACCCTTGTCCGCTGATATGGCGGAGGGGGTGGGATTCGAACCCACGGCCCATTGCTGGGACACTGGTTTTCAAGACCAGCTCCATAAACCGCTCGGACACCCCTCCGTAGCCGTGGGCTCTGCGTTGAATCAGCAAATTGGATTTTACCATCCTTTTAGCTGCCGCGTCAAACGGTCCGGTGCCGGCCTGACCTCGGACTAGGAGATCTTCTCCGCCCCGCCCATGTACTTCCTTAGAACCTCCGGCACGGTGACGCTTCCGTCCTCGTTCTGGAAGTTCTCCAGCACTGCCGCCAGGCATCTTCCGACAGCGGTGCCGGAGCCGTTCAGCGTGTGCACGTGCTCGGCCTTCCCGTTTTGCGGACGGTATTTGATGTCCATCCGCCTCGCTTGGTACGACTCGAAGTTCGAACAGCTCGATATCTCCACGTACCTTCCGTAGCTTGGCATCCAGACCTCGATGTCGTAAGTCTTGGCGCTCGAGAAGCCCATGTCGCCCGTACACAGAGTGACGACCCTGTACGGAAGTCCCAGCCCCTTAAGGACGTCCTCGGCGTCCGATGTGAGCTTCTCCAGTTCGGCGTAGCTTTCCTCGGGCTTCGTGAACTTCACGAGCTCCACCTTGTCGAACTCGTGCTGCCTGATGAGCCCCCTGGTGTCCCTGCCGGCCGCGCCCGCCTCGGCCCTGAAGCACGCCGTATAAGCGCAGTGGCTTATCGGCAGGGCCGCCTCGTCCAGGATCTCGCCCCTGTACATGTTCGTGACGGGCACCTCGGCGGTGGGCACCAGGTAATAGTCCAGGCCTTCCAGCTTGAACATGTCCTCCGCGAACTTGGGCAGCTGGCCGGTGCCTATCATGCTGTCCCTGTTGACTATGAAAGGAGGGAATACTTCCTTGTAGCCGTGCCTGTCCACGTGCAGCTCGAGCATGTAGGTTATAAGAGCCCGTTCCAGCCTCGCCCCCAGCCCCTTGTATATCACGAACCTGGCGCCGGTGATCTTCCCGGCCCTTTCGAAGTCCAGGATGTCGAGTTTTGTGCCGATGTCCCAATGCGCCTTCGGTTCGAAATCGAAGGTGCGCACGGTGCCGATCCTGCGTTCCTCCACGTTGTCCTTGTCCGACTTGCCTACAGGCAGGTCCTTGTTGGGGATGTTCGGTATGTTAAGGAGCAGAGCCCTCTGCCTATCATCCATCCCTGACTGCTCCTTGTCGAGCGCGGATATCTTCTCTCCTTCTTCGCGCATCTCCGCTATCAGGGCGCTCGCGTCGCCTTTCGATTTATGGATGCGGGCGATTTCCGTGGAGACTTCGTTGCGCCGCCTCTTGAACTCCTCGACTTCGGCTATGACCTTCCTCCTGGCTACATCGAGCGCTAGGAGCTCATCCAGTACCTCCTCGCCATGCCCGCGCCTCCTAAGGCCGTCTCTCACCAATTCGGGCTCGCTCCTGACAAGTCTTATGTCCAACATAGTGTCCACCCCTCCCGTGCTGATAAAAGGCAATAAAAAAACCCGCGCGGTCTCAAATGCCGCACGGGGACGAGTTACATAAAACCTCGCGGTGCCACCCCGCTTGGTATGCCTTAGTAGGTCCATCCGCCTACTCTGGCATACCCTCTCGTTGCGCTTTTTCGGGCGCTCCCGTCACAGCTTACTCTTCTTCGGCCGGCCGCTCCGGGGTGGATTCGACGTCCGCTTCCTGCCTGGCTTTCACCCCGCCGCACCGGTCGGTCCCGCTTACTGCCTGCTTGGCTTCTAAGCTCACCGCTGCGGCATGCCCGGCTCTCTTCAGGGCGCTACAACGTCTACTAGTCCCTTTCATCGCGTTAGTACAGGTTACTTTACCATCGTTGGTTATTGCTGTCAACAACATTATGTGCTCTTTATGCGAATATGCAAGAAGCCGGGCCCTTGAGCCCGGCTTCCATCCACGGAACTGTCTTTACCTTTACTCGTTACTCGCCGCTCAGCTTAAGCAGCCTGTTCCACTTGTAGTCGACGTCTGCTTGGATCTCCTTCAGCAGCTCGGCGTTCTCCGGCCTGAACAGGTGCTGGAAGCGGCCCTGGGCCTTCAGGAACTCCGTCACGGGCAGCTTCTCCTTGGGCATGTACGTGATCTTGTAGACGCCGTTCACGACCTCGTACAGAGGCCAGAAGCAGGTGTCCACGGCGAGCTTGGCGAGCTTCATCGAATCACTCGCTTCGTACTTCCAGCCAAGCACGCAAGGCTGGATTACGCAAAGGAAGGCGGGGCCTTCCACGTCGAACGCCTTCTTGGCCTTGCTGGTCAGGTCGTTCCAGAAGAACGGGCTGCCCTGGGCCACGTAGGGTATGCCGTGGGCGACCATGACTTCCGTGAGGTCCTTCTTCGACTGGCGCTTGCCTGTCTTGACTACCGCGCCCACGGGCGTCGTGGTCGTGTTGGCTCCCTTGGGGGTCGCCGACGAGCGCTGGATGCCCGTGTTCATGTACGCCTGGTTGTCGTAGCAGACGTAGACCATGTCGTGGCCTCTTTCCATCGCCCCTGAGAGCGACTGGAAGCCGATGTCGTATGTGCCGCCGTCTCCGCCGAAGGCCACGAAGTTGATCTTCTGGTCCTTGGCTATCTTGCCGCGGCGCTTGAGCGCCGTATATGCCGCCTCGACCCCGCTGACGGTCGCTGCTGAGTTCTCGAATGCGTTGTGTATGAAAGGAGTCTTCCATGCGGTATACGGATACACCGTCGTGGTGACTTCCATGCAGCCCGTAGCGCAACCGACCACCAGCGGCGCGTCGGAAGCGAGGGCTACCTGCTTGATTATCGTCGGGAAGCCGCAGCCGGCACAGGCGCGGTGGCCTGGCGATATTGCAAGCTCCTTCTTAGCCAACTCCCTTAGAGTTGCCATGCTGTCTGCACCCCCTACTCCCTGACGCCGAGGTAGGTGACCTGGTTTGCCACCTTGCCGGTGTCAGCTATTGTTTTTAGGTCCTCGAACACACTGTGGATGTTCTGCTCGGTGACGTCCCTGCCGCCGAGGCCGTAGATGTAGTTGACGATCTTGCCGCCGCGCTTTCCGTACATCGCGGAGCGTATGTCCTTGTAAAGCGGGCCTCCTACGGCATCGAAGGAATCCGCCTTGTCCATCACCGCAACGGCCTTCACGCCCTTGATGGCCTTGACTATCTCGGCAGCCGGGAACGGCCTGAACACGCGTATCTTCAGCATTCCTGCCTTTACGCCGTTCGCCCTCAGGTCCTTTATGACCTTCTTTGCAGTTCCGGCGGTGGATCCTATGGCAATGATAGCGACCTCTGCGTCGTCGAGCATGTACTCTTCGAACAGGCCGTAGTTCCTGCCGGATATCTTGCCGAATTCCCTGGATACTTTGAGTATCACGGACTTGGCGTCGATCATCGCCTGCGCCTGCTGCCTCTTGTGTTCGAAGTACCAATCGAACAGGTCCAGAGGGCCTATCGTCACGGGATTGGCCAGGTCAAGGAGGGGGTTCTCGGGTTTATAGCTGCCCACGAACTTCTTGACGACATCGTCCGGAAGCGTCGTCATGGCCTCCATCGCGTGGCTGATTATGAAACCGTCCATCATGACCATCGTCGGTAGAAGGATGTTCTTGTTCTCCGCGATCTTCGTCGCCATGACGGTGTTGTCGTATGCTTCCTGTGCGTTCTCGCTGTAGATCTGTATCCAGCCGGAATCCCTCGCGCCCATCGTGTCCGAATGGTCGTTGTGGATGTTGATCGGTCCGGAAAGCGCCCTGTTGACCACCGGCATCACTACCGGCAGCCTCATGGACGAGCATATGTAGACGATCTCCCACATTAGTGCAAGACCGTTCGCTGACGTGGCTGTCATCGCCCTTGCGCCCGCCGAGGCGGCTCCTACCGTGGCGCTCATGGCCGAATGCTCCGATTCGACCGTAACCAGCTCGGTGTCTACCTGTCCGTTGGATACGAAGCTGGAGTATATCTGCACGATCTCGGTCTGAGGAGTGATTGGGTATGCCGCGACCACGTCGGGATTGATCTGGCGCATGGCCTCGGCTACGGCCTCGTTGCCTGTCATGCCTATCATCTTAGTCATTCATCTCACTCCTTTCCCGTCTCTTCGTCTTCCTTGACCATGACGAGAGCGCGCTTCTCAGGCTTCGTGGGGCATTCCTTTACGCATATACCGCAGCCCTTGCAGTGGTCGTAATCTATGCCCACCATCTTGCCGTCCTTCACCTCTATGGCACAGTCAGGGCAGTAAATCCAGCAGAACAGGCAGTTTATGCAGTTCTCCTTCGTATGGATGGGCTTGAAGGTCCTCCATCCGCCGGTTTCGTACTCTGCGGCCGAACCCGGGCTGAGTATGCGCCCTGCCTTGGGTACGTCTTTCCATCCTTTGTTCTTGTCGGGTATCATCAGGAGCGCACCTCCTCATAAGCTCTCTGCATGGCAAGCACGTTCTTCTCGACTATCGCCTGGTTGAACTTCTTGCCCAGCTTGTTCCTAGTCTCCTGTATCACAAGGTTCCAGTCCAGAAGGTCCGTCGCCTTGATGAGCGCGCCGATTATCGGTGTGTTGGGTATGTTCCTGCCCAAAGCGTCGATGCTGATCTGAGTCGCGTCTACCGTGAATACCTTAGCGTCAGCGCCGACTCCGAGCTTCTTCCTCATCTCGGCCGCTGGAAGGTGCGTATTTACGATATAGATGCCGCCTTCCTTCACGCCGCCGGTTACGGAGACGTTCTTGGTCCCTATGAGGGACTGGTCGAGTATGAGTACTATTGAAGGGTTCTGTACGTTGCTGTGGACCGTGATCTCCTCATCGGAGATCCTGTTGAATGCCTGCATGGGTGCGCCCATACGCTCCGGACCGTACTCCGGGAACGCCTGCGCGTACTTGTTCGATTCGATGGCGGCTTCCGCGAGCGTCAAGGCTGCGGTCTTCGCGCCCTGGCCTGCACGGCCGTGCCAGCGTATCTCTACAAGCTTTGCCATTGATTCTCCCCCTTTCGTTTCATCCAATACTAAGGACAGGGCTTCCCCTGTCCTCTTTTGCCTTATGACCTAAATCAGCACAAAAGATTGATTTAGCAGCCACGACAGGGCTTCGGCGGTCAAGCCTGCGCTCCTGCCGCCAACAGCTACTTTATTTTATTATATATAGTCTGTATATAAATTAAAGTTCTTTGTAAGGTGCAATACTTCATCGGATGCTTCTTTCTGCACCCCGGGATCGTCAATATTCCTGAGCACCTTATCCATAATCCCTGCGATCGCGCGCATCTCGGCTTCCTTCATGCCCCTTGTCGTGACGGCTGGCGTACCGAGCCTTATCCCGCTTGTCACGGTCGGTTTTTCCGTATCGAACGGTATAGTATTCTTGTTTACCGTTATGCCGACCGCATCCAGGGCCCTCTCGGCCTGTCGGCCGGTGATTCCAGTGCCGCTCAGGTTGACGAGCATAAGATGGTTGTCCGTCCCGCCGGAGACGAGCCTGTAGCCCCGCTTCATGAGCTCTTCCGCCAATGCTGCCGCATTTTTGATGATCTGGGCCTGGTACAGCTTGAAGCCGGGCTCCAGCGCTTCCTTGAAGGCGACGGCCTTCGCCGCGATTATATGCATCAAGGGTCCGCCCTGGGTTCCGGGGAATACGGCGGAATCTATCTTCTTCGCCCACTCTTCGGTACAGAGTATCATGCCGCCCCTGGGGCCTCTTAGCGTCTTGTGCGTCGTCGTCGTCACGAAATGGGCGTACGGCACTGGGCTCGGATGCAGCCCCGCGGCGACTAGGCCCGCTATGTGGGCCATGTCCACCATAAGGAGCGCCCCGCACTTATCCGCGATGTTCCTGAACCTGGGGAAGTCGATCACCCTCGGGTATGCGCTCGCTCCCGCGACTATCAATTTGGGCCTGTGCTCCATCGCGAGGGCCTCTAGGGCGCCGTAGTCTATCCTCTCGTCCGCCTCGGAGACCCCGTAGGAAGCGAAGTCGAAGTACTTGCCCGATATGTTTATGCTCATCCCGTGAGTAAGGTGGCCCCCGTGCGACAGGTTCATCCCCAGCACCTTGTCGCCCGGCATCAGAGCTGCGAAGTACACCGCAGTGTTGGCCTGCGCGCCTGAATGGGGTTGTACGTTCACATGATCCGCCCCGAAGAGCTCCTTGGCCCTTTGTATCGCGAGGCTCTCCGCTACGTCGACGAACTCGCAGCCGCCGTAGTACCTTTTCCCGGGGTAGCCTTCTGCGTACTTGTTCGTTAGAGGGGATCCCGCTGCTTCCAGGACCGCCTCACTGACGAAGTTCTCCGACGCTATGAGCTCGATCTTCGACCTCTGCCTGGATACTTCGGCCATTATGGCCTCCGCCAGCTCAGGATCCTCGGCCCTCAGCCTCTGGATCTTCATATCCCCACCCCCTTCGATATTCTTGAGTATTCTTCGACCATGTCGGCGAAATACCTGTGCACCCTCGCATCCTCGCCCATCTCTGGATGGAACGAGCATGCCAGCATATTGCTCTGCCTCGCCAGCACGGTGTTCCCGCCGAATGCCGCCATTACTTCAACGTCCGGTCCTGTCCGTGTAATCAGCGGCGCCCTTATGAAAAGGGCCTTGAAACCGCCGCGACCGTACCTTTCATCGTCGGTTATCCCCTTGATGTCCAGCTCCGTCTCGAAGCTGTCCACCTGGGCGCCGAACGCGTTCCTCGAGATCTCGATGTCCATTGTCCCAAGCCTGGGCTGGTCGCTCCCGGCTATCGTCCTGGCGAGAAGTATCGCGCCGGTGCATGTGCCGAAGACGGGCATGCCCTGCATTATCCTCTCCCTTATCGGTGCGTCCAGTCCGAACCGCATAAGGAGCTTGCCTTGGCACGTGCTCTCCCCGCCGGGGAGTATGAGGCCGTGAACGGACGACAGGGCTTGGCCGGTCTTCACGGGGACCGGCTCATGCCCTGTCGAGCTTATCATATCCATGTGTTCCGAGACGTCACCCTGGTAAGAAAGAACTCCTATCCTCAAGTACCGTGTTCCCCCTGAAAGCAACAGTCCTGCTTTACCAGCCTCTGCCCTGGACCTTGTCCTCTTCGCGCATGCCCGACACGCTGATGCCCCTCATCGCCTCGCCGAGCCCCTTTGAGACCTCGGCTATGACCGAAGGTTCGTTGTAGTGCGCCACCGCTTCCACGATGGCCTTGGCCCTCTCGGCGGGGTTGTTCGATTTGAATATGCCCGAGCCCACGAACACGCCGTCGCAGCCGAGCTGCATCATAAGCGCCGCGTCCGCGGGTGTAGCTATGCCGCCGGCCGCGAAGTTGATTACGGGCAGCTTGCCCGTCTTTGCGACTTCGACCACCAGCTCATAGGGCGCGCCCATCTCTTTGGCCGCCGTCATGAGGGCCTCCTTGGGGAGGTACTTCAGGCGGGCGATGTCCTCGTTGACCTGGCGCATATGCCTTACAGCCTCGATTATGTCCCCGGTGCCTGCCTCGCCCTTCGTCCTCATCATCGCGGCGCCCTCGCCTATACGCCTTAGCGCCTCGCCGAGGTTCCTGCATCCACACACGAAGGGTATCTTGAAGTCATGCTTGTTGATGTGGTACTTGTCGTCCGCCGGCGTGAGGACCTCGCTCTCGTCTATGCAGTCCACCCCTATGGCCTCCAGGACCTGGGCCTCCACGAAGTGGCCTATCCTCACCTTGGCCATGACCGGTATCGACACCGCCTCTTTGATCTCGAGTATCATCTTCGGGTCTGACATCCTGGCGACTCCGCCAGTAGCCCTGATGTCGGCAGGTACCCGCTCCAGCGCCATGACTGATACGGCTCCTGCCTCCTCTGCTATCTTCGCCTGTTCGGCGTTCACCACGTCCATGATTACGCCGCCCTTTAGCATCTGCACGAAGCTGACCTTTACTTTCCAGGTGCCCTGTAATGTATCGCCCACGTAGATCACTTCCTTATCGGTCTTATATCATGTCCAACCAAGGACTATTGCATGCTTATGCTCCCCGGCCTCCCGGGGAGCTGGAAAGTCTTCGCCTGCCAGAAGCCTACTTCTGGACTATGCAAGAGACGGGACAACCCGCAGCGCAAGCTCCGCAATCTATGCACTTGTCGGGGTCGATCACGTAAGGGGTCCCCTCGGTTATGGCATCCACGGGGCATTCAGCCTTGCAGCTGCCGCAGCCGATGCAATCAGCGCCTATGAAATGGGGCATTATCCGCTACCTCCTTGAAGCATTGTTCAGTCTGATTCTAACCAATATGCGCGCTTCATTCAATTGCATGCTTTGTACTTATCAAGGCACAGGACGTAAAAACGCCCCGGGTCCGGATTACGGATCTCGGCCAAGGCCTTCCCCTGAAAAACAAAGCCCGGGACCGGCATTACGCCGACCCCGGCAATCTGGTGGACCCGACGCGGATCGAACGCGCGACCTCTAGAGTGCGATTCTAGCGCTCTCCCAGCTGAGCTACGGGCCC
>MWDF01000025.1 GCA_002070415.1 Firmicutes bacterium ADurb.Bin153
CATACCCGGAAGGCTTCCAAAATCATCGTTGAATAATCCCCTATTGGCCTTCTGGCCATTCAACGGTCGATGGGGGCCCTGCGACGGTTGGGAAGATCCATCCCGGGCGCTATATAATAATCCCCTTGCCAACCATCCCCACGAATTCCTTCGTCCAGTACGGATCCAGCTGGCTTCCGGCTTCGTCCTCAATGATCCTTACCGCGTCTTTCGTACTCATCGCTTTCCTGTACGGACGGTCGCTCGTAAGGGCATCGTAAGTGTCGGCTATCGCGATGATCCTCGAGCCGAGAGGTATGCCGTCTGCCTCCAACCTGCCGGGATATCCGGTCCCGTCGAACTTCTCGTGATGGTGCCTTATGTTCTTCGCGATCTCATTCATACGGGGGATATTCGCCACTATCCTTGCACCTACCCCGGGGTGGCTCTTGATGTGCTCGTATTCGCTTTCGGAGAGCCCTGCCGGCTTGTTGAGCACGTCGTCCTTTATAGCCACCTTGCCGATGTCGTGAAGCTTTGCTGCTATCACTATGTCGGCTTGCTGGCTGGAGATGCCCATGGCATGCTCGGTAAGTGAATAGACCGTATCTGAAACCCTTATGGAATGGCCCACCGTGTACTTGTGCTTGGCCTCGACCAGCTGCACAAGGCTTCCCAGGGAGCCGAAGAAGAGCTCATCGAGCATGGCCGTAAGCTTGCTGTTCTGCTCCTTCAGCGCCGAGACGGTTCTCACAAGCTCCTCCTGCTTCTTCCTCTTGCCCGTTATATCCATCGACATCAGGAGCGTCCCCGCATACCGGCCCCTGTTGTCCAGTATCCTTGCGAAGGTCATCCTTTTTATCTTGTTCGACGCGTTGTCATGGTAGTATCTGCTGAAGGACTTGTCCGCCTTCTTCAGATGCTCTATCGCCATTCCCAGCCTTATCTCGTTGGCGAAGAAGTCCACTTCGTTGAAGTCCCTGCCTATGCAGTCCTCCTTCATGAGGCCTAAGGATTCCCGGGCGATCTTGTTCATCAAGGCTATTGTCCCGTCCTGCGATATTATCGTTACCGCGAACGGCAGGTTAAGCATCGCGTTGCTAGATAAGTCCTCGGTGTCTACGAAGGGCATGCGTGTCACCTCTGGTTGTTCGGAAACTAGCCGCTCCGATCGTTATACGTTACCCCTGGCAACAATGGAGCTATGGATCCGTATGAATATTATTCTTTCTGATTATACACCAGAAGCATAGTATGTAAAAAACCTCAGGGACCATGAGCTTGCGTCTTAAGACCGCCAAATAATCGTCCGCGCGCAATAATGCCTGCTACGGAGCCCGTATTTGACAGGCGATGGACAAGATGATAAATTTCGCTTGGATAAACGTTTAACACGACCAACCTGCTTCCGACAGACGACACCCAAGGCGAATAATACGGGTCACACCGACCGAATGAGGGATGATAGGATGAATACAACGGATCTGCGCCATGTAGTGCAAAAGGCCGTGGAAACGGCGAAAATCGTGGACGTGCACACGCATCTGTACCCGCCGTGTTGCGACAAGCTGCTTCTTCGTGGGATAGATGACCTGCTTACATACCATTATCTGACTGTCGAGACGCTAAGGTACGGGGAGATCGGGCCGGAGAAGTTCTTCGCCCTCCCCAAGAACTTGCAGGCGGACATCATCTGGGACGTGCTCTTCGAAAGGCGCTCTCCGGTAAGCGAATCTTGCAGGGGGATCCTGACTACGCTGAACTCGTACGGATTGGACCCGACAAGCGAATCTCTCGGCAGCATAAGGACATTCTTTGCGGAGCTGAGCCTGGACGAGCACGTGGACCTAGTCCTTGAAAAGTCGGGCGTAAAGTCGCTCGTCATGACGAACAACCCCTTCGACGAGGAAGAAGAGCCGCACTGGGGCCCCGGGTTCATAAAGGACGAAAGGTTCAGGACGGCGCTTAGGATAGACGATATGCTCAATTCCCCCCAGGCCGCGCTGAAGAAGCTCGAACAGAGAGGCTATAACGTGGCGTCCGATACCGGCGGACTTGATTACCCCGCAATGAAGAAATTCCTGTCCGATTGCGCCGACAGGATAAAACCCGTATATCTGGCGGCCTCCCTGCCGCCCGATTTCGACTGGAGCGAGGGTTCGGCAGGTTATGGGATCCTGAGGGACGTCGTGTTGTCATACTGCGAGGAGAGCGGGCTTCCGATAGCGCTCATGATAGGCGTCAAGAAGCTCATCAACCCGGTAATGGGCCTTGGCGGCGACGGGGTCGGCTTCTCGCCCGTGGAGGCAGTGGCGAAGCTCTGCTTGGAGAATCCTCACGTGAAGTTCCTTGTGACCATGCTCGCAAGGGAGAACCAGCATGAACTGGCGGTGACCGCGAGGAAGTTCCCCAACCTGATGGTTTTCGGCTGCTGGTGGTTCCTCAACAACCCGAGCCTTGTCGAGGAGATCACAAGGATGAGGATGGAACTGCTCGGCCTTAGCTTCATCCCGCAGCATTCAGACGCGAGGGTCCTGGACCAGCTGATCTACAAGTGGAAGCACAGCAAGGGCATAATCGCAGACGTGCTCTTCGACAAGTACGAGGACCTTGCCAGGACCGGATGGCAGGTAAGCGCGGAGGACATCGCCCGCGACGTGGAGATGCTCTTCTCGGGAAACGCCAAAGAACAGATAGGGATCAAATAGGAGGATAACGGATGCCGTATCAGGACAGACTGGAGAAAAAGCTGAGGGCGCTGGATGCGATATGCGCCGGGCACGGGGCCGGTGCGATTCACATAAAGCTGCAGAAGAACATATCGTGGCTTCTGGGCGGAAGGTCGCATATCGGGCTCTTCTCCGTAGAGGGCGTCGCGAGCCTCATAGTCAAGGATGGGGAGATATATCTCCTCGCGGACAACGTAGAGGCAGACAGGCTGATGGAAGAGGAGTTCGCGGGCATGAGGCTCACTCCGATCGTCCACCCTTGGTATGGGAAAGAATCCGTTTGCGGCCTCGCGGAGGCGGTCACGAACTGTCCGATGATAACGGACTGCCAGGCGGAGGACGAGCTCAGGCGCCTCAGGATTTCCCTCGATGAGGAAGGGCTCAAGGCGTTGAGATACGTGGGCGCTGGGATCGGCACCGTCATCGAGAGCGTGTGCCTGTCACTCTCCAGGGGGGATTCGGAGTTCGAGATAGCCGGCGAGCTGGCGGGCAGATGCGCCAAGCTGGGCATAGACCCGAACTTCGCCGTCGCCGCGGCGGATGGGCGCATCCTGAGATACCGGCATCCGCTCCCGACCGAAAAGAAGCTGGACAAGTATGCCATGCTGGTGCTGGTCGGAAGGTACAGGGGCGTTTATGCGTCGGTAACGAGGTTCGTGAGCTTCGGGCCGGTTGATGCGGACCTTATGGGAAAGAAGGCGGCGGTATCGAGCCAGTACGCGTCCCTTTACCTAGCGACCAGGCCGGGCGCACAGATAGGAGAGATATTCGCGTCCCTTGCGGGCAGGTACGCAGAGCTGGGCTATCCGGGGGAGTGGGCGAAATTCCACCAGGGCGGCCCGGTGGGCTATGCGGCAAGGGAAATCAAAGCATGCCTGGGGACGGACGTCACCGTCGAAGCGGGCCAGGCCTACGCGTGGAATCCTTCCGTACCCGGATACAAGGTGGAAGACACTTTCATCGTCGGAGGGGAAAGAAACGAGACCGTCACAAAGACCCCGAACCTTCCCAGTATCAAGGTTTATGAGCAGGGCAAGGAAGTAGAGATAGCAGACATCCTAGTAAGGTGACCGCACATTGAGGTCTTCTTGTCGGCACAGACGATCAAAGCCGTCCTCAGAAGGGCGGCTTTTTCTTTGCTTCCATCCGATTGCGAAGCCCGCCTTCCTCCTTGCGTATCGCTTGCTCCGTCAACTTCCGCAAATCGGGAAAATTACTTTCAGGGGCACCGGGAAATCATTTCGCACTTCAACAGGCATATGGGCGGGATTGCCCACGCCATTACCTTATTTTACCTTGTATTCGTGAAAAAATTATTCTACAATGCACATTGAAGAGATATCACACAAATCAAATGCACATATAAGTGCGATATAAACGGATAGCTAGAGTTTCAAGGATGCCGAGCAGGAGAATAAAGCCCCCGCATACCCCGGAGTGTGAATTTAACGTTCACGTCCCGGGATTGTCAATGCAGGATGCATTCATGTGAGGATATCGATGAATCGACGCATGGGATGATTTGACTGGAAAGGGGGAAAGCACCGAGGCGCAACAACGAAACTAGGACATTTTCAAGAATCTTGGTTATTCCGTATGCCCAAGGAATATAAAAAAGAAAGAGGAGGCTCAACAGATGTTCAAAGCAAGGGTAAGGCATGGTCTACTTATCGCTGCCATGTTGGTACTCATCGGCTCCGTCATGACAGCGGCGGCACCCAAGTCCTACAGGATCTGCCATTTGGCCCCCCTGACGGGCGACGCTTCCTTCCAGGGACAGATTCTCGTCAACGCGGCGAAGATGGCCGTCGACGAGATCAACGCCAAGGGCGGAATCAACGGTGTACCGATCGAGTACATACCGGTCGATGAGACTTCCAGCACCGCAACAGGAATCGAGGCCGTCCGCAAGGCATTGGCCCTCAATCCCGTAGCGGTCATCGGCCCCAACCGCTCTGGAACCATCCTCGCGGCCGAAGCGCTTTGGAAGGATGCGAAGATCCCCTTCATAACCGACGGCACGAACGCACAGACCACCAAGAAGGGCAATCCCTACACCTTCCGCATCCAGATAGCATCGACCTACTGGATACCGATCCTCGCCCGCACCGCCAAAGAGTACTACAAGGTGACGAAGCCTGCGGTAATCTACGGCACGAACGAGTACTCCAAGGGGCTTTGGGATGCCACCCTTCCCGCGCTCACCCAGTACGGCCTGGCTCCCGTGACCGTCCAGACGTATAACGACGGCGACCGCGACTTCACAGCGCAGCTGCTCAAGATCAAGGCGGCCGGCGCCGACGCTCTCTTCTGCTACGGCTACGAGGCCGAGATCGGCATCATACTGAGACAGCGCGTAGAGCTCGGCATGAAGAACCTCCTGGTGTTCGGCGAGCGCGGCTGCAGCTCACCCGCGATCGAGCAGATAGCAGGGACGGCCAACATCGAAGGGCTCGTCTGCAGCACCACGCTTTCCCAGGGCGACCCGGACCCTGCACGTCAGGCGTTCATAAAGAAGTACACATCGACGTTCAAGGAGCCCCTGTCCCCGACGCACGTCAACCACTATGACTCCATCTACATCCTCGCCGACATCATCAAGCGCGTCGGCGACAACTCCGAGAAGATCCGCACAGAGCTGTCCAAGCTGGACTACAAGGGCGCTCTTGCACACTACCAGGCCGATAGCGAAGGCAACCTCGTACACACGATCTACACCCAGGTATTCCAGAACGGCAAGTGGACTCCCCTGATCAAGGAGGAGTACCCAGCAAAGTAAGCCGCCAATTTTCGTAGGCCGGCAGGACACCGCCGGTGCGGGCTAGATGCCGCACCGGCGGCCCGAAGCCGGCAAGAACGGTGAAGAGGTGATACCTTGACAGCAGCAATCCTGCTACAACTCGTACTGAACGGTCTGGCCATGGGCATTATCTACTCCCTACCGGCGCTGGGCATATCGTTGATATGGAACGCTTCGGGGCTGTTCAATTTCGCCCAGGGCGACCTACTTACTCTAGGCGGCTATGTAATGCTCTCGCTGTTCCGCAAAGCAGGGCTGCCATACATCCCCTCATTCATGATGACGGTGGCCGTGATGGGAATCATCGGCTACGCGCTGAGCCAAATATATTTCTACCCTATGCTGGAGCACAGGGTGAACCCGCAGATAATCCTGATCGGGACCGTGGCGTTCTCGGTCTTCATACGCAACCTGGTGCTGGTCATATGGGGCACGACGCCCCAGACCTACAAGAACCCCTTCGGCTCAAGCGTCCTCCAGATAGGTGAGCTCTACTTGATGCCCCACGTGATATGGATCGTTGCGATAGTGGCTGTGCTGCTCATAACGCTGCAGTACTTCCTGCGCGGGACGATGATCGGTACGGCCATGAGGGCCGTCGCCCAGCGTCCGACGGCGTCCTACCTCATGGGCATCAGGAACGACCGGATGATCGCGCTCACGTTCATGCTCAGCACCGCCATCGCGGCGGTCTCAGGCGTGCTCATCTCGCCGATCATACCCCTTACCCCGTCCATGGGCGGCATAATCGCGGTGAAGGCCATGGCGGCCGTGCTCATCGGCGGTCTTGGCAGCTTCAGCGGCGCGTTGCTGGGCGGTGTCGCGGTGGGAATCGCCGAGACTCTTTTCGCCGCTTTCGTAAGCTCCACCTACAGAGACATATTCATCTTCGGCGTGTTGGTCCTGTTCCTGCTCTTCAGGCCGGGCGGTATATTCAGGGCCAGCGTCGCGGAGAAGGTATAGGAGGCTCGGATATGGTGAAGCTGGTAAAGTGGCTCAGGAAATACGCTCTTTTGATAGTCATGCTGCTCCTCCTCGCCGCGCCCTCGGTTACGTCGCAGTACGAGTTCTACGTCGTGCAGCGCGGAGTGCAGAACGCGATACATGTCCTCGGGCTTCTGATACTCATCGGATACAGCGGCATGCTCTCGCTTGGAAGCGCGGCCCTGCTTGCGACCGGAGCCTACACATACGGGATACTGCTGGTGAAAGTGGGCCTCAGCCCCTGGCTCGGGGCGGCCCTGGCCGTCGCGTTCACGACGCTCATAGGCACGGGCCTCGCACTTCCGGCCTTCCGCCTTGCGGGCCCGTTCCTGGTGGTGACGACGGTCGGCTTCGGCGAGATAGTGAGGATACTGATACTAAACATGGAGCCCATCACGGGCGGCGCATACGGCCTTGCGGGCTTCGCGAAGCTGCTGCCCAACCAGCGCTGGGTCTACTACCTGATGGTTGCGGTCCTGTTCCTGATAGCCGTGGCCGTCAGGAGGATAGGGGAATCGCGCCTTGGGCTCGCATTGAAGTCGCTTCGCGAAGACGAGGTGGCGGCGGAGGTGATGGGCGTCGACGTAAGGCGCGCCAAGATGGTCTCGTTCGCCCTCTCGGCCATGCTGGCCGGCCTTTCAGGCGTATTCCTGGCGAACTTGACGGGCTATCTTAGCCCCGACTCGTTCACGGCCGCCGAGAGCGCGTCCTACCTGCTCATGGTCGTCATGGGCGGCATGCAGAGCGTAGTAGGCGCGATAGTCTCCTCGATAATCATCACATCCCTGCCGGAAGTGCTTAGGTTCCTGTCCAGCAGCAGGCTCCTGGTCTATTCGCTGGTCCTGCTGGTCTACTTGAGGCTCAACTGGGTGAAGACCGGCAGGGGCTCCCTGGCCGGCCTGGTGAAGACGCTCGGTTTCCCGCAAGGGGCCGGAAGAGCCAAGGATAGGAGTTGATAGCCATGGTGGGAAGCACGAACATGTCAAGGGAAGTGCTCAGCGTAAGGGGCCTCACCAAGAGGTTCGGAGGGCTCGTGGCGGTGGACAACCTTGACCTTAGCGTCAGGGAAGGCCAGATATGCGCGCTGATCGGGCCGAACGGGTCGGGCAAGACGACGGTGCTGAACCTGATAACCGGGGTATACAAGAACGACCACGGCACCGTGGAGTTCGTGGGCGACCACGTCCAGAACCTGCCCCCGCATTCCATATGCTGGAAGGGGATAGCCCGCACGTTCCAGAACATAAGGATACTCAGCTCCCAGACGGTCTTCCAGAACGCGCTGCTCGGCAAGGGATACGGCAACGGCGGTGTCAGCATACTCCAGACTGCGCTGAACACAAGGAAGTACCGCGAGGCGACGGCCGCCTGTACAGATGAGGTAAACGGGATACTCGATTTCGTGGGGCTTCTGGACATGAAGGACGAGTACGCGAGGAACCTGCCCTACGGGAAGCAGAGGATACTCGAGATAGCTAGGGCGCTCATCACCGGACCGAAGCTGCTGCTTCTAGACGAGCCGGCGGCGGGCCTCAACTCACAGGAGATACACGCCCTCATGGAGCTGATCAAGAGGATCAGCGACCGTGGCATATCGATACTGCTGATAGAACACAGGATGGAGATCGTCGGCAAGCTCGCGGACTGGGTGTTCGTCCTGAACCACGGCGCCAAGATAGCCGAGGGGACGTTCGACAAAGTGAAGGAAGACCCGGCCGTCATCCGGGCTTACCTTGGCAGGGGGGGCAGATGACTTGCTCAAGATAAATGACCTTGTAGTCGCATATGACGTGGCGCCGGTGCTGCACTCGGTGAACCTGGAGGTGCAGGCGGGCAGGATAGTGACCCTCCTTGGCGCTAACGGGGCAGGCAAGTCCACGACGCTGAAGGCCATATCGGGGCTGATAAAGCCCCTTTCGGGCAGCATAGAGTTCTGCGGCGAGGTGATATCCGACAAGCGGCCCGACCAGATAGTAAGGATGGGACTGGCACACGTGCCCGAGGGCCGCCTGGTATTCCCGGGGCTCACAGTGGCCGAGAACCTCAAGATCGGAGCCTACACCAGGAAGGTCTCCCGCGCCGAGGTGAAATCGGACATGGAAAAGGCGTTCGACCTGTTCCCAAGGCTTGCGGAAAGGTGCGGCCAGCTGGCGGGCACGATGTCCGGCGGCGAGCAGCAGATGCTGTCGATAGCTAGGGCGATGATGTCGAACCCCAAGCTGCTGATGCTAGACGAGCCCTCGCTGGGCCTTGCGCCGGTGATAATCGACTCAATCATGGACAAGATAAGGGAGATCAACGAAGCGGGCACCACGGTGCTGCTCATAGAACAGAACGCAGAGCTCGCACTCTCGATTTCGCACTACGCCTACGTGCTTAGCGTCGGCGAGGTGGTCCTCTCGGGCGACTCGGAATCGGTGACCAAGGACAAGGCGATGCTCGAGGCATACCTAGGAGGAGAAAGCGAAGGGAGGACCGACTGACTTGAAGAAAGTAAAGATAGGGATGGTAGGGGCCGGTTTCGTGTCGAAGATACACATGGACGCGTACGAGAAGGTGATCGGCATACCGGTCGAAGTTGCGGGCATAGTGTCCGGCACGAGAGCCAAAGCGGAGGCCTTCGCCGAAGATTACGGAATCAAGCGGGTGTACAAGGACTACCGCGAGATGCTCGACGACAAGGAGATAGACGCGGTCGACATATGCGCCCCCAACAGGGTCCACAAGCAGCTTTGCGTGGACGCGGCCGACGCGGGCAAGCACATAATCTGCGAGAAGCCCCTCACGGGAGCGTTCGGGGACGTCCGGGAGGCGGGCAGGCTTCCCAGGATCGACATGTACAAGGAGGCAATGGAAAGCGCCGACAGCATACTCGCGGCCTCAAAACGCAACAATGTGAAGGTGTGCTACGCCGAGGACTTCATCTACGCGCCCCCGGTCCTTAAGGCGAAGAGGCTGCTGAAGCAGAGCGGCGGCGCCGTGCTCGAGATAAGGTCCGAGGAGAGCCACAGCGGCTCGCACGCGGCCTACTCGAGAAGGTGGGACCTCGCCGGCGGAGGCTCGCTCACGAGGCTGGGTTCACATCCAATGGGGCTGGTCTTGCATATAAAACACTTCGAAGGCCAGCTCAGAGACGGCAAGCCGGTAGGGCTCAAGTCCGTCATGGCGGACGTGGGGAACCTCACGCACACCGAGGCCTTCAAGAGGAACCCCGGCAGGTGGCTCGTCAGCGAGTGGGAGGACGTTGAGGACTGGTCTACTGTGATCCTCACCTTCGAGGACGGCACCAAGGCCCTGGTGCTCTCCAACGACACGACCATGGGCGGGATAGTGAACACGCTGGAAGTCTACACGACGAACAGCGTCATCAAATGCAACATGGCTGCTAACGACACCGTGAGGGCATACGCGCCGGAAAACGAGATCTTCGGCGACGAGTACATCAGCGAGAAGATACAGACCAAGGCCGGCTGGACCTTCCCGTCCCCCGACGAGGACTGGATGAGGGGCTATCCGCAGGAGATGCAGGACTTCGTGGAGGCCATAAGCCTGGGGCGCGACCCGGTGTCCGACGGCGAGCTGGGCAAGCAGGTGGTAAGGGCCATGTACGCGGCATACCTGAGCGCAGAGCAGGGACGCCGCATAGACCTCGCCGAGCTGGACTCCGGCATCAAAGCATAGAAGGAGGGTCAGACCGACATGAAAGCGGCAGTAAAGGTAGACGAGGCGAAAAGGTTTGTAATCATGGACGTGCCCATGCCGGAGCCGAAGCCTTCCGAAGCACTCGTGAAGATAAGGACGGTGGGCCTTTGCGGCACGGATGTGGCGATTAAGAACAACACCTTCATGGGCAGGCACGGCTTCGTGAAGATGCCCATGATACCGGGGCACGAGTTCCTCGGCGAGGTGGTCGCCGTGGGCTCGCAGGTCAAGAAGGTCAAGGTGGGCGACAGGGTCACCAGCAGCGCGATACGAGGCTGCGGGCAATGCTACGCGTGCCGCACGGGCATACTCAACAGGTGCAGGAACTGGGACCACATCGGGATAGATTCCCCCGGCTGTTTCGCCGAGTACATGTGCGCGGACCAGGACATCCTGTTCCAGGTGCCTGACTTCGTGCCGGACGAGCACGCGGCTATCCTGGAGCCGGCGACCACGGCGGCCAGGGCGATTAGGACCAACGACATAACGCCCGGCAGCTTCATTGCGATGTTCGGCCCCGGCCCCTTCGGCATGTTCATCATGCAGGCGATGGCGGCAACCTCGCCCAAGAGGCTCGTGATGGTCGGGCTGAGCTCGGACCGCGAGAGGCTGGACATGGCGCTGGAGCTGGGCGCCACGGACGTGATCATGGCCGACGAGGAGGATCCCGTCGTCAAGATCAACGAGATGACCAAGGGCAAGGGCGCCGACTACGTGGTCGAGGCGACAGGAAACGTACAGGCGGTGTCCCAGGCGATAGACGCCGCGTGCGGCGGCGGCCTCATACTGATGGGCGGCAGCGGCTTCGGAGGGCGCGAGGTCAGCTTCAAGCCCTGGAACATGGTCAGGGACGAGAAGATGCTAAAGGGGCTTCAGGGCTTCGCGTGGGCGGATTACCTGCTGGCCCTCGACCTGTACGCTTCCGGCAAGCTCAAGATAGCCCCTATGGTAAGCGGCGTGCGTCCGCTTGAAGAGGTTAACGAGGCCTGCTTGCAGGTGGAGCAGAAGAAGGCGATGAAGATAATCCTGGTGCCGTAGCCTTGCGGTTGCGGTAACGGGACGAACCTTCGACGAAGAGGTGGGTGCGATGTCAGAAACTGTGTTCATGCGGTTGAGGGAAGAGAAGTCCACATTCAGGGATTCAGAGGAGAAGGCCGCGGACTACATACTTGCGCATTCAGCGGAGGTGATAAACCTTCCGATAACCGAGCTGGCCGAAAGGATCGGCGTAAGCGAGGCCACGATAGTGCGTATGTGCAAGAAGATAGGATTCCACGGCTTCCAGGAGCTGAAGATTAACCTGGCCATAGAGACGGTGAAGCCCATACAGGCGCTGCATGAGGAGATCGCGGAGAACGACCTGATAGGCACGGTCATGAAGAAGATCGTCGCCGCCAACACGAAGACATTGCAGTCCACCGTGGACGTCCTTTCCGAGACGGACCTTCAAAGAGCCGTGGACTGCCTATACAACGCCAGGTCCATCCAGTTCTACGGAGTCGGAGGGTCGGGGTCGGTCGCCATGGATGCCGCGCATAAGTTCATGAAGACGGGAAAACCGGTGACGGCGTACATAGACACCCACATGCAGGCTATGGCGGCATCTCTTGTGGAACCTAGCGACGTCGTTGTCGCGATCTCCCATTCGGGCAGCAGCAGGGACGTTATTGACGCCTTGGCGATAGCGAGGGGCAGGGGCGCCACTACGATAGGCATAACGCACTACGCGCGCTCGCCGATCGACAAGGTACTGGACATCAAGCTCGGGACATCCTCCTACGAGACGCTGTACCGCATGGAGAGCACCTCATCGAGGGTCGCCCAGCTTACGATAATCGACACCCTGTTCATCGGCGTCTGCCTGAAAGACCCGGCAAAGGCCGTAAAGAACATCCTGGCTACCCGCGAGGCGATAGCCCCGAAACGATTCTAGGAGCATAGGCAGAAGAAGGCGCAAAGCCGGGATTCGCTCAACTGTTGGAGGGTTGACCATGACCATGAGGATACTAGTGACGCCCAGGACATTCGGTAAATCGGACCCCGTCCCCCTCGCCATGCTCGAGGAGGCGGGCTGCGAAGTCATAAGGAACCCACACGGACGCGTCATGACCGAGGACGAGATGGTCATGATGGTCCGGGGTGTCGACGGCATAATAGTAGGCCTGGATCCCGTGACGAGAAGGGTCATAGACTGCGGGGGCTCGTTGCGGGCGGTATCGAAGTACGGAGTGGGCGTCAACAACATAGATATAGATTATGCGAACAGCAAGGGCATCAAAATAACGAACACGCCCGGCGCCAACAGCGCGGCCGTCGCCGAGCACGCCCTGGGGCTGCTGCTCTCCGCATGCAGGCACATCTCCGCGTCGGACAGGGAGATAAGGCAGGGGAAATGGACGCAGCACCCCGGCTTCCAGCTGGAAGGCAAGACCATGGGGATAGTGGGCACGGGGCAGATAGGAAGGCAGGTGGCCGAAAGAGCGAAGGGCCTTCGCATGTCGGTCCTATGCTACGACATTTACCCCGACGGCTTCTGGGCCGAGAAGGCGGACGTGGCCTATTGCAGCTTCAACGAGCTTCTCGAGAAGTCTGACTTCATCAGCCTGCACGTGCCACTTGTGGACGTGACCTACCACATGATATCGGCAAACCAGCTTGCCAGGATGAAGAAGAACGCCATCCTGGTCAACACGGCAAGGGGTGGCATCATAGACGAGGACGCGCTCTACGGCGCGCTGACAAATAATGTAATCGCAGGCGCGGCCCTGGACGTGTTCGAAAACGAGCCAGTGACGAATTCCCCGCTGAAGAACCTGGACAATGTCGTCATGACATCGCACATAGGGGCGCATACGCTCGAAGCGGTGCAGAACATGGGCAGGATGGCGGTGAAGAACCTGCTGGAAAGCCTGGCCGGGTAGCCAGGAAGGCGGTAGACAAGCTGACAGCAGCACATGATATTCAAGTAACCGGCTCATCAGGTGGTCCCGGACGCTTCAAGGGCGGCCGGGACCATCGGTCTGCATGCGAGATATGCCGGGAAAACGTCCGGCATAAGGAGTATTATAAAAATACAGAGTATACGCGGATACGTCGCCGGTACATCGCGGACGACGGAATACATTTCTTTCAGGAGGTAACCGGATGGATAAGGCGTGCTCGAAAACCTCAAAGGAGGTGCTCAGCGAACTCGGAAGCTCAGCGGCTCACGGGCTGACCGCAGGGGAGGCCGCCGCAAGGCTTAAGGAATACGGCCCCAACCTCCTTATCGAAGCCGCGAAGAAGACGACCTTGCAGAAATTCATCGACCAGTTCAAGGAGTTCCTGATAGTGCTCCTTATGGTATCGGCCGCCATATCGGCGGTCTTCGGCGAGTTCGGCGACGCGATCGCCATCATGGCGATAGTTATCCTTAACGCAGCCATCGGCGTGATCCAGGAGAACAAGGCGGAGAACGCGCTCGAGGCCCTGAAGAAGATGACAAACCCTAAGACCCGTGTGGTAAGGGACGGCAGGCCCGAACTTGTGGACTCATCGAGCCTCGTCCCCGGGGACATAGTGCTCATCGACGCGGGCGATATCATATCGGCCGATATGAGGCTTATAGAATCCGCGCTGCTTAGGATAGACGAAGCGGCGCTTACCGGAGAATCGGTCCCCGTAGAGAAGTCGTCCGAGATGATATGCGACGAGGATGTGTCTTTGGGCGACCGCAGGAACATGGCCTACATGGGCACCAGTGTGAACTACGGAAGGGGCAAGGCGGTCGTGGTGTCCACCGGGATGGGCACTGAAGTCGGGCACATAGCCGGCATGCTGCAGCAGGAAGGCGAGGAGAGGACGCCGCTGCAGGTGACGCTGGACAAACTGGGCAAGATGCTGGGCGCCATTTGCATAGCGCTCTGCGTTATCGTCTTCATCGCGGGCCTGTTGAGGGGCGAAGAACCCCTGGTCATGTTCATGACCGCCGTAAGCCTTGCCGTGGCTGCTATACCCGAGGGGCTGCCCGCGATAGTGACCATAGTGCTTGCCATCGGCGTCCAGAGGATGGCAAGGTCCAACGCGATAATCAGAAGGCTGCCGGCGGTCGAGACGCTAGGCAGCGCAAGCGTCATATGTTCCGACAAGACGGGCACTTTGACCACCAACAAGATGGTGGTAAAGCATGTGGAGTACCACGGGCGGCTCCTGGACGTGACGGGCATCGGCGACCTGCCCGAAGGCGAGTTCCTGGAAGACGGCGTCGCCTTCCGGGGCAAGGCGGATGAAGCATTCACGGAGGTCTTCAAGTGCGCCATGTTGTGCAATGACGCTAGCTACGAGCTGTTTGGGGACGGCTCGGCATCTGTTACGGGAGATCCTACTGAAGCTTGCATGCTCATCGCGGGCGCGAAGGCCGGCTTTTGGAAGAAGGACATGGATGCCTCGTGGCCGAGGCTCTCGGAGATACCTTTCGATTCCGAGCGCAAGAGGATGAGCACCCTGCACGCCGTGGACAGCCGTGTGAGGATGTACACGAAAGGAGCCCCTGACGAGCTGCTGAGGCTGTCGACCAAGCTGTTCACGGACGAGGGCGCGGTCGAGATGGACGATGCGCTCAGGCAGGGCATGGACGATGCGTACGTAAGGATGGCGGAATCAGGCATGAGGGTGTTGTCGATGTCGTACAAGGACCTGCCCTCGCTCCCCGATGAGATCGGGCCGCACCTTGAGAGCGACATGGTCTTCCTGGGGCATATCGCCATGCAGGATCCCGCGAGGAAGGAGAGCATGCCTGCGGTAGCGGCCTGCCACAAGGCCGGAATAATACCGGTGATGATAACCGGAGACCACAAGACCACGGCGCTTTCGATAGCGAAGCAGGTGGGCATAGCCGACGGCAAGACGAGGTCCCTTTCCGGAAAGGAGCTGGACAAGCTGAGCGACACCGAGCTTTCCGGCATCGTAGAGGACGTCAGGGTGTACGCGAGGGTCTCTCCGGAGCACAAGATGCGCATAGTCGATGCATGGAGGGCCAAAGGGCACATCGTCGCCATGACGGGAGACGGCGTCAACGACGCCCCCGCGCTGAAGAAGGCCGACATAGGCGTAGCTATGGGAATCACAGGGACTGACGTGGCCAAAGGGGCCGCCGACATGATACTCACCGACGACAACTTCGCGACGATCGTGAAGGCCGTTGAGGAAGGAAGGACGATATACAGCAACATAAGGAAGTCGGTGCAGTATCTCATCAGGTGCAACATAGGGGAGATAGTGCTGGTGTTCGTCTCCATACTGGCAGGCATAGCGAGGCCGCTGCATCCCATCCAGATCCTCTGGGTGAACCTGATAACCGACAGCATGCCGGCCATCGCTCTAGGCGTAGACCCTCCTGAGAAAGGCACCATGGATATGAGGCCGAGGAAGCAGAAGGACCCCGTATTGGGGGCCTCGCACATGGCCAGGCTCGCAGCGCACGGAATCATGCTGGGATTTGTGTCCCTTGCCACATTCGTGCTCGGCAGCCGGTATGCGTTCGGCGGGGCGGCGCCTGGCGTAGAAGCCGCAAGGACGATGTGCCTCCTTACGCTTACGTTCGGACAGCTGTTCACGTCCCTTTCCGTAAGCTGCTCGGAAGGATTCATCTTCAAGGTAGGCATCCTGAGGAACCAATTCCTTCTGAAGGCCATATTGATAAGCGGCGTCCTCCAGTTAACAGTGGTGTACATACCGTACGTGAACAGCTTCCTGAGGCTGGTCCCTCTTTCGGCGCTCCAAGTGGCGATATCCGCCGGGCTTGCCCTTTTGATGATACCAGTGGCGGAGATACTGAAGATAAAAGGCAGAGCGCGTAAGGACAGGAGATAGCAAGGCTCAATCGACAGGCCCGAATGGCCCGGACCGTTACCCACGGTCCGGGCCATTCGTTTCCGTCACTACGATTGTCTTATCTTCCGAGGTGCGACGCGGCTCTCCCAACGAGGGCGCGAGATCGCGGGCGCAATCACGTTAACCGACACCTACGGTAAGACCATAAGAAACTCTTATGGCAACAATTGATTATATGTATTTGTGCTTATTACGATACAACCTTAGCATTTAACTAAGGCATATAGAACTGCATGTTTACCCAATACCTGTAGACGCTCGAAAATCAACTTAACGGCCGCGGCGTCCTGGCCTTGAGAGGACGGACAGCCACAACCAGGTGAAATGGCCTTGAAAACGCGGCACTAAGCCTCTAGCAGCCACAGGCACATCGACTACGGATCTTGAGAGTACAAACCGGGCAGCGTACGTCACCGAGGATAATAACCAGCCCCAAAGGCGCTATTTCACAATAACGGTATACGGTATCAGCATTCTTCCCCGGATAGCTCAAGGCAATCAATTCTAATTGATAGGGGAGATGTTCATTTGAGCCCTAACCGTACTATCCGATCGTCCGTTAACGTACTAGTAGCCGCGGCCCTCCTGTCATTCGGCGTGCTCATCACGATATTGTCTGCCCGGATGCCTCTGGTCGGATCAGGCGAGATCGGCCCGGGTATGCTGCCTACGCTGCTCGCTTCGGCCATCGTCTTGTTCTCGCTCCTGAACTGCCTGCTTGAGGTGAGGGCATCCCTAGGCGGCGGGAAGGGGAAGGATGCGGAAACAGAAGGCGGCGACGGAAAGTCCTCGACCGCCTGGTTGCTGTTCGCCCTGTTCGCGGCCTATGTGTACATAACGAAATGGACGGGCCTGTTCCTGTCGACGCTGATGTTCTGTACCCCGGTCATATTGATCCACAAGCGCATGAAGTGGTACAAGGCGCTTGCCGTCTCCTTTGCGATAGCCGCATGTACGGCTATCGTTTTCTCCGTTGTCTTCAACCTGGGCCTCCCTGAGGGCCCATTCGGATTTTAGGGGGGCTGAGAATGGGTGTAATACAACAGCTGATCCAGGGCTTCTCGGTAGCGGCGAGCTTCCAGAACCTCCTTTACTGCACGGTGGGCTGTTTCCTGGGAACACTCGTGGGTGTCCTCCCCGGCCTGGGCCCGACGGCCGGGATGGCAATGTTGATTCCGATTACGGCGGGGCTTCCGCCCGTGACCGCGATGATCATGCTCTGCGGGATCTACTACGGTTCGATGTACGGCGGTTCCACGACGGCAATCCTCATCAACTGCCCGGGGGAGGCGGCGTCGGTGCCGACGGCGCTGGACGGCTACCCCATGACGCTGCAGGGCCGCGCGGGACCGGCGCTGGGCATGGCTGCGATATCCAGCTGGATCGCCGGTACGTTCGGAGTCGTGATGCTCAGCATACTGGGCCCGGCGTTGTCGGACGTGGCGCTTAAGTTCGGCCCTGTAGAGAATTTCTCGCTTATGTGCCTGGGGCTTACGATAATCGTGAGCCTTGCGGGCAAATCCCTGGTAAAAGGGCTCATATCAGGCCTTCTGGGCCTGTTTCTGTCGACGGTGGGCATAGACCCGATCTGGGGGACGGGAAGGCTTGCCTATACCACAGACCTTCTTGGCGGCATAGACTTCATCAGCGTGATAGTAGGGCTTTTCGCCATAGCCGAAGTCCTGAACAAGTCGCAGCAGGTGTTCCAGAAGATGCCCCCCGTGCCAAGGGGGCTGAGGGCGCTGCTTCCGAACAGGAAGGACATGGCCGATTCGACAGGGGCCTTCGTACGCAGCTCCCTGCTGGGATTCTTCATCGGCATACTGCCCGGCGTAAGCTCATCCGTAGCCAGCTTCATGGCCTATGACCTGGAGAAGAAGTTCTCTCGCCACCCCGACAAGTTCGGCCACGGCGCCATAGAAGGCATAGCGGCGGCCGAAGGGGCCAACAACTCCGCGGTGTCCGGGGGCATGGTGCCGCTCATGACGCTGGGCCTGCCGGTATCCGCACCCATGGCGGTGCTGCTAGGAGCCTTGATGGTGCACGGCCTGCAGCCCGGGCCGCTCCTTTTCTCGAAGGACGCCACTTTCGTATGGGGACTGATAGCGAGCATGTACATAGGCAACCTGATACTGCTCATCCTCAACCTCCCGCTGGTGCCGCTGTGGGCGAGGCTTTCGCTTGTGCCGCAGTACATAATGTCTCCCGTGATACTGGTGCTGTCCCTTGTGGGCACCTACACGGTGAGGAACAGCATGTTCGACGTGTGGATGGCGGTGCTGTTCGGAATAGTCGGCTATTACATGAACAAGTGCAAGTTCCCGACTCCGCCTCTGGTGCTCGGCCTGATCCTAGGCCCCATGTTCGAGGCGGCGCTTCGTCAGTCGCTGACCCTGTCCCAGGGCTCGGCGGCGATCTTCGTGCAGAAACCGATCTCGCTGGCGCTGCTGGTGGCGGCGGTGCTATCGGTCGTCCTGTCGATGGTCGGGCGCGCAAGGGAGAAGAGGATCGGAAAGGCCCTGCTTTTCGCCGAGGAATCTGATCAGTAGCAAAGGCGCAAGGAGGCGCGGCGAAGCCGTTCTTTGCATGCCCGCTAAGAATAGAAAGGGGAGTCAAGCAATGAGAAGGATGAAATCGGCGTTGGTCCTGGCGGTCCTGTTCGGGGCGTTGCTGGCAAATCCGCTGGGGACCGCCGGCAAAGGAAACTACCCTAACAAGGCCATAGACCTGATAGTCGCGTTTTCTCCCGGGGGCGCGACGGATATTGTGGCCAGGGCGCTGGCCCCCAAGCTGGAGAAGATGTGGGGAGTGAACATAAACGTAATAAACAAGGCAGGCGGCAGCGGAACCATAGGGACCATGGAAGTCGTGGGGGCAAAGCCAGACGGGTACAAGATGATGATCAACGTCACGACGACCGGCAGCCTAAATCCGGCGGTGGACCCGACGCTTCCGTACAAGTGGAACGAGCTGACTAACGTATGCCGCATTAACGTAAACCCTTTGGTTTTCATTGTGAAGGGCGATTCGAAATGGAATTCGTTAAAGGACCTCGTCGCCGACCTTAAGGCCGGGGCGAGGAAGTACTCTTACGGCACCGCAGGGCCCGGAGGACCGTCCACCTTCGCGATCGCCCAGCTCTGCCAGGATGCCGGCATAGACCCCAACAACCTCATAAGGGTGGTGCTGGGAGGAGGCGCCACAGTCATCACGGACGTGGCGGGCGGGCACATAGACCTTGCGGCACAGAACCTCAGCGAGGTAATTGCGATGACGCAAGCCGGCAAGATAAAGGCGTTGGCTGTCACGACCGACCATAGGTCATCTTCGCTGCCCGACGTGCCCACAACGAAGGAGGCGGGCTTCCCGAGCGTCAAGCTCGTCGGGTACAACAGCGTCAGCGGGCCTGCCAACCTGCCAGATGAAGTCGTGAAGGCCTGGGAGGACGCGGTGCGGGAGCTGTGCAAGAACCCGGAGTTCCAGGCGGCGCTTGAAAGCGCGGGGGCCACGTCGGCGTTTCTTGGCCATGAGGAGTTCGGCAAGTGGCTCAAGGACTACTACGACGAGGGGGTGGCGATCGCGCTGAAGGTCGGGCTTAGGAAATAGCGGCGTACGGTCACTGCATCTAGGCATTGTGCGGGCTGATGCGGACCGGGCGGCTTCGGCTACGGACAAGGGGCGGTCCCAGCCGGGGCTGCCCTCCATTTGGCAGGATGCCTTGCTGAAATCGCCCTCCGCGGTTGGCCTGGATGCGCCGAAAACGCCTATAGATGGCGCGATAAGCAATACTTATCGCGCCCATTGATTATATATATTTGAGAATATCATGCCTTGATAATAGCATCTATGTAAAGGAACAGTTTCATTGCCCCCTTAAATACACTTCAAACGTCCGGACCATCTGATCGGAACCTGTTATCGATTCCTTATTGGCGTGCCTATTCTGAGGACGAATTGGGGGAGAGAAAGTGAAAGACCTTGTCCTGAAGAAGAATGCCTACAAGATCGTCACCGTATGCGCCAATGTGAAGAAAGGCGAGAAGGTTACAATCGTGACCGACTTCAACAAGGTGGACCTTGCCGAGGCCATCGCCTCTTGCTGCCTTGAGCTGCAGGCGGAAGTAGTGATAACGGTCATGGAACCCAGGAAGATGCACAACCAGAAGCTTCCAGAGGCCGTGGCTGCCGCGATGGCGGCGTCAGACGTGCTTTTCGTGCCGACCACCTGGTCGATAGCCCACACCGAGGCAAGGATCAGGGCCTGCAAGGCTGGTGCCCGCGTGATAAACCTGCCGGCGCTGGAGAGGGAGACCCTCATAAGCGGGGCCATCGACCTTGACTTCGTGGCGCACGAGCCCCTGGTCAAGAAGGTAGCCGACCTTCTCACGAAGGCGAAGGTCGCCCGCGTGACGACGGACATCGGAACCGACATAACAATGAGCCTTGAAGGAAGGGACGGAGCCGCGCTCGCCTGCCTGTCCCATAATCCCGGCCAGTTCGCCACCGTACCCGACGTGGAGGCGAGGGCTACGCCGGTGGAAGGGACCGCCAACGGCGTGATCTACGTGGACGGCTCGATACCGATACCCGAAGTCGGACTAATACAGAATCCCATAAAGGTCACGGTAAAGGACGGCTTCGCGACCAAGATCGAAGGCGACGCCAAGGCCGAAGCTTTCAGCAAGGTGCTCGAAGATGCCAACGACCCGTCGGCCTATAACATAGCGGAGCTGGGCATAGGCATGAACACGGCAGCGAAGCTTATCGGTGTAATGCTCGAGGACGAGGGCTCGTTCGGGACAATCCATATCGCGGTTGGCACAAGCGCCGCTTTTGGAGGTAAAGTAAGTACTAACATCCACCTGGATATGATGATACGCAACCCCGTGCTCTATCTGGACGGCAAACCGATCCTGGACAGGGGGAAGCTCCTAATCTAAATTAAATACCTATTTGGAGGGATTGTCATGGATAACCTGGCGATTATGGAAGCTGCCAAGTCTTTACAGGAGTTCATGGTCGAGACCAGGAGGGACATCCATAGGCATCCCGAGCCCAGCACCAAGGAGTTCAGGACCCAGCAGCTAGTGATTGACGAACTCAAGAGGATCGGAATTGACGAGATAAAGAATTACTTCAACACCGGCCTCGCGGCGGTCATAAGAGGGGCAAGGCCTGGTAGGACGATCGGCATCAGGGCCGATATGGACGCTCTGATGATGGACGAGAACACGGGCCTGCCGTTTTCTTCCAGCAACCCCGGAGTGGCCCACATGTGCGGGCACGACGGACACACCGCGATGCTCCTCGCCACGGCGAAAGTCCTCCACGACAATAGGGATAGGCTGTGCGGGAATGTGAAGCTCATCTTCCAGCCGGCCGAGGAGAACGGCCCACAGGGCGGAGGGGCCCAGTTCATGATCAAGGAAGGGGTCCTCTCTGACGATCCCAGGGTCGATTTCATGACCGGGCTGCACGTCAACAACAGATACCCGGTCGGGAAGGTCATATGCAGGCCGGGCCCCACCCACGCGGGCTCGGATCCGTTCTACCTGGACCTCTACGGGGTAGGGGGGCATGCGAGCACGCCGAATCTCGTCAAGGACCCCATCGTCGCCGCGGCGCACATAATCACCGCGCTTCAGACGGTGGTCTCCAGGAACGTCAGCCCCTTTGAGAACGCGGTCGTGGGCGTGAGCATGATACAAGGCGGCACGAGGCACAACATAGTCCCCGATAAAGTGCATATCCGGGGCACGATAAGGACCTTCAACGACTCGACCAGGAAACTGATCGGCGAGAGGATCACATCGATAGTCGAAAACGTGGCGAGGGCCATGGACATAAAAGCGGAGCTGGACATCAAGTGGAACTACGGGCCGCTGATGAACGACGCCGCGATGTACAGGCAAGTAAGAACCTGGCTTGTGGACATGTTCGGCGAAGGGAACTACATAGAGCAGGAGTTCCCGAATACTGGAGGTGAGGATTTCTCATATTTCGCTTCAGCGGTGCCCTCAGTATATTTCTGGCTGGGCAGCCAGGGTGACGACGGCGTCACCAAGGTCGCGCACAGTTCTGATTTCGACTTCAACGAAGAGGCTATGAAATTCGGGGTTATGTCCTTTACGAGGATAGTGATCGGCTACTTGAACGGCAGATGAACGCTGAAATGGGAGGTATACGATGAAGACCGCAGGTGAAGGCAACAAGAAGAACGAGAAGTTCGCCAGTTTCTTCAAGAAACTGGAACGCGTCGGAAACAAGCTACCTCATCCGGTTTGGATTTTCATGTTCCTCATACTAGTTACGCTAATCGCATCCTGGATATTCTCGTCTATGGGCGTGACCGTCAAGTATATGGCAGTCGAAGGCAAAGAGGTCGTCGAACAGACCGCAAGCGTCGTAAACCTGCTTTCCAAGAAGGAATTCCCCAAGCTGTTCTCGGATTTTACCTCCAACATCCTCTCAAACGCAGTCATAGGCAACGTAATCACGATATCCATGTGCATGATGATAGCCGAAGCGACCGGCTTCTTCGATGCCTTCTTCAGGAAAGTCCTGCTCGGCGCTCCTAAGGTATTGATCACCTTTATACTGGCCTTCGTTGGAGTAAACGCGAACATCGCAGGAGACGCCGGCAACGTTCTGGCGGCGACGCTGGGCGGCGTCGTGTTCCAGGCGATCGGCAGGAATCCCGTCATAGGCGTCATAACAGGCTTCTCCGCCGCGTCCGC
>MWDF01000026.1 GCA_002070415.1 Firmicutes bacterium ADurb.Bin153
CTGCCTGTACACTACGCCCATCTCCCAGGGCGCGTAGTGGTATACCCAGGCGGCCAGCTTGTTCGAATACATAAGGAGCGCCTTGTAGACTTCGAGGAACTGCCCCTTCTCCGTGATCTCGGGCATTATCTGGCGGAACTCGGTGCAGTACTTGCCCAGCGTCGGATACCCGGAATACCTAAGGTACTCTGTATATACGGGGACGATCTGGGTGTACATGTCCTTCATCTGGTCAAGCGAGTATTTGTCCGATACGAACAGTTTGAAGAGAGGGTACATGGTGTACATGGAAAGGTCCCTCATCATACCGTTAGCGAAGTCCCAGGTCCCGAAGTACTGTCCGTAAGAGCCGGCCTTGTTCTTCAGAAGGCCCAGCCTCTGTATCTTCAGCTCGTCCGGCTCCTGGAGCCATATCCTTTTCGTCTCCTTGGAAATCCTGTCCTTAAGGTCCAGCCACTTCTCCATGTTCGTTCCTCCTAAGCATCCAATTTGCTGAAATTGACGATGAATACCTTCTTGTCGTTGAAGTAGTTGAACCAGACCTCGCGGCTCAACATCCTGAGTTCGCGGTGGTATTTTTCGTCAACGAGACCAAGGACCGGAGCGTAGAGGTCTTCGTTGCACTCGCCGTACTTAATGATTATCTTGTTGCCCGTGCCCTGTGAGTACGAGACCCTTCCGATCGGGGATTCTGTATGCAGCTGCTTCTTGTTGACCTTTGCCTGGCTCAGCACAGGCACCCAGCAGTATATGAGCTCGCCGGACACCATCCCATGTTCCTGCACGCACGAGAACGGCAGTGCGTCCCACACCTCATCGCAGAGTTCCTTGTTGGCCTCGTCGAGTTCGATCACCATCTTGGTGTCGAAGTCGGGGAACTCCATCAGCATCTTCCTCATATCAAATAATCCTCCTTGCCAAATCCGAGGGTTTTGTATGGCAGCCGATTGGAATGGCGCCCGCCACCCCAATCGGCCCTATATTTTACATATCTGCTACTAGAGTTGAACGCCGGTCGTTATTTGATGATACCGATCTCTTTGTAGTACTTCTCCGCTCCGGGATGCAGCGGGACTCCGATGCCGGAGAAGGCGTTCTTCGTGCTCATCCACGACATGGCCTTGTTGATCTTCTTGGCGTCGTCGATGTTCTCCCAGAGGGCCTTCGTGATCTGGTATACGAGGTCGGAGGGCACCTTCTCGTCGCATACGAAGGTGATGACGCAGCCGACTGTCTCGATGGGATTGGGGAAGCCGTTGTACGTGCCTCCGGGGATGGTGTAAGGAATGTAGAACGGGTACTCCTTAAGCAGGCCGTCCCTGAATGCCCCCTCTATCTGGATGATGTTGATCTTGGCGGTAAGGGCAAGGTCCAGGACCGTGGAGCCGGGGACTCCGAGGGGGAAGTGCGCCCAGTCGATGTGGCCGTCCTTCAGCAGGTCGGAGGCGCTCGAGGAGTCGGAATATACTGCCGTTATGTCCTTGCGGGTCTTGTAGTCTATGCCGGCATAGCCGAGTACGTGCTGGGTGTATACGTCGGTCGCGGAAGCCGATGCGCCGACCGAGCCCTTCGTCCCCTTGAGGTCGGCTATCGTGTTCAAGTTCTTGCTTTTGAGGGCTACGAAGTGGAACACGCTGGGGTAGATGCTCGCGATGCCCCTGATGTTCTTCTGCTCCTTCATCCCCTGCAGCTTGCCGTTGTATGCCAGGTAGTTAACGTTGGAGGCGTTCATCGCAAAGTCCGCTTCGTCGCGGCTCATCATACCTACGTTATCTACTGCGCCGCCCGTGGACATCGCACGGATGTTCAAACCGCTGACCTTCCCGTTGAGGAGGTTGGCAATGCCTGCCCCTACCTGATAAACCGAACCTCCCGAAGAAGAGGTGCCCATGGTGTAGAGCTTGGCGCCAAGCGTGGCGCTTCCGATGAGCGCTACGAAACAGATTACCAGTGCCAATACTGCCATCGAACGGAGATTGAAACCCTTTTTCATCGTAATGCCCCTTTCTAAGAAGAATGATTTGATTGATGCTGTAGCCCTAGAAGTTCTCTTTGACGTAATCTATGCCAGATTGCATCCCCAGCAGGACTATCAGCCGTATCCTGGCCTTGATCCCGCCCAGGTTCCCGCCGTTTATCACACCGAGCTTCCTCAGCTCGGCTCCTCCGCCCTCATAGCCATAGGTCTCTACGACATGGCCTGTATGGCACCTGGACGTAAGCACCACCGGTATTTCGGCCGATATCGCATCCTTGATGGCCGGGATCAGGCTCGGAGGGACATTGCCGGCCCCGAGGCCCTCGATTACGATACCCGGGACCCTTCCGTTGATGCATGACCTTAATAACAGTTCGTTTGTGCTGTACGTGACCCTTATTAGCTGCACGTTGTTGTCCAGCTTAACGGGATTGAAGTGTGCCTCTTCCTCCGTCCTGCCGAGGAAGGCGACCTCGTTATCGTAGAGTACTCCTATCGGTCCGAACTGGGGTGACTTGAACGCGGCTATGTTGTTCGTATTGTCCTTCGACACGTAAGTCGCAGAATGGATCTCCTGGTTGAGATAGACCATCACGCCGCGACCCGCAGCTTTCCCCGACTCGATTATCTTTATTGCCCCATCGATGTTGCCCCTGTAATCCGAATAGAGCTCGTCCCTGCTCTTCATAGAACCCGTGAATACGACCGGCTTTTCGGTATCCAACACCAGATGGAACAAGTATGCTATCTCCTCCAGCGTATCTGTACCCTGGACGACCACAAGGCCTGCGGTATCTTCTTGCGCCAGTATCCCGGACGCTTCTTTGAGAAGCTTCTCTCCCAGCTCCAACGACAGGTGGGGGCTGGGCATGTTGCTGAACTCCTTCACCGCGACACCGTAATCGCCCCTACGCAGGCGCACGAAATCGGATATGTCCCCTACCGGTACGTTAGGTATGGATTCGTGCTTGGAAGCATCATAACTGCAGAGTATCGTCCCGCCCGTCACCAGTATCACTATTTTCTTGCCGTTGCTTATGATTTCCATGGGTAACCGAACACATCTCCAATCGCAGCAGTTTGTCAGCTGTTCTGTTTCATGTAGATCCTGAGCTGGGCATCGTATATGTGGCTCTTTATGAGCGCCTTGGCGGCCTCCGAGTCCCTTTTTTCGATGGCGTCGATTATATCGAGGTGTGATTTCGTAAGCCTGTCTATGTCATAGGACCTTACGTCCAGAAGCAGGATCCTCTTGGTCTGGTTCAGGATGTTCTCCAGTTCATTCGACAGATACGGATTCTTGGAAAGATAGGCTATCGCCAGGTGGAATTTATGGTTTATATCGCTGTAGACCCTGGCCTTGTCGTCGCCAAGCTCCGTGTCCTGGAGGTCCGTCGCCTTGCGCAGGAGGTTTATCTCCTGGTTCGAGGCGTAACTGATGGTAAACTCTATCGCCGCGCATTCCAATATGCTTCTGTATTGGAAGATGTCCTGAAGGTCCTTTACCGTAAAGCCCTTTATCATATAGCCTTTGTTGGGGAATTTCTCTATGTATCCTTCCAGGCAGAGCCTGTTCAAGGCCTCCCTTATCGGCGTCTTGCTCACGCCGTACTTGGTTGCGAGTTCCTTCTCTCCTATGATGATGCCCTGCTTGTATTCTAGGTTTATTATGTCCTCTTTCAGTTGGGAGTATATGTTCTCCACTAACAGGACCCTTTCCATAGCAAGCATCCTCTCTGATATTTGTGTGATATTTCATGCAAATATCTTACGAATATTATAAATACTATCATAACCCTAATCAAGCTCGCGGAAGCACATTTTTCAGTTTTACCTCCATCATAGACGAATATTTCCTTGTTCTGGGTGATACTGGGCGATAGCTTGTCATTTGGCTCTCAGTTCCATGGGCTGTCCATGAAATCAGCGCGCTGGCAAATATGGTCCATCATGCCAATTAATGTATACGTTGAAGTTATAATTACATTTTTATAAATTTGCACGTTTCATTTCCTGTATCTCCTATCGATGGCACGGCAAGTCCGGATGTCGTTAAGGATGCCCTACGGTACTCAGCGGACTTCCCCCTCTTTAGTGCGAAAGCCAAGCAGATGTTGTTCCGAGGGAGGAAGCGCCGCATGCGCCATTGAATGTCTATATATAGCTTTCCATGAAGGGGGTTTCCTGATGCCGGTCTTGTTACCAGCGGACATTGGTGCGGACAGGTTCTGCAGCCAGGGGGAAAAGGACGTCTTCGAGTATCTGAGACGATCGTCGATGGACGGGTACGTGATCCATTCCCTAGGTTTCGATATGAGGAAGCAGCATGAGATAGACTACGTCGTAATCTGCGAAAGGGGCATCCTGTGCCTGGAAGTAAAAGGCGGCGGCGTGGAGCGGAAGGACAACGAATGGTTCTACGTGGACCATGAAGGCAGGAGGCATCCCGGAGGCGCGGGCCCCTACAGGCAGGCGTTGGACAACATGTATGCGCTCCGGGGCCGTTTCAGGGAGCATTTCAGATCGGGCGACATCTCTCACACCCAGTTCGCGTACGGCGTGATATTCCCCGATGCGCCGTTTAATTTCAAGGGTGTCGACGTCGTTCGCGACCTTACGTTCGACAAGACGAGAAGCCTTGATGATTTCGACAAGTTCGTCATGGATTGTTACGACCATTCTGAAAGACAGTGCCTAAATCAGATAGGAGTGGCCGGTACCAGGCTAAAGTACAAGAAGGACCAGGAGATGGTGAAGGATTACCTGGTGGGCGACTTCGGCTACATACCGGATCTGAACGACCAGCTCGACGGCATAGAAAGAAGGCTCAACGTAACGACCGAAGAACAATTCACGCTCCTGCGCTCGCTTCAGAAGAACAGGCGCCTTATAGTATCGGGAGGCGCCGGCACGGGCAAGACGATGATAGCTGTCGAGCATGCTAAAAGGCTATCCGACCAGGGGAACCGGGTCCTGTTCTTAAGCTTCAACAAGCTCATCAAGAACTATCTTTCAAGGACACAAGCTTGCGAAAACATCACCTACGACAATATCGATAACTTCCTGTACCGGGCGGTACATGAGGAAGGCGGCTACCAAGTTCCGGAGGACGGGCTGTCAGGGTTCTTCGGACACCAGCTTCCAGAAGAGTTCATCGGACAGGACGGGATCCCGGAGGAAGAGCGGTTCGATTGCCTGGTGGTAGACGAAGCCCAGGACATACTCTGCGATGACAGGGTGCTGTGCCTTGACCTTATGGTCAAAGGTGGGCTCGGAAAAGGAAGGGTCGCTATCTTTTACGACGAGATGCAGAACATCTTCAATCCGGGTATGTCCAAGGACCTGGATGACAACGTGGATTCTCTTTTAGAGAGCTATGGCTTCGCCAGTTTCGAACTGACCAAGAACTGCAGGAGCACAAGGAGGATCGTCGATTTCCTCAACGCCGCATCCGGCATTTCTGCAGTCGCGGAGAGCGAGATCGACGGGCTTCCGATAACGATAATTCCCTACGAGAACACCGAAGGACAACGAGACCTGCTTGCCAAGACGATAAAACGCCTAATCAAGGATAACGTGCCGCCGGAGGACATCGTCGTCATATCCCACATGGGTGAGAAGAACCAGAACGGTTGCTTCTACGACCTGAGCGCCCTTAAAGGCGTTTGCTCATACAGGTTCTTGGATTCCGACCGCAGCTACGAGAAGGTGCCCAATGTACTTCAGCTCACGACGGTACAGAGGTTCAAAGGACTTGAGGCAAAGGTCGTGATCGTGGCGGACGTGTACAAGCTGTACGATGACGACAAGAAACCGCAGATGAGGAACTACACCGCATTCTCGAGGGCAAAGACGCATCTTTACGTACTTGCCCATAGCGCCATCAAGAACGAGCTGTCCAAAATCGTAAGGAACGTAGGGTGACTTGCATGGCAGTATCCGACAATGGGCCGCCACGTAGCAAGTCCTGATCGCCCCTTAAGTCTTAGATTCTATGATGGAAGCCTAGGATAGTCGTATACTTGAATCATTCAATGGTTCTCCTAAGTGTTTTCTTGAGAGGTGAGTGGATGACATGCGCAAACAGGTGATCATAATCGCGCTGGCGGCGCTAATATTATTGTCGTGCTTCGTCATCGTGTCCGCTGCCGGGACCGACTGGACTTTGCGCCTTGTAGGCGCCAAGTCACCCGTGCTTCTACCCGACGGCGGCGTCGCTGTGATAACGGGAAGCAAGGTTACGACCGTAAACGCGGACGGGAGCGCAAGATGGAGCTGGGACGCCGGCGGGCAGGTCAAGTACTTGGCGATCGATGCTGCAGGAAACTTGTATGCCGCGCTGGGAAGGACCGTCTTCAAGGTATCAGGTACGGGCAAGACGTTGTGGAAGGCAGATTCTTACGGTGATATATACTCATTCTCCGTCATGGAAGGCAGGGTGCTCGTCGGGTGGGCCAACGGGCTATTTGAGCTCGATGACAAGGGGACGCTCCTTTGGGAGTACTACATGCCGGAGGACTGCTGATTCCCCACGATAATGGGGCCGGTCTGGTCCCTTAGCTATATGGGGAACGGAAATTGCATACTGGTGGGAAAGGTCTTCTTTGACGTCACCAACCCCAATCCGGTAGACGGCTATGACTACATAAACATGTTCGACATCAGTGACGGAAGGACCGTGGCGCAGTTCAAGGCCGTAGAACCCTTCATCATCAGGCTGATTAAGCCCCTTAGCCAAACCAGGGCGCTGGTAGCGGCTGATTACTCCGGCCTTGTCAGCTGGAACATCAAGGACAAGTACTTGTATGAATGGAGGCTCAAGTCGGACCCGCCGAAGTACATATGCGCAGGACTGCCGGGCACGGCCCTCATCGTAGGAAAGGACGGGAAGAGCCTTTCGACCATCGACACCAGGAAGGGGACCCAGCTCAAGCAGTCACCATCGGCTGAGGCCGTCCTGGGAGAGCCGATTTTCGTAGGTTCACGCTACTATGTCCCTGTAAACGGGGGATTGCTCGTCCTCGGGACAAACCTTGAGACCGTATTGCGGTACGGAATCGAAGGGCTGAAAGGGTCCGTTTCGCTCGTACCGGCCAAGGATTCGATCTATATAGCAGGAGACGACCTCCTGGTGAAGTACTCAGTCAAGTAAGATGCGAAGGCAGTAATAGAAATACCGACACCCTTCGAAGGTGCCGGTATTTCTTTACCCACAGCTTGGTTCAGACCCGCTGCCATTAACAAGACAAGCATGGATAAACAAATATCCGCATCGGTCACGCCGGTGTCGTCGACGGGCCGCCCGTTTTACCTATACCGCGTTTGGGCAGCCTTGAAGCATCTTAAGGTGCACGTCCGCCTTATGCACGAAGTCGTCGGAACCGAAGCTCCCCGATTTCGGGGCCATCAGGATGCTCACCTTGCCGATGGAAAGCACTGACGGTACTCCTGGCTCTATCTCCTCAAGGACTATGTTCCCTATAATTCCCAATGAATCGCATATGGTGCCGGAAGTCTCTCCGCCGAGCACGATAAGCCTTGATACGGAGCCGTTTACAAGTACTTTCGCCGTTATGTCGGAGAGCATGCTGCTTATAAGGCGCCCGGTCCCTATCTCATCCATGCCCCTCTCGACGCCAAGCTGCTTGGTCTTCCTGATGCTCTCGGGATCGTTCTCTGAATGCATCAGGGCTCCTTCCCCTCTCTTCACCACATCAAGGATCCATGATGCGTATTCATCGATGATTTCATCCCTTCGGTCGATGTCGAACACCTTGTCAGCCGTAAGGGAGAACGCAGCGTACCCTTTTTCCTTGGCCGCCTTCACCTGCCTGCAGGTCTGTGGAGTCACGCTTCCCGAGACGATGAGCGTACCGGCATCTAGGCATTCACCTTTGAAGTGCCTCGGCTTCGAGCCCCTGCCTTTCTTGGGGAGCCATTTCGGCAGCTCTTCGCCAATCGCAGAACTACCGGCTATGGCAGTCTCGTCCTTTACGGCACCGGCGATGGTGTTCAGGTCCGACTGGTCCAATACGTCAAGTATCACGTACTGGTAATCGCGCCTTGCATTCGCTAGCGCTGCTTTCAACGCCCGGACGCCTTCCTTGACTACATCGTACCCGATCAGGCCGACTTTCCTGGACGTCTGCTTTTGCAGTATCCTGACCAGGTCCGATTCGAGCATCGGATGGACCGGGTCGTGCTTAAAAGGAGAGTCTTCCAGAAGTACTCCGTTCACGTAGTGTACGCCTTGCCTTGTCGTCCTTCCGTTGGACGGGAAGCCTAGTATGACCGGGCAGAACTCAGCTTTCAGCTCATCCATCATTCCGTCGAACTCGGCGCCTATGTTGCCTCTGAATACCGAACAGGTCTTCTTGTGGAACATGGTGCAGCCCAGCTCTTTAAGCACCCTGGTCGCTTCCGCGGCCTTCCTATAGGCGATGTCCGAAGAGTCCAGCCTGCTGTTCGTGTTAAGGATTATCACGTCCGCGTCCTTGTCTATCAGTCCCGGATTTTCGTATACAGAATATACCAGCACTTTATAGTCATTCTTGGCGAACATTATGCCTATGTCATTCGCTCCGGTGAAATCGTCCGCAATGACTCCAATCAATCAAAGATCCTCCAATCGGTGGTAGCTGCTATATAACGGGCCAAAGAGGGCGATCGCCCCGGCCTCCTCTATTCTTTCTCCACGGATAATTGCACAAGCTGGGTCTCTTCATCGAATTTCCTTATCAGCCTTGTTCCAAGGACTTCTTCCACTACCAAGTCCACCGTCGTAAGGACGGGATTCTCCCTTGCGACCATGTGGCCTCCGACCACCTTGCCCTCACTGTCGCACAGGGTAGCGTGGAAATGGATGGACGTCCGTCCCCTCTCCTGGCAGATGACGCCTGTGCCCGCCAGGAATTCGACCGGCCCCTCCAAACGCTTAATCTCCCCGTAGCCTGCGCCGATCTTCGCTTCTCTGTTAGGTACCAGGTACTGATAGCCCGCCCTTGCGAGGCTTCCGAAGCATACGGGCACATAACCGTACTTAATGCCGTTCTCGTCGCACAGCTTGGCTATCCCGTCAAGAAGATCAGTACCTGGAAGCAGCCTGGCACATACGATTCTGCCCGTCCTTGCTGCACTGTACCGGACTCTTAGGTCATCCTTGTCTATGCTCACGGTCGAAGACCTTCCTTCTTTCCGCCTATCGGCAGTCAACTGCCGTAACTGTAGGACTTGTACTTCGATTCGGAAAGGAGCCTGTCCATCATCTCATCCCCGACGGGTTCCAGTTCGATTCCCGCTGATTTCGCCGTGACGAGCATCCTGCACAGAAACTCCAGAGTCTCAAGCTTGTTCATCGCCTTTGTCATCGAATCCGCGGCGATTATGACCCCATGGTTCTTCATCATGATCACATCGGCGGACCTTGAGGCCTCCCCTACGCCTTTCGCCAGCTCATCGCTGCCGGGTATCAGGAAAGGGACCCAGGCCATTTCCCTTAGCAGGACCATCGATTCTACGAAGTACTTGAGCTCGAATCCATGCCTCTTCTGGGCTGCGGCCATCAATGTGATGAAAGGAGGTGAAGTGTGGACGACGGCCTTCGTCCCCGGCCGGTTCAAGTAGACCTGCCTGTGTATGTTATATTCCTTGGATGGCCTAGCTTCCGGTCCGTAACCTTCGGAATCCAGGTAACATACGGCTATCTTCCCCTCGTCAAGCTCACCCAGCCTCGAGCCGGAGGCCGATACATAGAACCTGCCGTCGTCGGCCAGGGCGCTGATGTTGCCCGTGCCTCCCCATGACAGGCCCTGCTTTAGCATATATGCCCCTGCGTCTATGATGTTTGTCGCGGTAGTCTTATCCAAGGCCGTTCACCTCATCATCAAATTCCCGGACCGGCGGTGACCGTCACGTCGTTGATTGCGTAGTGCAGGCGCGAGGCCCCCTTTATGAGGTGGTCCTTCAGAAGCATGCGCGCCTTCTCGCCGTCTCCGGTTCCCACCGCGTTCATGATCGCCGTATGCTCCTCTATCGTATCCGTGACGTTCTTCGTATATGACAGGACGTAGCTGAACCAGACTTCCATCGCCGAACGGATTATCTCGATCATCGAGAGCATTATGCTGTTCCCGGCGATCTCTACGAGCATCCTGTGGAACTCGATGTCGTAATCGACCAGAGTCTTCCTGTCGTCCGTGTTCTCCTTCATGTTCTTTATGGTCTCTTCAAGCTTTCGCATGTCTTCGGAAGTGCGCCTTTCGGCGGCTTTGGTCACTACGTTGAGCTCAATCAGCTCGCGCGCTTCTATAAGATCATCGAGGGTGGAGTTTTCCAGCATGATGTTCCACTGGAAATAGGGCTTCAGTGAATTTGCATCCGCCTTCTTTATGTACGTTCCCTCGCTGTGTTTCACGGCCAGCAGCCCCATATTGATCATGCTCCTGAGGGCTTCTCTCAGCGAAGAGCGGCCGACGCCCAGCATCTCCGCAAGTTCTCTTTCGGGTGGCAGCTTGTCGCCGACTTTGAGATTCCCGGTCACTACCAGCTTGGTTATCTGGTCCACTATCTTCTCGCTGATAGTCCTTTTCTCGTCGATCGGTTTGAATATGCTGCTGTTCATAGGCATCAATCCTTCTAAAGAGGGATGGGGTTCGGGTCTTTGCGCATTGCGTTTTCCTTGATATTTACCATCCATGGACGGGCAGTAAGGGCCCGTCCATGGACACGATGCTACACCAGGTGTCTATCCTGTAACCGGTTTGTCTAGCTTCTCCTACTGGACCGAGCGGATGTAGTCAGCCCACTTCTGGACTTCTGGGGCCAACACGGTCTTGCTTCCGGCTTCCCTGAAAGGCTTCAGGTCGGGGTAGATGACCGTGACGCCCTTCTGCGCCATTACCTTAAGGGCTGCCGCCTCTTCCTTGGAGATGGTGTCTTTCATCCACTCCGTGGCTGCATGCGCGGCCTTGCTCAGTACTTCCTGCTGGTTCTTGGCGAGGGCCTTGTACGTGGGCTCCCAGACTATGATGCCGAAGGGTTCTGCTGCGTGATATGTCATGACGAGGTACTTGCAGACGTCCATCCAGCTCTCTTCCAGCATGACGTTTATCGGCTGCTCCACGCCCTCGATGACTTTCTGCTGCAATGCCGTATAGACTTCGCTGAAGGCCATCGGTGTGGGTGCCGCTCCGAGCGCCTTCCAGGTATTGATATACGTATCCTCCGCCGGGACCCTGAGCTTGAGGCCCTTGAGCTCGGCGAATGTCTTGACGGGCTTTACCGTGGTCAACTGCCTTGCGCCCCTCCACATCACGTTTAGGAAGCGCCTGTTGGTCTGCTTGACTATCTCGTCTACTATCTTCTGGCCTGCGTCGCTGTCCCACACCCTGTAGAAGTGCGCCTCGTCCTTGTAGAGGTAAGGTGCGCCTTCAAGGCCTGCCAGCTTGGAATAGGGTTCCAGTGTCCCGAGTGATTCGGCGACCATGTCGACGGCCTTGAATTCCATCGACTCGAGGGTTTCCCTCCAAGTACCGAGGACGCCGCCGGGATAGATCTCTATCGTTATGGTACCACCGGACAACTTCGTCACCTGCTCGGCGAAAACCTTCATCGCACGGTCCACGATGCCGTCGATCGCATATGCATGGGATAGCTTCAACGTCAGCTTGGGGGCTGCAGAAACCATGGATGTGCCCACGAGAAGAAGACATAGGACTGTGAGGGCGATATGTCTTAGACTGCGCTTGAACATTTTTCTACCTCCTATTATTTCATTGCTGTGGCCGCTGCGATGATTAGGGGTGCTCTTCTTAATTACCCATTACCAGATTGGGAAGGAACGTCACTACTCCGGGTACGTAGGTTATCAGCAGCAGGATGGCGATCCCCGCAAGGAGGAACGGCATTGCCGCCTTGAACGCCTTCCCTATGCTCACCTTCCCTATCTGGGAGGCGATCATGAGGCAGATTCCTACGGGTGGCGTTATCAGCCCGAGCATGAGGTTGAACACGACCACCACGCCGAATTGGACGAGGTCTATGTTCAGCGCCTTCACGGCAGGCAGAAGGATGGGCACCAGCATCAATGTGGCTGGCGTCGAGTCCAGGAACATGCCCGCTATCAGGAACAGGACGTTGACGAGGACATAGAATATGAACTTGTTGGTCGCGAAAGAAGTTATCGAGGCGGACACTATCTGCGGGACCCTGTACATAGTAAGGACCCAGCTGAACAGCGTCGTGGCGCCTATGGCGAACATCACGACCGCGGTGTCGACGGCAACGTCGGCCAGGAGCTTTGGTATATCGGACCACTTGAGGGATTTGTAGAAGTAGATCCCGATTATCAGGGAATATACCACGGACACACAGGCCAGCTCGGTGACGGTGAATATCCCGAATATAATGCCGCCGACCAGTATGGCTGGCATTATTAGGGCCCAGATGCCGTCCTTGAAGATCTGGAGCCTTTCCTTGTTGCTTATCTTGCCTATCGTCGGATAGTTCCTCTTCTTTATATGGAAGTAGCACAGTATGAACTGCGATATGCCGAGGAGCACGCCCGGTATCAGGCCGCCCAGGAACAGCTTGATGATCGATACGCTCGTGACCGCCCCGTAGATGATCAGCGGGATGCTGGGCGGGATTATCGGCCCCATCACGGATGATGACGCTGTGATGGCGACGCTGAAATCCGCATCATAACCTGACTCCACCATGGCTGGTATGATGATCGGCCCTTCGGAGGAGGTATCGGCGATGCCGCTTCCGGAGATGCCCGCGAAGAACATGCTGGTGGCGACGTTCGTGTATGCCAAGCTTCCCTTGATGTGCCCGAAGAACGAGTTGAACATCGAGATTATGCGCTTGACTAGGCCGCCTCCGCTCATCAGTGCCGCCGATAACAGGAAGAAGGGCAAGGCGAGCATCGGGAACGAGTCTATACCTGCGAAGAACCTCTGCGGCATGATTATGAGGCTTATCTTCTGCTCGATTATCAGAGGAAGCGCCGAGCTTATGCCGAGGCCGAACGCTATCGGAACCCCGAATATGCAAAGCAGCAGGAAGCCAAAGACCATGAAGTAGACCATATCAGCACACCTCCGCCGCTTCGGCCGCTTCATGGTTGCCTTTGCCGCGAAGCCTACCGATGGTATTCATTATGCTTTCAACCATGAACAGGGACATGAAGCCGAAACCGAGGGGAAGTGACAGGTATATCCATCCCATCGATATCTTCGTCGCGGGAGATATCGCCTTCCAGGTGATTTCGGTCAACTGCCAGCCCAGCTTGCACATCAACGCGCAAAAGGCCAGCAAGGACAGCTTGAATAGTAACGCCGCAGCCTCTTTGACCTTATGGGAGCACTTGTTCAGGACCGAGTCTATGAAAAGGTGCTGCCATTTCCTTACCGCGACAGCGGAACCCAGCAAGGTCATCCAGATCAAGGAGAACCTTGCGACTTCCTCCGACCATACCAGGGCGTTGTTGAATACGTATCTGAATATTACCTGCCCGAATATCGAGACCACGGAGGTGGTCATCAGTAGCATCAAGAACAGCCTGATGACACTCTCGAGAAGGTTTAGAGCTTTCCTGAAAGCCATTTGTCCCTCCACAATGATTTGTTCTTAAGTAATCAGATGCTCGTCTTCCTGAGCGCCTTATCGAGCTTGTCCACAAGTTCGGTTATCTGCCCCTCATCTATCACGAAAGGCGGGGTTATCTGGATGTGGTCGCCCTCGACCCCGTTCGCCGAACCCCTTACCCCAGGGACTATGATGAGTCCGAGCTCGAATGCGTTCTTGCCCAGCCTTTCCGTGAACTTGCTGCTGGCCGGAATAGGTGTCTTCAGGTCCTTGTCCGAGACGAATTCCATTCCGACAAGAAGGCCCTTGCCGCGGATGTCGCCTACGTTTGGATGCGCAAGGAACCTCTCTTTCAAGGATTTGAGAAGCAGGGCCCCCATAGACCTTGAGCGCGATATCAGGTCGTGATCCTCTACGTACTTGAGCACGGCGTCGGCTGCCGCGCATGAAACGGGGTTGCCTCCGAAAGTGAAGCTGTGGTTGCATATGCCGGAGCCGTTGTAGAACGTGTCGAAAACCTCGTTGGATGTGATAACGGCGCCTATCGGGACATATCCGCCGCTCAGGCCCTTGGCGACGGCTATCATGTCGGGCTTTACTTCATAGTGGTCTATGCCGAAGTTCCTGCCGGTGCGCCCCAAGCCGGTTATTACCTCATCCATCAGCAGGAGCACGTCGTACTTGTCGCATATCTTCCTGATGACTTCGTAGTATTCTTTCGGCGGCGCCGTAGCAGTCGCGGTCGTACCGATTATCGGCTCGGCTATGAAGGCCGATATGCTGTCCGGCCCTTCGAGAAGTATCGTCTTCTCCAACTCCCACGCGCAGGCGACGTTGCATGCCGGGTAGCATTTGCCCAACGGGCACCTGTAACAGGTGGGTTGTACGATATGGGGGAAATTCATCATGTAGGGGGTATACATTTCGCGCCAGGAAGGCCTGCCGCTCATAGAGAGAGAAGCTATCGTATTCCCGTGGTAGCTCAGCCATCTGGCGATGACTTTCACCTTGGTCACCTTTCCGCGTTCCACATGATATTGCCTGGCCATCTTCAGCATGGATTCTGTAGCCTCGGAGCCTCCGCAGCAGAAGAACACATGGTCCATACCCTCGGGTGCCAGCTTTACCAGCCTTTTCGCCACACTGTCCCTGACTTCTACGGTTACCGAGTTGCCGTATATGAAGTTGACGTTCTCGGCCTGTCTCTTTATGGCTTCTGCGATCTCTACGATTCCGTGTCCGATATTGGCAACAGCTACGCCGCTTGCAGCATCCAGATACTGAACGCCCTGATCATCCCAGATATAGCAACCCTTTCCCTTTACGATCGTCCGGGGCTGCGCATGCATGTTACGCGAGTACACCGTGGGCTTCGCGTTTTCCAATGAGTTCACCCTCTCTTGCGTTTTTTATCCGTCGTTTCGTCCATATATAAAGGTAGAAATGCGATGAATTGGCGCATTCCACTCCCTTGGTCTTCAACCGGGATACTTTGCAGCAATTGCGTGAACGGTCATTCAATATCATCTATATGTTTTGCAGAACCTTCATACCATCATTAGTACTGATGGTCTGACCATTACAATACGAGACTACTCATTCGAGGCTTATAAGTCAATAAAGTTCCGAAATTATCAATTGTCGCACATTATGTATCCAGCTAAGTCTCAATATGGTATGTTATTTGTATACTATATCCAATACCATCATATGGTCTGAGCAAATCAGAGGCCTTTAGAGCGGCTCGGCTTCGGCTCAGTGGTTATGCTCATATCCACGTATGCGTATCATAGACATCACTTGGCATCAGCTTGCCTGCGGCATAAGGGCCGGGCCTTAAGGGGTCGGCGGCAAGATGACATGCTCGTTATCAGGGGAATGGATACGGGTTCAGGATATATCTTGATAAATGCCGATATTCCGGATTATGGCCGTAAGTGCATATATGCTGCGATCATCGGAAATTCACTTTGATGTGGGATAGGCCATTTTGACATTTGAGGTGCGGCAATTGGATGAAGACTTGATGCGTGGTTACTTCTATGAACTGGCAGCTATCCAAGGGAAGGCAATGATGGATGCGATATCCGTTTTCCCTATCGACGGAACCATCGGAGGTTTAATAAAATCGGCGGAAGCATGGAAGAAGAATGTCACGATTCTTGAGGGCCAGTTCATGAAGAAGAATTCCCTGACACTCCAGGATATCGCCAGGATAAAAGTCATGGGAGAGCTTCTGGGCTGGTCTGCCCCGGACAACGGGATTTATGAGATTTGTCCCGTCCTAAAAGACACCTATATCTGATTCAATATCATTGGCTTATTCGTATAAGGCTTATGGGAGCTAGTGGTGTTATATTGAAGGGTGATTACGAAAGATATACTTATCATGCTCTTGAGGTTCTTGTTTTCCAAACAGAGAACCCTCCTTATGGTGGTGCTTCCCATAGGAGGGTTCTTTGTTGCATGACCGGCAGTCTTAATATTTAATCATTTTCGTTGTAGGCAGATATCTTCTATATAAGCGCCATTTCTATGCCCACCAAGGAGCAGAACGCCTTCAGCTTCTTGCTCAGGTCACCTTCTCTGACGAGCAGGTGATGGTCGGCGCCGACATCTAGCATCTTCTTGTACGCCTTCATGGCGCCGCAGTCCTGAGGCTTGAACTTTGCCACAAGCTTGCTGCCTCCTTCTACCCACTCCTCCTTGCTTACTTCCAGCACAGAGCCCTTCATTACAGTTAGTGTGTAGCTTCCGGCCTTTCCGCACAGGTTGATTGCAGTAGCCTTCTTCATAGGCTTAAGCGGAAGGCCTACGAAAACGCCATTGTCCCCCAAAGGAGAGAGCTGGACTTTGTCTAGGTCGGCAGCCAATGAATGAGCGCTGCTTCCTTCGTGTGCAAGCAATAGAGCATCGTTCGCCTTGTCTATGTTTCCTATCTCGGCCAGTGCCGTAGCTCCTTCCGACATTTCATTCAATGCTATCATTACGGCAGTATGGGATATATCACCCTCGGTGTCGACTATAATTCTTTCGTCAGCGAACCAGGAGGACGGCAAGTTAGCCATCCCACCGAAATCGGGGTAGCACTCAGCGGCCAACGCAGTAAGTCCGTACTTCTTGAACAGCTCCTTCATGCCGAGGTAAACCTTCGCCTCATAGATCAGGCGACTCTCCTCGGCAATCGACTTTCCAAGGCCCGCCTTGCGCTTCTCATCCAATACCTGAGCGGCATCCGCATCCTTTTGCCCCTGTATTAGCTCCAGTAGTTCTGTCATCTCTATGTGAACTATGGTCGAGCCGAATGCGTCCGAGAACTCCCATTCTTCCGACGTCATGTCCTGTGAGTTGGCCACTCTCCAAGTCTGCCTGGGACCAAGCAGGGCGATCTTCGCGTTTCCGACAGCTTTGTAGGCTTTGGCGGCGGAGGCGAATACTTCGAGTTCGTTCTGTAGTTCTTTATCCTCCGGCAACCCATATACGAAATCGTACGGAATTCCCTGTTGGGACAATATGCTGCCGAAATGCTGCACGCACCCGAGGGAGAATGTCTCCGTGTAGGGCACGGCCCACATAAGCATCGGCACATTGAGTGTATTGACGAACAGGTACTGCAGTGAATCCAATACCCAGCTCGCGTGCAGTACCAGAAGCACGTCCAGGTCTTCCTTGGCGAACCTCGAAGCTTCAGAGAGGGCGTCGGCCGCGTCCCATACGGTCTTTTCAGCCATGCATACTTCGTATCCTGCCCCCTCCAGCATATCCTTGGCCCTTAGCGCTAGGTCGTCGGACCTTTCACCGCCGCTCTCGAAACGGCTGGCTACTACAACAAATCCAATCTTCGCTCTACTGATGATCATCGCCCCCATATCTTCTATGTTGAACAATAAGGTCAAATTCCTTCGGAAGGGAGTGGGTCAGTCCATCAACACTCCCCCGTTGACATCCAAGATCTCTCCCGTGATGTAGCTCGCTCCCCTTGATGCGAGGAATATGACAGCAGCCGCGACGTCCTCGGGCCTGCCCGGGCCCCGGATTACCGAACTATAGGCTGCGATTTTCCTCTGTTTTCCATATACGTCATGCAATGGGGTATCGATGATACCCGGTGCTATGGCATTCACGTTGATTCCATAGCCTAGCGTCTCCTTGGCAGTCTGGATCGTAAGGCACGACAGTCCTGCTTTCGAAACCGAATAACACGCCGCGGCGTTGATTCCCCCTATCTTCGCGCCGAGGGAACTGATGTTAATGATCGTCCCCTTCTTTTTCCTCTTCATAGAGGGGAGTATCGCCTGTGTGGTGAACAGGGCGCCTTTAAGGTTTACGGCCATGCACCTGTCCCAATCTTTCTCGCTAATTTCCTCGATGCTTCCCGTCATCGTCATCCCGGCGTTATTGACCAGGATGTCTATATCGCCCAGACAGACGACGGCCATGTTGATTGCGCTAAAGACAGCGTCTTTGTCTGACACATCCAACTTGAAAGTCATCGCTTTCCTACCCGTTTTCTGAATTTCCTTGGCGATATCCAGCGCAGCTTCCTGGTTCGAGTGGAAGCAGAGAGCGACATTCGCGCCTTCGGCTGCCAACGCCCTGCATATGGCGGAACCTATCCCCCCGCTGGCGCCAGTCACAAAAGCAGTCTTGCCTGCCAGTTCCATTGCCCAGCCCCTTTCCATCCAGGATGCTGCAGTTGCCGGTCATACACTTTCTCAGATCAATTACCGTTATGCCGGCCTTCCGTCCCATATCGTCGGCTGAACCCGAAATCAGGACCATCATTATCCCGGAGGGTATAGTAATGCTCTAGTTGAAGACCGTTCCTCCGCATACGTTTATTGACTGCCCGTTTATCCCGCTGGACGCATCGCTTGCAAGATACAGCACTGCGTCTGCGATCTCATCGGCTGTGACGAGCCTGCCTATGAGCGTCTCGGACACCAGCATCTTGTAGTATTCGTCCTCGCTTATGTTAAGGCGCTTGGCTTCCGCCTTCACCAAGGTCATAATCCTGTCCCCTGCCACCGTACCCGGGCACACACAGTTGGCACGGATGCCGTACTTGGAGACTTCACGGGCCAGGCATTGTGTGAATCCCACCTGGGCCCATTTGGTACAACAATAAGCGGACCTGTCGGCTTCGCCTCTCTTGCCGAAATCGGAGGAGATGCTGATAATCGCCCCCTTACGGTTAGGTATCATATATTTGAGGACTTCCCTCGTGGCCAGCATAGTGCCGGTGATATTGGCCGCAAAAGTCTCATTCCACTGTTGTTTGTCCATCTTAGCAACTGGAAGCACGGGACCTCTAAGTCCTACGTTGTTCACCAGCACATCGACGGACTTGTACTCGTCGTATGCCTTGGCCACCATGTCGACGATCGACTGTTCCTGCATTACGTCGCATACTACGGGAAGGCCCTTTCCGCCGAAACCTATTATCTCTTCCGATACCTTCAGGATGTCCGGCTCAGTCCTGCCGGCTAGGACGACCTTCGCCCCTTCCTTTGCGAAGGCCATGGAAATGGCCTTTCCTATCCCTTTCCCTGCGCCCGTAACGATTACTACCCTATCCTCGAATCTCATGTTCAATCCCCCTTTGAGGATATATTGTCCACCTCTACCCCGACCTCTTTCGCTAGATTGACGAGCCTCGTGAATGCATGGTCGGGTATCCAGATGCCTTCTTGTTCCGATTTCCTCATGGTATCGTTCTCAATTTCACCAGGAACCAGCAATCTATCGGTGCCGGCGGCTTTAGGGCGGTTATGCAGTCCGTCCACGAAGGAGTTCACGTCCTTCTTGAATTCTCTTGCGTCGCGCACCTTGGATATATCGATTGCCATTATGAAATAGCCCAGCCTCGAAGGTTTCTCGGGATACAGTATCCAATCCATCAATTGTTCCGTCACTCCCGCTCCCGGAAGGATGGAGGACAGTATCTCTGCCATGACCGCGATGCCATAGCCTTTGTACCCTCCGAATGCGCTCGCAGACCCTCCGTTGTCGAGGTCGTTGGGATCCTTGCTCGGCATGCCCTCGGAATCGAACACCCAGCCATCCGGTATCTCTTTGCCTTCCTTGTACATGTTCATCATCTTGCCGACGGCGACTATGGAAAGTGCCATATCGAGGACGATCGGAGGCCCGCCTGCCGTCGGCGCGGCGATGCTGATCGGGTTATTCCCTATCGCGGGACCCTTGCTTCCGGGGACTCCTATTACTGGAGTCGAGTTGCTTATAGCTATTCCGATCATGTCGTTCTCGGCGCACATCATCGCATAGTACGCGCCGGCTCCGTAATGGCTGCCGTTCTTCACGCTCACTACGGAGCTACCGAATTTCTGCGCAAGCTCGATTGCACGCATAGTGGCCTTGACGCCGCTCAGCTGCCCCAATGCGTTGCATCCATCCATCAGGCACACACTGCCGTTCTCCGAGATGACCTTGATCTTGGCTTTCGGGTCTATTCCGCCCTTTTTGACCTGCTGCATGTAATTAGGGAGCGCAACCACGCCATGGGAGCTTACGCCCCTCGCATCGGTGTCGACCAATACCTTGGCGGCTATCCGCGCATCCTCATCGTTGAAGCCAAATCCCCTCAGGATGCCGCTGGCGGTATCCATGAGCTTCCTCGCGGTTATATAAACACCTTGCCGGACCATAACCTTTCCCTCCTTAGATAAAGCCAGCGGCTAGATTGCTACTGCTGCCTCCCTAGCCCGACCCTGTTGCCGCAACCCTTGTTGATCTCCGAAAGGGCGCTCTTCGCACCGTTTATCATGAACTCGATATCATCTGAGATCGCCATGAACTGGAAGCCCTGGTTGATCCTCTTGGCTGCCGTTTCGTTAGAACCGACATGGATGCCCACGGGCACTTTGTGTCTCTTGCCCGCTTCCAGGACCTTCATTACGGCCGCTTCGAACTCAGGCCTGCTTAATTGCCCGAACATGCCCATGGAAGCGGAAAGGTCCGCCGGTCCGATGAATGCGCCGCCGAGGCCTTCGACCTCGAATATCTCATCTATACTGTCAACCGCGCTTATTGTCTCGATCTGTATTATCACCAGGACGTCATCATTAGCCTCAGCCATATACTTACCCTCGTCCAGGTCATATTTCGTAGTGCGGCCGCCGCCTATTCCTCTTAGTCCTTTCGGAGGGAACATACATCCGCTGACCGCCTTTGCGGCCTCCTCCTTCGTGTTCACCCAAGGAACCACGATACCTTTGGCCCCTCTGTCCAGCGCAAGCTTCATCAAGACCGGATCGTTCCACGAAACACGCACCATGGGGACCACTTCGGTCCGTTCTATGGTTCTTATCATGTTCTCTACCGTCTCGAAGCTATGGGGGGCGTGCTCCATGTCTATCACAAGCCAGTCAAAGCCGATGTAGCTCATTACTTCCGCGGATTGGCATGAAGAGACGCTCAGCCATGAGCCGAGTGTCGGCTTCCCTTGCTCCATCAATACCTTTGCCCTGTTATTGCCCTTGTAGCATTCCATCCTGATCATCTTCCCTTCCATGATTGGGTTTAAGTTTGACCATCAACCACCGAGATATGCTTTCCTGACCTTTTCGCTATGTCTTAGCTCATCGGCGGGACCTTCGAGCACTATCTTGCCAGATTCGATCACGTACGCCCTGTCTGAGTGCTCCAGAGCCATGTTCGCGTTCTGCTCCACGAGGAGGATGGTCGTGCCTTTCTTGTTGATGGATTTAATCGTGTCGAAGACTTCCCTCACCAGGACAGGCGCCAGCCCTAAGGACGGCTCGTCCAGCAAGAGCAGCTTGGGCCTGCTTACTAGGCTCCTTGCTATAGCGAGCATCTGCTGTTCTCCACCGCTGAGGCTCCATGCCTTCTGGTTGTGCCTCTCCTTGAGCCTTGGGAATATCTCGTACATCTGCTTTATGTCGTTTTCGACCTCGGCCAACTTGGTGCCATGCATCCTCCTGACGCACGCGCCGGTAAGGAGATTCTCATAGACGCTGAAGTCCGGGAACACCCTCCTGCCCTCTGGGACGATAGAGATCCCCGATGCCACTATCTTGTTCGAATCCAGCTGGTCCATCCTCTTGCCGAGGAACTCGATCCTACCCTTCGTCGGCTTGAGCGCTCCCATGATGGCGTTCAGAGTGGTCGTCTTTCCGGCCCCGTTGGAGCCGATTATCGTCACGATCTCATTCTCCTTGACGTTAAGGCTCAGGTCAT
>MWDF01000027.1 GCA_002070415.1 Firmicutes bacterium ADurb.Bin153
TGCTAAGTATGAATACGACGCGCTCGGCAGAAGGATCATCTCCTGGCTTGATGATGAGTGGAGGACAGTTAGCCTATGGAGCGGGAACGACTCGATATATGAGATAAGGCAGGAGTGGGCGACTCCTCCTCCGAACCTACCCACGGAGACTATCACAAAATACGTAGCCGTCAACGGGCAGTACTTGGCCAAGCTGGTAGGCAGTCCTATCGCGATGCAACCTTTCTTCCACCATACAGACATCGTGGGGACTGTAAGGGCTATAACCGATATCTCAGGAGCTGTTGTCGCCAGATACGCATACGAACCCTTCGGTTCCTTGACAACAGCAAGTGGCTTAGTTGATGGTGAGCTGCACCGCTTCACTGGGAAACCTTCGGACTTGGAAACTAGTCTCAGTTACTTCAACGCCAGGTACTATGATTCAGCCTTAGGGAGGTTCACTAGCTCTGACCCTGCAAGAAATGGGTTTAACTGGTACCAGTATTGTAATGGTAATCCGATGCTTTTCATAGATCCAGATGGAAACGCAAGTGTTAAAATGCATAGTCCGCAATTGATTGATTTTCTAATATCGTTTGATTCATTTAGTGAAACGTATTATCTAGATCCAGGCGGAATACCAACAATTGGATATGGGCATAAGATTAAAAAAGGAGAGGAAAACCTACTAAAAGTAAGAATATCCAAAGAAGAGGCAAAATCCATGTTCGCTAAAGATCTACAAGAATTCGAGCGCGACTTAAACAAGTCACTTAAAAACTATGAGGTAAATCAACAGCAATATGATGCCTTATTGAGCATGTTTTTTAACTGTGGACCAACAGGTGCTAAGAGCACAAGGATTTGGCAGGATTTTTTAGCTGGTAAGGTTACTCTAGAAAGTTTTTTAAATAGTGCTATTAGGGATGCTAAAAAAGTAGTTCGACTTGGTCTCCAAAGAAGAAGATATGATGAATGGGAAATATGGGATCAAGGCGATTACGTAAGAAATGAGAACAGAAATATCAATTAAGGGGTAATAACATGAATAGAAAAGGTAATTTCAATTCAGAATATAGGTACTTAATAATTATTACCCTAGTCTTATTATTCGTGACCTTATTCATACTGCTTTATAAAGCACATTATGTGAAGCATGAGAAATGGGTTATAAGCAGCATTGTTGAGGGCACACAAAACCTTAAAGACATGTCGGAAGAAGAGACTCAGAGCTACATCAACAAAGAAGTAACACTAGATTCTAAAGAACTCCAAATAGGAGACATGCAATGGAAGATTATAGATATTGAAGATGACTTATATAACAAAGATAATTTCTACATACTTTATAGAACATATCCTACATTCTTGGGCAATGATGATGTAAGAATCAGGATGATAAACTGCGAAGGATTCTTTATAAGTATTATAGAAACTTCAGATTTACGAGAGTTCATATTCATTAGGTTACAATTTTATGAATTATTAAGAACTAAGTAATAAATGGTGATTACGTTTGTTCTAAAAACGTTAAGGCAGATATGACTAAAGTGAGTAGAGTTCTATGCTTTGAACTTTCCACAGAAAGGTTGACACAGAGTTAAGATAAGATCGAGGGGGATGGTCAACCGATGGAAAGCACGAAAGACAAGAAGAGGAAGGTATATGGCAAGCGATACAAGCTACAGGCTGTCAAACAAGTAGTAGAAGAAGGAAAGAAGCTGGGCCAAGTAGCTAAGGACCTGGGGATTATCGAAACCATGCTTAGCCGATGGATAAGGGAATACAAACAGAATGGGGCGGCGGCATTCAGCGGTCATGGCAATCCGGTGATGAACAAGGATTACGAGATATCAAAGCTGAGCAAGAGGGTAAAGCAGCTCGAGCTGGAGAATGAGATACTAAAAAAATACGATGCCTTCTTGAGGGAGCAAAGAAGGAAAGGTACGGCTTCGTCGAAAAGCACAGAGGACAATACCCTGTAAAGCTGATGTGCGCTCTTCTGAAGGCAGCGAGGTCGGGGTATTACCAGTGGCGGCTGATGAAGAGGAGCCGGCGCGAGACGGAGAACGAAGCCCTAAAGGAGGCCATACGCGAGGTATACGAGCGACACGAAGGACGTTACGGCAGCCCGAGGATCGCCATAGAGCTGAACCTTGCGGGGATAGCGACTAGCAAGAACCGTGTGGCGAGGCATATGCAGCGGATGGGCCTGGTAAGCAAGTCGACGCCCAAGAGGAAGAGACACGCTTCGGCAAGAAGGAACGACCTTGCTGAGAACCTTGTCGGGTCAATGGGAGCGATCACCGAAAGGAACCGCGTATGGGTTGGGGACATCACCTACATCCCGGTCGGGAAGGGTTTCATGTACATGGCCGGCTACCTGGACCTGTGCCTGCGGAAGATCGTAGGCTGGAGCCTTGGCGACAGGATGACATCAGGGCTTGTAATAGAGGCATTGATAAACGGCATAGGTAGGCAAAGGCCCGGGAAAGGGCTGGTAGTGCACACCGATCGCGGGAGCCAATACAGCAGCTATAGGTACCTGGACATCCTCGGGAGGAACGGCTTCATCGCCAGCGTGAGCAGGCCGGGAAACCCATATGACAATGCTTTCATGGAGTCATTCTACCGGACATTGAAAACCGAGCTTCTCCAAGGAAAGAGGTTCCTAGACAAGGGGGAGGCCGAGAGGAAGATCTTCGAGTACATCGAAATCTACTACAACAGGAAAAGGATGCATTCCTCGTTGGGGTATCAGAGCCCCGAAGAGTACGAAAAGCGATTTAACAGCAATAATCTTAACCCCGTGTATTGAATTCTGTGGGAAGCCCAATGTACGTATGCCTACTTAATCCCTACATGAACATAGGTTAGATTGTTTGCTACATATGCGCTCGTCTGCTTATTGCCGAATTCTCTGGTCTGAAGGTTAGGGATTGTCATACCACCAAATCATAGGGTAATCCACACCTCTTAAAACAACAGACTTATCCCGGGAATGCCTCGTAACCAGCCTTCTCGATGGCTTCTATCAACTTTCCCAGCTGTACTTTCGCAGGGTCGAACGTAACTTCGACCTTCTTGAGGTCCAGATCCACTTCGGCACCTTTGACCCCTGAAACCATGGACAGGGCCTTCCTTACGTTCATGACACAGTGCTCGCATTTCATTCCCGGCACCATGATGTTATCCTTGATCACAACTTCAGCGGCCATTCCTTGACCTCCTTACGCTTACTTCGCCGGACAGAAGCCTTCTTGTCCTACCGGCGGCCTCTTCCACCAACAGGGCTCCGAACTCGTCCATGCCCAGTGCTGTAACCTCGAAGGCCTCGCCGTGTCCTGTCACGGAAAGCTTCTTTCCGATCACGGTGCTAAGCTTCCCGGCCCTTTCGAGTATGCTCCCGGCGCCCTCTTCGATATACAGATTATACAACTTCCGCATGCCGTCAAGGACCATGTCCAGTAAGGAGGACCTGTCGGTCTTGCTGCCGCACAGCGCCTCCAAAGTCGCAGCCCTATCCCTGATCTCCTCGGGCAGGGGATCGGGCGGGTCGTTTAGGTTTACGCCGATGCCTATCACGAGCCACTCCAAGCCGGAAGGCCCGATGCCTGATTCGGGGAGTATGCCGGAAACCTTCGAGCCTGCCACCTCCACGTCGTTGGGCCACTTGATCCCGGCATCCAGGCCCGTGGATAATTTGATGGCGTCCGCGACGGCCACCGCGGCCAGTATGCTGAAGAAAGGGGCCCTCTCCGGCCCGATATCGGGCCTTAGCAGTATGGATACCCAAAGGCCCCACGGGCCGCTCGAATGCCAGGACTTGCCCAGCCTTCCTCTTCCGGAGGTCTGCCTGTCGGCGACGACCACGGTCCATTCAGGCGCACCGGCCGCAGCCAGCCTCTTGAGCTCGGCGTTGGTCGAATCCGTCTCCTTTAGCCATATCACATTGCCAGGCTTTTCATGCCTCATGGCGCTATGCCTTCACCGTGACGTTGTCTATGAGCCTTGTGCCGCCGATCCTTACGGCAAGTGCGACGAGTGCCTTGCCATCGACCTTGTCTATAGGCTGTACGGTATCGTCGTCAACGATTTCCACGTAGTCTATAAGGGCGTCCGGCACCTCGGACATGATGAGATCGCGCATGGCCGACTTTATCTTCCCGGCGTCTAGCTCGCCGCTTGCCACCAGCCTCTCAGCTAGCTTCAGAGAACGCGAGAGCACGACCGCCCTTAAGCGGTCCTCCCTGCTGAGATAGGTGTTCCTGCTGCTTATGGCAAGGCCGTCAGCTTCGCGGACCGTGGGCACAGGCACGATCGTGATGCCGAAGTTCAGGTCCTCGTTCATCCTGATAAGGACCCTGAGCTGCTGGGCGTCCTTCATGCCGAAATACGCCCTGTGGGGCCTTGTGATATTGAACAGCTTAGCCACAACGGTAGCGACACCCCTGAAATGCCCGGGTCTGGAGGCCCCGCAAAGGTGCTCGGTGAGCTTGCCGACGTCGACCGACGTCAGGGGCTCCTTCGGGTACATCTGCTTCGCGTCGGGGGCGAAGATATAATCCACGCCCGCTTCCTCGGCGAGTTCCGCATCGGCCTTGAGCGTCCTTGGGTATGCTTCATAGTCCTCGTTGGGACCGAACTGTATAGGATTTACGAAGATGCTCATGATGACGATGCCGCACTCTTCCCGCGCCCGCCTTGCGAGTTCGATGTGCCCGCTGTGCAGCGCCCCCATGGTCGGGACCAAGCCGACCGTCTTCCCTTCGGCCCTTGCCTTCTGGGAAATCGCCCTCATCTCTTCTATGTCGTGTACTACCCTCATGATCCTCCAACCTCCAATGCGGCGCCCGGCGGGGCCGCCGTCAGTCTTGACCCAGCTCCTTCTTCAGCTCCGCCTCCTCGGCGAGGTTCATCCTGAAGCCGTGCTCCGGGCCGGGGAAGGAGCCGTCCTTGACTTCCCTGGCGTACTCCTCGACCGCCTTGAGCGCCTGGCTTCCCAGGTCGTTGAATATCTTCACGAACCTGGGCTTCTGCATGTCCATCGAGCACAGGTTAAGCATATCGTACGTTACGAGCACCTGCCCGTCGCAGCCGGCCCCTGCTCCGATGCCTATCGTTACGGCGCCGACCCTCGCGGTGACCTCCGCCGCCAACTGCTCGGGTACCTTCTCGAGGACTATCGAGAACGCCCCGGCCTCGTCGAGCGCCTTGGCATCTGCGACCAGCTTCATCGCGGCTGACGCTGTCTTGCCCTGGAGCCCGTAGCCGCCTAGGGTGTTGACCGACTGGGGGGTGAGCCCTATGTGGCCCTGCACCGGTATCCCTATGCTAACCAGCCTCTTGACCAGGTGCGCGACGTCGGTGCCGCCTTCGAGCTTCACAGCGTGAGCTCCGGCCTCCTTCAGGAACCTGCCTGCGTTTCGCACCGCCTCGTCCTCGGATACCTGGTAGGACATGAACGGCATGTCGGCCACCACGAGGGCCCTGCGTACCGCCTTCGACGCTGCCGAGACGTGATGGAGCATCGCGTCCATGGTCACCGGCACCGTGGTGTCGTATCCCAGCATCACGTTGCCCACCGAATCACCTACTAGAATGATGTCGATCCCGGCCCTGTCGAGTATGGCCGCCATCGAATGGTCGTATGCGGTGAGCGACGTTACCTTCTCCCCTCTGGCCTTCATCTCCCTCAACGTATTCACGGTTACTTTCTTCACCGGCTTATCGGTCGAATAGGACATCTTCGTACACCTCCATGGATTTCCTTATCTCATCCAGCCTCGCCTTGTCGGTCCCGGCCTTCTCCGCTAATTCTAGGTCTTTCTTCGCAAGCATCAGGTACATCGGGACCATGCCCGGGCAGTACTTTGCCATGGCCTCGAGGTTGCTCCTTACCGTCACGGCGTCGCCTCGTACGAACGGGCCGGTGAGCCCCATCTCGGGGCCAAGCTTGACGAAGGCCTCCACCGTTGCTGCAGACAGCTTCGACAGGCCCTCCCTCGCCGCTTCCATGTCCAGCCCGCAGGCCTGCATGCCCTCTGCGGCGGTGGCGACAAGTGCCATCAGCAGCGGGGAGGCCATCACTGCGCTGGCATGGTAAAGCCCCTTCATTGAGCTGTCTATCCGCCTGAACCTGCCTCCCATGGCGTCGACGGCGCCTTCGGCCCTCGCTACGGCGTCCTCGTCTCCCTCTGCGCAGAACAAGGAACCGGGAAGGGTCCGTATGGCCATCTCGACGTCGGGGAAAGTCTGCAGGGGATGGAGCGACGCCACCGATCCTCCCGTCTGCTTTAGCGGCATGAGCACCGAAGACGGCAGCGCGCCGCTCATGTGGTAGAAGCACCTGCCTGTGACGTCGCAGCCCTTGAGCTCCTCGGCCATGTTCGCCGCCACCGTGCCTATGACGGAATCTATGACGGTAAGGAACACCATGTCCGCTCCGAGCGCCGCCTCCCTTAGCGTCGAGACCCCCGCGGCCCCGCAGTCGATGGCTATCCTTGCGGCCTTCTTGCTATCTCGCGACCACAGCACGCTCACCTTATACCCGGCCTTGCACAGGCTGACGGCAAGGGCCGTCCCGACCCTTCCGCACCCGACGACCGCGATCTTAATATCCCTGTAAGACATCGCCTTCTCCAATCCAAGCCACCCCTGGCAAATAATAAGTCCGGGCGCCATGCCCGGACCGATGCATAATCGGCAGTCCTTCGGCATGGAGTACGGTTCACTATATACCGGATACCGTCTCGCTTCAGACCTCGACTTCTGATTATAGATTCTATCAGCCCCTGCCGAATCCTCCGAGGGGTTCCCCCTCAGCTTAACAGCAGGCTCACCTCGGCCTCGGCGTGGTCCACCTCGCCTCCGACGGGCGGGGAGGGCTTGCGCACCCTCACGACGACCCTGTCCGGGCGGTAGGCGTCCATCAGCTTCGATGCTATCTCGCGCGCGATCGTCTCTATAAGGTTCCTGGCAGGGCCCTCGACGATCTCCTTCGTCAGCTTGAAGACCTTGGAATAATCGACGGTCTTCTCGAGGTCGTCCCCTTCGGCCGCGGCCTTTATGTAGATGTACAAGTCGACGTCGACGTAGTACTCCTGGCCGCGCGCCCTCTCCTCCGGCAGGCACCCGTGGTAACCGTAGAACCTCATCGACTTCAAGCTCACCCTGCCGCTTTCCAGCACCGTCATAGCAAGCACCAGCTTTCCGTCAGAAGCCCAGCTTCGCCGCTTGGCATCTCAGCGCGTCGGCCATCTTCGCCGCCTGTACCGATTCGGCCACGTCATGCACCCTCACCATGTCCGCTCCGTTCATTATAGCGACCGTCATGGCTGCGAGGCTTCCCGGCACGCGTGCCTTCGCGTCCTCGACGCCCGTGATGCGCCCGATCGTACTCTTCCTCGAAAGCCCCACGAGCAAAGCATATCCCATATTGGAAACCTCGCGCAACCTAGCCAGCAGCTCGACATTCTGCCGCGCGGTCTTGGAGAAGCCGAAGCCGGGGTCCGCGACCAGGGATTCTTCGGGTACGCCCGCCGCCACCGCCAGCTCCATCCTCTCGGCCAGCTCTTTGATGACATCCCTTACGGTGTCGTCGTATTCCGTATACCGCATCATGTCGCCGGGCATGCCGCGCATGTGCATGACCACCAGGGCGGCTTCGGCGGACGCGCACAGTTCGGCTATCCTTGGCCCCGCCGAAAGGCCGCTGACGTCGTTTATGATGTGCGCCCCGGCCTCAAGGCACGCCTCGGCCACCTCTGGCTTCATGGTGTCGACCGATACTAGAGCATCGGAGTTCACGACCAGGTGCTTCACTATACCGAGCACCCTCCTGCGCTCCTCCTCGGCTGGGACCGGCTCGGAGCCGGGCCTAGTGGACTCTCCGCCGATGTCGATCATATCGGCGCCTTCGGCTATCATCTTCTCCGCGTGGGCTATGGCGTCATTCTCGGAGAAATAGAGCCCCCCGTCAGAGAAGGAATCGGGGGTGGCATTCAATATGCCCATGATGTAGGTCCTATCGCCTAGGGGCAGCGACCTGCCCCTTGCGACGAAGTTCCGGGGCGGGACGCTTCCCGCTGCGACCGATGTTATGGAAGCCGCGAGCTTCTTGAGCCCGAACGGCTGCCGCTCCAGCTTGCGTACCAGGATCGGCAGCGAGCATGCCGACGTTAGGAGCACGATGTCGGTACTGTCGCACCTTAGGGCGGCAACGTCGGCCGAATAGGCGGCATCCCCGCCGGCGGATATCGCCTCCTGCTTGATGAGGATGGCAGACCTCAGCGGGACCCCGTCCACCCTTATCGCAAGTGGCAGCCCCTTGCCCATCATGATCTCAAGGCCGGCTTTGCTGCATCCGGTCTCCTCGATGTTGCGCGCCGCCTCGCGGGCGTCGCGGTATGCTACGATCCTTGTCGACTTGGACCAGTGGGCGCTCGCCGACGCGTCCATGCTAGGCCTTCTTCGCGGCCGGTATCTTCCTTGCGGCCTTCGCCACGACCCAGGCTATGACGCTGTCTACCGCGTGGTGGGCCATGGTGCCGAATATGAGTATCAGGACCACCGTGGCGACTGAAGCGTCAGGGGCCGAGACTCCGGTACCCTTGGTGAGGGGCAGCCCGAACACCATCGCCATGAAGAGCACCGCTACCGCCTCGAGGAAGCCGTGCAGGGGCGCTGTGGCCGCCAGGACGGAGACATAGCTTGCGCCTTTCTTGATCATCAAGGCCCCCGCGAACGCCCATATCGCGTGGGTGGCCGCCCTAGCCATGATCATAAGGCCCAGGCTCGTGGCCCCGTACGACAGCAGGAATCCTATCGCCGTGCTTATTCCCACCATGGCGGCGACGACGGGCGAGATGAGCATCGAAAGCAATACGGGCACGTGAGACGCTATCGTCGCCGAGAAAGGCGGTATCAGGACCCTCAACGTCGAGCCGAAAGTGACGGGGATCATTATCCCGAGCGCGGTCAGCACCGCTCCGTATGCGATGTCCCTTGGTTTCATGAGAACACTCCCTTACCGGAGGCTACTTGTCAGCCTCCTCCCTGATGTGCTTGTCGACTAGTTCAAGGATCTGCCTTTTCAGGCCGACCCGGTCGTGCGTTATTGCCCAGACCATCTCCTCGGCCTTCTTGTCCAGGGCCTTGTCCTTGGCCTTCTCGAGGTACGACTTGATCGCCAGGATCGCGGCGCCCGCGCCGGCGTCCATCATCATGGATGCCGTACCCAGGTCGAGCGCGCCCTCAGAGCCGGTCGATTCCGCGGCCTTCCTGGCCATGGACTGGCCGAAGTATGTGGCTTCAAGAAGGGATATGGACGCGTCCACCGCGGCCGACAGCCCTTCCCTGAGGGTCTCGTCCTTCGAGGACCTCACCAGCTCGTCGGCCATGTCTAGCCTCTGTACGAGATGGCTTATCTCGGTACAGAGTACCGATGCCTTCCCGGCTATGTCCTCCTTGTCCTCGCGCAAGGATTTCCTGGCCGCCCTCGCAAGGAGCGCCGCCCCGTACGATGCGGTCAGAGCCGCCGCGGCGGCGGGGGAGAAGCCCAGTTCCTGATCCAGCAGGGCTTCATATAACTCGACGGCGGTCATCTCCATGAGGCTTTCCTCAGACATGCCCGATCATCTCCCGTCCTTGCCCTTCTTCCATACCAAAGCCTCGAGGACCTGGTCCTCTCCCAGGGAAGGCAGCATGAGCGCTTCTGCGGCCGTGGCCATGAGGTATTTCAGGGGGATGATGCCTATGAGCTCACCTTCGGCGAGCTCCACGCCGTATTTGGCGGCCTCGGCCCTTATGGCCTGTATCGCCTTCAAAGGGGGGGTCACGTCGCAGTCCACGAGGTTCATGGACACCTGGGCCATCTTCTTCTCCTCGATCATGAACCCCAGCGCCTTCACCCCCGGAAGGCCGCCGTCCTTCTCCCTTATCGCCCTCGCTATCTTCCTTGCCACCGTGATGTCCTCGGTCCTGAGGTTGACGTTGTAGGCCACGAGGAACTTCCTTGCGCCTATGACGGTGGCGCCTGCGCTTTCATGGAGCATCGGCCCGCCCACGTCGGGCCTTCTGTCGGGATTCGTCCGCACCTCGGCCGAAAGTCCCTCGAACTCGCCCTTCCTTATGTCCGCGAGGTTCTTCCTCTCGGGCATCCTCGCGGCGCCCTCATAGAAGTACACGGGGATGCCGAGGCGTTCCCAGGCCAGCTCTCCGACAAGCCAGGCGAGTTTTGCGCACCCTTCCAAGGTTATGCCGCTGACGGGAACGAACGGGACCACGTCGGTGGCCCCTATCCTCGGATGCTCTCCCCTGTGCGCCCTGAGGTCTATCAGGTCCTTCGCCCTTGCCATCGCGCAAAGCGCGGCTTCTGCGACGGCGGCGGGGGAGCCGGCCAGGGTGACGACCGTCCTGTTGTGGTCGTGGTCGGACGTCACGTGCAGAAGGTTTGCACCTTCCACAGCCTCGATGGAAGCCGCGATGGCGTCGATCGCTTCCTTGCGGCGGCCTTCGCTGAAATTGGGCACGCATTCGACGAGGGCGCCTTCCAGCCCGTTGGCACGCTCGAACTCTTTCAGACGTAGGGAAATATCCTTCATGGTACACCTCCGCTAGATATGATACCAATTTCTACGCCTTCGGGCACATCCCTTCACTTGCAGACAGGCATTATTTGAATATCCAAAGAAACGGCGCCGGGGTGGTCTACCCGCTAGAGGGCCGTTAAAGCCGCCTTTGCGGCACAAGACCGTTCTCCGCCCGTGAAAAGTTTCAAGGCACGGCCCCGTTGAACGGGATCGTGCCTCGAAGATCCGCGACGCGCAGCTCCGGCCGCCGTCAGGTTACTTGAATATCTTTATCATGAGAACGATCGATATCCATATCGCGATTATGACGCTGAACACGCCGGCCATTCCCTTGACTGCGATCGGCAACGTCGCCAGCATCCCTTGTACGTCGAACATTCCAACCCCTCCTTAACGGGCTATCAGGCTCAGTATCATGCCGCCGGCGATGACCGACGCGATCTGGCCGGATACGTTTGCGCCCACTGCGTGCATCAACAGGAAGTTCTGCTTGTCCTCGTCCTGGCCCATCTTGTGGACCACGCGGGCCGACATCGGGAACGCGCTTATGCCGGCGGCGCCGATCATGGGATTGATCTTGTTCTTCGAGAACAGGTTCAGGAACTTCGCGAACATGACGCCGCCCACCGTGTCGAAGATGAAGGCGACGAGGCCGAGGCCCAGGATCATGATGGTCTCGCGGTTCACGAACAGGTCCGCGCGCATCTTGGCCGCGACCGATATTCCAAGAAGCAGCGTGATTAGGTTGGCCAGGGCGTTCTGCGCCGTCTGGGACAATGCCGCGAGCACGCCGCATTCGCGGATGAGGTTGCCGAACATCAGGAAGCCGACGAGGGCCACGGAGCGCGGGGCCGCGATGCCCGCTATTACTGTCACGACTATCGGGAACAGGATCCGCACTGACTTGCTTACCGAAGCCGGTTTGTAGGGCATGCGTATCATGCGCTCTTTCTTCGTCGTGATCATCTTTATGACAGGAGGCTGGACTATCGGGACCAGTGCCATGTAGGAATAAGCGGCGACGATGATGGCCCCGACGTACCTGCTCATGTAGTAGTTCGCCACGAAGATCGAAGTCGGGCCGTCGGCGGCGCCTATGATGGCGATCGAGGCGGCGTTTCTTATGTCGAAACCGAGAAGTACCGCCATGCCGAGGGTGAAGAATATACCGAACTGTGCGGCCGCGCCGAACAGGAGCATCTTGGGGTTTGATAGCAGCGGGCCGAAGTCTATCATCGCCCCGATCCCGATGAACAGCAGCAGCGGGAACAGCTCGTTGGCTATGCCCACGTTGTAGAGCAGGTCGATGACGCCTTCTTCCAGCGTCCCTGCGTAGGTTTGCATCAGCGCCCCGGAGAACGGAAGGTTTACCAGGATTGCGCCGAAGCCCATAGGAAGGAGAAGCGCCGGCTCCATCTCTTTCACGATCGCAAGGTAGATCAGGATCGCCCCGATCGCCCACATGACAAGCATCTGCCAGCTTATCGAGGTGAAGTTGCCCAAGATACTCATTGTTCTCATTCCTTTCGCCCGGCATTATTCGTATGTTAAGCTTGCATTATATGTAGTATAATGGTAATTGTCGGAAATTTGCCGACCTATTGTATACGTGAACCTAAACTCCTGCATATACCGCCGCCACATCCCGGCAGACCAGCGCCGGCCCCGATTCGCCTGACGTATCGGTAATGTGTTACGCGGCCCTTCTGCCAAAAAGAGCATATAGAAAGGTCCGGGGGTCATCCGCCCGGACCTTTCCTTATCGGCCTATTTCGGGCCGAACAGTGACAGCAGTATGCCAGCAGCAATCGCCGAACCTATGACGCCGGCCACGTTGGGCCCCATCGCATGCATTAGCAGGAAGTTCTTGGGATTGTCCTTCTGGCCCACGACTTGGGACACCCTTGCTGCCATCGGCACGGCCGACACTCCGGCGGAGCCGATGAGCGGGTTGACCTTGCCGCCCGTGATCCAGTACATGAGCTTCCCGAGCAGGACGCCGCCTGCTGTGCCGCCAGCGAAGGCGCACAGTCCCATCACGATTATCTTAAGGGTCTGCGCGGTGAGGAACCTTTCGGCCGACGCGGTCGCACCGACGGTCGTCCCCAGGAATATGACTATGATGTTGTTGAGGTCGTTCTGCGAGGTCTTGGACAGCCTTTCGACCACTCCTGCCTCTCTGAACAGGTTGCCCATCATTAGCGCGCCCACCAGGGCCGCCGCGGAGGGGACCAGCATTCCGACCGTTATCGTCGTCACGATGGGGAAGATGATCCTCTCGAACTTCGATACGGGCCTCAGCTGCTCCATCACGACCATGCGCTCTTTCTTGGTGGTGAGGGCCCTCATGATGGGAGGCTGGATGATCGGAACGAGCGCCATGTAGGAGTACGCGGCTATCGCGATAGGCCCCAGAAGGTGGGGTGCCAGCTTTGTGGTCAGGTATATCGCGGTGGGCCCGTCGGCGCCTCCGATGATGCCTATGGAGGAGGCCTCCTGGGGGTTGAAGCCCAAGAGTATCGCCCCTATGAAGGTCAGGAAGATCCCCAGCTGGGCCGCCCCTCCGAGAAGTATCGTCTTGGGGTTGGCGATAAGAGGACCGAAGTCCGTCATAGCGCCCACGCCCATGAACACCAAAGGAGGATAGACGCCGAGCTTGACTCCCTGGTAAAGGTAGTAGAGAAGGCCTCCCGGCTGGAACTGCCCGTTTACCTCGGTCGGGCCCTCCATCAGCCCCGCAAGGGGCAGGTTGGCCAGGAGCATGCCGAACGCTATCGGCAACAGCAACAAAGGCTCGAACTTCTTGACTATCGCAAGATACAAGAGCAAACAGGCTATGGACAACATCACGGCCTGCTGCCATGTTATCGCATAATAGCCGGTGGTCTTCACGAAGTCTATGAAGGCCTGCATGGAATCGCCCCTTTCAGGTGGTTATCCGATAGTCACGAGCGGTTCGTCAGTGTTCACGGAAGCATCCCTCGAAGTGTGCACTGCAGTGACCTTTCCGCTCATACCGGCGAAGATCTCGTTTTCCATCTTCATCGCCTCGAGTATGACGACTATCGTATCGGGCCCTACCACATCTCCTACTTTGACCCTTACGTCCTTGATGACTCCGGGCATGGGTGAGGATATGAGGCCGGCTCCTCCTGCCACGGGAGCCTTCGCCGCAGGAGCCGGCGCAGGTGCCGCAACGGGTGCAGGAGCCGGCGCGGGCGCTGCCGCCCTGGGCTGGGGAGCGGGTGCCGTCTGATAGGTCGCGGTTCCGCCCAGTTCCTCTACTTCTACTTCATATAGATTGCCGTTGACGTTGACTTTGAACTTTCTCAAGGGTACGACCTCCTAAAAAGCATAATATATCGGGCGGATCTACAGCCTGCCGGCCATAAGGTCCCTGCGGCCCGCCAGGGCCCAAGTGTTGATCTTCGCTCCGATGGGCCTTACGGCCGTGACCTGGCCGCTTATGCCCTCGGACATCATTATCGCCATAACGGCCGAAATGGCCGCTATCTCGTCGGCGCCGCCTCCGGCCGCCGGACGCACTACGGTTTCCGCGACGGTCCTTGCGGGCTCGGGTGCGACGGCTGTGATGCCGTCCGCCTTCGGGGCCGCCTTTGCAGGCTCGGCACTGACGGCAGCCGCGGGCTTCTTGCCGCCGATCTTGCTGATGCCCGCAAGGCCCAGCATTATGAACATGAGGAATACGAGGCCGAGGAACACTATCAGCATCCCCAGGCCGGTCGTACTCATTCCCAATCCGATGTTATCCATATCCTATACCTCCGTCCGCCGCGTCATACCGGCAGGTTGCCGTGCTTCTTGGCAGGGCGGCTCTCGCGCTTCGAGGAGAGCATGTCGAGCACCTTGGCTATCTTCACCCTCGTCTCGGCCGGATCGATGACGTCATCGATGTAGCCCCTGGAAGCTGCGACATAAGGATTGGCGAAGGTGTCGCGGTATTCCTCGATCTTCTCCTTGCGCTTGGCGTTCTTGTCCTCGGCCGCTTCGATCTCCCTGCGGAAGATTATATTGGCGGCGCCGTCCGGTCCCATCACGGCGATCTCGGCGTTGGGCCATGCGGCCACGTAGTCGGCGCCCAGATCGCGGCTGCACATCGCAAGATACGCCCCGCCGTAGCTCTTCCTGACTATGATCGTAACCTTGGGCACGGTGGCTTCGGAGTATGCGTAGAGCATCTTCGCGCCGTGCCTTATGATGCCGCCGTATTCCTGGTTGGTGCCTGGCAGAAAGCCGGGTACGTCGACCAGGTTCACTATGGGGAGGTTGAAAGCGTCGCAGAAGCGGATGAAGCGCGCCGCCTTGTCGGAGGCGTTGATATCAAGGCACCCCGCCAGCACCTTGGGCTGGTTGGCGATTATGCCTATGCTCTGGCCGGCGACCTTGGCGAAGCCGACCACGATGTTCATCGCATAGAGGGGCTGTACTTCCAGGAAATCTCCGTCGTCCACGAAGCCGTTGATGATGTCCCTTATGTCGTATGCCTTGTTGGGCTCCGGCGGGACCACGGACTTGAGCTGTTCGACGGGCCCGACCGGCCTCATGTCTCCCAGCGGGGGCTCTTCGAGGTTGTTGGAGGGCAGGAAGGACAGCAGCTTCCTGATCATCGTGAAGGTCTCGTCCTCGTTCTCGCACATGAAGTGCGCCACGCCGCTCGTCTGGTTGTGGGTGAGGGCACCGCCCAGCTGCTCTGCGCTGACGTCCTCGCCCGTCACGGATTTGATAACCTGCGGGCCGGTGATGAACATGTTCGCGCCCTTGACCATGAAAACGAAGTCGGTGAGCGCGGGGGAGTACACAGCGCCTCCAGCGCAAGGTCCCATTATGACCGATATCTGCGGTATGACGCCCGAGGAGATCACGTTCCTGTAGAAGATCTGCCCGTAGCCCGAGAGCGCGTCGACACCTTCCTGGATCCTCGCGCCGCCGGAATCGTTGATGCCTATGCAAGGAGCCCCGGTCTTAAGAGCCAGGTCCATGACCTTGCAGATCTTCTTTGCGTGCATCTCGCCAAGGGAGCCTCCCATGGTCGTGAAGTCCTGCGCGTAGACGAACACCTGCCTGCCTTCGACCGTCCCGTGTCCGGTCACTACCCCTTCGCCGGGCAGGTCCTGCTTGTCCATGCCCAGGTCGGAGCAACGGTGCCTTACGAACATGTCAAGCTCTTCGAAGCTGCCGGGGTCCAGAAACCTCTCCAGCCTCTCCCTTGCGGTAAGCTTTCCGTTCTCATGCTGTTTGGCGATCCTTTCGGTCCCGCCGCCTAGCCTGACCTTGTCACGCCTGGCGGAAAGGTCCTTGATGAGCTTGTTTTCCGACACGCGAAATCACCCCTGTATCATATAAGTCCTGGTATAATTGGTTTTTAGGCAACTATTCTCACAATTACCTATTATATCAGACGAATGTCAACAGTAGTACACGAAAGGTATATTCAAAGGGTGGATAAGGCGGGGGATTTACGGTCCTATTCGGTATTATAGCTTGTATTTGAGACGGAAGTCACAAACGTTATGCACGATTCTATATACAATGCGAAACCCAACGATTCACACGGATTACATCGGATGCGGGACCCCGGCGATAACGGCCCATGTATCGGCGCGGTGGCTGACAAGCAGGATTCAAGGGATGATATAATGGTCTAAATCCATTTCTTCCGGAGGGCGCATGGAGAGAAGGAAGCTTGGAAGTACCGGCATCGAAGTCTCTAGGCTCTGTTTCGGCACACTCACGATGAGACAGCTGGATATCGACCCAGTAAAGGGCGCGGACGCGATAGCCTACGCGCTCGACATGGGCGTGGACTTCGTGGATACCGCCGAGGGCTATGCCACGTACGAGCACGTACGACTTGCCGCCAGGATGAGGCCCGGCTTCGCGGTGAATACGAAATCACCGGCGAAGACCTATCCCGAGATGGAGAAGTCCATCGAGAAGGCTAGGCGGGAGCTGGACATGGAGACCATAGACAGCTTCCTGATGCACGGCTGCGGAGGCCCAAACGACGGCATTCAAGAGCGCCGCGGGGCGCTGGACTGCCTGCTCGAGGCGAAAGCGTGCGGAATGGTGAAGGCCGTCGGCCTGTCGAGCCATTTCGTCGCCGGGGTGAGGCAGGCCGCCGCCTGCCCGGACATCGACATATGCCACCCACTGGTGAACATGCTCGGCAAGGGCCTTCCCGACGGGACGGCCGAAGACATGGACGAGGCGTGCAGGCGGGCCTATGATGCCGGTAAGGGGCTGTTCGGGATGAAGAGCCTCGCCGGGGGACTGCTCATACCGAAGAGCGACGAGGCGTTCGCCTACGCGCTCGCAAGGCCGTACCTTTCTTCGATAGCTGTCGGCATGACGACCGCGGATGAGATCAGGTACAATGTGGCGCTGTTCGGAGGCGGGAGCGTCGACGGGGAGGCCGTAAGGCTCAAGCGCGAAGGCCTCAGGGTTTTCGTGCTCAGGGCCTGCGCTGGCTGCGGGGACTGCGTCAAGGCGTGCCCTTCGGGCGCGATGAGGATAGCTGACGGCAAAGCCGTGGCCGACCAGGACCTGTGCGTCGCGTGCGGATACTGCGGCTTCGCGTGCAAGAGGTTCTGCATCAGGCTGGTATAGCCGGCAGTGAGCATGGGGGTAGACATGAAAGCGGGGAAGAGCATAACCGACTTTGAGGCTGTAGCCATCGTCGCCGGCAACGGGATCGGCGCAGGCGTGATGGCCGTTCCATACCTGGCATCGAAGGTCGGCCTGGTCCCTCTTGCGATTGTCGCGCTCGTCGCCTTCGCGTCGGCGCTGCTGCTGCACCTAATGGTACTGGAGGCTTCTTTGAAGACCCCGGGGCGACAGGTGCTTTCCATACTGGACAAGTTCCTGTTTCGCGGCAGGAAGCCGCTCATATACCTGTTCTACGGGCTCATCTTCATAGGCACGCTCTCGAACCTCGCCGCGTACATGGTAGGCGGCGCTTCCGTAAGCGCCGGGTGGGGTGTGCCGGTCTGGGCGGGAGCCGCCGGTTTCTACGTCGTCTGCGCGCTGATAGTGCTGTTTGGCATCAAGTCGATGGGCATCGGCGAGAAGGCGGCGCTTATGGGCATGGCCGGCATAACGGCGTACATAGCCCTGGCTTCTTCGAACGGGGCCGTGGAAGTGGCGGTCATGGAAGGCGGCGGGGACGCATGGCTTGCGCTTTACGGCATGCTCATGTTCTGCCTGGGATCGTACCTTGCGGTGCCGCAGGTGGTCCAGGGCCTGGGAGGGGACGGGAAGAGGGCCGGCAGGGCCATCTTCTTGGGACTGCTCGCAAACCTTGCGATTACGGTCGTTATAGCGGCATCGGTGATGCGCGTTAACGAGCGGGCGACCCAGGTGGCCATCGTAGGATGGTCCAGGGAGGTAGGGGGCATATCCGGCCTGGTAGGCTCGGCGTTCATCTGGCTCGCCATGGCCACGAGCTTCTGGTCCGTGTCGTACGCCATGAAGGACATAACCATGGAACAGCTCGGCTTCAAGAGCGGCATCCTCGCCTGGCTGTGCTCGACGCTGCCGGCCGTCGCGATGGTCTTCTTCGGAGGAGAGTTCATCGAGATGCTCAAGCTGGCGGGAGGCGCAACGGCGCTCGTCTTGGTATTCACGCTGATACCGGCGTTCAAGAACTCGAGGGAGCAAAGGACGGCGGACTGGAGCATGGGGAAGTTCGGCTCTGCGGCCTTTAGGATAGTCGTCACGGCAGCTTACATGGCGATGGCGATAGGTTCGACCATACCCGTGGACTAGGTCCGCGGTAAAGCCGAGGCGGCCTCGGGGCCACCGGCGGATAGGGGGAAGAAGGGGAATGAAAGACTATATAGAGCTGAGGTCGGACACGACGACCCATCCTACCGAGGAGATGAGGGAGGCGATGGGCTCCGCCCCGGTCGGAGACGACGTCTTCGGGGAGGACCCGACCGTCAACGCCCTGGAGGCCCTGGCAGCAGCGAAGATGGGCAAGGAGGCCGCGCTGTTCGTCCCGTCGGGCACCATGGGCAACATAACCGCGCTGCTCACCCACTGCAAGAGGGGCGACGAGGTCATATTGGAATCCGAGTGCCACATCTACTACTACGAAGTAGGGGGGCTCTCGGCCCTGGGGGGCATGGTCCCCAGGTCGGTAAGAGGCGAGAACGGTCTCATGGACCCCAAGCAGGTAGAGGATTCTATAAGGGGGGCCAACATCCACTACGCGCCGCCGGCGCTGATCTGCGTGGAGAACACGCACAACAGGGGAGGCGGCACCGTATACGACCTCGGAAGGCTTGCAGGCATAAAGGATGTGGCGGACAGGCACGGCCTTCCTATGCACCTTGACGGCGCCAGGATATTCAACGCCGCGATCGCGCTGGGAGTAGACGCTTCCCGGATCGCCTCCTATTTCGACAGCGTGCAGTTCTGCCTGTCGAAGGGGCTGTCCGCTCCTGTCGGCTCCGTCCTCGCCGGAAGGAGGGATTTCATATCCCGCGCTAGGAAGTACAGGAAGATGCTCGGCGGGGGGATGAGGCAGGCGGGCATAATAGCCGCGGCGGGAATCGTCGCGCTGGAGAAGATGGTCGACCGGCTCGCCGAGGACCATTCGAACGCAAGGGCGTTGGCCGAAGGACTGTCCAAGATACCGGGAATCGCGGTGGACCTCTCGACGGTCGTGACGAACATCGTCGTATTCGACGTATCGAAGCTGGGCATAGGATCCGATGCATTCGCGGAGCGACTTTCCGCGCAGGGCGTCAAGATGACCACGAGGCCGCCTTACAAGCTGAGGGCCGTCACGAGCCGGATGTTCACGGCCGAGGAGATACCGATAGTATTGGAGAAGGCCGCAAAAGTATGCTCCGGGTTCCTCGGCTAGGAGGAAATGGGGGCACGGTAGGTTAATATTTAATGGGTATGAGAATGAAGAACAATACCATAAGGAGGAGAACGACTTGCGTAGAATCATCGTGTTACTGTCAGCTATCCTCATCCTGGGCACCATGGTCGGAGCGGCAGCGGCGGCACCGAAGCCTTCGCAGCCGATCTACATGACTACGAGCGGCCAGGGTCCGGACGGGATGATGCTGGACATCCTTCTCAACAAGGCCATGGGCGTGCCGGTGAAATTCGACACCGTCCTCAAGGCGGAGAACTGCGCCGACATGAAGACGCTGATCTTCGTGGTAGGCTACAGCGGCAAGGGGATGACCGCGGCCAGCATAAACGACGCGGCCGAAGAGGCCAGGGTGAAGGCCCTGACGAGCCTCGCCGTCAAGAACGACGCATATGTGATCATCGTACACATGGGAGGGGCCACCAGGCGCGGGGCGAGCTCGGACAAGTTCACGGAGCTGGCGGCGGTGGGAGCTCACATGCTTGTGGCGATACCCGACAGCAACAAGGACGGCTACTTCGACAAGATGGCACAGGAGAAGGGCGCCGAGCTGGTCATCGTCGACATCCCGGACGGAGGTTCCATAAGGACACTGGTGGCCCAGGCCCTAAAGGCCGTCCTGGCGAAATAACGAGAGGTCATTCATCGATTGGAGGATACCCCGATGCGCTATTCAAGATGCATCATAGCGACGATCCTGGTGCTGATGGCATTGTCGGCCTTCGTCGCCGGGGCCGCCGGCACGCTGCCGGAGCCTATCATACACGATGAGAGGCCGGGTGTGGGCGTCACCGGGATGAGGTGGCTTTCGGATTACTTCGAGCCCATAGCCCGCACGCCGGTGGACACCAAGGTCTACATCATGGACAGCGGCAAGCCCGGCCCGACGGCTTTGGTGCTAGGCGGCACCCATGCCAACGAGATCTCCGGGATCATGACGGCTACCCTGATCATCGAAAGGGGCATCGTCACGAGAGGAAGGCTCATCGTACTGACTCATGCGAACAACGCGGCGTCCGCGAACAAGGACACAAGGACGCCCATAGAGTGGATCAGCCTCACGACGCCCAGCGGGGAGAGGAAGTTCAAGTACGGCGCAAGGGACACCAGGGCGGACTTCCAGGAGCCGGACCCCGAGAAGTACCAGCATTACCCCACGGGCCAGGAACTGGCCGGCAACGAGGCGAGGAACCTCAACAGGAACTACCCCGGCAAGGCCGACGGGACCCTCACCCAGCAGCTGGCCTATGCGATCATGCAGCTCATATCCGCCGAGGGGGTGACGATCGGGATGGACTTCCACGAGGCCGACCCAGGAGGAAGGCTCGAGTGGATGCTGGTCACGAACCCCAAGAACATACAGATAGGCGCCATGGCGATGGTGTACATGGAGCTGAACGCCGGATTTTCCCTGAAGACGCTGGAACCCTCGTCCGACGTAAGGGGCCTCACACACAGGGAATGGGGCGACTATGTAAAGGACCTGGACCCTTACCTTATCGAGACCGGAAACCCTGGCATGGGAAAGGATTCGATGACCGCGGACGTGGTCAACGACGCATCCAGGCCACTGGGGCTTAGAGTGGCGGTCGCGCTCAACACGCTGCTATCGGTCTTCGACGCCGAAAGGGACGTGCGCGGCGACGCGCCCGTGCTCACCGGCATGCCGGGTTTCAACGAGCTGGCCAAGGAAGGCGTCGGCAAATTCCTCAGATAGGCCGCGAAAGGTCTTCTATAACGTACTTAGCGGAGCAATCCATACAATAGAAGGGAGGACTAAGTAGATGTACAGGCAGTTCAGAAGGGTCGCCATGATAGCAG
>MWDF01000028.1 GCA_002070415.1 Firmicutes bacterium ADurb.Bin153
TCGTCGATTGTCCTGTGTGTCATTTGAGTGCACCTCCTGGTTTACATAACGCAGACAAATGCGCCATGGTTCCATGATTATATATTCGACCGGCGGGGCCGATAACCTCTTAGGGAATCTAAAGCCCGGCCGTCCTTATGTCTTCTCGACCGGACGCCGGGCCTGAGCTTAAGCGGTCTTCACCCTGGCCGCGCTCTTTTTCTTCACCGCTTCGGAGTATCTCTCCACGGCGTCCCTGTCGATCTTTATCTTCTTCACTTCCGGCCTGTCCGGGGCCGTGAACATTATGTCCAGCATCAGGTTTTCCATTATCGCCCTTAATCCCCTTGCGCCTGTGCCCAGCTTTGCGGCCTTTTCGGCCACCGCGGCTATGGCATCGTCGGTGAACTCCAACTCGACGCCCTCCATGGACATCAAGGCCTTGTACTGCCTGGTGAGCGCGTTCCTCGGCCTCGTCAGGACCTCGACGAGCGCGTCCATCCCCAGCTCCTCAAGCGTCACTACGACGGGCATGCGTCCTACGAACTCGGGAATCATCCCGAACTTCAGAAGGTCCTCGGGCAGCAGCCGCCTCAGCAGGTCCGACGCCATGGCATGGCTCTTCGGCTTCGCCTCGGCGGTGAAACCAAGCGTCTTCGCCCCTGTCCTGCGCTCGATTATCTTCTCCAGCCCGTCGAAGGCCCCGCCGCATACGAAGAGGATGTCGGTGGTGTCGATCTGGATGTACTCCTGCTGCGGGTGCTTCCTTCCCCCCGCGGGCGGCACGTTCGCCACGGTCCCCTCGAGTATCTTAAGGAGGGCCTGCTGTACGCCCTCGCCGGATACGTCCCTCGTTATCGACGGGTTCTCGGTCTTCCTTGCGATCTTGTCGATCTCATCTATATAGACGATTCCGAACCTCGCCTTGTTCACGTCCCAGTCGCTCGCCTGGATGAGCCTGAGCAATATGTTCTCGACGTCCTCGCCGACATATCCCGCTTCCGTGAGGGATGTGGCATCGGCGATGGCAAATGGCACGTCCAGCACCTTGGCCAGGGTCTGGGCGAGCAGCGTCTTGCCGCTGCCGGTGGGACCAAGCATGAGGATGTTGCTCTTCTGCAGCTCCACCCCGTCTACCAGGCCCTTCGATTTCGCGAGCACCCTTTTATAATGGTTGTATACGGCCACTGAGAGGACCTTCTTCGCATCTTCCTGGCCTATGACGTACTGGTCCAGCGCCTTTTTGATCTCGCTCGGCTTCACCAGCTTGGGCTCGAAATGCTTGCCGTCCTCGGATTCTTTCTCCAGTATCATGCTGCAAAGGCGTACGCAGTCGGGGCATATGGATACGCTGGGCCCCGCTATGAGGCCTCCTGCGTCTTCCTCGCTCCTGCCGCAGAAGGAGCACACGAGCGCCTTGTTCTCGCCTTCTCTTGAACCTTTCCTGGGCATTGGCTGACAGCCGACCTCCTTGGCCCTCTAGGCCTTGCTTTCGAGTATGTTGTCTATGATCCCGTACGAGATTGCTTCCTTGGCCGTCATGAAGCGGTCCCTTTCGATGTCCGCCGCCACGGTGGCCGCCCTCTTGCCGGTATGCTTGGAGATGATCTCCTTCACCAGCTCCTTGAGCTTCAGGATCTCCTTGGCGTGTATCTCTATGTCCGTCGCCTGGCCCGCAGCCGAGCCGAGCGGCTGGTGTATCAGCACCCTGGAGTTGGGAAGGGCGTACCTCTTGCCCTTCGCCCCGCCCATAAGGATTATTGATGCCATGCTGGCCGCTATCCCGACGCAAAACGTCGCCACCGGGGGCTTTATGAACTGCATCGTGTCGTATATCGCCATCCCGGCGTACACCGATCCGCCGGGGCTGTTTATGTAGAGGCTGATCTCCTTCTCGGGGTCTTCTGCCTGAAGGAACAGCATCTGGGCTATTATCAGGTCCGAGGTCTGCATGTCTATCTCGCCGTTCAGGAAGATTATCCTGTCCTTGAGCAGCCTGGAGTATATGTCATAGACCCTTTCGCCCTTGTTGGACTGTTCCACCACGTAGGGTATGAAGCCCATCGGCAGGCCTCCTTCCTTTCAGGATCCGTAGGACGTCATTCCTTGTCCGACTCTTCGTTCCCGGCATTCTCGTGGGACTCTTCCTTGTGTTCCTCGTGCTCCTCGTGGCCGTGGTCGTGGTGCTGCTTGCACTTGCCCGCCTCGGGATCCGCATCGCAAACGCCCGAAAGGAACCTTATGGCCTTGTCCTGGGCCACCAGCCTTCCGACCGAGGAGCGCACCCTCTCGTTCTCCTTGAGCTTCTTCACGTCGGCCGGCTTCGTCTCCCCGGGCCTTCCTGCCATCATCTCTATGGCCCTGTCGACTTCCGCGGCGCTCACCCTCAGATCGTTCGAAGAGAGCAGCTCTCGCACCGCAAGGTGCTGCTTTACGGCGGCTTCGGCCTTGGGCCTCATGTCCTCGAGCATGGCATCCTGCGTAGTCGAGCGCGACTTAAGGTACTCGTCCCACTTCAGCCCCTGCTCCTCTACGCGCCTTGCCAGGTCGTTCAGCATATCGGCAGCCTCATCCTCGACCATCGCGGCGGGAAGCTCCACTTCCGCCCCGTCCGTCAGCTTGTTGAGCGCCTCTACTCCGAGCGCCCTTACGGCGCTGTCGTAGTTCCTGTGCTCCATGCCGTGCTTCAAGGCCCCCCTGAGCTCCTCGATCTTATCGAAGCCGAGCTTCTTCGCGAACTCGTCGTCCTTCTCGGGGACAAGCTTGTCCTTGATCTCCCTAACCTTGCACTTGAAAGTAGCTGGCTTGCCTGCGAGGTGCTTTGCGCCGTACTCCTCGGGGAAGCTCACCTTCACGTCCACGTCCGCGCCTTTGGCAGCCCCTACGAGCTGCTCTTCGAAGCCCGGTATGAACTGGCCAGACCCTATCAGCAGGTCGATTTTCTCGGCCGTCCCGCCCTCGAACACTTCCTCTTCGGGCGTCCCCTCGTTGAGGATGCCCTTGAAATCTATTGTGACCATGTCGCCGTCTTCCACCTTGTCGCGGTTCGACGGGATGTACTGCGCGACTTGTTCGCGGTATCCGTCCAGCTCCTTGTCCACGTCCTCGTCGGTCACGGGCTTTATGGCCTTGTCCATCTTGAATCCCTTGTAGTCTGGGAGCTTAACTTCGGGCTCGACCATGATCATCATCTTGAACGACTCTTCCTTGCCGGATTCCAAGTCCACCTTGTCGAGGCCCTCGAACTCCGGGTCGGCTATCGGCCTGAGGCCGTTGTCCTTGACGGCCTGCCTGTAGGACGCCGTGACTATGTCCTCTAGCGCCTCCTGCAGGACGCTGGGCCTTCCGGCGTAGCGCTCGACCATGGCCTTGGGGGCCTTGCCCTGGCGGAATCCGGGTATCCTCACCCTTTTTCCCAGGCTTGTGATCGCATCGTCTATCGCCTTGACGGCGGTCTCCCGGTCGATTACCACCTCTATCGTCGCGACGCTCGCCGCCTTGCCAACAAAGTTAACCTTCAACATCTGACGCACCTCTTGCTCCGGCGAAGCCGGTTCCTGATAAACTATAAGCGGCGGCGATTTACTCCGCCGCCGACAAGAAACCACTGGAGCGGAAAACGGGATTCGAACCCGCGACCCTCGCCTTGGCAAGGCGATGCTCTACCGCTGAGCTATTTCCGCAATCCTTTCGAAGCCCAACATCAACGTATGGGGTGGATGATGGGACTTGAACCCACGACCCTCAGAGCCACAATCTGATGCTCTAGCCACCTGAGCTACACCCACCACGACGTACGGTCAAAGCCGCAATAGATATTTTACACTTAATGCTCGCCATGAGGCAATATGCAAATCGTTTTCGTTAAGTACATACTGCTAGAGGGCACCGATTTATGTTGACTAACGCCTATCCTTGTTGTTGAATATTATGGAATTGAAGAAGGCCGGTTTTAGGAAGCCTCCAATTGATGACGGCACCCGGTTAGGCTCCACAAGGCGGACGGCGCCCGCCGGGCCCACTGAAGGTCAAAGAGGCCGGCCACGGAGGTTTTATCTTGTACAAATCGGAAAAGCCCGGGACTCTTAGAGGCACTCTCTCAAGCCTCGACCTCAGGTTCAAGAAGATGTCCCCGTCCAGGTTCCTCGTGTTGGGCTTCATAGTGATAGTCCTGGTCGGAGGCATACTCCTTACGCTCCCGGTCTCAAACGTGAACGAAAAACCGGTAAGGTTCATAGACGCGCTGTTCACATCCACATCCGCCACGTGCGTCACGGGCCTTGTCGTGGTGGACACCGCGACAACGTACACGCGCTTCGGTCAGGTCGTGATAATGCTCCTGATCCAGGTCGGAGGCCTCGGCTTCATGGCGATGGCCACCATGATATTCGTACTTCTGGGAAGGCGCATAGGCCTCAGGAGCCGCCTGCTGCTGCAAGAATCCTACAACCAGTTCAGCATACACGGCCTGGTCAAGCTGACGAAGACGGTGATAGGCCTTACGCTGTTCATCGAAGGCACCGGGGCGCTGCTGCTTTTCCTCAGGCTGAAGGACCTGCTGCCTCTGGGGGAGGCGGTCTTCGCCAGCGTATTCGAGGCCGTCTCGGCGTTTTGCAACGCGGGCTTCGATATATTCGGCAACTTCAGCGGGCCGTTCAGCAACCTCTCCTACTTCATAAAGGACGGCTACGTGCCCATGGTCATAGGCATCCTGATCGTGCTGGGAGGACTAGGTTTCCCGGTGCTCGCGGAAGTGATGGCGCTAGGTTCCAGCAAGAACACGCGCATATCGATACATACGAGGCTTGTGCTCACGATAACCGCTATACTGCTGGCCGTCGGCGCGGCAGCTGTCTTCGCGCTTGAGTATACCAACCCCGAGACGCTGAAAGGGCTGCCGACCGTCCATAAGGTGTGGAACTCGATATTCATGTCGATAACCCCGAGGACCGCCGGATTCAACGTTTTGAACATCGGGGCGCTGAGGGCGCCGACGGTGATGGTCGTGATGCTCCTGATGTTCGTGGGCGCATCACCCAGCTCCACTGGAGGCGGCATCAAGACGGTGACCGCGGGTGTGCTCATCCTTGGCATCATGGCCACGATCAAAGGAGACGACAACGTCGAGTACTACGAAAGGCGCATCCCGAAGGAGCAGGTGGTGCGGGCCACGGCCGTCGTGCTGCTGGCTGCAGCCGTGGTACTCGCAGGCGTCTTCATTATGTCCATGGTCGACGATGCGCCGCTTCTGGACATGCTGTTCGAGGTCGTGTCGGCCTTCGGCACGGTGGGGCTGTCAAGGGGCATAACGCCCGGCCTGTGCGACACGAGCAAGCTGACTCTGATTGTCACGATGCTCATCGGCAGGCTCGGCCCCCTCACCTTCGCCGTAGCCCTGAACTACAGGGCGAGCACCGGTAAGGTGAAGGTATCCTTCCCCGAGGAGCATGTGATGATCGGATAGGAACGTTTATCTGGTGATGTAGGGCCCGCCGCATGGCGGGCTTTTCTGTTCGGAGATGACACTGCCGCAGGCTATAGTATCCTCGTCGTAGCAGACGAGGCTCTGTCCGGAGGCCGGGGCCCATACCGGCTCATGCGTCCTGGCGAGGAGCATCCCCTCCTCGACGCGGACTTCGGCCTTTACCGGCACCATTGAGGACCTGGTCCTCACAGTGAGCTCCATGCCGCCTTCCAGCTCCCGCATCGTGGCCTTTCCCAGCACCGGCTTTCCGGCCGTGACCTCACTGACGAGGCAGTCTTCTTTATCGCCGAGGTATATGGCGTTAAGCGAGTGGTCTATCCCAGCTATGTAGGCCCTTTCGCCCCTCGCGACACCGTGCCCTTTCCTCTGCCCGAGGGTCAGGCCGAGAGAGCCGCTGTGGGTGCCCACGAACCCTCCCGTCGCGATATCATAGGCCGGGCCAGGCACAAGCATCCCGGGCATCCTCTCCGACAGCCATTCCTTGAGGCCGCCTTTAAGGAAACAGGCCTCCTGGGACGACCTCACGCCCGAAAAGCCAAGGCCGAGCTGCTCTGCCAGCTCCTTTACCCTATCCTTGCCCATGTCCCCGAGCGGGAAGACCGTGCGCCGCCTTATCTCTGCGGGCAGCGCGTACAGGAAATATGACTGGTCGTTCTTCGGCGATGCGCCCATCGCCACGAACGCGCCCGCGCCGGTATGCACCATCTTCGCGAAATGCCCGGTGGCTATGCGGTCGATGCCGCACGCGTCGGCGGTCTCCTTAAGGCATCTGAACTTGAAGCGCGGATTGCACATCACGCACGGGTTCGGGGTAAGGCCTGCAGCATAGGCCGCGATGAAGGGATTCACCACTAATTGGTCGAATTCATCGCTCATATCCTTTATAATCAACGTTATGCCGAAGCGCGAGGCGGCCGAGCGGGCCCTTTCGACCGAATCCGGCGAAACCGACCCTGTGACCAGCATCAGGCCGGTCACGTCGAAGCCTCTTTCGTTCAGGATGTGGACCGCGACAGAGCTGTCTACGCCCCCGGACATGCCGAGGAGGACCTTCGGCCGCGAAGTCTCAGGACCCATGCGTACACCTCCTGCGATGATTATACTATCTATCCTGGCCGCTAAGGGGGAGCACAGATGGATTTCAAGTTGAAGCCGGCGATGAGGTTGTTCTGGTGCGTCATGAAACCGGGCACGAAGCTCTGGATGAGACTGGTCATGAGGCCCGTCATAGTCGACAGGCTTCCGAAGGATTTGAAACCTCCCTACCTTCTGATCTCAAACCACATCACTTCCTATGACGGCCTGATAGTCACCCTCTACGCAAGGGAGCTTCCCGTCGTGGTGTTCGACGACGTCCAGCGCATGGAGGCCTACAAGAGGCTCATCTTCACGAACTCTGGCGTAATATTCAAACCTCACGGGCTCCCCGACCCCAAAGTCATACGGGGCATGATAAAGGCAAGGGACGCTGGAAGGGCCATCTTGCTGTACCCCGAGGGCGAGATCTCATGGACTGGGGATTCCAAGCCCCTGCAGATGAACTTCGCAAGGCTGGTAAGGCTGCTGGGCATCCCCGTCGTGAGGGCGAAGTTCAAGGGAGGATGCGCAAAACAGCCCAACTGGTCGACCAAGATCCGCTCCGGAAGGTGCATGGTCGAATACGACCTGATTCTGACGGAGGAGCAGATAGCCTCCATGGACGACGAGGGCCTTCTCAGGTTCTTGCAGCACGAGCAGGGCCACAGCGACATCGACTGGCTCAGGAGCGCCGAGGGCGGCAGGTTCAAGTACGGGAGCCCCGAACCGGCCAAAGGCCTGGAGCTTCTGCTTTGGTGCTGCCCATCGTGCCATGGGATAAACTGCATGCACAGCTCGGCGCATACAATCAGCTGCAAGGAATGCGGCTATTCGGCCTCGGTGGACGCGAGGCTGAACCTCAGGGCGTCGGACGGTGCGGAATTGATCTACGACGACATGCGTAAATGGTTCGACTGGCAGAAGGACTTCTGGGCGAAGCTCATACTCGACAGGGCCGCAAAGGGAGGCACGATACTGAAGGCCGAGTGCGAAGCGGTCAAAACGGCGCCGCATGAAGGTGACAGGTTCGAACCCGTCGGCATCGGTCCGGCGCTTCTGAGCAGGGAAGGGATCGACTATACCGGCAATGACGGCAGGCAGAGGAGGCTGCGCATGGATGAGATCCTCGTATGCCACTCTATAAAGTTCTAGGCGAACACCGACTACAGGCTTATGATAAGGACGAAGGACTGCTTCTACGTTCTCTTCCTTACGGAGCCGAACCTGCCCGTGCTCGCCTGGGACCTGGCCATAAGGCATCTTATATCGCTTAGGCAGCATGAGGGAGCCGAAAATGGCCAGCTTCACGGGACCAAGGACGGTATGCCTGCTCAAACGGGCATATAGCAAGCAGATCCCGATGATTCCGGAATCAAAGACGGCGCATCCATCTGCGACGCGCCGTCTTGGTCCTGATTCTTATCTGCAGACACAGCCCGTGTTGTTGCAGTTGGCCCCCCTGCCTTGTCCGTAACCACCGCGCATCGTCCGCCCTGCCATCATGCCGCACTGGCCGTTGGCGGCAAAGCCGGCCCTGCCCTCGATCATCTGGGCGAACAGGTCGGCCCCGATGTACTGCGGCTTGTAGTCTCCGCCCTGTGCCTTAAGCTGGGTGTAGAATGCGTTCATATGGTTCATGGAACCCGCCTTCAAGTTCTCGTATACCCTTGCCACATCTTCGTTCTTGATCGTCTTGAGCGCCTTGTCGAGGTCGGCTATGTCGAGGTCCTCTATGGTGGCGCCTACTTTGAGCGCCGCGGCGAGAGAGGCTTTGCCTTCAGCCACGAGCCTGTCGTACAGCGCCTTCAGGTCCTTGTTCGTAAAGGCGCCTTCCTTTGCCCCTTCCGTAGGATCTGCGACGCCGTACCTTGCAAGCAGCATCGATATGCTGCCCATGTGCCTAAGCTCGCTGTTCGCTATCTGCGAGAACGCGTTGTACTTCCATGTATCCGCAAGCTCGACGTACACGTCATGCGCCAGCTTCTCCTCCTCTGCCATATAGACGAGGCTCGCCTTCTCCTCGTCGGTCAGTGTCCCCAGCGGGGCCGTCGCGAAGGCCGCGCAACCGGCCGCCTGCGACCTCTGGTTCGAGTACCTGTACATCATCGCGCTGGCGCCGACCGCCGCGCCCAATACGGCAAGGAGCGCTACCACCGTCATTAAAGTGACTTTCCTATGCTTTTTCATCTTGTCTCTTCCTCCTAAGGTTGATGGCATGTCTTCCATGCGACTAGAAGATACCACCCCAACCTCAAGGGAAGCTCAAGCGGGTCTCACCCGCGGCTCAACAATCTGCCGGGACCCTCAGCCTTACTTTCGCCTCGGTTCCTTCGCCTTCCACGCTCTCAAGGCTGACTTCGGCCCCCATGGCGTCGGCGACGGCCTTTACGATGGCAAGCCCCAGCCCCGTCCCCGGCCTCCCTACGGACCTCTGCCTCTCCGCCCTGGAGAACCTGTCCCAGACATGCTCCAGCTCCTCGGCGGGTATGCCGGGACCGTCGTCGGCCACCGTGACTTCGACGAAGCCGTCCTTTACGGCTATCCTCACCGATACGGTACCGCCCTCGGGGGTGAACCCGAGCGCGTTGTCCAGGTAGTTGCGCACGATCCTGAACAGGCCCTGCTCGTCGCCCATCGCCTTAGGCAGAGCCGCTTCTTTCATGAGGGACACACCGGCTCCCTGCTGCCCCCGGTATGAGGAGACCACGTCTTCGACCACCTTCGCCACGTCGAGCTCTCCGATGTTTATCGGGATGCGTCCGGATTCGATCCTCGAAAGGTCTAGCAGCTGTTCTGCGAGCGCGCCGAGGCGGGCCACCTCGTCTCTTACGTGCTTCAGGGCGTCTTCCTTCTCCTCGTCGGTGAGCAGCCTGTCCTTCCACGCGTCGAGCGTTATCGCCATCGTGGCCAGCGGCGCCCTTATCTCGTGCGACGCGTCGGCAATGAACCTCTTCTGGGACTGTTCCAGTTTCGCCAGCCTCTCCTTCTCGACGACGAGTTCGGCGGTCCTGCTCTTTAGGTCCCCCGCCAGCTCCCCGAGGGAACTTGCGATCTGGTCCAGCTCGACGACCTCCTGGGGGCCGAAACGCGTTTGGTAGTCACCCGCCGCCATCCTCCGGCTGGATTCCGCAACCGACGAAAGCCCGGCGGACAGCCTCCTTGCCACCCTTGCTGCCAGGGCCATGTTCAGCCCCGAAGCCACCGCTATGCCCGCCGTGCCCATCACGTAGAGCGCCCAGCCCTCCGACCTTACGGAGGATGCCTTGCGCCAGGTCACCAGTATCACCGTGCCTTGGCCCTGCTCCTCGATGGATTTCGCAGCCCATACGGTGCTTCCTTCCGCCCAGGGTATATCGCCGTATCCGCTGAGGCGCCCCCTGTCGACGACCTCTTCGCTCCTGTCCCATCCTTCTGCCTCGGTCCTGGCGCCTGTCCCCCTTGACTGGCTGCCGTATCCCATCCCGTAGCCCATCATGCCCATTCCCATGCCCATGCCGGGGCTCTGCACGCCGGATATGGGCTGGCCCGTCGAATCCAGGGCTATCCTGCTGCCCCTGCCGGGGAAGCTCGACGCGAACTCCTCCAAGGTGCCGATGCCGTCCAGGTCGGACACGAGCGCGTCCGAGGCGCCCGCCAGGGCCAGCCTGTCGGCTGTGAAGAACGCCGCCGCCAGCATTATCGCGGCCGCGATGAGCGCCGCCATGCCGCTGTGGGCAAGGAAGCTGGCAAGCAGCGTGGGTTTGGCCTTCCTGTCATCTCTCATCTTTCACGACCTCGAACTTGTAGCCTATGCCCCGTACGGTTGTTATGTAGCTCATGCCGTCGCCGGCTTCGAGCTTCGTCCTTATCCTGTTAATGTGCACTTCCAGGGTATGGTCGTCGAATACGGCCTCCTCGCCCCATGCCTTCTCGTACAGCCGTGCCCTCGGGACCACCTTCCCGGGCATTCCCGCAAGCTCCGCCAGCACGTCGAACTCCTTCGCCGTAAGGGGCACCTCCTTGCCGTTCCTCGTCACCATCCTCCCGTGGATGTCCAGCGCGAGCCCCTCGAACTCGATCGTCCCTTCCTGCCTCGACGCGCCGCCGGCCCTCCTGAGCACGGCCTTCACCCTGGCCACCACCTCCAGCGGCTCGAACGGCTTCACTATGTAATCGTCGGCCCCGAGGTCCAGCCCCATCAGCCTGTCGGGCACATCACTCCTGCCTGTGAGCATTATCACTGGCAGGTCCTTGTCCTGACCCTTCCGGAGCCTTGTCAGTATCGACCATCCGTCTATGTCGGGCAGGTTGACGTCCAGTATCACAAGCGAGGGCCTGCTTTCGAATATCATGTCAAGGCCTTCGTATCCCGTGGGGGCCGTGCTCATCTCCATGCCCTCGCGCGCGAAATAGCGGGGCAGCAGCTGCCTGATCTGCTTGTCGTCCTCTATCAACAGCACCTTTTCCAATCAGACCACCCTATCCGCCCGGCTTTCGCGGCTTCCCCGCCGTTACCGGCCCGGCATCCCAATTCGCGATGTATGTCACGAAGTACGTCCGGTGCGCCTCGGTCCCAGGACGAACGCCCTTAGCCTCCTGGTGTAGGCACCCTCCTTGAAAACGTAGTACGGTAGCCAGGCGACGCCGAAGAACGATATGAAGATGTCGCTCTTCCTCGGCATCAGGGGCACCTCGGTTATCTCGTCTGCCTTTTTCTTCCATTTGGCGGCGAGGTCGTCCTGGGCCCTGTCGAAATCCGCCTCCAGCTCCCTGAGGTCGTCCATCAGGCCCTGAAGCTCCTTCTTCTCCCTCGTGAGGACGCTCTTGGCCTCCGTCGTCATCCTCGTCTTCGTTATCGAAGAGCCGAGGCTCCTCTTCTTTCCCCCCAGGAGCATCCCGACTATCACGGTGCCGGCCGTACCGATCGCCTCCATGGTGCGCTGGTTGACGTTCTGCTCCCTCAGCTGGACCTCGCCTTCCTGCTTACGGATCTTGTCCTCGAGAGCGTCCCTTCTCCTCCCGAACGCGTCCTCAAGCTTGTCCAGCTCCGGGCCCATGAGCCTGTCCGCCTCCCTGAGGCATCTCTCGGTGAAGGAATTCCGGTCCTCGTCCGGGCCGGCGTAGAGCTTCAGGCCCTCGTTGGCCGAGACGTCCATCCTGGAGTTCCTGTACAGCCAGTCCGCGAAGTCGTCCGCCGCCGACTTGACGCTCCTCGGATCCGAAAGCCAAGCCGGGAGCTGCTCGAACAGGGCGTCCCTTATGGGCCCCCTGTCGAAGGCGTTCTTGTCATCTGCCCCTACGAGCCCGCCTTCCCAGTCGGGCCTGCCTGATGGATCGTCTTCCAGCAGGGACGTCATCTTCTCGGTAGAGTCGATCCCGTACTTGAGCGATGAGTATCGTACTTCCGCCCGCACCGCCATTGCGGGCATGTAGGCTATGGCATCGGGCTTCACGGTCGACGGCATGCCCGCTCCGGCCGCTTTTATGGCCTCGGAGGCCTCAAGGCCAACGGGTATGAAAGCCTCGTCCACTTTCGAGGGCACCAAGGGCTTTATCCTGAGGAACCCGTCGTCCTCCTTCAGCACAGGACCGCCCTTAGCCCCGCCCGCGATGCGTCCCCCGTCGGGTGCGTAACCGGCCCCCGCAAGGGCGTTCAGCTCCGGCAGCAGGTCCTTTGAAAGGGGGCCCGCGAGGTAGTTTAGCACCTGGCGCGCGTGGAACACCTTCGGCCCGGGCCTGTTCACGTTGTTCATGAGGAACACCCTCTTGCCCAGGCTGGATATCATGTCGCCGATGGTGGAGGAATCCATCCCTCCCGTTAGCGTCTTAAGCCCGTCCATCAACCTCATCTTGTCCCTTTCCGTCTGGAGCCTGCCTATGAACCAGGTGCCTATGTTGGAGAGCGCCTTGTAGTCGATGTCGACTGGGTTCTGGGTCGCCAGCAGCAGCCCCACCCCGAACGCCCTGGCCTGCTTTATCATCCTGAGCATGACGTTCCTCGAAGGAGGGTTGCTTACTGGAGGAAGGTAGCCGAGTATCTCGTCGAAGTATACGAGGGCCCTCAGGCCGCTAGTCCCCCTCTGCCTTCTCATCCACGATTCGACAGCTGAGAAGAGCAGCGTGACGAAGAACATCCTCTCGTTCTCGCTCAAGTGCGCCAGGTAGAATATGCTGTGGCGCGGCCTTCTGTCCTTCGTGTAGAGGAGGTCCTCCACGTCAAGCGGCTGGCCCTGCTGCCACACCTTGAAGGAAGGGGAGGCCAGGAAGTTGTTGAGGAGCATCGCAAGCGACATCCTGTCCTTCTCCGGGAAGAAGATCTCGACGGGCATGGCGCCGAGCCTGTCCATCTGGGGGGCCTGCACCCTCATGATCAGCTCCGCCATGGACATGTCCTCCCCTAAGGCCCAGGCATGCTCGAGTATGCTCGACATCAGGATATGCTCCCGCGACCTCAACGGGTCCACGTCCTTCATCCCAACGAGGCCCAAGACGGCGGTCACGGTACTGGATATCCTCTCCCTTAGCGCTTCTTCGTTGCCTTGCCAGGGTATGTCGGGGGCCTTGAAGGAGGAGAGTATGTTAACCGGGATGCCCGACGTGGAACCCGGGGAGTAGACGGCGAACGAGAAGGCCTTCAGCGTCGACAGGGCCCCCCTGGAAAGCCCCCAGTCATCGATGCTCGAACCCCAGCCTGCCGCCGCCTCCTCGGCCATCAGCCTTGCGCTCTTGCCCTTCAACCTCGCCGCGTCGGGGTCTATCCAGGGCTCGAAATCGGACGGTGCAAGGTCGGGGAAGTGGAGCAGGAGGTTGGTCAGATCGCCCTTCGGGTCGATGATTATCGCGGGCAGCCCCTTAAGGGCGGCTTCCTCGAGCAGGCCTATGCAAAGCCCGGTCTTGCCAGAACCCGTCATCCCGGTCACTACCGCGTGGGTAGTGAGGTCCGAAGGGTTGTACATGACCTCCCCGCCCGATATCCTGCCATCTAGCAGGTCGTACTCGCGCCCGATGTAGAAATCCCTGGCGTCTGGATGTGTCATGCTATCTCCCCTTTACTGTACTGTCGGTCGTTTCCGGCTGAGGCACGCGGCTTAGGATTTCGCCTATTAGGTGCTACTACCGCCGTTCCAGGGGCCATGCGCCCTCCCATACTATCTTCCTGTACCTGTCAGGGTCCGTATCCCCTTCTGTGCTTATCATCAACACCCTGGACGAGGGATCAAGGCCCAGCCGCCCTCCCAGTCCGCTAAGGCTGCCTTCCTTCGCCATCAGCTTCAACAGGCCGGCACCGACGGCTCCCGATTCGCCGGAAACTATCCTGGGATCGTCACCCAGCGGATTGCCCAGCACCCGCATGCCCAAAGCCGCCACCTCATCGTCGCACGAGACGAACGCCGCGGCCTTGCTTCTCGTCACCCCCCAGGCTATGGGATTGGGCTCCCCGCAGGAAAGCCCCGCCATTATGGTCTCCAGTGAGCCGGTGACGTTGACCATACAGCCGTCTTCGGACTTCGCGGATTCGTAGAGGCAGGCCGCCTTTTCGGGTTCCATCAGAACCACCTTCGGCATGTCCTGCCCCATGGTATGGTCCAGGTATGCGACCATGCTACCTGCGAACGACCCTACGCCCGCCTGCAGTAGCACATGCGTGGGCATCCCTTCCCCTGATTCTTTAAGCTGGCCGGTTATCTCCTCCATGATGGTGAGGTAGCCGTACATTATCCAGGTGGGCACCTCCTCGTACCCTTCCCACGCCTGGTCCTGCACCACCGAGCAGCCGTTCTCGGCCGAATATGCCGCCGCGACCCTTACGGTGTCGTCGTAGTTGACATCGGTGACGAAGACCTCGGCGCCCTCGCCGGCGATGGCGTCTATCCTCGACCGGGAAGATCCTTTAGGCATGAAGACGACTGCCTTCTGCCCCAGTGTCCTGGCCGCCCATGCGACCCCCCTGCCGTGGTTGCCGTCGGTGGCCGTCACGAAAGTATGAGGCTTCACCCCTTGGGCCGCTTCTTTCAGCCGTTCATAGCCGATCTTCCCCGCTTCGATCCCCAGCGACCGTCCGAGCAGGCGGGCTATCGCATACGAGCCTCCCAGCCCCTTGAAAGCGTTCAAGCCGAACCTCTTCGATTCGTCCTTCACCCATATGCCGCCGAGTCCGAGCGACGATGCGAGCCTCCTAAGCGGCAGGAGCGGGGTCGTACGGTATCCGGGCAGCCCGGAATGGTATCTGATGACGTCCTCGATTATTCCGTCATCGAGCGGGAAGCCCGGCATGGGCGAGAGGTCCTTCTTCCCCAAGAGGTCGTTTGCGGTCCATCTGGCCGGCCTCCTGTGCATGTGCCAACACCACCTCTTCATTATTCAACGCATCCATAATGCGATTATAGCATCGAAACGCTCGCCTTCCCCATAGTCCGCCCCGCCCCTGCGCCCGTTTTCCGAAGGCCGCGCAGCGTTCTCGAAGGGCGAAGCCCGGACCCGCTGCGAAAGCGTCTCCGGGCTTCGAGAATCGTCGTCGTCAAGCCGGGTACCTAGATCGTCGATCCTTTATAGTCCACCTTTACGTTCCTGAAGTAGACATCCCCGTAGTCGCTTTCCGCATACAGGCTTACGTAGTACTTGTCGCCCCTGCAGTAGGAGGAGCCGAATTTCGTCATCCTCTTGCCGTTGAGCTTGATTTCGTACCAATCGCCGGTCTTCACAAGCTGCCACGTATTGGTCCCGTTCCTGTCCAGGTACGGGACGGGGCCGGGAGGCATGCTGACTATCGGGTTCTCCGTTCCACCTGCTCCTTCGTCGCTCACCCACCAGGTCTCGTCGGCATCCTCGGCCCCGACGTTCGAGAAGCCGCAGTAGATCATGTTTTCGGGCTCCCAGTATATGCCGTCTGCCAAGTAGAGTTCGAAGTAGGCATAGCTATCGGGAAGCGTGTCGAGCGAGAAGTCCACCGTTACCGTGAAATCGCCGGTGAACGCGACCGGGGAGCATACGCTGTATCTGTACAGGTGCAGCCCCTTCCCGGGAACCAGTTCTATGCTCCCTTCCCCTATGTCCTCGGGATTCCAGCCGTCGACGTTTTCAGCGGTTGTGAAGTCGAAAGCCCAGGTCTGCGTCTTTTCGCAACCTGCGCATACGAGGGCGAACGCTATCGCCAAAACCAGGACCGCCAGGCGCTTTTGCCGCAATGGTTACACCTCCGTGATCGTGATATGACTTAATTCAATCCACACCATACTAAGCCCTACCTGGGGCATGTTCTGGATTCGGTACATTGACGTGGGCTTTTCTTGGTCCCCGGCATCGGGGTGCGCCGCTGAAAATGGAATGCCTTCCCCGGAGTTGACTCTCGGGGAAGGCATTCGCCGCTCTTGTCGTAGTCTGCGGGGTCAGTCGAATATGCAGGGCACGCCGTCTTTCATTATGATGCGCCCGTCCACGTTTATCGTGGCTTTCGTCATGATCAGGTCATAGTGGCTCTTCGCCTTCACCGTGCCTCCGAGGGTGATGCTCGTGCCGATCCCTATGTGGCATGAGCCCCTTACGCCCTCGTCTTCGAGCATGAAGCCGCAGAAATAGCAGTTCGGGTTGAGCCCTACTCCGAGCTCCGCCACGTTGAAGCAGTTGGGGTCCTTCTTCGATAGCAGGTCCTCGTACAGCTTCTTAGCCTGGCTGCCTCCCGTCATCGAGGTGATGAAGCCGTTCTTCACCTCGCATACGACGGGCTCGTTGAGCACTCCTATGCCGATGTAAGGAACGCTGGCATCCGCCACTATCTTGCCGCTTGGGGTACCCTCTAGCGGGGATACGTTGGCCTCGATCGTGGGGATTGTCGAGAACTGCCCCGGCTTGACCATGCAGTAGAGCGCGTTGCCCCTCCTGCCTTCCGCGCTGAACGTAAGGTCTGTGCCGAACGGCGTGGTGAGGTGTATCTTCTTGGCGCCCGCCATCACCTTGGCGAATTCCATGCATTCCGGGGCGATGGCCGCGAAATCGCACTCGATGCCGCCGTGGATCATCATGTCCTCGGAGAACTGGGTGAGCACGACACCCCTTGAGCCCGCCTCCTTTGCCTTCTTGACCGCGTTGGTGTGGGTTATGGACTTGCCCACGACGCATATGAAAGCGTCGCTGGCGAGCATCGCCGCCGCTATCGGTTCCGGAGGCTCGGTGCCGTCCGTCTCCCTCGGTACCATTACGGTGATGATAGGTTCCGACCCCGCCGCGAAAGCCGCCGCCGCCAGGCTTTCGGCTATGCTCATCTTCGAAGCTTCGGTGATGATGAGTATCTTCTCTCCCGGTTTCGCTCCGATGGATACGTTGATTATTTTATGTGCGCCCTTGGCCATCAAGACTCTTTTCATCTTGTACCTCCCGTATTTTCATTGCCCCCGATTAAATTGTATGGTCATAATTAGGTACGTACAAATACATAAATCTAATAGGCGGTATAAGATATTCTTATATGAAACCCTATAGGTATGAATTACCGATGATAAGGGGGTCGCCGATGAACGACAAGGAGTTGCAGTATTTCCTCACGATAGCGGAGACGAGGAACCTCACCAAGGCCTCGCAGAGGCTTTTCATCTCCCAGCCTTCCCTGAGCCAGACGCTCCAGAGGGTGGAGGAAGAGCTGGGGACGAAGCTGTTCAACCGCACCACGGACGGCATGGTGCTGACGTTCGCAGGGGAGAAGTACTTCAAGACGGCAAAGGACATCCTCGCCATCTATGACGACCTCCATCGGGAGATAAACAACATGAACGACCTCAAGGGCGGAAGGATCACCGTCGGCACGACATCGTTCCTTGCGACATACATGCTGCCTTCCATAATCCCGGAGTTCTACAAGATCCTTCCCAACGTCGAGATAAACCTCATCGAGGAAAGCTCGATGGAACTGGAGGACCTTCTGACCAGGGGCGGCATAGACATATCCCTCATGCACATACCCCCAAAAAAGACGAGCAGGTTCCTCAAGTTCGAACCCCTTTCCAACGACCCGTTCGTCCTGGTCACGAAGACGGGGCACCCTCTTGCGGCCTCGGGCATAGTCGACATCGGCAAGCTCTATCCCATGGTGGATATCCACACATTCTCCAACGAGCCTTTCATAATGATGAGAAAAGGCACCGTCATGAGGCAGGTTTCGGATTCCATACTTGATAGCGCGTCCATAACCCCCAACATCATACTGACGTCCGGGAACTTCGAGACGATAAGAAGGCTGTCGAGCATAGGCATGGGCATTTCCCTGCTGCCCTTGGAATATACCAAGATCTTCGAGGGCAAGTTCCCCGCCAGCTACTATATGCTGGACGAGAAGTACAAGCCCGGCTGGACGACATGCATCGCCACCAACAGGCAGATGTACATACCTCGCTCGGCGTCCGTGTTCATGGAAGTGGTCAGGGATTTCTACCGCCATTGACCCGTATGCCGTAAACCGGCACGCAGTGCGATGACGAGCAAACGGCCGGGGAGGGGCGAAAACCCCTCCCCGGCCGTTCATCAGTCTCAGCCTTCTTTATCCGGCGCTTATCCGATCGCGCGGCTTACTTAACCAATAGCGACATCTCCGGTATGGCGGGTCCCATGGGAAGGTTGAAGGCGTAGAAAAGGACGAATATCACGACCAGTGTGATCAGGAAGCTGATGGAAAACGGCAGGTTGTAGGATATGACCGTTCCCAGGCCCGGCCTGTCCTTCCTGTTCTTGTCCCAGTATTCCTCCACCAGGGCGATGGCCACGGGAAGCGTGGAACCCAGGGGCGAAAGCGGGTTCGCCACGGTATCCCCGATCCTGTAGGCCACCTGCGTAATGGCGGGGTTTATGCCCATCCTCGCGAACATCGGCACGAAGATCGGCGCGAGTATGAAGAACTTGTTGGATCCGCTCGTCATGAAGAGGTCCATGAAGATGACCACGACTATGAAGACGAGAAGCAGTGGCAGGCCCTGCAGGTTTATCGCCTCCAGCAGCTGCTGGCCCTTCACTGACACGATAGTCGCAAGGTTGGACCTTCCGAAGATGGCCACGAACTGAGCCACCCAGGCCAGTATCAGTATCATGGACGCCACCCTTGATATGCCCTTCTTCATCAGCTGCGGTATGTCGTTCCACGTCGTGATCCTCTTGCTGCCGAAACCATAGGAAGCGCCCAGGATGGCGAACATGAGGGCGACGATGACCACTATGGAGCTTATGAAGGGCGATTTGGGTATCAGCGTGCCGTTCGCATTGCGCAGCAGCCCGTTTAAGGGGATCGTGACCGCAAGGAGCACCGCTATGTAGACGAGCATGGCGATGCCGCTGAACTTGAGGCCCCTTGCCTCCTCGGCGGAAACCTTGTGCTTCTCCATGCCTGAGGAGTCTCCCAGGGTCTTGTAGTCTCCGATGAGGGGGGAGACAATCTTCTCGGACACTATGGTGCACACGAGGGCAAGCACGATCGTCGAGAAGGCCATGAAGTACCAGTTGATGAGCGGATGGAATTCGGCGAAGCCCAGGAACTTGGTCACCGCGGTCGTGGTGGCGGAGAGCGTGACGTCCTGGTTAGCTATCATAAGGTTCGCCGTGTATCCGGCGGACGCGGCGGAGAAGCCTGTTATGACGCCTATGACGGGATTCCTGCCGATCGCCTGGAACACGACGCCGCCC
>MWDF01000029.1 GCA_002070415.1 Firmicutes bacterium ADurb.Bin153
GTCGCGGGGTGGAGCAGTCTGGTAGCTCGTCGGGCTCATAACCCGGAGGTCGCAGGTTCAAATCCTGCCCCCGCAACCATTTTAGGCGACCCGAACAGGGCGCCCGCCCGCGTAGCTCAGTAGGTAGCAGCGCATCCATGGTAAGGATGAGGTCATCGGTTCAATTCCGATCGCGGGCTCCATATCAAGCGGCCGCAGCCTTACGCTGCGGCGCTTTGATATATCTACCGCCGGAGGGATGCAGGATGGGCCTGGTGGAGAAGTCCACTCTGATGGACGAAGCGGCAATATCGAGGGCGCTGGTCAGAATCGCCCACGAAGTTGTCGAACGCAACAAGGGGCTCGACAGGCTGGTCGTGGTCGGCATACGCACCAGGGGAGTGCCTCTGGCCAAGAGGCTTGTGGAGTGCTTCGAGGCCATAGAGGGAAGGAAAGTGCCCTTCGGGTCCTTGGACATAAGCCATTACAGGGACGACCTTTCGGCCATAACCGAACGGCCCAAGGTGGTGGCGAGCAAGCTGGATTTCACCGTCGACGCCAGGAAGGTGCTGCTCGTGGACGACGTACTATTCACGGGAAGGACCGTAAGGGCGGCCCTCGACGCGCTGACCGACATGGGCAGGCCCTCTTCGGTACAACTTGCGGTCCTGGTGGACAGGGGGCACAGGGAGCTGCCGATCAGGCCGGACTACGTGGGCAAGAACCTTCCCACCTCGGTAAGGGAGCACATTAAGGTGCGGCTTGCCGAGATAGACGGCGAGGACAGGGTGGTTCTCCTGGAGAAAGGGCCCTGATCGGGGATTGGCGTGCGGATTAGGTGAAAAGTATTGATTCAGTGGATGCATTATGGTAAACTCCATTGTGCGACCCCATGGGGGTCTTAATTATTGTCGATTATAAGGGACCTTTACGGATGCGTGCCCAAATGCAGGCAGTGCAACATCACTAAGGAGCCCCTATAGCCTTTCTAAGGAGGAGTACCCAATGCGGGAGGGCATCACGCTTCAGTGCACCGAGTGCAAGAACAAGAATTACCAGACCAACAAGAACAAGCGCAACGACCCTGACAGGATCGAGCTGTCCAAGTATTGCAAGTTCTGCAGGAAGCACACGGCACACAAGGAGACGAGGTAGGCTGACAACGACTAGGGGGTATAAGCGATGGCCGAGAACAATCCCGGATTGACCCAGCGTATAAAGAACTTCTTCGGCAGGATAAATAAATTCTTCCGAGACGTTCGCGCCGAGTTCAAGAAGGTGCAGTGGCCCAACAAGAAGGAGCTCACCGCATATACGCTGGTAGTTATAGGAACCGTGGCGATAGTCGCGGCTTTCCTCGGCCTTATTGACTACGGCCTATCAGCAGTTATTCAAGCGGTCGTTAAATAGGGCTCCCGGAGCAAGGGGGAGGACATGAGCGAGATAAAGCCGTCCTGGTTTGTGATCCACACATACTCAGGCTACGAGAACAAGGTCAAGGCCAATCTCGAGAACCGCATAAAGAACCTGGGCATGGAGGACAAGATCTTCCGCGTCCTGGTGCCTACGGAAGAGAGCACCGAGATGCGCGACGGGAAGAAGAAGGTCGTTCAGAGGAAGATCTTCCCCAGCTATGTCCTTGTCGAGATGACCATGAGCGATGATTCGTGGTACGTCGTGAGGAACACCCCGGGCGTCACGAGTTTCGTAGGGTCCGGCAACAAGCCCATTCCCCTCGGCGACGATGAGGCGTACAAGATACTCAGGATGATGGGCATAATAGATCCTTCCAGGCCTAAAGTTAATTTCGAGGTCGGAGAGACCTTGAAGGTGATCCTGGGCCCGTCGATGATATACACCGGCACCGTGCAGGAGATCATGCAGGACAAGGGGAAGATGCGCGTGATGGTGTCGATGTTCGGAAGGGATACTCTTGTAGAACTGGATATGGACCAGGCGGAGAAGATATAGCCGGATGCTGCCGGCCTTGAGATTAGTGTTAGTTTGAGAGGGGATTTCGCAAAATGGCCAAGAAAGTCACAGCTATAGTGAAATTGCAGCTTAACGCCGGAAAGGCTACGCCGGCGCCGCCGGTAGGCCCCGTGCTTGCGCCTACGGGCATAAACATCGTCGGCTTCACCAAGGACTTCAACGCCAGGACGGCCGACCAGGTGGGTACGATAATACCCGTCGTCGTGACGGTATTTGAGGACAGGTCCTACACCATGGTCCTCAAGACGCCCCCGGTGTCGTTCCTGATCAAGAAGTACGCCGGCATCGAAAAGGGCAGCGGAGTGCCCAACAAGGAGAAGGTAGGGACCCTCAACCAAACGAAGGTCAAGGAGATAGCCAAGATCAAGATGCCCGACCTCAATGCCACTTCCATCGAAGCGGCGATGAGCATGGTGGCCGGCTCGGCCAGGGCGATGGGCGTCGTCGTCACCGAGGAGTAATCGACCCAGTGGGAGGGCATATGCCCGCCTGCACCACAAGGAGGAATGAACCGTGGCAAAGAAGTACATCGAGGCGGCCAAGAAGGTCGACCGCAGCAAGCTCTACGAGCCCCAGGAAGCTATCGCTCTCATGAAGGAGATAGCCAGCGCTAAGTTCGACGAGACCGTAGAGCTGCACGTAAGGCTCGGCATCGACCCCAGGCAGTCGGACCAGCAGGTGCGCGGAGCGGTAGTGCTCCCTTACGGCACCGGCAAGACCAAGAAGGTCGCGGTGTTCGCAAAGGGAGAGAAGGCCAAGGAGGCGGAAGCCGCCGGAGCCGACATCGTCGGCGCAGAGGACCTCGCAGCGAAGATCCAGCAGGAGAACTTCCTGGATTTTGACGTTGTGGTAGCGACCCCCGACATGATGGGCGCTCTGGGAAGGCTCGGTAAGATACTGGGTCCTAAGGGCCTGATGCCCAACCCCAAGACCGGTACTGTGACTTTCGACGTGGAAAGGGCCATCAAGGAGATCAAGGCAGGCAAGGTGGAGTACAGGGTCGACAAGACCGCCATAGTCCACGTGCCCATCGGAAAGATATCCTTCGAAGCCGAGAAGATCCTCGGCAACCTGACGACGCTGATGGAGGCATTGGTGAAGGCCAAGCCCGTGGCGGCGAAGGGCACTTATCTCAAGAGCGTTGCCATCGCTTCGACAATGGGCCCCGGCATCAAGCTCAACCCTCAGAGCTCGACCGGCAAAACGGCGGAGAAGTAGAAGGCAGGAATATAGCCTTACGAACGGCCAAAGATAGCAGGAGCCCTTTTTGGGATAAACGGTTCGACCGTCCTGCCGAGGTCGGAGACGCGTGAAGACACAAGGACTTCACTCGGGCCTCCGGCATCAAGCCGCCGGAGGCCCGAGATTTCTTTAGACGCTACTATCGGCGAAATGGAGGTGTGAACTTGCCAACAGCAGAGAAAGAGAAGAAGATCGCCGAGCTAGCCGAGAAGATGGTTGCCGCAAAGACGATCGTATTCGCGGATTTCAGGGGTCTTACCGTCGCACAGGACACCAAGCTCAGAAGAAAGCTAACGGAAGCTGGCGTCGAGTACAAGGTGGCCAAGAATACCCTGATTGAGAAGGCGGCCGAACAGAAGGGAATAATGGGACTGCATGAGTTCCTGCACGGCCCGACATCGGTGGCTTTCGGCGGTGACGATCTTACCGCACCGGCGAAGATACTCGCAGAAGCAGCCCGCGAGACCAAGATCCTGACCATAAAGGGCGGGATGATGGGTGCAAAGCCCCTTTCCAAGGAAGAGGTAATGAGACTGGCGGAGCTGCCAAGCAGGGAGATGTTGCTCGCCATGCTATGCGGCACCCTGAATGCGCCGCTGTCAGGCCTCGCAAGGGCCCTCGACCAGATCAGAGAGAAGAAGGCAGCCACGGCTGCAAACTAATTTAGGCAAGGTATAGTAAGGAGGATATAGAAATGACAAGAGAGGAAATCATCGCAGCTGTAGAGCAGATGAACGTTCTCGAGCTCTCCGAGCTGGTAAAGGCCCTTGAGGAGAAGTTCGGAGTCAGCGCGGCTATGCCGGTAGGCGTCGCCATGGGCGCAGCCCCCGCAGCGGCGGCCGCCGAAGTAGAAGAGAAGACCGAGTTCGACGCCATCCTGACGTCGGCAGGCGACAAGAAGATCCAGGTCCTCAAGATAATCCGCGAGATCACCGGCCTGGGCCTGAAGGAAGCCAAGGACCTCGTCGACAATCCGCCCAAACCCATCAAGGAAGGCGTGAAGAAGGAAGAGGCCGAAGAGATAAAGAAGAAGATCGAAGCCGAGGGCGGAGCAGTAGAGATAAAGTAACCGACCATGAAAAAAGACGCCCCTCTGAAAAGAGGGGCGTTTGCTTATTTACAAACTTGTCGTTCCGTAGTAACATAATATATTGCCCGTATTTGGGCGTGTACAGTCTACAAAGGAGAGGTAATAGCATAATCATCATGTTACCTGTCTTCTAGTATAGTTCGCACGGACCTTGTTAGCAATCGCCTAACTGAACGGAGGGCCGTGTGATTAATTATTATCCCGCAAGCACCTCGCAGTGCATCTTTGCCGTCGTGTCCATGTGACTCGGCAGCATGAGGAGGTAGGCAAGCATTGGCTTCAGAAGAGAAGAAGACGACGACCAAGAGCGTGGAGAAGCAGACCGCCAAGAAGGCCAAGGAGAAGGTCGTCAGCACGAAGATCGGCGAAACTGCATCAGATGTAACGGCACAGGCGAAGAAACCGTCCAAGGCCAAGAAGCCAGAGGCGAAGACAATGCCGGCGCAGCTCGTATCGAGGCGCAGGCAGCGCTTGAGTTTCTCGAGGATCAAGGACATCGAAGAGGTCCCGAACCTGCTGGACATCCAGAAGCAGTCATACGAGTGGTTCATAAGCAAGGGCCTTACGGACACCTACAGGGAGATATCCCCCGTGGAGGCGTTCACCCACAACCTGGTACTGGAGTTCATGAACCATAGGTTCGAGTCGCCTACCTACTCCGTAGAGGAATGCAAAAGGCGCGACGTCACGTACTCGTCGAGGTTGCACATCGATGTGAAGCTGGTCAACAAGAACACCAGCGAGATAGTGACGCAGGAGGTCTTCGTCGGGGATTTCCCCGTGATGACCGACCGCGGCACGTTCATAATCAACGGCACCGAGAGGGTCATCGTAACACAGCTCGTCCGCTCCCCGGGTGTCTACTTCGGGGATGAGAACAAGGACGGGGTGAACATCTTCAACGCAAGCATAATCCCCAACAGGGGTGCATGGTTCGAGCTGGACGCGAGCTCCTTAAGGGGCATAGGCGTGAAGCTGGACAGAAACCACAAGTTCCCCGTCACGGTGCTGCTCAGGGCGCTGGGCTACAGCACGGACGAGGACATCCTGCAGCTGTTCAACAACGACGAGCTGATCCAGACCACGATAAAGAGGGACCCTTCCAAGAACAGGGAGGAGGCCCTCGTGGAGATCTACAAGACCATGAGGCCGGACGACTTCACGTCGATGCAGGGGGCCAAGGAGCTCTCCAAGAAGAGCATCGACCCGGAAGAGAAGGCCAAGATAGTCTCGGAGATAGCGCCCTACGGGCAGACCGTACTGGAGCAGCTCTATTTCCAGGACAAGAAGTACGACCTCGCCGAGGTCGGACGCTATAAGGTCAACAAGAAGCTCAACATCTGGGAGCGCTTGATCGACCGCACACTCACCAAGGACATAAGAGTCCCCGGCGAGATCGACAAGGAGACCGGCGAGATCAAGGAGGGCGACGTCCTCGTGCCCGCCGGGACGCTCATAGACCGCAGGAAGGCCCAGGAGCTCAAGAAGGACACAAGGGCCAAGCACATATCGGAAGCCTGGATCCAGGCGCCCGACGGCAGCGGCAAGGAGCTCAAGGTACAGGGCAACGGCTTCATACCCGAGGACAAGAAGATCATAACCCCGGACGACATGGTCTCGACCGTCAACTACCTTATAAACCTCCATTACGGCGTGGGCGGCACCGATGACATCGACCACCTCGGCAACAGGAGGCTTAAGACAGTGGGCGAGCTCCTGCAGAACCAGTTCAGGATAGGGCTCTCAAGGATGGAGAGGCTCATCAGGGAGCGCATGACCCTGCAGGACGTAGAGGTCGTCATGCCACAGACGTTGATCAACTTCAGGCCCGTCGTGGCGGCGCTGAAGGAGTTCTTCGGCTCGTCGCAGCTTTCCCAGTTCATGGACCAGACGAACCCGTTGGCGGAGCTGACCCACAAGAGGAGGCTGTCCGCGCTCGGACCCGGGGGCCTGAACAGGGAGCACGCGGGCTTCGAAGTCAGGGACGTCCACCACAGCCACTACGGCAGGATATGCCCGATCGAGACGCCCGAAGGCCCGAACATCGGCCTGATCGGCGCACTGTGCAATTACTCCAAGATCAACCCGTACGGCTTCATACAGACGCCGTACATGAAAGTCCTCGACGGCAAGGTCACAGGCGAGATCGAGTACCTGACGGCCGACGAAGAGGACATATACATCATAGCCCAGGCCAACGAACAGCTCGACGCGGAGGGCAAGTTCGTAAGGAACAGGGTCGAGGCCAGGTACAAGGACAAGATAATCGTGGCAGACGTCGCCCAGGTGGACTACATAGACGTGTCCCCCAAGCAGATCGTATCCATCGCGACGGCGCTGATCCCGTTCCTAGAGCACGACGACGCCGGCCGCGCCTTGATGGGCGCGAACATGCAGCGCCAGGCGGTGCCCCTTATCAAGGCGGAGGCGCCTTTGGTTGGCACTGGCATGGAATACAGGGCCGCGGTGGACTCCGGCATAGTAGTCACCTCGGGCCGCGACGGCCAGGTTGTGAAGGTCGACGCCCAGGACATCATCATGCAGTACGAGGACGGCTCCGAGGAGCACTATCCGCTGCTGAAGTACAAGAGGTCCAACCAGGGGACCTGCATCAACCAGAAGCCGGTGGTCAAGCTCGGCGACTATGTGGCCAAGGGCGAGGTAATTGCCGACGGGCCCGCGACCGACATGGGCGAGATGGCCCTCGGACGGAACGTGCTGATCGCGTTCCTGCCGTGGGAGGGCTACAACTACGAGGACGCCATCCTCCTGAGCGAGAAGCTCGTGAAGGAAGACGTGTTCACTTCGATACACATAGAGGAATATGAGTGCGAGGCCAGGCAGACCAAGCTCGGCGACGAGGAGATCACCCGCGACATACCCAACCAGGGCGAGGAAGCCCTCAAGGACCTCGACGCTGACGGCATCATAAGAGTCGGCGCCGAAGTCAGGGCCGGGGACATACTCGTAGGCAAGGTCACGCCCAAGGGCGAGACGGAGCTTACACCCGAGGAGAAGCTCCTAAGGGCCATATTCGGCGAGAAGGCCAGGGAAGTAAGGGATACGTCCCTTAAGGTGCCCCACGGCGAACAGGGCAAGGTCGTCTCGGTCGACGTATTCACCAGGGACAAGGGCGACGAGCTGGGCCACGGTGTCATAAAGCTGGTCAGGGTGTACGTGGCGCAGAAGAGGAAGATATCCGAGGGCGACAAGATGGCCGGCCGCCACGGCAACAAGGGCGTCATAGCCAGGATACTGCCCGAGGAGGACATGCCGTTCCTGCCCGACGGGACCCCGATAGAAGTGGTGCTCAACCCGCTGGGCGTCCCTTCGAGGATGAACATAGGCCAGGTCCTGGAGACCCACCTCGGCAGGGCTGTAATACCGAACCCGCTCAAGCATCCCGAGATGCCCAAGAAGCACGTGGCTACGCCCGTTTTCGACGGCGCGCGCGAGACGGAGATCATGGACATGCTGGAAAAAGCGGGATGGAACAGGGACGGCAAGACGGTGCTCTACGACGGCAGGACGGGCGAGCCGTTCGCCAACCCCGTGACCGTGGGGTATGCGTACTTCCTGAAGCTGCTCCACTTGGTTGACGACAAGATACACGCAAGGGCGACGGGCCCGTATTCCCTGGTGACGCAGCAGCCTCTGGGCGGTAAGGCGCAGTTCGGCGGACAGAGGTTCGGAGAGATGGAAGTGTGGGCACTGGAGGCGTACGGCGCGGCCAATACGCTGCAGGAGCTGCTGACAGTGAAATCCGACGACATCATCGGCAGGGTGAACACATACGCGGCCATAGTGAAGGGCGAGAACGTACCGGGCCCCGGCATCCCCGAAGCGTTCAAGGTGCTGATCAAAGAGCTCCAGTCGCTTAGCCTGGACGTCAGGATAATGGCCGGCGACGAGAAGGAGATCAGCATAAAGGACCTCGAGGAGGACACCACGGAATCCGCCAAGGACCTCGGCTTCGACCTAGGGGCCAGGCCGTACAGGATTGGCGGGGACCTGCACGTAGAAGAACGCAGGTCCGACAAGGAACGCAGCCGGGAGGAAGAAGAGGAGTCCATATTCCCGGCCCAGGAACTTAAACTGGGCAAGGAGGACAAGATGGGCATCAAACGCGATGACGCATCGGAGGGCTCCGAAGAGGACGAACTGCCCGACCTGGGCGACCTTGACATCGCAGCGGAAGCTGAGAAGGAAGAAGAGGGAGAAGAATAAGCTTCAGCTGCGAGCCGGCATCTGAATGATAGGGGGCGAAGTCGATGTTGGACGTCAACGATTTCGATAGAATACAAATCGCGATGTCATCTCCGGAAAAGATAAGGAGCTGGTCTTCGGGGGAGGTCAAGAAGCCCGAGACCATCAACTACAGGACTCTCAAGCCAGAGAAGGACGGACTCTTCTGCGAGAAGATCTTCGGTCCTACGAAGGATTGGGAATGCTCGTGCGGCAAGTACAAGAAGGTACGCCATAAGGGAATAATATGCGACAAGTGCGGCGTCGAGGTAACGAAGGCAAAGGTGCGCCGCGAGAGGATGGGGCATATAGAACTGGCCGCATCCGTATCGCACATATGGTACTTCAAGGGCATCTCCAGCAGGATGGGCCTGCTTCTCGACATGACCCCGAAGCACCTTGAGAAGGTCATATACTTCGCGTCGTACATAGTGGTCGACCCGGGCGACACGCCGCTGTCGAAGAAGCAGCTGCTGACCGAATCCGAGTACCAGTACTATAACGACAAGTATCGCGGCCTCTTCAGGGCGGGCATGGGCGCCGAGGCGATCCAGGACCTGCTCAAGGAGATCGACGTACCGGCGCTATCGGACGAGCTCATGGAGGAGATCAGGACATCCGCAGGCTCCAAGAGGGACAAGGCCAGAAGGCGACTCGAGCTGGTCGAGGCGTTCAAGGAGTCGGGCAACAAGCCCGAATGGATGATACTCGAGGTCCTGCCGGTGATACCGCCGGATCTCAGGCCCATGGTTCAGCTCGACGGCGGCAGGTTCGCCACGAGCGACCTCAACGACCTATACAGGAGGGTCATCAACCGCAACAACAGGCTGAAGAAGCTCCTTGAGCTCCAGGCCCCGGACATCATCGTAAGGAACGAGAAGAGGATGCTCCAGGAGGCCGTCGACGCCCTCATAGACAACGGCAGGCGCGGCAGGCCCGTCACGGGCCCGGGCAACAGGCCCTTGAAGTCGCTGTCGGACCTTCTGAAGGGTAAGCAGGGAAGGTTCCGCCAGAACCTGCTCGGAAAGCGCGTCGACTACTCCGGCAGGTCGGTCATCGTCGTCGGCCCCGGGCTTAAGCTGCACCAGTGCGGCCTGCCCAAGGAGATGGCATTGGAGCTCTTCAAGCCCTTCGTGATGAGAAGGCTCGTCGAGAAGAAATATACCGAGAACATGAGGAACGCCAACAAGATGGTACAGAGGCTTAGGCCCGAAGTGTGGGACGTGCTCGAGGAGGTCATCCGCGAGCACCCGGTGCTGCTTAACCGCGCGCCCACCCTGCACAGGCTGGGCATACAGGCCTTCGAGCCGGTCCTTGTGAACGGCAAGGCCATCCAGATACACCCGATGGTCTGCGCCGCCTACAACGCCGACTTCGACGGAGACCAGATGGCGGTGCACGTGCCGCTCTCGCCCGAGGCCCAGGCCGAGGCGAGGCTTCTCATGCTCAGCGTGAACAACATACTGTCCCCCGCTTCGGGCAACCCCATAACGGTCCCGAACCAGGACGTGGTGATCGGCTGCTACTATCTGACCGCGGAGAAGGCCGGCGCCAAGGGCGAAGGCAAGCTCTTCAAGGACATCCCCGAGGCGCTGATGGCATTCCAGCACGGGGAGATAACCCTGCACGCAAGGATATTCGTCAGGATGCCGGAGACGAAGAACATCCTCGGCAGCGAGAGCGCATCCGGCAGACTGTTCATGACCACCGTCGGCAAGCTTGTGTTCAACAGCGTGTTCCCGGATGAGTTCCCGTACATCAACAGCGCCGTCAACACGATGGACGAAAGCCTCAGCGGAGGCTGTGTGGTGGAGAAGGAGGACTTCGCCGGCATAGGAGACGTCGACGGCGTCGCCGCCGGCAGGGCACTCATCGACATAGTCAACAAGAGGGTGGGCAAGGAGAGGAAGGCCGCATCGAAGAGCTTCCTCGCCAAGCTCGTGGCCAAATACCGCAACACCTACGGCAACACGATGACTGCTTCGATGCTCGACAACATCAAGGAGCTCGGCTACAGGTACGCAACGTATTCGGGCACGACGGTAGGCGTCATAGACGCCACCATCCCCCCCGAGAAGGACCAGATCCTCAAACAGGCCGACACGGAAGTGGAGAAGGTGGAAAGGCAGTACAAGAGGGGCCTGCTCACGGAGACCGAGAAGGAGCAGAAGGAGCAGGACATCTGGACCGAGGCTAAAGAGCGCGTGCAGAAGGCCATGGAGGCCAACCTCGACAGGTTCAACCCCATCTACATGATGGCCACCTCCGGCGCGAGGGGCAACCTCGGACAGCTGGGGCAGCTTGCTGGCATGAGAGGACTCGTCGCGGACCCGTCCGGGCGCACGATCAACGTACCGATCAGGGCCAACTTCCGTGAGGGCCTTAACGTCCTGGAGTATTTCATCTCCACACACGGAACCAGGAAAGGCCTCGCCGACACGGCCCTCAGGACGGCAAAGTCGGGCTATCTGACCAGGAGGCTCGTGGACGTGGCGCAGGATGCGATAGTCAGGAAGTTCGACTGCAGCACCGACAAGGGGATAGAGGTCACAGCGCTTTTCGACAGCGAAGGCAAGAACATAATCGAGCCTTTGAGGGACAGGATATTCGGCCGCATGGGCTTCGAGGACATCGTCTACAAGGACCCGAAGACCGCAGAGCAGAAGACCATTGAGATAAAGAACAGGGTCATCAGCGAAGAGACGGCGCTCATGATAGAATCGCTTGGCATCAAGAAGGTGACGGTGCGCTCGGTCCTGCAGTGCAAGGCCAAGTACGGCGTGTGCGCCTGCTGCTACGGAAGGAACCTCGCCCTCGGAAAGCCGGTAAGGCATGAGGGTGAGATCGAGGAGTTCAACTACACGTTGGACGGCTATCCCGTAGCGAAGGGCGAGATCGTGGACGTGGGCGAGGCCGTCGGCATCATCGCGGCCCAATCCATCGGAGAACCCGGTACTCAGCTTACGATGAGGACGTTCCACACCGGAGGCGTAGCGGGAGAGGACATCACCTACGGCCTGCCGAGGGTGGAGCGCGATTTCGAGGCGAGGATACCCAGCACCGACGCGCACAAGGCCGGCGTCGTGAGCATCAGGGAAGTCGGCGGGGTCACCAGGATAATAATAAAGGCCTCCAACGGGCAGGAATACGACTATACCGTTCCCGCCGACGCGAAGGTCCTCGTTCAGGAGGGCCAGAAGGTGGGCAAGAGCGACAGGCTCTACGAGCAGCCGCAGCACAGGAACGCCCAGGACGTGTTCCAGCAGGAGGGCATAGTGCCTGCGTTGCAGTTCATCGTGGGAGAAGTCCAGGAAGTGTACAGAAGGCAGGGCGTCGAGATCAACGACAAGCACATCGAAGTGATCGTGCGCCAGATGTCCAGGAAGCTTAAGATCATGGACGCTGGCGACACCCACTTCAAGGAGAAGGCGGTCGTCGACCGCTTCGAGCTCGAGGAGATCAACAAGAAACTCGTGGCCGATGGCCTGAAACCGGCCCAGCCGTGGCTGCCCGGCATCAAGCTGGCCGCGGTCTCGATGGACAGCTTCCTTGCTTCCGCATCGTTCCAGGAGACGGCCACTGTGCTGACGGACGCCGCCATAAGGGGCAAGACCGACAGGCTCATAGGCCTCAAGGAGAACGTCATAATAGGCAAGCTCATACCGGCGGGTACGGGCATGAAGAAATACAGGAACATAACGCTCTACAATCCTGAGGACCTTATAGCCATGGTAGAGGCCCAGGCCCAGGAAGGAGCCCCGGCGCCTGTCGAGGCCGAGCCTGAGCAGGCGGCAGAATCTTTCGGGGATCAGGAGCAGAGGGCGACGGCCAGCGGCGGGATTTAAAGTTCGGCCGCCGGCCGGCCTTCGCCATATTGACAGTGCCTGCGTGCAGTGTTAATATTTTTAGGTGCCTGCCCATGTATCCTGACCGATCAGGAAGGTGTGTGTTCTTGATGAAAGAGCTGCTCCTAGACCACGGGATGAGGGTCGTAGGGAGGAAGCAGGTTCTCAGGGCCTTGTCCAAGGATGAGGCGGCTGAGGTGTTCCTGGCGAGGGACGGGGACCCGTTCATCGCGAGGGAGATAAGGGAAGCCGCCGGCAAAGCAGGCGTGCCGGTCACGGATGCTGAAAGCATGGCTCAGCTTGGACGGGCTTGCGGCATCGAGGTGGGAGCCTCGGTAGCGGCCAGCCTGAAGATATCGAATTAGTATAGTACTGGAAAGGAGGTGCAGCGAATGCCGACAATCAGCCAGCTGGTCAAGAAAGGCAGGGAGAAGGTACAGTACAAGTCCTCCTCGCCGGCTCTTCGTTTCCAGTACAACTCGCTCGAGCGCAGGACCAACTATGGAGAGGGTTCGCCGCAAAGGCGCGGTGTTTGCACGGTGGTAAGGACAGCGACGCCCAAGAAACCCAATTCAGCGTTGAGGAAGATCGCCAGGGTAAGGCTCAGCAATGGTATAGAGGTCACCGCCTACATTCCCGGAGTAGGTCACAATCTACAGGAGCACTCGGTCGTCCTAATAAGGGGAGGCCGCGTGAAGGACCTTCCGGGCGTGAGGTACCACATAATCCGCGGTACGCTGGACAGCGCCGGGGTAGCCAACAGGCGCCAGGGAAGGTCCAAGTACGGCGCTAAGAGGCCCAAGTAATCGTACCCAAAGGGAGGTTAACCCATGCCTAGGAAAGGCCATGTGCCCAACAGGGAAGTGACTCCGGACCCGGTATACAGCAGCGCGCTGGTGTCCGAGTTCATCAACAAGATAGTCATGGACGGCAAGAAGAGCGTAGCCGAGAACATATTCTACGGCAGCTGCGATATCATCCAGAAGAAGACGGGCAGCGACCCCCTGGAGGTACTCGACAAGGCAATGAAGAACGTCATGCCTCTTCTTGAGGTCAAACCGCGCAGGGTAGGCGGAGCGACCTACCAGGTCCCCATGGAGGTAAGGCCGGAAAGACGCAAGGCCCTCGCCCTCAGGTGGATCATCACGAATTCCAGGAAGCGCGGCGAGCGCACCATGATGGAGCGTTTTGCGTCGGAGATAATGGACGCCTCCAACAACGTGGGAGCCTCGATAAAGAAGCGCGAGGACATGCATAAGATGGCAGAGGCCAACAAGGCTTTCGCCCATTACAGGTGGTAATATTTTTTGGTTTGTTCTGATCAAGTAAGAGAGGAGTGGTGGTCATGGCTGACCTAGAGAAGATTAGGAACATAGGAATAATGGCCCACATAGATGCCGGTAAGACCACCACTACCGAGCGTATATTGTTCTATACCGGAAGGCTGCATCGTATGGGTGAGGTCCACTCCGGCACGGCGACGATGGATTGGATGATCCAGGAACAGGAGAGGGGCATCACAATCACATCCGCCGCCACGACATGCATATGGCAGGGCTACCAGGTCAATATCATAGACACGCCCGGACATGTTGACTTCACTGTAGAGGTCGAAAGGTCACTTAGGGTGCTGGACGGCGCGGTCGCGATCTTCTGCGCGGTGGACGGAGTGCAACCTCAGTCCGAGACCGTATGGAGACAGGCCGACAGGTACAACGTTCCCAGGATCGCATTCGTGAACAAGATGGACAGGATGGGCGCCGACTTCCTCGGGGCCGTCCAGAGCATGAGGGACAAGCTGGGCGCCAACCCGGTGCCGATACAGCTGCCGATAGGAAGCGAGGACGCTTTCACGGGTATCGTGGACCTCATAGCGATGAACGCGAGGAACTACAAGGACGACCTCGGCGTGAACGTGGAAATAACTGACATCCCGGCCGAGATGGTCGAAGAGGCCAAGAAAGCCAGGGAGTACATGGTCGAACAGGTCGCCGGATGCGACGACTTGCTCACCGAGTGCTATTTCGAAGGCAGGGAGATAACGCCCGACATGCTCATAGCGGGCATAAGGCGCGCGACGCTGGCTACCAAGCTGACGCCGGTCCTTTGCGGATCCTCCTTCAAGAACAAGGGCGTGCAGCCCCTTCTGAACGCAATCATCGCATTCCTGCCAAGCCCGTTGGACATGCCGCCTGTGCACGGCATAGACCCCAGGGACGGAGAGAAGGTCATAAGGAAGGCCTCCGAGAGCGAAGAGTTCTGCGGGCTGGTCTTCAAGATAGCGACAGATCCCTTCGTCGGCAAACTGACGTACCTCAGGGTCTACTCCGGCAAGGCGGAAGCCGGCAAAGTATACTACAACGCCTCAAAAGGAAAGCGCGAGCGCATATCCAGGATACTCAGGATGCACGCGAACCATCGCGAGGACCTTGAGAGCATAAGCGCCGGCGAGATAGTCGGCATCGTGGGCCTCAAGGACGTGGCGACGGGCGACACCCTCTGCGACGAGAGGCACGCGCTGATACTCGAGAGGATGACCTTCCCCGAACCGGTCATTTCGCTGACTGTGGAGCCGAAGACCAAGACGGACGAGGACAAGCTCACGTTGGCCCTGCTAAAGCTCGCCGAGGAGGATCCGACTTTCAGGATGAGCACCGACCAGGATACCGGCCAGACCATAATCGCCGGCATGGGAGAGCTCCATCTTGAGATAATCGTCGACAGGCTCCTCAGGGAGTTCAAAGTAGGGGCCAACATAGGCAAGCCCCAGGTAGCGTACAGGGAGACGGCGACCCAGGCGGTCAGGAACGAGACACGCTTCGTAAGGCAGACCGGAGGGCGCGGCCAGTACGGCCACGTGGTGATCGAACTGGAACCCGGACCGGCCGGCTCGGGGATAGTCTTCGAGAACGCGATCGTAGGAGGGGTAATACCCAAGGAATACATACCGGCGATCGAAGCGGGCTCAAGGGAGGCCTCGGGCGCGGGCCCGATAGCGGGCTACCCGGCGGTCGACGTGAAGGTGAGGCTGGTGGACGGCTCGTTCCACCCGGTGGACTCGTCCGAGCTGGCCTTCAAGATCGCAGCTTCGATCTGCTTCAAGGAAGCGCTGTCCAAGGCGCAGCCCGTGCTCCTCGAACCCATCATGAAAGTCGAGGTCACAACGCCTACGCAGTACGTGGGCGACGTGATGGCCGACATAAGCGCAAGGAGGGGCAAGGTCACTGGCATGGAGAACCACGCCGGGGCGGAGATAGTCAAGGCGCAGGTGCCCATGGGCGACATGTTCGGCTATGCCACCACTGTGAGGTCTCTGACCCAGGGCAGGGCGACATACACGATGCAATTCCTAAGATACGAGCAAGTCCCAGGGTACATCTCTGATGAGATAGTCAAGAGCTACCGAGGAATATGAACTGGTAAACTTTAACAATATCCTTTAAGGAGGAGAGAAAATGGCAAAGCAGAAGTTCGAGCGCAATAAGCCGCACGTGAACATCGGTACCATCGGTCATATCGACCATGGCAAGACCACGCTTACCGCGGCGATCACCACGGTACTCGGCAAGTCCGGCCTCGCCGCCGTGAAGAAGTTCGACGAGATCGACAACGCGCCCGAGGAAAAGGCCCGTGGAATCACCATCAGCACGACCCACGTCGAATATGCCACGGAGAAGAGGCACTACGCGCACGTAGACTGCCCCGGCCACGCGGACTACGTAAAGAACATGATCACCGGCGCCGCCCAGATGGACGGAGCCATCCTCGTGGTCTCTGCAGCCGACGGCCCGATGCCCCAGACCCGTGAGCACATCCTTCTCGCCCGTCAGGTCGGCGTCCCCAAGATCGTAGTCGCCCTCAACAAGTGCGACATGGTAGACGACCCCGAGCTCATCGAGCTGGTCGAGATGGAAGTAAGGGACCTGCTGTCATTCTACGAGTTCCCCGGAGACGACATACCCGTAGTGCAGGTCAGCGCCCTCAAGGCACTCGAGTGCGGCTGCGGCAAGCGCGACTGCGAGTGGTGCGGCAGGGTCTGGAAGCTCATGGACGCCGTCGACGAGTACATACCCACGCCTCTGCGTGACGTCGACAAGCCGTTCCTGATGCCCATAGAAGACGTATTCACGATCACCGGACGCGGCACCGTCGTCACCGGCCGTATCGAGCGCGGCAAGGTCAGGGTCGGAGACGAAGTAGCCATAGTCGGCCTTTCGCCCGAGATCAAGAAGAGCGTAGTCACCGGCGTCGAGATGTTCAGGAAGCTCCTTGAGGAAGGCTTCGCCGGAGACAACGTGGGCTGCCTGCTTCGCGGCATAGACAAGGACGAGGTCGAGCGCGGCCAGGTCCTCGCCAAGCCCGGATCGATCACCCCGCATACGAAGTTCCGCGGCCAGGTGTACGTGCTGACGCAGGCCGAAGGCGGGCGTCATACCCCGTTCTTCAACAACTACAGGCCTCAGTTCTACATCAGGACGACCGACGTCACCGGCAGCATCTCGCTGGACCCCGGCACCGAGATGGTAATGCCCGGAGACCACGCCAACCTCACGATCCAGCTCATCACCCAGATCGCTATCGAAGTGGGAATGAGCTTCGCAATCCGCGAGGGCGGCCGTACGGTCGGAGCGGGAACCGTAACGCAGATCATAGAGTAAGTAAGTCATGCGGCGCGGAAGGGCGGTCAAAGCCGCCCTCCCGCGGACCGATAAATGCGATGAAGCTGGATGTTGCCGGCGGAACCCGAACGACCGGGAGAACTCCGGCGGAGTAAGTCCGCGATAGATCGGGCGATGGAGGGTATCATCGATGGCAAAAAGCAAGGTCAGGATAAAGCTTAGGGCGTTCGACCACAAGCTTCTGGACCAGTCGTCACAGAAGATAGTCGATACGGCCAAGGCAATGGGAGCGTTCGTATCAGGGCCGATACCGCTTCCCACGGAGAAGAACATCTACACGGTTCTCCGCTCGGTATTCGTCGAGAAGGACTGCCGTGAGCAGTTTGAAATGAGAACGCACAAGAGGCTTATAGACATAATTGAGCCTAACCAGAAGGTCATGGACGCTCTCATGAAACTGGATCTGCCCTCAGGGGTGGATATAGAGATAAAGCTCTAGCGTGAGTCCAATGGCCATAAGCTAAGAAACACGTGTGTGAGCGGGAGGTGTATAGGATGGCAAAGGCCATTCTAGGAAAGAAGCTGGGTATGACCCAGATTTTCGCGACCGACGGCAAGGTGACGCCGGTCACAGTCATTGAAGCGGGTCCTTGCGTGGTGGTGCAGAGGAAGACCGAATCCCATGACGGTTACGAGGCCATACAGGTAGGTTTCGGCCATAAGAGGGAGCGTCTTTTCACCAAGGCAGAGAAGGGGCACTTCGCGAAGGCGAACATCAAGCCCATGAGATACCTGCGCGAGTTCCGCGTCGAATCCTCAGAGGCCTACTCGCTGGGCCAGGAGATCAAAGCAGACCTGTTCGCCGTCGGCGAGAAGGTCGACGTGACGGGCAAGTCCCGCGGCAAAGGCTTTGCAGGCGTCATCAAGCGCCACAACTTCAACCGCGGCGCGATGAGCCACGGCTCCATGTACCACCGCAGGGTGGGTTCCCTGGGAGCGACGGATCCGGCAAGGGTCTTCAAGGGAAGGAAGATGCCCGGCAGGATGGGCGGCGAGAGGGTCACCATACAGGGGCTGACGGTCGCAGGGGTAGACTTAGACAGGAACTTGATTCTGGTCCGCGGAGCAATTCCCGGGACTCGTGGCGGCCTGGTGGTCGTGAAAGACTCCGTAAAGGCTTCCAGGAAGTAGCCACGGATAGGGAAAGGAGGCAAGACTTATGCCAAAGGCACCTTTGTTCAATATGAAGGGAGAGAGCCTCGGCACTGTGGACCTGCCCGATGAGATCTTCGGAGTAGAGCCCCATGCGGATGTTCTCCATGAAGCCGTTGTAATGCAGCTGGCTAGCAGAAGACTAGGGACCGCCAAGGTCAAGGGCCGTTCGGAAGTCTCCGGCGGCGGCAAGAAACCGTATCGCCAGAAGGGGACCGGCCGCGCAAGGCAGGGATCCATCAGGGCCGCGCAGTGGGTAGGCGGAGGCAGGATATTCGGTCCCTCACCGAGGAGCTACAGCTATAGGATAAACAAGAAGGTGAGGAGGCTGGCGCTTCTGTCGGCCCTGTCCTCAAGGGCACTCGAGGCAAACTTCGCGGTCGTGGATTCGCTTGCGATGGACAAGCCCAGCACCAAGGCCATGGTGTCGGTGCTCGAGAACCTCAAGATGGGCAACACGCTCGTGGTCACGAGCGAGAAGGACCGCAACGTCGAGCTGTCCGCCAGGAACATCCCCGAGGCGATGGTACTGACGGTAGAGGGCCTGAACGTATACGACATTCTTAACCATGAGAAGCTTCTGTTCACCGCGTCGGCGGTGGATAAGGCCAAGGAGGTGTTCGCCTGATGCAGCCTACAGCACATGACATCATCATCAGGCCGATAATTACGGAGAAGA
>MWDF01000030.1 GCA_002070415.1 Firmicutes bacterium ADurb.Bin153
ACCGGCGCTCCTGGCGAACTCGGATATGGTATCGAAGGCGAAAGCCACGTGCTCCGGATAATGCGCGTCGGACCCAAAACTGATTTCCGCCCCGGCCTTCCTAGCTGCCCTGAGCAGCTCTATGTCGGGGTAGATCTCGTTACAGGGCTTCCTTAGGCCCGCAGACGAGACTTCAAGGCAGGTGCCCGTAGAGGCCGCCGCCTCGGCAAGCTCCCCGTACAATGCGCTCAGCTCGTCGCCGAAGCTTACCGGAGGTTTGATCCCGAAGACCTTGATGACGTCCGGATGCCCGAAGATCTCGAACATGCCGGTGCCGACCGCCCGTATCGCCGTCTTGAAGTACGTCCTCCAGGCATCCGCCGTGTCTATGCCCTTCCATAGCTCGGCGGACATGTCGAACACCCACGGGCCCAGCCAGTGCACCGAGCCGATCACGTAGTCGAAGTCGTGGGCGACGATGAAAGCCCTCAATTCGTTCTCACATTCAGGGATGTAGTCGGCCTCCACGGCCACCTTGACGCCGGCTCCTCTGACGATGCCTATATAGGAGTCCGTATCCCAGCCTCTCGTCTTGACTCCCGAGGGCGTTTTGCGGTTGAGCAGGCGGGGGCCTTCTGCGAGATTGTGCAGGTGCTCCGAGATGCCGAAGTCACAAAGCCCAGCTCTTTGCGCCGCCTCCTTGTATAGGAGCACGTAATCCGGGGACATTTCGCCGTTTTCGATATGTGTGTGGTAATCGGCGAGCATGGAAAGCCTCCCCTCGGTATTCCGCAGGACCTGTACGGCACCTTGAATGGTAATATAATTGAATTATAGAGGCGATCATTCGTTTCTGGAAGGGGACTATGCTGTGACAAGGAAAAAACACTTATTCATGACGGTCGTGTTGGTCGCTCTTTCGCTCGCGGTGACGGGAGTCTCGGCGGCGCCGGCACCCAAGCCGGACAATCTGAGCAAGGCCATACTGTCCTATTTCAGCGAGCTGGAAGGGACACCTGCACCCGCGTGGCTGACACCGGGGATGCGTGTAGTATATGAGATTACGAGCGAGGACATGAAAGACCCGTCCAAGAACCAGTCCGGATATCTCGTCTATGACGTGGTCGACGTGAACGGCGACTGTGTGGTTAACATGATGTCGTCGTCCGAGAAGCTGTCCGAACAGCCGCTCGGATTGATGTACGTCTCGGGCCTTTTCGACTATCCGTCCATCGGGCGCTACTGGATAAGTCCCAGGTTGTTCGAGAAGGGGTTCATTTCCGACGAAAAAGCCGCGATGCTCTACAACACCACGATCAACCTAGAGGGGGTAACCTACGCCGTGGGAGTGATTTCCTTCGAATCCACTTCGGCGAGAAGGACGATGGCCTTCGACAAGGAGACGGGCCTTCTGATGATAGTCGACATGGTGATCTTCGACGGCGCGGGCGCCGAAACGGCCCAGACTACCATAACCTACAAGGGCTCGAGGTTCGTCTTCGCGCCCTGGTACGGGGAGAGGGTGGAGGGGCTCTCCACGGATACCGTGCTGAGCTACAAGGCAGTCTACATCACCGAAAAGGAGATCGAGGAGCAGGAGCTGGCCTTCAAGGTGACGGAGAACAACGGTAGCTGGGCGCTCCTGGAGAAGAAGCACACTGCCGCGTCCGGATCGACTAATTCGATCCAGGTGATATCGTCGAGCTCGAGCGGGGACATCTACGTGCTCTGGATACCCGTCGGCCTCCTGTCCGGTTTCTCTGAAGGGGAGGTCCTGTTCGACGAGGACCTGACATCATCGACGGTCAAGGCGATGGGACTGTCGGAGGACCCGGCTTTCGGCGCAGTGCGCACGATATTGTTCTACGACAGGGCGGTGCAGATAGAGTGCACGTTCTCTATGACCACCGGCTATATGGTGAGCCTGCACCAAAAGCCGCTGGCAAGCGGCATACCAGAGGTCATCTATACACTGGTGTCCGTGAAATAGGAAGACGCAAAAGGCCTGGCGGCAGGCCATGACAGCGGGGAGGTCCTAACATGAGATCGGCGCGCTTTACGGCATTAGTACTAGCATGCCTCATTCTCTCAGGCCTTCTGGCGGCAGGGGCGTCGGGTGCGATCGTGCCGTCGCCCAACGTCTACAACAAGGAACTGGCAAGAGAATTACCGGAGCTGGGCCCATTGCCCTGCCCGCAGTGGCTGATGCCGGGATACAGGCTGTTCTATGACGTCTTCTACTATGACCAAGAAGACAGGGTTAGCGAAACATCCCTTCTCGTTATCGACGTTAAGGGCAGGGGCAAGGACTACGTGCTGACGGTAAGCAAGTCCGCCAGGGTGGACGAGGACTACATCCTCGGCAGCTTCGGCCCGGAGAGTCACGAAGTGGTGGACCATACCGGAGTCGGCGAGGCCTGGATAAGCCTGGAAGCGCTGAGGGGGGACAGCTCACCCGGGGTAAAGTCGGGCCTTTTCAAACTAGGTACCTTCGAGACCATGGCGGCCTTCGATGAGGAATCCAGGGCATGGATGACGTCCGTGCAGGTGAGTAACAGCTTAGGAGGCAGCTCATCCGCCGACATGTACTACGGGAGGGACAACGGCCTGCTGCTGCTCCTCGACATCTATGACTACGACGCGCAGGGGAACTACAAGGGCGGCAAGGCGGTACAGTACTCCGACTTCGCAGAGTACGACGCACCATGGCTCGGTTACGGGCTTTCGGGGCTCTATGAGGGCAGGAAGCTGGAATACGATTATGATCTGGTGTACAAGGACGGGAAGAAGGAGGCCGGCACCGTGACTTTCACAGTCAGGGAAAGCCAGGCCGGCTGGGCAAGGCTGGCCCAGAAGTTCGGGCCGGGCAGGAAGGAAGGGCCCGAGACCATGCTCCTGGTTTCCGAGTTCTGCACCGACGGGCTCTTGTTCTGGCTGCCAAGGGAAGCTTTTGGTAAGATAGGGCCCGGTGACGTGTATTTCGAGGACACGGTAGTGGGCGCAGGCGTAACGGCGGGCGGGCCGGCCGACCTAGGCGTTCTTGGCAAGGCGGTCTCGATCCGCTTCGAGGACGGCCCCGTAATCGCGGAATCCTATTTCCGCGAGGAGGACGGCATCATGGTCAAATACCACAGGGGCCCTACGCAGGAGGAACCTTTTGACATGACGTTTACGCTGAAAGGGAAGTAATCCCCGTACCGCAATGCCGGCGGGGGTGAAAAAGGCATCGGAAGGTCCCACCGTGCGTTCTTCGGTACAAGCAGAGCTACACATGACGGAGGTGCGAAATGACCTATAGGAAGACTGTTATATTGGCGGTTGCCGTTGCGCTGGTGATGCTAGCAGCCCTGCCGGCCCTGGCGGAAGAACCCATCCCCGAACCGAACAGCCACAACGAGGCTCTCCTCGAGCTCATACCGGAACTAGGCGCGCTTCCCGGGCCGGACTGGCTCATAACCGGATACAGGTTCTTTTACGACGTGCTCTATTATGACAAGGACGACAATGTGACAGACACCGCCACCTTGGTTTTCGATATAGCGGGCATCGGAGGGGGCCACGTGCTCACGAACTGCTACATGGCCGATTTCGACGATAACGGGGTCCTTACGGATTTCAGCCAGTACTCTTTCATGGTGGATTACCCAGGACTGGGGGAGGTATGGATCAGCCCCGAGATCTTCAAAGGGGAGGATGCGCCCGGTATAAAATCAGGCGTATTCGAGCTTGTTGAAATGGAAGAGGCTGACGAGGCCGAAAAGGCCACGGAAGCCTGGTATACGCAGATAGACAGCCCGGACGGGATGAGCGTGACCGAGCTTTATTACGGCAAGGAGGACGGCCTCCTGCTCCTGTTGGAAGGCTACTCGTATGACGAGGCCGGCAACTACGAGGGAGGAAGCACCGTCAAGTTCCATAAGTATGAGGAATATACCGCCCCGTGGATGGACTACGGGCTAACGGGCCTTGAGGAAGGCATCAGCATACTGTACGACATGGACGTGACATGGGAGGACGGCAGCGACGCCAGCGGTGTGATGACGTTCGTCGCGGAACAGAACTTCTCCTCATGGGCATACATGATCCAATACCTTGATTCCGAGGAGCTGGGTTCTTCAGAAGGGGACAGGATAATATCCGAGATGAGTACGGACGGCCTCATGCTCTGGATGCCGACAGAGGCATTCAAGTACATCGATGACGGAGACATATACTTCGAGGAGGAAGAGGTCGGGACTATAGTGAAAGCAGGCGGGATCATAGAAGTAGCCGGGTTCGGCGCTACGAGGCTGCTGCACTTCAAGGACGGGTTCTTCATGGCGGACGCCTATTTCAGCCTGGAGGACGGCTACATGGTCAAGTACTACCAGTATCCGACCGACCAGAAGCCGTTTGAGATTCTGCTCACGCTAAAGGAGATAAAGTAGGCAAAGAAACAGCTTGGCCGCCGGGCGCTTTCATTTGCGTCCGGCGGCCTTTTCATTCGACGGTAATGTCATTTGCCCGAGCGTTCAGACAGGTCCTTCAGGATACCCTTAACCTTGCGCTCCTCTTCTTCCCGCCATTTACTGTCCAGGTCTATAGAGAAGGACACAAGGTCTCCCTCGCAAGTACCCTCCGGCATTGCCTCCAAGGGCCATACGACCTTCCTGGAAGGATCTGCACAATCAATAAGGACGCATCTCTTCTCATCTATCCTGTCGACAGAAAATCTCAGCTTCATACTTGCACCTCCGTCATGGATTGCACACCTTGCAGGGGCGCTTCCCCTTTCTGATAGCGTCTTCCCGATCCGGGTATGTCACGAGGTTTGCCTTCAGTATGTCCTTTACCGAATCGCAGCCCTGAAGGTGGAATACGGCGGAGTTCACGCTTCCTACGTAGACTTCGGTCGGGACCGGCGCTACGGCCCGGTTCTCCTTGGTCCTTCCGCTTGCGGCCCGCCCCTTTTCTGAACGGGCCCACCAGCTGGTCCCGTCACTTGTGACTATCACGCTACCGTCCTTGTCGGTCCTGAATAGTTCTGCATCCGTTGCGGTGATTCTCTCGATGGCCTGGGGATGGGGATAGCCGTAGTCATTCCCGGCTCCTACTTGTATCACGGCCAGCCCGGGCGATGCCGCTTCCAGGAAGGAAGCCGAACTCGAGCGCCTGCTGCCGTGATGGGCCACCTTCAGCAGCTCCACATCGGGCACCATCCCGGAATCTGTGAGCAGCCCTTCGGGACCGGACCCGATGTCCCCAGTGAACAGGGCGTCGAACTGCATGTATTCAATGTGCAGCACGCAGGAGGAATCGTTCATGTCATAGGGCATATCGTCCTTAGGCCAGAGGAAGGAGACCTTCACGGAAGAACCGAGCCTGAACGAGGCCCCCGCCCTCGCAAGGCAGAACCTTGCGCCGCATGATTTCACAAGTTCGAGGTAGCTTATGTATGTGCTGGTGGTATGGGGTTTCCCTAAGTCGAAAACCTCGCCGATTTCAATCTTGCCCAATATACCGGAGAATCCCCCGATGTGATCCGAGTGGGGGTGAGTGGACACGATGTAATCGATCCTGGACGCGCCGGAGTCCTTAATGGCCTCAAGCACCGCTCGGGACGCCCTTTGCTCCCCGGAATCGATGAGCAGGAACTTGCCGTCAGGGGATTTTATAAGGGCGCTGTCACCCTGTCCTACGTCTATCAGGATTATCTCAAGGAGACCGTTCCCGCCGGCCGGGGCCGCATTGGCCGACAGCCCCCGTGCGGGCGCACAAGAAAGTGCAGCAGCCATCAGCAGCGCAAGGACGACGCAGGACAGAAAGGCCGCTGTCCTGCAGGAGAGCACCTTCCTTTTCATAGAATCCCTCCCATACGATACCAATCATATGATAACATCCCAAGCAGGCACGGGCTATTCCTGGGCCTTCAAAAGCTCCTCGAGCACCGAGGAAGCGCCCCCTAAGCTCATTCTGGCCGTTTCTTCCTGCGATAAGGCGAATATGATGAAACATCCGCCCTCGGCCGCATCAGGGCCGACTACATAGGCCGGCAGGGCGAAAGGATGCCCGTCTTCCGTGACGAGCACGGCATAGCCCTCTTCGATCCTATCCAGGGCTACAAGGCAGCCATTTTCACCGTCAGGCACGCCGCCGGCGCCCTTTGCGAGCAGTGGTATGATCAGAAGCAGAACGACGAGAAAGGCCCTCACCATCTTCCCCAAGTCCGCGCACCTCCCCTTTTGACTATGATTATGAGGTAGGTTCTAAAGCCCGCTAATCGCGGGAAAGAATGAAAAGGCACCGTCATTATGGTAGATTCATCTCATACCGGAGGTTGCGATGATAGATATTCACGTACATATCCTGCATGGCCTCGATGATGGGGCGATGGACATCGACGAGGCCCTCTCGATGCTTTCGATAGCCGAGAAGTGCGGGGTCACCGATATGATCGCGACGCCTCATTCGTGGGCAGTTGATGACATGTCGCAGATCGAAAGGACCGTCGACGAGCTCAACAAGGCAGCCGCGGCATCGGGAATCTCCACCGCAGTGCACAGAGGATGCGAATTCAACGTCATGAGGGGCGAGGCGGTGGACAGGCTGAAAGAAGGCCTCAGGCTTCTGACGCTTGCTGGAGGAAGGTATATCCTGACGGAGTTCTCAAATTCGACGAATGCCTCGACCATCTACAGTTGCATAGAGAAGGTGAAGAAGCTCGGCTTGGTGCCGGTCATCGCCCACCCGGAGCGGTGCTCCGTGATGTGGGATGATCTGGATCCCATGCGCAAGGCGAGGCAGATGGGCGCATATGGCCAGATATCCATGGGAGACATGATCGGAAGGAACGGTCCGGCCTCTATGGAGACGGCCATGATGATGATAGAGGAAGGACTTTGCCAGATCTGTGCCACGGATGCCCATACGCCGGATAAGCTGCAGCTGTATATGACGGCGGTCGAGAGCGTCAGGTCCAGGTACGGTGAAGTCGCAGTCAAGAGGCTATTTACGGACAACCCGGCCGTGATCCTCGGGAATCTCAAGGAGGAGAGGATACTGCCCGCTCTATGATTCTTTGCCGACAAGATTCCCGTACAGAAAGGCTCCGGCGGTCGCCGCGGTCAGAAGGCATACGCACGACCGCAATGCCCACGGAAGCTGGGAAATAAAAAAGCGCCGGAGCTTGTACGGCTCGACGCTTTCGATTGTCATGGTGGGGCAAACAGGACTTGAACCTGTGACCCCCTACATGTGACGCAGGTGCTCTGCCAGCTGAGCTATTGCCCCATGACGGCGCCAGGGATCGGAAGGCGCCATGTATATTTTCCATCAACCCGGCTTCCAGGTCAACGATTTATCTCTGGCACTCCCAACGGGATTCGAACCCGTGTTATCGCCTTGAAAGGGCGGTGTCCTAGACCTCTAGACCATGGGAGCGCGGCTAGCTTTACAATAATATCATCTGTCAGGCCATCATTACAATACTAGGAAGCCTTGTTGTGGCTACGCAAACCCGGTCCGAATATCGTGCATACATGCACGAATATGGCTTTTATGCTGCGAAAGTACATAGAATACGATTATTAGTACGCCTAACTGGTGCAAACTTTATGCCGATAGGTCATAATGAAAAAGGAAACCAAACACATCCACTTAAAACTGCATATGACCCGTAAATTATAAACAGGAGGGATGAGAGTGAGGAAAGTACTGGTACTAGCACTCATGGCGGTCCTCTTGGTCGCTAGCGTGGCCATGGCCGCCCCCGCTAAGATCGAAGCTGAACTAAACGTCATAACCCCCGTCGCCAAGTTCGTTTCGGACGCGGCGCTCGAAGGTTTCGTGAAGTGGGCTAAGGCCAAGTACGGAATCGATGTCAAGGTCAGCAACACTTCGAAGGGCACCCAGGTAGCCGCAGGCATGATCCGTGAGTGGGGAGTCAATCCCCAGGCCGACATCATCTGGGGCGGAGAGACCGTAGTATATGACGGGCTCGCCGCGGACGGCTTCCTAATCAAGCACGAAGCTCCACTGGCGCTCCTGGACAAGATCCCCACCTCCATGGGAGCTCCCAAACCGCTCCCCCTCAAGGACCCCAAGGGATACTGGACCGGAACGGCGCTTGAACCTTACGGCATAGTCTACAACGAAGGTCTCCTCGTAAGGAGACTCAGGCTGACCGCCCCCAAGACGTGGGACGATATCCTCTCCAACCCCAAGATGAAGGGGCAGATCGCCCAGTGCACGCCCGACAACTCCAGCTCGAGCCATGCGACATATGAAGTCATACTCCAGAGGCTGGGCGAGGCGAAGGGTTGGGAATGGCTCGCAAAGATGGGAGCTTACACGGGACAGTTCGTGGCACGCTCGAAGGACGTCCCGTCCGTAGTGGCAAAGGCCGAGTACGCGATAGGCTTCGCGGTGCCCAGCTACATGGCGTTCGAGGAGTTCTTGAACGGCTATGACATCAAGTACGTGGCCCCCGAGGGATGCTACGTCACCCCCGAGCCCATCGCAGTCATCAAGAACTGCAAGAACCCGAACGCGGCAAAGGCATTCATCGAGTACCTGCTGACCGAAGAAGGCCAGAGGCTATTCATAGACCGCGGCCTGTTCCCCATCATGCCCGAGATGAAAGTGGAAGGCCCCGCAGGCTCGACCGCCGAACTCGCGGTGCAGTTCTACGGCGGACGCAGGTCCTACTTCGAAGGCAAGGTAGAGAACACGTATGACAACATCCTCGCCGACGGAAGGTACGACGCCGTCAACAAGTATTTCCGCGACAACATCTTCGCCAAGATCGAGGAACTGAAGAAGAAGTACTAACGGTATATTCGCAACTGGATCAGCGCGGGCGGGCCTATCTGCCCGTCCGCGCTTTGTCTGTACCCTTCAAGATCCATGCCTATAGATTTCGTTGAGGTGAAATCCATGGAAATTAAGCTAGTCGGAGTCACCAAGCGTTTCGCGAAGTTCGAGGCGCTTAGCAGAGTAGACCTTGAAATCAAAGACGGCGAGCTCTTCACGCTGCTCGGGCCATCAGGATGCGGTAAGACCACTACGCTGAGGCTCATCGCCGGCTTTTACATACCCAACGAGGGGAAGATCTACTTCGGGGGGAACGAAGTCCAGGACATCCCTACATCGAAGAGGAACATAGGGATGGTCTTCCAGAACTACGCCCTGTGGCCCCATATGACAGTCTTCAAGAACGTGGCATACGGGCTGCAGTTCAAGCAGGTACCCAAATCCGATTGGCCCAAGGTGGTGAACGAGGCCCTGAACAAGGTGGGACTCGTCGGATACGAGAGCCGTTATCCCGGCCAGCTGTCGGGCGGGCAGCAGCAAAGGGTGGCCCTGGCGAGGGCGCTCGCCCTTAACCCTGACGTGCTCCTTCTGGACGAGCCCCTGTCGAACCTCGACGCGAAGATCAGAGGTTCCGTAAGGGCAGAGATCAGGAAGCTGCAGCAGGCACTGGGCATAACGACCGTTTACGTGACGCACGACCAGGAGGAGGCCCTTACGCTTTCCGACAGGATCGGGATAATGAACGAGGGCAAGCTGGTGCAGGTGGGAAATCCGCACGAGCTGTACGAGAAGCCCGTCACGAAGTTCGTAGCCGACTTCATAGGCACGAACAACCTCATAGACGGCACCGTGAAATCCAGCGCGGACGGATGGATCTCGGTAGAGACTCGCGTGGGCATGATGACGGGGAGGAGCAACCGCGACTGCAAGTCGGGCGACAAGTGCACGGTGGCCGTAAGGCCTGAGAACGTACACGTGGTCGAGGCCTCATCCCATACCGGCTTCGACAATGTCCTGGACGGGAAGGTGAGCTTCGTAAGCTATCTGGGCAATGCCCTCAGGTATGAAATAGAGCATCCCGGCTCGCTGATGACCAAGGTGGACATCAAGGACCCACTCGAACACAAGGAATTGGCCTGGGGCACGGATGTCAAGGTCGGTTTCCCGAAGACCGCCGCCCTCATAATCCCGGAATGAAGGGCCGCTCCAGAATGCAAGGGCAGGTGAGGTTTGAATGAACGACGGGGGCGGCATGGGTATGGTGAAAATCAGAAGATGGCTCAAGGCATCCAATCCTTGGGTCTGGCCGATATTCTTGTTCTTGGCCTTTTTTGTTATATTCCCCCTGATCAAGCTGTTCGTAGACTCCTTTACGACCGCAGATGTGCCTCTTTCCCCTCTCAGGGAAGCGATAATGACCGTGGACCTGATGGAAGAGAAGATCGCATCGGGCGACGAGGAGGAAGCGAAAGCGGCGCTCGAAGACCTCATGGTCCAGATAGAAAGGTCCGAATCATCGATCACAAGGACCATGGACGCGCTGGCGGCGGCGCTGACCTCCCAGCAGAAGAACATAGACAAATGGGGCGAAGTCCTCACCGAACTGGGAGCCACAAAGAACGCGCTCGCCGGCATGGCGACGCCCGAGGAAGCGATCGACGAGGCAAGAAAGCTCAAGGGCCTCATGAGCGAGGCGGTACTTCTTCCCAACAAGGCTTTCTCGGTGAAGTTCTTCTTCGACGTGTTCAAGGACAGAGTCTACATGAAGGCGCTCATCAACTCGCTCACGCTGGGCTTCGCGTCGGTGCTCACATCCTCGATAATCGGGTTCACCGTAGCTTACCTGCTGGTAAGGTACGAATTCCCGGGAAGGAAGCTGTTCAACTTCCTTACCATGATACCCATCGTGATGCCCCCGCTTGTGGGCGTCCTCGGCTTCATCTTCATACTCGGAAGGGGAGGCACGGTGAACGAGCTGTTCTACCTGTTCGCAGAGAGGATGGAGCTCATCTGGCCCGCCCTATCCAACTGGCTTTTCGATCACCTGCCGTTCAACTTCGTTTACGGCTGGCACGGCCTTCTGATGGTCGAGACCCTGCACCTCTTCCCGCTGATCACGTTGAACGTGGTCGATTCTCTCAGCAAGATAGACGCTTCTTTGGAGGAGGCGGCCGAGAGCATGGGTTCGGTGGGCTTCAAGAGGCTGTTCGACGTAACCATACCTCTTACGGTGCCCGGCTTCGTGACGGGAGCGCTGCTCGTGTTCATCTGGGCGTTCGCCGACTTCGCGACGCCGCACGTCGTCGGATTGAACAACTTCATAGCCCCGCTCGCTTTCATGGACATCCAGCAGTTCATCGACAGGAACCTGTTCAAGATGGGCATAACCGTCGGTGCAGTGATGGTCATGTGGTCGATCATATTCCTTATAGTAGCCAAGAAGTACGTTTCGATGAAGGACTACAGCACGCTCTCCTACAGGCCCGTCGAGAGAAGGCAGCTGAGCAAGGGCTGGTCGGCGCTGGCGCTCATCTTCCTCATCTCCCTGATGCTGTTCGCATTCGTACCGTATCTGGGAGTGGGCCTGGCGTCATTCGCCAGGGGCTGGTCCATGACGCCGCTTCCGACGACGTGGACCTTGCATCACTACAAGAGAGTCATATTCGATGCTCCGGGCTACATCATCAATACGTTCAACTACTGCACGCTGGCGGTCATCCTGTGCATCCTCATCGGCCTTCCCATAGCGTGGGTCATGGCCAGGACCAAGATGCGCTCCAGGGGCGCCCTGGACATACTGACGACCCTTGTGCTCGCCCTTCCCGGAACTGCTTTGGGCATAGCCTACATCAGGGCGTTCAACACCCCCATATTGATCAAGCAACCGCTGGCCAACATGTGGGTAATAATCCCGATAGTGCTCGCGGTCAGGAGGCTTCCGTACACGGTAAGGTCGTCGTACAGCTCGTTGATAGTCGTCCACCGCTCCATGGAGGAGGCCGCAGAATCAGTGGGCGCGAGCGTGCTGAAGACGTTCAAGGACGTGACGATGCCACTCATATGGAAGGGCGTGCTCGCGGGGGCGCTGTTCTCGTTCATGACGTCGATACAGGAGAGCGCGACCACGATCCTGCTTTCCATACCCGGATGGGAGACGATGACTGTAGGTATCTTCAACTTCTACACCGGAGGCACGCACGGCGACGCCGCCGCGCTCGGCTTCATCCTGATAATCGTGGGCATAGTCACCCTCTATATCGTCAACAGGCTGAGCAGTACGAAGGCCGGAGGGGGCTTCTTCGGATAAGCATCCTAAACAGGGATCGAATAAGGAAAATGACGGGGATCCGATCCCCGTCATTTCTTTTTACGCCGCGGTGCCGGCCGCAGCAGTTTATGCGAAAGAGCCTATTTGAAGGAGAACAGTAGGTTGTAGTTGTACTCGTAGGTCCTGTCCTTGATGTTGATCAAGTCGATCACCCACCAGATGCCAAGGCCGCCGGCCGTTATCACCTTGAGCACGCCGAGGGCGATATCATCGAGGAAGAAACGGTCGATTCCGATGATGGCCCAGATGAGCATCATCTGGGGATCCCTGTATTCGGCCGCTATGGCTGATTTGAACGCCGTCTCGCCGAGTCCTGAGAGATGCTTCTTGACCGCATCCGTCTTGTCGGCTCCGAACCATCCTCCTTTGCCGGTAATGAAGGCGTTGACATCCTCGGTTCTGCTCGCTAGCGCCGTCAGAGGAAGGGAAAGAAGCATCGCGGCCAGCAGAATCGCTACGACGAATTTCCTCATGTGATCACCTCCAGGTAAGATAAATCATAATTAGACACACGTCCGGCTATTCCTGCACGCAGAATATTAATCGGTAAGAAGATGGTCCGTAAGGCCGAGGGACGTGAAGAACCGAACACGCACGGACGGGCGAGGTAATGCCCTCACCGTAAGGTGCAGAAGCTCGCCCTGCGGGGTCTTGTCCATGCGTACTGGAAGCTTCGCCCTGCGGCACCGAATGAAAAAGGAGGGCTTTAAGGAAAAGCCCTCCCTGTGAGATGTAAGCGCGGCGTCAGACCGCTTTTCGGTTATTTCTTCTTGCTTTGTATCGCGTGCATCGCCAGTGCCGCCGCGATAACTGAGTACGATATGAGCTGCCTGAACCATTCTCCGATCTGGGGCTCCCCGAACAGTTTCTGGCCCGCGAGCGGGGATACCACGAACAGTGTGTGGAAGAGCAGCACGCCGACTATGGCGTTCCAGATGCTGGCGCGTTTTACCGACGCGCCGCCTACCAGCAAGGCCGCGACCGAGAACATGCCCACCTGCTCATGGGCGTTGAATGTGTTCAACGAACCGAGGTTCTGCAGGAATATCAGCTGTCCCCACGCCGCCAGAACGGTCGAGTAGATGACCGCGGTAATCCTCACCTTGTCGACTTTGATGCCGGATACCTCGGCTATGGCCATGTCCTGGCCGATCGCCCTGAAGTCCTGGCCCTTCTTGGTCTTCATGAGGAAAGTGACGATCACGCAAAGGAGGGCTATCATGAAGAACGCCCCGAGCGGCACCCTCCATGGTCCCAGCTTGTCCGTCCAGATTATGCCGTTCCAGTTGAACATCCTGGCGAACACGTTGTCGAGCGCATAGTATATCCTGTCAAGGTCGATCGTGTTTCTCAGGCCCCTGCCGTTGCCCAGCATGATGGCCTGCGCGATCTCGCTTTCCATGTTGACCGGTATCAGCGTGCCTATCAACATCAGGAATACGAGCTGGTACAGTCCGTTTGCGAAGAAGCCCATGATCATGCCGGTTATCATCTCGCGTCCCTTTGCCTTGTTGTAGATGGCCCCTACTATCCAGCCGAACAAGGAAGCAAGGGGGACGGATATCGCCATCGCTAGGATGAAACCGAATAATCCCTTGACCTGCATGAACGTTATGATGATCAAGGATATCTGGCCTGCCATGGCACCGACTACGATTCCGAAGTTAAGGCCGAGTCCGGCCGTCACGGGGATGAGAAGGGACAAGACCAGGAACAGGTTCCTTCCAAGCCTTGTGACCAGCTCTCCGATGAGGTAGTTCAAGTCCAGGTCCGTGACGATTATGCTCGCCACGCACAGTATCGTGAAGAATATGGGCACTCCGGCCTGCGACAGAATCGCCTTGAGGCCGCCCTTCTTGCCTGCGGAGGGATTTGGCGCCAACTTGCTCTCCACCATGCCGTTACCTCCCTCCGGTCGCCCTGGTGAGGGCGTATAGTATCATCCCGTTGCTTATGAGCACCCTTGCGATCTCGCTTATCTCGGTGCTCTCCAGCATCGCCTGGGTGACCGGCAAAGCCACTGTCAGCAGGGTCTGGAAGAGGAACGCGCCTATGATTACGTTCGCCACGCTTGCCTTCCTCAGCGAAGCGCCGCCGATCAGTATCGCCGCGATCGCAGGGAAAGCCGCCGTCTGGGGCGCATTGTAAAGCTGCAGGAAGCCGTAGCTCTGGGCGAAGGCGATTATGCCGACTGCGCCCAGTACCGTCGAAAGCACGACTCCTACCCGTTTCATGCCCGCTACGTTTACTCCAGATGACATCGCGTAGACCGGGTTTGAACCAGTAGCCTTCATCGCCAGGCCCGTCTTGGACCTAAGGAAGAGGTACATAAGAAGGCACAGCAGGAACCAGAAGAGTATCAGCCCGGTAGGTACCGTTATGCCTCCTATTCTGAACTTCAGGAAGTTGTTCAGCACCTTTCCGAAGGTATCAGTAAGGCTTATGGTGTATCTCAAGCCCTTGCCCCCTACCGCGAATATCAGCTTGGGGTTCTTGATAGGGAAGAGCATCCAGCATATGCACATGCCGAACACCGCGGCGTACGCAAGATAGGTGCCTACCATCATCTCCTGGCCCCTGACCTTGTCCAGTACCATGTGGTAAAGCACGCCCACCACTATGGCTATGGGCACGGCGATCGCAAGGGCTACGAAGAAGCCCGCCCATCCTGCGATGTTCATGTTGATCGAAAGGATACCTCCCAGAAGACCTGCCAGTATGCCGAGAGGAAGGCCGAAGTTCATGCCTACGCCGCAGACCACCGAGGGAAGCATGGCGAGTATCAGCACGCCGTTCATCCCGACCCTCACCAAGGAGTCGGTGATCAGCCCCGGCACGTCCAGCCCCTTCGCCAGGGCGAGGACGAACAGCAGCAGCAGGAACGCAAGGATGATGATCCTCGCGACGCCGAACTCCCTTAGGGCTGCAGCGATATCGAAGCGGGTCTTCTGCTGGATCGTCTCCTCGTTCTCCATCTTGATCATTGTACTTTCACCTCCTTGCCCTTCAGCGTCTCGCCGGCCATCATCATGCCGAACTCGACGTCGGAGGCTTCCGGTGAAAGGACTCCGGCGACCTTGCCCTCATAGATGATCACTATGCGATCGCAGATCTTCCTGAGTTCGGCCAGCTCGGAGGATGTCATGACCACCGTCATGCCGAAGTCGCGGTTGAACTTGACCAGCTGGTCCAGCACCAGCGCCTTTGCACCGACGTCGATGCCGCGCGTAGGCTCGGACACCCACATCAGCTCGGGTTCGAGCGCGAACGCCCTGGCAAGGCAGACCTTCTGCTGGTTGCCGCCGGAGAGCCTCCTTACGGGCTGGGTCGGTCCGGTGCAGCGTATGTCGAGCTGCCTGACCATCTTGTTGGCGAATTTCCTTATCGATTTCGTATCCGCAAGCCTCAGCGCCTTTAGGGGTCCCGGCTTGAGGAACTTGTTCTGGGCCTGCATGGCCGTAAGGGCCATATTGACCTCTATCGTATCGTCCAAGAGCAACCCCGTCCCGCGCCTGTCCTCCGAGACGAAGGCCATCTTGTTGTCAAGGGCGTTGAAGGGGGTGTTGAGCTTGATCGCCCTGCCGTCCTTGGTGACGGTGCCGGTCGAGCTGAAAAGGCCCATCACTCCGTTGGCGATTCCGACCTTCCCGTGCCCGGCCAGCCCGCCGATGCCCAGAATCTCGCCCTTCCTTACCTTGAGGTTCACCCCTTTGACCCTCTCTCCGGTCATGTTCACATGGAGGTCCTCTATGGACAGCACAATCTCATCGTCCGAGGGTTCCTTCGCCCTTTTCGGAAGGGCCGTCTTCTCAAGGGAGCGCCCGACCATGATCTCGGCTATGCGCTCCACCTTGGCTTCATTGCGCGGCATGCGGGCGACTACCTCGCCGTCCCTTAGGATGGTGATGTTATGGGCTACCGCCATCACCTCGTCGAGCCTATGGGTGATGAAGAGCATCGCTATTCCGGCCTCGGAGAGCCTCCTCATGGCGTCCAGCAGCTTTTCGGCCTCGCTTTCGGTGAGGACCGCGGTCGGCTCGTCTAGGACGAGCAGCTTGACGTTCTTCTTGTCGATCTCCCTGGCGATCTCTATGAACTGCTTGTAGCCTACCGGCAGGCCGGCCACTGCCACCCAGTCCTCGATGGAAAGCCCCAGCTTGCTTATCGCGGCCCGGGCATCCTCCCTCATGTGCGGTATGTCCAGCTTCTCGAAATCCTTGCCGAAAACAGCGCTGACCGGGTTCTTCGTCGTAAGCTCCCTATTGAGCTTGATGTTCTCGGTCGCTGTGAAACCGGGAAGGAGCATGAATTCCTGGTGCACCATCCCTATGCCCAGCTCCATGGCATGTCTGGGCGATTCCATCTTCACGGGTTTTCCGTCGAAGACGACCTGCCCATCGAAACCTCCGGTGTCCTTTATGACCGGCATGCCGAAAAGTATGTTCATCAGCGTCGACTTGCCGGCACCGTTCTCGCCTACGAGGGCATGGATCTCGCCGGGCTTTACGGAGAGGTCCACGTTTCGAAGCACGGTCGTGCCGAAGAACGATTTGCCTATCTCCTGCAACTGCAGGACAAACTCCTCAGGCATCGGGGAATCTCCTCTCAACTGACTTACAGGCAGGAAGCCGGGCTATGCCCGGCATCCTGCCTCCTATCCGCTTCATAACGGACTGGATTGGGTCTTCGCAACAGGGTCGCTTATTTGCCGAAGACCTTCCCTGCCACTAGGTAGACGAAGTAGTTGCCGGAGGAGCGCTTGAACACGGACAGGCCCTGTCCTGCCGACTCCTCGTACACCTTCTGGATCGCCTTGTCGTCGGTGAGCTTTACGCTGCCGTCAAGCACCCTCTTGGCGAGCTCGACGGTACCGGTCGACTGCAGGTAAGGGGCGGCTACCGGCCAGGTTGCCATGCGGCCTGCCATGCCGAGCGACACTGCCTTGGATTCTACCGCGGCGAAGATCTTTATGAAGTTGCCCTTCATGTCGGCGGTGACTTCAAGTCCGATCGCTCCGGGGTAGCCGTGCGTCGGGCTGGGGCAGCACTGCTCGGGGAACAGGGCCTTCTGCTCGATCACGGACTTGATGAGGGGTTCTTGCATGCCGCAGTTGGTCGAGAAGAAAGCGGTGTCCTTACCGTACTTCGCGACCTGGCGCGGAACGTCTTCGAGTATGAACTGCTGGGCCGCCGGCAGGCCGCCTTCGGCCATCGGGTCGGGAGCGGTCACGAACACGAAGTTGACTCCGAGCTTCTCGCACTCTTCCTTCATGATGTCACGGCGCTGCGAAAGCTTCGCCATCGCCATGTGGCGGGGGAAGGAGTAGTGGATGAAGGTCTTGGCGCCCATGGCCTTTGCAAGCTGGGGTATCGTCCTGCCGCGGGTCTCGTCGTCCGGGTTGAGCGAGAAGTCGGCGGCTGCGCCCACGAGCTTGTAGTCCTCATGCGGCTGGCCGATGAAGAACAGGATGTCCGGGCGGAGTTCCTTTACCTTCTTTATGGCGGCGAGGGTTCCCGGTACTCCCTGGTTGATCACAATCGCCTTTACGTTCCTGTCGGAAGCGAGGCTGGTGACCTGGGAGATGAAGGTTTCCTGCTCGGCCATGAAGTTGTCGGGGTAAGTCTTGTGGATGATTATTTCGGGGTACTTCTTGGCCATGGCCTCAGCACCGCGATACTCATCTTCACCCTGCGATACCGTTCCGGTGATGACGCCGATCTTGTAGTTCGCGGCGCTTACCATGAGGCTGAACGCCAGAACCAGGAGTAAGGACGCTACTAGGATCTTCTTCATTAGGTGCACTCCCTTCGATATTGGTCTCGCCTAAATCGGGAAAGATATACGCGTCTGCATTTATAACTATTTGATGATGGTTTGTGAAATCCCTTTATATATAAGGTAAAAATTATGAAAATTCGCATATCGCAAAAGGCTTTTAAATAGATTATCAAATACCCCTGATTAAGGCAATTAGGTATTTGGCCCGCCAGGATTATGTAATGCCTGCTAGTTTTCATTGTACATATATTGCATTTTATGAAAAATGCGTTCAAAATGGACTTAGCTGTCCAATGTCCGTTGAAACCCGTATAT
>MWDF01000031.1 GCA_002070415.1 Firmicutes bacterium ADurb.Bin153
GGTCACATTTACAGTTAGGCAGATCAACAGTGGCAGTAGGACTCTGATGCCTAGGACGATCGGGACTTTCATGTGGCGTCTGCGCATGAACTAGCCTCCGTTCGTATTCTGCATGTGGTACATGTATCTATTACCATTATATTTAGGGGTCTAGCTTAATATACTAGCTGTTTCTATGTAATACTTATATTGGATCTAATGTATACATATGTTATTGAAGCGCATTTCGAGCTTAGCCCTATCACCGAACGACTATAAGGATGCGATTGATATTGCACTTAGGTTAACGGGGCTGCCTTCTTAGAAGGATTCCTCAAACCGACGACGAGATGGCCTTAGTCTTTTTACATTGCTTTCTCAATATTGATCAAGCAAACAGCGCCTCTTTCTTGTCAGTTCCACCATCATTTCGTAACACCGATTTCACATGCCCGTAACATTTCCGTGACATTCCGCTAGTAGCATTCCAGTTAGGTCTTGAGGAGGTTTTGCGGAATGAAGCGTAGGAAGATATTCATCGCGTCCATCCTCGCCGTGATAGTCGTCGCGGCGGTCGTCGCCTCCTATTCCCTCTTCATAAGGAAGCCGGCGACGGATGAGAGCGCATCCCCCCAGTACACGAAACAGCAGGTCAGCCTCGGCAGCATCGTCCTCGAGACGGATTCGACGGGTACGATAAGCGCCTCTACCACATCCCTCGTATATCCCAAGAAGGCGGGCGTGGTCTCTCAGGTCCTCGTAGAGAGCGGCAAGGCCGTCAAGAAGGGCGACGTCATCGCCGTGCTCGCGAGGAACGAGTCCGAAGTCCAGCAGGCCGAGGCCAATTTGAGGCAGCGGCAGGACGGCGTGGGCGATGCGAAGGTGTACCTCAAGAAGGTGAAGGACCTTTCGGCCATGGGAGCTGCGACCGACAGTGAGATCAAATCGGCCGAGAGCTCCCTCGAGAGCGCCCAGGAAGCTTTGGAGACCGCTTCCATAAAGCTCGGAAGCCTGGTCAGGACCAAGGCCGACGGGAACATCACGGCCCCCATCGACGGCATAGTGACCAGCCTCAACCTCACACTCAACACGAACGTGTCCACAACGTCCTCGGTAGCCACCATCACATCACTGGATTCGCTAGCCCTCAAGGTGACCGTGGATGAGTACGAAGTGGGCGGAATCGCAGTAGGCCAGCAGGCGATCATAACCCTCAGCTCAGACGATAGCAAGAGGCTTATGGGCACCGTGGCGTCCGTGGGCAAGATAGGCACGAGCAAATCCGGCGTGGTGGTATTCGACGTGATGATAAAGGTGCTTAACGCGGACGAAAGCGTGCTGCCGGGAATGTCGGCCGACGCCGTGATAATCCGGGACAGGGCGGACAACGCGGTCATCATAGCCAGCAGCCTGCTACAGAGGATGAGGAACGAATACTATGTCAACGTCTACAACGAAAGCGGCGAGGTAGAGGCCAGGACGGTGACGGTAGGGATAATGACCGACAACAGGGCCCAGATCACACAGGGCCTCACGGCAGGCGAATACGTTGCGGTGCCCTCCTCGAGTGGTTCAGCGGCCAAGGCCGGGACGAGCACCACCACCAACCAGAACACACAGATACCCGGAATGGGCGGCTTCGACGGCCAGTCCCTGACCGGAGGCGGCGGCAGGTTCCAGGGCGGCACACCGCCCCAGATGCCTCCCAACCTGTAAGGGAGGCGGCACGGCCATGGGATTCATCGAACTAAAGGACGTATGCAAGGTCTACAGCATGGGAAAGGGCGGGGCCAGGATAGACGCACTCAAGGACGTTAACCTTTCGATCCCGGAAGGAGAGTTCGTCGCCGTCATGGGCCATTCCGGGTCCGGCAAGTCGACGCTGATGAACATACTCGGCTGCCTTGACCGTCCGACATCCGGGGAGTACCGCCTTGACGGCAAGCCCATAAACCTGATGGGGCCTAACGAGCTGGCCGAGATCAGGAACAGGACAATCGGCTTCGTGTTCCAGTCCTACAACCTCCTTCAGAGCCTTGATTCGCTGGCGAACGTCGAGATGCCGATGGTCTATTCGGGCCTGGGGGCCGCAAGGAGGCACGAGCTCGCCAAGGAGGCGCTAAGGACCGTGGGGCTGTCCGACAGGATGAGGCACAGGCCCTCCCAGCTATCAGGCGGCCAGCAGCAGAGGGTGGCCATAGCGAGGGCCATCGTAGGAAAGCCCAGGGTGCTTCTCGCGGACGAGCCCACGGGCAACTTGGACACCGCGTCCTCGAAGGAGATCATGGGACTGCTCACCGGCCTCAACGAAAGCGGCATCACGATGGTGATCGTAACGCACGAGCCCGAAGTAGCCGCCTTCGCTTCAAGGGTCCTCACCTTCAAGGACGGCAGGTGCGTGTCGGACAGCGACAACGTGGAAGGAGGCGGCGCCCTGTGAGGACATCGGACAGCTTCAAGCTCGCTTTGGGCGGGCTAAGGGGTAATCCCTTCAGGTCGTTCCTTACGGCCCTTGGCGTTATCATCGGCGTCGCCGCCGTGATTATAACTGTATCGATAGGAACGGGCGCCAAGGTGCGCACGCAGAGCCAGATCCAGAGGCTGGGTTCCAACCTGCTCACGATAAGCAGCGGCTACAGGAGGCAGGACAGCCCGATCAACAACTCCGTTCTAAGCCTCGTCTCGCAGCTCAGCCTGGTCGACAAGGTGGCGCCTGTCGTAAACAGCCAGGGGACCTTGTCCTATACGTCAAACAGCATCGACAGCTCCATCATAGGCACCGACGCCAACTTCCTCGATATCAGGAACCTGCAGCTTTCCGAGGGTACCTTCATAACCCAGGACGACGTCGAGCGGTCCACATGGAACTGCGTGCTCGGGGCGGACCTTGCGACCGAGCTCTTCGGAGAAGACTCCGACCCGCTCGGAGCCTACGTCAGGTACGACAGGTTCAAGCTCTACGTCGTGGGCATCGTCAAGACCATGGGCGGCGAGGGCGTATCCAGCAACGACAACTACGTCATAGTGCCCTATACGACGCTGCAGAAGAAGGTCACGGGTACGAAGAGCATAAGCACCATCTACGCTAGGGCGGCCAGCTCGAAGGACATGACGGCCGCCAACGACCAGATATACGCGGCGCTCTTGGAGAAGACGGGTTCCGAGGACGCCTTCAGGATAAGCAACCAGGAGGTGCTCCTACAATTCGCGACCAGCTCCACGGAGACCATGACGCTCCTTCTGACCGGGATAGCCGCCGTGTCGCTGCTTGTCGGGGGCATCGGGATAATGAACATCATGCTTGTGTCGGTGACCGAGCGCATCAGGGAGATCGGGATAAGGAAGGCGGTCGGCGCGAAGGATCGCGACATCCTCCGGCAGTTCATACTCGAATCCGCGGCCCTGAGCCTTTCGGGCGGCGCCATGGGCATCGTGGTCGGCTATGTGGGCTCAAGGATCGTAACCGGCGTATTCGGCTGGCCCACCTCGTTCGACACTGCGGCCGCGGCCCTGGGATTCGGCCTTTCGGTGTTCATAGGAGTGTTCTTCGGGGCCTATCCGGCCTACAAGGGCGCGAAGCTGGACCCCATAGAGGGTCTGCGGCATGAGTAGCGCCCTCGTGAAGGCGCAGGCGGCGTACTTAGGCGAAGGAAAGGTGATCGAATTGGTATCGTACATAGCATCGAAGCGGTCGGGGGTCCTGGCGGGGGCCGTGGCGGTACTGGTCATGGCGCTTACCTTGTGCCCCGCCGGCATGAGGGGCCTTGCGGCGGGCACGGAGTGGGACATGGACGGATTCGTCGAGGCGGCCTACAAGAACTCCGATTCCTATATCAAGGCGACCAAGGAGTACGACGGCGCGCGGCTTTCAAGGACGTTCAGCGTACCCATACTCGGCACCGGCCTTTCAGTCTCCGGCAACTGGTCGTTCGCGGCGGCCACTTCCTCTGCGAGCATATCGCTAAGGCTTCCGCTCACGAGCAGCATATCGGCAAGCCTGAGCTACAATCCCTACGATTCCAAGGCCAGCTTCAAGGCGTCCTATTCCAAGGACCTGTCGACCGCGGCCGATATCCCCTACGAGGGCTTCTTCTCGTGGCTTGTGGGTAACGCCGGATACAGCGCGGATGCCGAATACGAGCTGAAGCTAGCAAAACTCAAGTTGAACGAGGCCGCGGCCGATGCGAAGAACGAGGCGAGGCTTCTTTACATAAACGCGCTCAAGGCCATCAAGTCCAGGCAGTACGCAGAGAAGGAGCTAGAGATCTCACAGACCGAGCTGGACATAGCCAAGAGGAAGTTCGAGCTGGGGCTGATAAGCGGATCCGAGCTGGGTTCCTCGGAGCTCGCCCTGCTCGATGCCCAGCTGACGCTCAAAAAGGCACAGCAGTCAGAGAAGTGGGCCATGGCGGATATGGGCGACCTTGCGGGCCGGGACATGGCGGGGGCCGTCCTTAAGGACCTTCCCGAGTTCGACAGGCAGCTCCCCGACGCTTGGACGCTAATCGACCGGGCCCTTGTTACCAGCTCGGCGGTCGCCAAGGCCGAAGCGGAACTCGCGAAGGCCGGAAGGGACCTGCTGGAGGCTAAGCTTACTCTGCCCACCTTGCAAGCGGGCGTGCAGGTGGCCATACCGGACGCCGCTACCACGGTGAGCGTGGGGGCGAGCTGGGACATATCGGGGGCGAAGTACCAGCAGCTCGTAAAGGCCGAAATCGCCGTGGACGACAAACAGAAGGCGTACGACAAGGCCGTAAAAAACATCAGGGACGGCATAACTAAGGCCCTGGAGAACCTGGATATAGAATCCGCCTATATGTACAAATGGAAGGCCCAGCTTACCAAGGCGGAAGAGGACTACGCCAAGGCCCTTTCCGATTACGAGGACGGCAAGGTGCTCAGCGTCGGCCTCGAGGCCGCAAAGCTTAGCTTTGCGGAGGCGAGGGACAGCTACATGTACCATTGGAACACGCTCTGGGAGATCTGGTACTCGCTTAGCAAATACATGATCTAATCGATATGGAGGAATGGCGATGGAGAACAACGGAAGAGTAAGAGGCCGCGTGGCCGCGATACTTGCATCGATAGTCATACTGGCGCTGGCATCGGCAGCATCGGCGGAACCTGCCGGTATAAGGACCACCACCGGCAAGGACGGTACAACGGCGCTAGAGGCGGACATCGTCTCCTATGTGGCCAGGTACGTGGAGCTTTCGGATACGGTTGAGAACGCCGCGGACCAGAGGGACACTGCGCTTGACTCGTACGACAGGGCGGTCGCGGAGAAGAAGGCCGCACTGACCGTCGAGGAGCTCAAGAACGCATACGAGACATCTGAGAAGGCAGTGCTCGAAGCCAAGAACAGCGCCGTGGTTAGCGGCCTTAACACCTATCTCGCCCTTCATAGGGCTTACAGGGACCTCGAGGACAAAAGCGTCTCGCTTGCAGGATCCCAGGAGAAGCTGAGGGTGCTGAAGCTCAGGCTCGCAGCCGGCCTCATTAACGACGATGCCGTGCTGCAACAGGAGAACGCGCTCATAACGGCCCAGGAGGCCAGAAGGAAGTCCGAAGAGGTGTTAAAGGACGCAAAGTCGGACTTCTGCCTCGGGATAGAAGTACCGTACTGCGACAGCGTCACACTTACGGGCGACCTGGAAGACATAGCCCCGGCGGCGGGCGGGGCCGATTACGGCAAGGTGCTTGAGGCTGCGAGGGCGGCAAGTTCGTCGTACCATTCGGCGCAAAAGGCGGAAGCGCTTGCGAAGGCCAAGTACGATGCGATGAGCGATCCTCTGATCGCGACTTCAAGCGAGAAGGAAGCCGCGAGGAAGGCCTGGGAGAGCGCGAAGTCAAAGCTCGACACCACGGCAAGGACGCTGCAGACTTCCGTGTCGGACGCCGTAAGCCAGCTTACGGCCCTTGGCAAGAGCTATGACATGCAGGTCATTTCGAGCAAGATGGCCGAGACCGCGATGGCCAACGCAGAGATAAAGTTCAAATACGGCGAGCTGCTCCAGTACGAGATGGACGCCGAGCGCAACAGCTACAAGCAGTCGGGCCTCAAGCTCAAGAAGGCCCTGGAGGACCTTCTGATGCAGGCCATAAGGCTGAATTCGCTCATGGGCGAGGACCTGCTCGTTTCGCTGGGCATATAGGCCGTACGTGAGGCGAAGGACGTTGAAAGGGCTTTTTCCCCCGCAAGAGGAAAGAGCCCTCGGTTTTCTCAGACGAGCCGCCGTATCGTGACGGTCCCTCGTAGGGTCGGTCCGCTTACATTTTCTGGTCCGTATACTTCGCCCAGGAGACGGACGGGCGGTCCCACAAAGCGCTGCGAAAATTCCGCCGTTTCAAGTTCACATCCTATTTCGCCCGCGGCAAAGGCCGAGTCGGTCTTGATGAGCGCGTCGATGATGCCGCCGTACTCATCCTTAATGACCCTGTATGCCGGCGAGTATGCCTTCTTGTACGTTTCGCTGTGGGAGGTCGCGGGATAGCCGTCCTTTGCGTAATCCGCAAGGTACTTACCGACGGAGCCTGCCTCGAAGGGCAATGCCCCGCTCTCGCAAAGGCACCTTAGGACTTCCAGTTTCTCGGACAGGGCCCCGACGTCTCCTCTGACGGAGTTCGCGGAGAGCACGAAAATACGGTTTACGGTGCGCGGGTCCAGGCCAGCCGACCTTGCGGGGGCGAGGTTCAGCCTCAGGATGCCGTATCCTATATCCTCTATAAGGGGTTCTCCTTGCGGAACGAAAGGAAGCCTCTCCCATTCATCGAGCAGCCTTGAAAGGGCCGAGGATTCGTCCGGGATGATGTGCCCTCCTCCGAACTCACCCTGGTAGATGAGCTTGACCAGGTCCTCTACGCACATGAGCGGGCGCAGTCCGCAGTGCCTCAGGAGGACTTCCTCCAGGCCGCGACGGCACCCATTCCGGCGCTTCACCGATGGCCTCAGGACTCCTCACCCCTCGAGCCCTCGCCGTCGTAGCAGTCGATGCCCATCTTCACGGCATAGACCGAAGCTTGCACCCTATCCTCGACGCCCAGCTTTATGTAAAGCGCGCTGACGTTGTTCTTCACGGTCTGCTCGGCGATGCACATGGCATCGGCGATCTTCTTGTTAGAGAAACCCTTGGCTATGAGGCACAGCAGGCGCAGCTCCTTATCCGTGAGGTTCGAGAAGGCCCTGTCCGAGCCGGCCTGGGAGGAAGCGGCGCTTTCCTGGGGGTCGGACAAGGTTCCCTCACCCTCCGGTGCCAGTAAGCCCAAGGAGGCGGCATCCGGCACACTTGTCTCCCCTGCCTTCCTCCCGGTCATCCCAGTCGTGGGGGTCCATCTCAGGAACAGGCCTGCCACCAGCAAAAGGATGACGATCGTGACGAGCCAGACCGCGATTTTCATGAGGTAGCCGCCGTCTTTGCCTATGTTAAGCTGCATCGAGGACCTGAGTGCCATGGGCAGGGCGAGCTTCCATCCGGTTGTGCCGATGTCGGTGACTATGAACAGTATGTCCTCCCCGCCGACGCTTCTATTGACGAAGCTCTGGGCGGGGTCCTGGCCGACAATCGGCAGCTTCGCGACAAGGTTGCCGAAGATGCCCTTGAGTTCGTCGTCCTCTAGGCTGCCTCCCCTGGTTTTCGCTATGACGTTCCCCGATTTCGCTTCGTACAGGCCCAGATAGTCGGGCTTTATCGTCCCGATGGAGTAATAGAGGTCGGCGTCCACGACCTTCTTTACCGTATCCACCATGCTCGAGGCGTCTATCACTATCACCAGGAAGCCCATCGGGCTGTCGGTGAAGGTATGCTTGATTATCCTGCCGAGCAGGAGCGCGTCTTCGCCCGGCCTTCCGGTAAGGCTCGTCTTCTTCCAGACCGTCCTGCCGGCGGCCGATCTCATCGACGCCGCGAACTCGCTCGTCCTAAGCAAATTCATCGCGTCGTTGGACACGCCCTCCCTCATCGCTATCGCCTTCTTCGCCGGCTCGTCATAATCCCAGAAGAAGGCGTTTTGTATCTCGGAGCTCGTGAAGGCCTGCCCCTCGAGGAAATTGCTGAAGGCTATGTGCGACTTCGAGACCTGGTACTTCTCCTCCTGGCCCGCGTACTCCGACAGCGCCTGGTTGAGGTCCCTGTTGGCTATGAACTGGAAGGAGATGTCCTCTATCTTCGCCATCTGGTCCGTCACGGCGTCTGCGCACGACGACGCCAGATGCCTCAGGAAGTCTTCCGTCTCGGTGCCGCCCCCATCCTTGCTCTGCATATAATAGGAGAGTATGAGAAGAACGGCCGCGACTAAAGATATCGCGAGCACCGATGCCCTTATGATCTTGGCGTGCCTGGTGTTATCTGGCAATCGACGACCTCCGGAAGAGATGGCTTGGGAACGTGGCGCCGCCATGCCGTTTGCGACGGTCCGGGCGCCTGTGACAGCGGTTGTTTATACGATGACAGTATATCAGATTTTCAAGCCGCGTTTCCCAAGTACTTAAATAATGCCTAGTAGATGGCACAGTACTAAAGTACTTGGGCCGTTTTTCACATTTTAGTACCCCTGTACTCTACATATTTCTCCGGTATGAAGATAGATTGGGACTAAAGGCATACCGACCTTCAGACAGAACCCAAAAATACAATCCATATAAGGGAGGTTATCCAATGAAACGCGCGATCACTCTTCTGGTCCTCGTCGCAATGCTAGGTCTCACTTTCGCGGCGGCGGCAGCCCCCAAGATGCAGCTCATGGTCTACACTTCCATGAAGGAAGTGCTCATCAGCGAGCTCATCGACGCTTTCCTGAAGAAGAACCCCAGCGTCCGCGTAGATTACTATTCGGCCGGCGCAGGCAAGCTCATGGCGAAGATAGCCACCGAGAAGCAGGCCAACGCCCTCGTGTGCGACGTCCTCTGGACCTCCGAAGTGCCGGACTTCTACCAGATGAAAGCACAGGGAGCCCTCGAGCCCTACATATCGCCCGAGGCCAAGAACATAGTATCGCCTGTGAAGGACAAGGAAGGCTACTTCACCCCCGCAAGGCTCGGCACCCTCGGTGTCGCGTACAACACCAACAAAGTGAAGAACCCTCCCAAAACCTGGGACGACCTCCTCAAGCCCGAGTTCAAGGACGGCTTTGCGATAGCCAACCCCGCCCTGTCGGGCACCTCGATGGTTTCCGTGGGCATGATAGTCGAGAACCTCGGCTGGGAATACATCCAGAAGCTGCGCGCTAACGGCGCTCTTATGGGCCAGGGCTCCGGCCAGGTCGTCGACGACACCGCCATAGGCGACCTCAAGGCTTGCCTGGGCGTGGACTACATCGTCATCAACAAGATCCAGGGAGGCGCCTCGCTGGGCTTCACCTACCTTGACAAGATGCTCGTCATCCCAAGCCCCGTCGCGATCCTCAAGGGCACCAAGAACCTCGAGGCCGCCAAGCTTTGGGTGGACTTCATGCTCTCCAAGGAAGGGCAGACGATAATCGCCAACTCCTTCACCCTACCGATCAGGGCTGACGTCCCGATCGTATCCGGCGTGGGCCTCGTAACACCCATGGAAGCCGAGAAGAGGGCCATGAAGCTGGATTACATCAAGCTCATGAGCGAGAAGGAAGCTACGATCGAGAAGTTCACGTCGATAATGACCAAGTAACCAGCAGGACTTCGAAGTCCTGAAGCGTCCGGCCCCCGCGGCCATCCAACGAGAGGGCCGCGGGGGCCTTTACGAAAAAGAGCCTCCCAAGGGCATCCAAGAGGAAAAGAGGTGTGACACTTGGCCCAGATCGTCCTTAAGAACATCTGGAAATCCTACGGCAAGAAAGACGTCGTGAAGGATTTCTCGATGACGATAAATGACGGTGAATGCTTTACGTTCCTGGGGCCTTCCGGTTGTGGCAAGACCGTGATACTGCGAATGATAGCCGGTTTCGAAAGGCCGGACAGGGGCGAGATCTATATCGGGGACAGGTTGGTGGCGAGCGGCGAGAAGCACTATTCGCTGCCTCCCGAAGCGAGGGACATCGGCGTGGTCTTCCAGGACTATGCCGTCTGGCCCCACAAGACCGTATTCCAGAACGTAGCCTACCCGCTGCACATCAAGAAGGTCCACAAAGAGGAGCTTAAGCAGCGCACCAACACGGCGGTGGCCCAAGTCGGGCTGAAGAACTACGAGAAGAGGTATCCGTACCAGCTTTCCGGCGGGCAGCAGCAGAGGGTGGCCCTTGCGAGAGCACTCGTACCGCGTCCGTCGGTCCTGCTGCTTGATGAGCCCCTGAACAACCTCGACGCCAACCTCCGCGAGGAGATGAGGTTCGAGATAAAGGTGTTGCAGAGAGAATACGGGGTGACGGTGCTCTACGTGACACACGACCAGGACGTGGCGCTTGCGATATCCGACCGCATACTGGTCTTCGACAAGAACGGTTCCATAAGGCAGGTAGGGAAGCCCGAGGAGCTCTACGACAACCCCAAGGACAGCTACATCTACAAGTTCATGGGAGTGTCCAATTTCGTCCCTGCCGACATAAGGGGCGGGAAGGCATACCTTAAGGGCACCAAGGAGGTCGTATGCGAGGACGCGTCGTTCGCGGACGGCGCCATGACCATGGCCAGCAGGCCCTCCGACGTGCTTCTCTCCAGGCAGGACGGCGTGCTCGCCAAGGTGATGCGGGTCGCCTACCTCGGGAACAACTTCGACTACCGCCTCAGCCTGGGCGACGTCGAGGTAAGAGCGCAGATGGACACCCACGAGGCGCTCGCTCAGAGGCTCATATTCGAACCCGGCGAAGAATGCCGCATCAGCTTCGGCAAGATGAAGTGGTTCGATGCCGAGCAGGCCAAAGAGGAGGTGCTATGATGGCCCGTTTGAATTTGCAGAGCAGCTCGGGAAAGAAATTCGGCGGGGCTGAGATAGTCCTTGCGCTTTCGATCGCGGTCCTTGTGGTGATAGTAGCGGTCCCCGTCTTCATGATCCTCTACAACGCCTTCACGGTCGACGGCAGGTTGAACATCGGCGACGTCGTGAGCATAATCAGGGAGCCGGACACCTACATGGCGCTCAGGAACTCCCTCATAATCGCGCTGGGCGTGACGGGCCTCGGCACCTTCCTTGGCGTCCTGTTCTCTTACCTGGTGGCAAGGACCGACCTGCCCTTGAAGAGCCTCATGAAGCTGCTGTTCATAGTGCCGTTCATGCTGCCTTCGTTCATCGGGGCGATAGCGTGGAAGGTGCTCCTCTCACCCAGGGGCGGCTACATAAACAAGATGTTCATGGACCTGTTCAACACGACCAAGCCGCTCTTCAACATCTACAGCGTCGCCGGGATAATCGTCGTCGAGACGATGTACCTGTTCCCGTTCGTTTTCATGCAGGTCTCCGCGGCGTTGGAGAGGATGGACCCGACCCTTGAGGAATCCGCGAGGATATCCGGCGTGCCCCTGGGCACGATCATGAGGAAGATAACGTTCCCGCTCATCATGCCCAGCATAGTGGCGGGCGCGCTTCTCATAGCCCTGTATTCGCTCGCGCACTTCGGGGTCCCTGCCATTTTGGGCACCGAGATAGGCTTCTACAACATACCCACGCTGATCTACAGGAAGATACACTCCAGCGGTGGAAGCTTCGCATCGATCAGGACGGGCACCGTGCTTGCGACCATCCTGATAGCGTCGGCCGCACTGATCCTCTACCTGCAGAAGCTGGTGCTCAAAAGCGGCAGGTACTCGATCATCGCCGGCAAGAGCATGAGGCCCATGCTGATGAAGCTCAGGAAGTCCAAGATGCCCATACTCATACTCTGCTTCATCTACATATTCATAACCGTGATACTGCCCACGGTCACGATCATGCTCGTAGGCTCCCTTAAGACGTACGGGCTGCCGTTCGAGCTCAAGAACATGACGCTCAGGAACTTCCAGTACATAATCAACTGGAGGATGACCAGGCAGGCCGTCAGCAACAGCTTGTTCTTGTCGCTGGGCGCCGCGTTCGTCACGATGCTGGCAGGTACGATAATCTCGTATGTGATCGTCAAGATGAAGGTCAAGGGCAAGTTCATCCTCGAGTTCCTAGGGGTCCTGCCCTTCTCCGTCCCGGGCACGGTCATCGCGCTCGGCGTCATCCTGACCTGGAGCGGCAAGTTCGGCATAAACCTGTACAACACGACCTGGATCATATTCGTGGCGTACATAGCGAGGTACATGGCGTTTTCCATCAAGTCCAACTCGGCGGCGCTCGAGCAGGTCCACGACTCGCTCGAGGAGGCCGCACGTTCCTGCGGCGCCACCCACTGGCAGTCGATGAAGGACATCGTGCTGCCGTTGATCAGGCCCGGCATGGTGGCGGCGTTCTTCCTGATACTGCTTCCGGCACTTAGGGAGCTGACGACGTCCGTGCTGCTGTACGGCCCGAGGACGAGGACGATCGGAGTCGCGATCTACGCGCTCAACGAAGACGGCGAGACGGTGCTGGCGTGCGCCCTGGCGACCTTCGCCCTTCTCATAATCGTCTTCGGCGAGATCGTGATACGCAGGATCCTAAGCGCCAAGGAAGGAGGGCCTTCAGGTGGTTGATAACATAAGGCTCATAGACGTAACCAAGCGCTTCGGCGAAGTCACGGCCGTAAACAGGCTCAATCTTGAGATAAAGCAGGGGGAGTGCTTCTCCTTCCTCGGTCCTTCGGGTTGTGGCAAGACCACTACCCTAAGGATGCTAGCAGGCTTCGAGGACCTGGACGAGGGCGAGATGTACGTAGGGGACACCTTGGTGTCCTCGAGCGTGAAGAAGTACTACCTGCCGCCCGAAAAGAGGGGCTTCGGCATGGTGTTCCAGGCCTTCGCGGTCTGGCCGCACATGAACGTGTACGAAAACGTCGCCTTCCCCCTCAGGGTGAAGAAGATCTCGAGGGAAGAGGTGGACAGGAGGACCAGGGAGGCTTTGGCCAACACCAGGCTCGCGGGCCTGGAGAGGAGCTTCCCGGGGGAGCTTTCGGGTGGCCAGCAGCAGAGGATCGCCCTCGCTAGGGCCATCGCGCTCAATCCGAGGGTGCTGCTCTTGGACGAGCCGCTCTCGAACCTGGACCCGCACAACAGGGAATCCATGCGCTTCGAGATCAAGGACCTGCAGAGGCAGCTCGGTGTGACCATCCTCTTCGTGACCCACGACCAGTCGGAGGCCATGGCGCTGTCCGACAGGATGCTCGTCATGAAAGACGGCGTCGTCCAGCAGGTGGACACTCCGGTTAACATCTACTACAACCCCGCCAACAGGTTCGTGTTCAGCTTCATCGGGCTTTCCAACTTCGTGCCCGTTGAGATGGCCGACGGCAAGGTGCACGTAGGCGGGGCAAAGGACGCAGGCTTCATCGGGAAGCAGACGCAAATCGACAAGTCCGTCTTCAGCTCCCACAAGGCAGTGGCCGCGTTCAGGCCTTCCGACGTGGTGTTCGGCGAGACCGGCTCCATCGGGGGCAAGATCGTCAGGAGGACGTTTTTGGGCGAGCTCGTGGACTACAAGGTGAAAGTCGGCGAGCACGACATAAGGGTCCAGAAGAACAGGCGCGACGTCCAGCTGAAAGAAGGGGACACCTGCAGGATGGACTTCAGGAGGATCCTCTGGTACGAAAGATAGAAGGCATCACACGGTGAGCGCGGGGAAGGCCGTCCTTGATGGGCGGCCTTCCTTTTTCAATCATAGGGCACGCTTCGGTGCGAACCGCAGTCTTCCAGCGAATCGTCATTCCGGATGGCCCGGTCCTTTTACATGATAACCATCTACTACTTATTAGCTATGGAGGATTGCTTCGTAAAATATCATAATGTATTAGGTAGGTTATCAGTTCGCGACGATCGCTTCGCTTGAACATATGAATCCCGGAGGTGCGAGATGGATTACAGGATAAAGGAGAACTTCCAGGAGATAACAAGGTCGATACCGGACCTTGACGCCGAGTACGTCCTGGAGGATAAGAGCTACATACCGATTAACACGAAGACACTCACGCCTGAGAAGCTGGCCTACTACATCGACCATACGCTGCTAAAACCGGACGCGACCCCGATGATGGTCGAGAAGCTCTGCCAGGAGGCGAAGGAGTCCGGCTTCTTCTCGGTATGCGTGAACCCGACCTACGTAAGACTCGCCGCCAACAGGCTCGAAGGCAGCAGGGTCGCCGTATGCACGGTCATCGGCTTTCCGCTGGGGGCGAACACCAGCGCGGTCAAGGCCATAGAGGCGCAGGATGCGATAGACAACGGCGCCGAGGAGATCGACATGGTCATAAACATCGGCGCCCTCAAAGCCGGCGACTACAGATACGTTTACGACGACATCCGCACGGTCGTGCTGGCCGCGGGCAATGACGTTCTCAAGAAGGTCATAATCGAGACCTGCCTGCTGACCGACGACGAGAAGGTGAAGGCATGCCTGATTGCCAAGGCCGCACAGTGTGATTTCGTGAAGACCTCGACGGGGTTTTCGACCGGCGGTGCGACCTTGGATGACATAAGGCTCATGAGGGCCGTAGTAGGGCCCTTCCTCGGTGTCAAGGCCTCCGGGGGCATAAGGGACACGGCGGCGGCCGTCGCCATGATAGGCGCGGGCGCCACAAGGATCGGCGCGAGCGCTGGCATTGCCATAATCAACGGAATGAAGGGGAACTGACCAGTACCTGGCATTCTGCTTTCGGCACAGCCTGAATCGATGACGGCGGTTGCGGCCGCCGGATTATGAAGGAGGATCATAAGGATGAGAATAGCCGTGGTCTTCTATTCCGAGACGGGACACACGCTTTCGGTGGCGGAGCTGATACAGGCGGCCCTCAAGGCCGGGGGTCACGAAGCGGTGCTGCATAGGCTGGTGGCTGTCGGTACGGCACACCCCGGTGCCAAGGATGTCAAATTCGAGTCGCTGCCCGACCTTACCGGCTATGACCGGATCATCTTCGGGGCTCCCGTGCAGGCCTTCTCGCTTTGCCCCGCGATGGACGCATACCTTGTCTCGGCGCCCTCCATGGTGGGAAAAAGGGCCGTGCTCTTCATGACCGAGGGCTTCCCCTATCCCTGGATGGGGGGCAACAGGGCAATCGCGAAGATGGAGGGCCTGCTCAGGTCGAAGGGCGCACAGACTAAGAAGGCGGGTGTCGTCAACTGGATGAGGACGGACAGGCCGAGGCTCATAGAGAAGGTCGTGGCTTCCGTCGCGGAAGCCGCAGTTTCATAATTTCCCATTACCTGGTATTTTCGCCTTCATTCAGGCATCAATGCAGAAGGCCCGGTGGACCGGCCCGGGCCTTCCTCTACGCTTCCCGTATAAAGACCGGATCTTACTGACGGTTCGCG
>MWDF01000032.1 GCA_002070415.1 Firmicutes bacterium ADurb.Bin153
CCCAGGCTCGATTACATGACATTTTCGCTGATGAGTTATCTACAGAATCGGTGACATAATCGCTGACCATTGACAGGCCATTTCCCGGGCTCTGTTACATGACATTGTCGCTGACGAGTTATCTACAGGATCAGTAACATAACCGCCGACCGTTGACAGGCCGTTTCCCGGGCTCATACCACCCTGAATATCAGGAATTTCAGATAATCCGTCTCCGGCATGGAAAGCAGCCTCGTATGGTCCTTCGCCTGTGACCTCGCCTCCACCAGCTGCAAATACCTTCCGGCGTCCGCCGCTGCGTTCAGGACGACTTCCTTGAACAGTTCCATGCCAATGTGCTGGGAGCAGCTCGAAGTGACAAGGTATCCTCCGGGTTTCGTCAGCTTTATCCCCCTGAGGTTTATCTCCTTGTAGCCTCTTATTGCTCCTTCGATGGCCTCCTTGTTCCTCGTGAAAGGCGGCGGGTCGAGCATCACCATATCGTACAGGCCGCCTTCCTTGGCCAGCCTGCTGAGCTCGTCGAAAGCGTTCACCGCGTCGAACCTGCTTATATCCTCGAGCCCGTTCAGCTTGGCGTTCTGCCGCGCCTTCTCGATGGCGGGCTCGCTCATATCCATAAAATGTATGCTTGCGGCCCCGTTGATGCCGGCTTGTATCCCGAAGCTGCCGTTATAGCAGAATGCGTCAAGGACTTGGAGCCCCGAAGAAAGCTGTGCGGCAGCGGCCCTGTTCTCCCTCTGGTCGAGGTAGTAGCCGGTCTTCTGACCCGTCGATACGTCGATGTCCATGACGGCGCCGTTCTCTTTCATCCTCACGTTGGTATCGAACTCGCCCCTCAGGAAGCCCTGCACCGACTCCAGCCTCTCGTACCGTCTCACCGGCATGTCGTCACGCTCGTAGGCCTTCTCCGTACGCAGAAGCTCCGCGACCAGGCCTGCGAGCATGTGCTTCCTCATGTCCATGCCGTAGGTCGTCGCCTGCAGCACGAACACGTCCTCGTATACGTCCACGGTAAGGCCCGGCAGCAAGTCGCCCTCGCTGTTGACCAACCTGTAGCACGTGGCGCCGCCTGCGACCTTCCTTCTATATTCGAGGCAATTTTCGATGGCCTTGGCGAAGAAGGCCTCGTCTATCGGCACGTCCTTCCTCGTCAGAATGCGGGCCTTAAGGGTATCTGAGCCGCTCACCATGGCTTTCCCCAGGAAACTGCCCTGATGGTTCACCACGTCGGCGATATCCCCGGGCGCGGCCTCATGGGCCCTTTCTATCTCGCCTTCGAAGATCCAAAGGTGCCCCGCCCTTATTCTCCTGTCCTTGCCCTTGTAGAGCTTGATGGTCCCCAATGTCTCCCCTCCGATGGAAGGCGCCGCGGACGGCGCTGTTGCACGGCCCGCGGCGCCGGTTTCCTATCCGGCCTCGGATTACTTGTTATATACCTCCACCTCGTATACCACGGGCGCCTCGTCTTTGTAGACCATGTCGTAGTAGTAGAGGCGGATAGCGCTGGCCTGTACCCTGCTGAAGCTCATGGTTATCGTCTCCATGGAAGCCGAGCCGGGCTTGCTTGCGCCTTCCTTGTTCGTCTTGTAGTTGTAGACTTCGGTCCACTTGTTGTTCACCATTGCGAACACCTTGAGGTCCTTGGGCGCTCCCGCCGATGATACCTTGAGGACCACGGTGTTGAATGCGACGGTCTTCCCGAACGTCACCTCTATCCATTGAGGCGTGGAGGAAGTCGCAGTGTCCTTGGACATCCAGAAGGACGACGCGTTCTCGTCGATCGCCAGCGTTGCGACATTCGCCTTGGACCAGCCGTTCGTGTTCGCCTTGGTGCCCTGTGACCTGCCCGCCAGGTTCACTCCCGTCGGTTGCGAGGGCGTGGTGGTAGGCGGTGTCACTACAGGGGGTGTCACTACGGGCGGCGTTACCGGCGGTGTAACGACCGGCGGTGTAACGACCGGCGGTGTCACCACAGGAGGTGTGACTACTGCGGATGCCGTGCGGAAGCTCGCGGTCTGGGATGCCGATATGTTGCCCGCAAGGTCCATGGCGACCGCCCTGTAGTAGTAGGTGGTATCCGCCCTGAGACCGGTGACATTAAGGCTGAAGCTGGTGCTTCCGCCCCTTCCTCCGGTCGGGTTTGGTGTTATGACTACCGAGCTGGGCTCCGCTGGGCTGATCGAAGAGGACCTCACGCCGGTCTCGCCCGTCGCAGAGCTAAGCGACGATATCGAAGTGCCGAACTCGACGCTTCCGAACGAGGCCTCGTTGGTGTTCCACGTTATCGTCGCTGAGCTGGCCGTTACGTTGCCTGAAGCAAGGTTGGTTATTATCGGCCCCTTGGTGTCCAGGATTATCGACGCTCCGTAGGCCTGGGACACGTTTCCGGCAGCGTCCCTGTACATGACCCATATGCTCCTCTGGCCGTCTCCGTAGCCGAGCGTGTACTGCACCTTGCCGGCGAACTGCGCCCAGTTGCCCCAGCTGATGCTGTATGCGCTTATGCCCTCGCCTACGCGGTACTGTATCGCCGACTGGGGTGATTTGTCATCGGACGCGTACAGGTTCAAGTATATGTACCTTGACCTGGTGTACATCGTATTATCGTTTATGGTTACCGATCCGGTCGGAGCCTTGGTGTCCGCCGGCAACGGTTCTGGCGTAGTGAAGCTGCCTACCGGGGTGGCCGACGTATTTCCTGCTATGTCCATGGCGACCGCCCTGTAGTAGTACGTGGTCCCAGCCTTGAGCCCGGTGATGTTTATGCTGAAGCTGGTCATGCCGGGCCTCGTCGGCAACGGGTTGGGTGTGATAATCACGGAGCTGGGCTCCGCGGCGCTCACCGAGGAGGACCTTACCTCGCTCTCTCCCGATGCCAGGCTCAGCGAGTATGTAGCGATGCCGTACTCGACGCTGCCGAACGAGGCTTCGTTGGTCCTGAAGCTGATCACAGCGCTTGTGGTGGTCACGTTGGATACGCCCAGGTTCGTAATTATCGGAGCTTTCGTGTCAAGTATGACGGACGCCCCGTATACCTGGGACACGTTGCCGGCAGCGTCCCTGTACATGACCCAAACGTTCCTCTGGCCGTCGCCGTAGCCGAGGGTGTACTGCACCCTCGGTGCGAACGCCTGCCAGGCGCCCCACGTGATGCTGTAGCTGCTGGCGCCCTCGCCGATCCTGAATTGCATCTCGCTTTGCGAGGACCTGTCGTCAGTCGCGTACAAGTTGAGGTAGATATACCTAGACCTTGTGTAGCTCGTGTTGTCGTTTATCGTCACGGAGCCGGTGGGCGCCTTGGTGTCCGCGGGTACGGGAGCCTGCGTCCTGAAGGAGGCCACGGAGCTCTCCGACGCGTTGCCCGATGCGTCGCGGGACATCACCTTGTAGAAGTAGGTCGTGTCCGGACGCAGCCCTGTTATGAACACCCTGTGCGACATCACGGCGTCTCCCTGCCCCTGGCTGTAGGCGAGGGAGCCTGCGGACGTCCCGAAGAAGACCCACGAATCCGAGCTCTCATCGGTGTCCCATGTGATCTCAGCGTTGTCCATGCCGGCCTGGGCACCTACCCAGCTGATCCTGGGCGCAGTCCTGTCCAGCTCTATCCTTGCAGTCGCCTCGGTCGATACGTTTCCTGCGGCGTCTTTGACCCTCGCGTATACGGTCCTGAGGCCTTCCCTGTCGCTTAGCACGAAGCTGGAATATGTATTGTATGGCATCCAGGCGCCCCAGCTCGAGTAGTCGTCCCTGAAGCTCATCTCGGTTACGTAGCCCGAATCATCAGTCGCGTAGAGCTCAAGGCCGACAGTCCTATTGTTCGCCGACGCCGCGCCGCCGTTTATCCTCAGGTTGGATACGGTCGGGGCCTTCCTGTCGGACGACGAGGTGGAGAAGCTCCTCATGTCAGAGTATGCCTGCCTACCCTGCTGGTCCCAAGCTATTATCTGGAACTGGTAGGTGGACATCTGCATGAGACCTGTCAGCGTCACCTGGTTCTGTGTCGACGGGCCCACCTGCTGGGATGACACCTGCTGGCCGGATACGGAGTATACCACGTAGCCGTACGACGGCACGTCGGTATTCCAGCTTATGGTGGCGGTGTTCGCCGTGACGCCGCTGATGCCGATCCCGCTTATGGTCGGAGGCTTGGCCGGCGCGCTCAGCGTCAGGGTCACCGGCTGTCCTTCCGTCTTGAGCCCGTATGAATCTACCGATATCGGTTTGAACTGGTATGCCTGGCCGGGAATCAGCCCCGTCACCTCGACGGCATGCGACTTGACGAGGGATTCGTTACCCACGACGTTCGCAGACTGGCCCAGCCTGTACTCGACGTAGCTGCTGGACAGCCTGTCGGTGGTCCATTTGACCGTGACCTTGCCGGTCCCGGTCTCCTGCGCCTCTACGTTGGCGATTGTCGGGCCGGGTATATACTGGCTAATGTCGGTCTGGAACGAGGCGAAGTTGCCCGCACCGTCGACTATCGCCGCGGTAACGACCTTCCCCGCGCCTACGACGAACGTGAACGGGAATGTTCCGCCAAGCCACCTGTAGGGCTTCCACAAGGTCCCGTCGGTGGACATCCAGAACGAGCTGATCCCGGTCATCGCCTCTTCGGCAGCCACTTTCATCATGAAGGTGTTGCCGGACAGGTAGGAAGCCTCGCGCGACAGCAGCGCGGGCGGCGTGCTGTCCAGCAGGATCTCCTTTATCGGGCCTTCCTGCGCTATCGAGAACAGGCCCTCCCTGGTGCGCATGCGCACGGACTTCTTCCCGTCCCCCTCCGAAAGCAGCCAGTCGTAGCTGGCAGAAGTACCGAACTTATAGCTCCAGGTGCCGTAATCAGAGTTCTCGTTCTTGAAAGATACGTAACTTGCGGTCGTGTTTACGCTTAGCGTAACCTTACGGTTGTTGGCTATAGACGCCCCGCCGTTTATCACGAAACCTTCAAAAGCCGGTATCGCAGGGCCGCTGTACGCAAGGCTTGCTATTCCCCTTGCGCGCATCTCGGACTGAACCAGGTTGAGGTAGTACGTTGCGACCTGGTTCGAAGGGTTTTGGGCAAGGGCCGTCTTCAGCGACACCTCAGCCTGCTGGAGCTGCCCGAGCGCCCTTTCGAGGACCGCTTCGAAAGTGTATGTCATATCTAGGTTGTCCACCGCGCCCTTGCTTAGCATCTCCTTGACCGTGTTGAGGGCCCCGAAGCCGTCGTTGAGCTCCATGAGGCTCCTGGCGAGGCCGATCTTCGCCCAGTAGGAGGAGGGATTGGCCTGAAGGGCGGCCTTGTATGCGGCCGAGGCTCCCGTGGGGTCTCCAGTAAGCGAGAGTATGTCACCCGTCATGGTAAGCGCTCCCGCCGCCTTGGGGTTCGCGTTGGCGGAGTACTTATAGAAGTTGAGCGCCTCCATCGGCCTGCCTTGTGCGAACAGCACGTCACCCATCGCCTTAAGCGGCAGGTATCCCAGGTCGAATCTGTACATCAGCGGTGTGAGCAATGCCTCGGCCGCCTTGTAGTTGCCGGCTGCGAACTCGGCTGCGGCCAGAGCGTGCACGACCCCCTGGTCGGACATCGCGGCCGTGTTGTTCTTGGCTATCTGCGAGAAGTTCGCCAGCCTCTGGGCGTCACCTGCCATAAGGCTTATGTACAGCATGTTGGCGAGCGCCTCGTTGTTCAGCGAGTACGGGACGGTGCCCCTCTCCAGCGTGTAGAACGCTTCCTGTGTGCGCCCCGCCATGTATTGCGACCTTCCCAGGGCGGCTACTGCGGACAGGTTCACGGGATAGTAGGAAGCCGCGTTGGTCAGCGCCTTGATCGCCTCTTCCAGGTTCGCCGAAGCTTCCTTGTCCAATTTGTATGCCCCGGCGTCCTGGCCGCCGGTAAGCGCTTCCACCTTGATATCGAACGCGCCCTTGGCGCCTGAGAGCCCTTCGTAGGCCCTGCCCAGGCCGTACCAGGCTGTGGTGTTCTGCGGCTCGTAGTTCAGCGCGTACTTGAACTCGTTGATCGCCATGGCCCAGCTTCCGTCGGCAAGATACCTCTCGCCGTTCTGGATGTAAGTGCCCACCTGGGCGCCAGCATGGCTTGCGACTATCAAGAGTATAAGGAGCAAAGATACCGCCATTAGCGTGCCGGTCTTCTTCCTTAGCATTGTCAACCCTCCCTGTCCGTTAGCTTTTTCCCCATCAAGTCATTTGACGCCCACAGGGGCTTTTCGTTCCCGCCGTGAGCGTCAAATCGTTATGGCCTCAACCTGTAGAGCAGTCTCGGGAACGGTATCATCTCCCGGATGTGCTCGGATCCTGTGATCCAGGCCACCGTCCTTTCAATTCCGATGCCGAAGCCCGAGTGCGGCACCGTACCGAACTTCCTCAGCTGCATATACCATCCGTACGCCTCTTCGCTGAGGCTGTGCTGCTTCATGCGCTCCTCCATGAGCTTAGGATCCCATATCCTCTCGCTCCCGCCGATGATCTCGCCGTAGCCTTCAGGCGCCAGCAGGTCGGCGCATTTCACGACCTCGGGCCTGCCAGGTTCGGGCTGCATGTAGAACGCTTTCATCGACGTTGGGTAGTTGGTGACGAAGACCGGCCTTGTGAACCTCTCCGATATCAGGGTCTCGTCGGGGGCACCGAAGTCGTCCCCCCAGGAGATCTCCCTTCCCGCCTCCTTGAGGATGTCAATGGCATCGTCGTAGCTAAGGCGCGGGAACGGGGGTTTTATATCCTCGAGCTTCGTTATGTCTCTCTCTATGACGGCAAGCTCCGCCTTCCGCTTCTCAAGGACTTTCGCCACTATGTACGAGACCAGCTCCTCCTGCACCCTCTGGTTCTCCTCCTGGTCGCACCACGCCATCTCCGGCTCCAGCATCCAGAACTCGATCAGGTGCCTTCTGGTCTTCGATTTCTCGGCCCTGAAGGTTGGGCCGAAGCAATATACCTTCCCGAACGCCATCGCGTCCGCTTCGTTGTAAAGCTGGCCCGACTGGCTGAGGTACGCCTTCTCCTCAAAGTACTCAGTCTCGAAGAGGGTCGTGGTGCCCTCACACGCCGCGGGTGTAAGTATTGGCGAATCCACCCTTAAAAAGCCGTTGTCGTTGAGGTATTGCTGGGCGGCGGCTATCACCTCGTGCCTTATCGACAGTATGGCATGCTGCCTCTTGTGCCTTATCCAAAGGTGCCTGTTATCCATCAGGAAATCGACGCCGTGCTCTTTGGGCGTGATTGGGTAATCCTGGGCTATCTGGAAGGGCCGCACCGATTTCACGGTTATCTCATAGCCGCCCTTCGCCCTGGCGTCGGCCCTGACCGTGCCGGTGAGCCTGAGCGAAGATTCCTGGGTCAGCCTCCCGGCCGCCTCGAAGTCCTCGTCGGACACCTCGCCTTTCACGACGACGCACTGTATGAAGCCCGTTCCGTCCCTAAGCTCCAGGAAATGGATCCTGCCGCTCGACCTCTTGTTATACAGCCATCCTCTCAGTTCGACTTCCTTGCCGTCATGCTCTCCTATCTTGCTTATCAAAGCCAACGCGGCCATTAGTCCACCCCCTGCTTGAATGCATCAAGTTACTGTTAATTATAATTATGATGTTCGAGCCTCAAAAGGGCAAGTAAAAGCACCGGGGACAGTGCCCACGGTGCTTATGCTGTTATCGGCACTATGTTCCTCAGCCTATATAGAGTACTTCCAGGTACAGCCTAATCGATTCGATGTAGCTCGTACCGGTAAGCGATCCCGTGCTGTTCTTGACGTCAAGCACCGTCAGCCTGAACGTGAAGGGCCTGTTTGCATATTCCACAACCTTGGACCTGTAGGCCGCGTTGACACCGGACGGAGCAAGCTCTGCGAACTGTACTTGCGATCCTCCCTGCACGGACGCTGTAGCATATACTTTGGTCAGCATCCCGAGGATCGAATCTGCCTTCAGCGTCACGGTCCAGTAGTACCCCGCATAGCTGAAGCTCTCCATGAAAGGTCCCACCGAAGGCCACGAGAGGTCTATCTGCTTCGCGAAGATGGAATTCCCGGAGGCGCTCTTCCTTATCGCCGTAAGGTCGGCATATACGTACTGCACTCCGGAGCCGCTCACGTTTACGGTCCTGGTGAAGGTACGATAGCCGGGGTATATCACGGTTATCTCGTACTCGCCGTATTCGAGCCCTGTGAAGTTAGCCGGTGTTGAAGCCTGCTCGACACCGTTGAGGAACACCCTTGCACCGCTGGGATTCGACGTAACGTTGATCCTGCCGTTGGCCGCTATCGGAACGCTTACGGGCGGCGGCACGACTACAGGCGGGGTGACTATCGGAGGGGCCACCGGCGCCGGCACGTTCACCCATGTCCCGACGCTGTAGCTGGTGTAGGCGCTCGACCATTCGTTCTTGAACACAGGGGTTATGATTACGCTCTTTATCTGGGCCATGAAGCCGTCGGCGCTGATGTTAATGTTTATCTGCGGGGCGAAGCTGCTCCTCTCCAAGGAGCTCCTGAGCCATTCAGTATCCTTTATCTTGCTGGGAGTGCTTATCAGTACCAGCTGGTCGGTGCCCGCAGGGCCCCCCACCGTCAGGTTGTACTTGCTGTTATCCGGCAGGTAGTACGCCTGGTTCGCCTTGACCTTGTTGTTGTTTGAGTATATGTTGGGGAAGATCATCCTCACTATGCCGGATGCGTCTATCGAGAACACATAGGCGTAGGAATCCTTGTTCACCCTGAAGCCGATGCTTATCCTATCCCCTATGGAATAGCCCGACTTATCCGTCCATATGCTGGACTGGAAAGGAGGGTTGGGATTGATTATTATGCTGTTCACGCTCGGCACTGTGTTCGCCGAGGCGATGCCTGTGGCGAATATGGCCACCAACAGCAATGCGAGAGCCGCCGTAAGTCTGAGTGCTTTCATTACTCTTCCTCCCTTGCGCCGGCTCCTCTAGGAATCCTCACCGTCCGATCCCTGCACCATGTAATTGGGTGCTTCTTTCGTGATGTACACGTCGTGCGGATGGCTTTCCTTAAGCCCGGCGCCTGTAATTCTCATAAACTTGGCCTTATCTGCCAGCTCTTTGAGGTTGCGTACGCCGCAGTACCCCATGCCGGCCCTGAGGCCTCCCATCAACTGGAATATCGTGTCGGATACCGATCCTTTGTACGGGACCCTTCCTTCGATGCCCTCCGGGACCAGCTTGGAGCTCCCCTGCTGGAAGTACCTGTCCGCGGACCCTTCCTTCATGGCTCCCATCGAGCCCATGCCCCTGTAGACCTTGAAGCTGCGTCCCTTGTAGATCTCGAAGTCCCCCGGGCTCTCGTCGGTCCCTGCCAGCAGCTGTCCGATCATCACTACCGAGGCCCCGGCCGCCAACGCCTTCGTTATGTCGCCCGAGAACTTTATCCCGCCGTCAGCTACTACAGGCACATCGCCGCCCAGCTCGTATGAGCAGTCCATGATCGCCGTAAGCTGCGGTACTCCGATTCCTGCGACTACCCTCGTCGTGCAGATGGAGCCAGGTCCTATGCCGACCTTCACTATGTCGGCACCTGCTTCCCTGAGGGCTTTCGCCGCCTCTGCCGTTGCGACGTTGCCCGCCATGAGCTGGCACTCCGGGAAGTTCTCCTTGACTTTCCCTATGGCTTCCAGCACTCCCTTGGAATGCCCGTGCGCCGTATCTAGGCACAACAGGTCGCATCCTGCGGAGAGAAGGGCCGAGGCCCTTTCCATTGTGTCCTTGGTCACTCCGATCGCCGCACCCACCAACAGCCTTCCCTGCTCGTCCTTTGCCGAGTTCGGATACTTCTGGGCCTTCTGGATGTCCTTGATCGTGATAAGCCCCTTCAGGTTGAAGTCCTTGTCCACCAGGGGCAGCTTCTCGACCCTATGGCACTTCAGTATCTCTATCGCCTCGGCCATCGTCGTACCTTCGGGAGCGGTGATGAGCCCTTCGCTCGTCATGTCCTCGGATACCGACTTCTCGAAATCCGTCTCGAACCTCAGGTCCCTGTTGGTCAGTATCCCGACCAACTTTCCGTTCTTAGTTATTGGGACTCCCGAGATGCGATAACGTTCCATCAAAGCGAGCGCATCTTTTATTTTCGCGTCCGGGGGCAGCGAGAACGGGTCCACTATGACGCCGTGCTCGGAGCGCTTCACCTTGTCGACTTCCAGGGCCTGCCTTTCAATCGGCATGTTCTTATGGATGATTCCGATGCCGCCCTCCCTTGCGATGGCAACTGCCATCCTGGCTTCCGTCACGGTGTCCATGGCGGACGACATCACTGGTATGCTCAGCTTTATCTTGTCCGTAAGCCTTACTCCCAAGTCCACCTCCGTGGGGGTGATCGTAGAATACCCCGGTACGAGCAGGACGTCGTCGAAAGTAAGGCCCTCCTTGATCTCGGCTTTCTTCTTCATTTTCTCCTCCTATATATAGATGGTGGCCGGCCCCTTTTAGGGGGCCCGGCCATCATTTAGTCCTCCATATTCTCCAGAGCCACCTCATCCGGTTTGATGTGCAGCTCCTGCCACTGTTTCGGATCTATGAAGTTCGGACAGTCGTCGACAAGCGATGCTCCCTGGGAGCTCTGCGGGAACGCGATCACGTCCTTGAGGTTATCCAGGTCCAGCATTATCGCAAGGAGCCTGTCTAGTCCAAGAGCTATCCCGCCGTGTATCGGCGCCCCGTAGTTGTAGGCCTTCAAAAGGAAGCCGAACTTCGCCTCCGCCTGCTCGTAAGCCATGCCGATTACTTTCATCACCCTTCTTTGCAGGGCAGGGTCGCTTATCCTGATGCTGCCGGAGCCGAGCTCGTTGCCGTTCAGAACCAGGTCGTAGAGCCTTCCCAGGACCGCGCCCGGATCCTTCTCCATCATCTCGATGTGCTCTTCCTTCGGAGAGGTGAATATATGGTGCATTGCGTCCCATTTGTTCTCCTCTTCGTTCCACTCGAACATCGGATAGTCGGTTATCCAGCAGAACTTGTACACGTTCTTTGGTATGAGCCCCAGCTTCCTGCCGAGGGCCTTCCTGACCTGCCCGAGGGCGACCGCCGATACGATGGGCTTGTCGGCTGTGAAGAAGAGCATGTCCCCTTCGTTGGCCCCTGCGGCCGAGATGAGTGCCGATTGCATCTCCGGGGAGAGGAACTTCGCCGCGCTGCCCGTCATGCCTCCGTCCAGGCACTTAAGGGCCACCAACCCCTTGGCCTTGTAGGCTTTGGCGAGTTCTGTGAGCTCGTCTACTTCCCTTCTGGTCATACCGTGGCATCCCGGCGCGGCAAGCGCCCTGACCCTGCCTCCCGATTGTGCCGCCGCCCTGAACACCTCGAAGTCGGACCCCGAGGCGATGTCGGTAACATCCTTCATCTCCATCGCAAACCTTAGGTCCGGCTTGTCCGATCCGAAGCGGTCCATCGCGTCTTTGTAGGTGATCCTCATGAAAGGAGGCGCAAGCTCCACTCCGAGGCCCGCTTTGAACGAATCCGATACCACCTTCTCGACCACGGTATATACGTCCTCTTCGTCGCAGAAGCTCATCTCCAGGTCTACCTGGCTGAACATCAACTGCCTGTCAGCCCTTTGGTCCTCATCCCTGAAACAAGGGGCTATCTGGTAGTACCTGTCGAAACCGGCTATCATCAGGAGCTGTTTGTAAAGCTGCGGGCTCTGCGGCAGGGCGAAGAACTTGCCGGGGTAGCGCCTTGAAGGCACCACGAAGTCCCTTGCGCCCTCGGGCGTGCTCCTTACGAGCACAGGGGTCTGTATGTCCAGGAAGCCCAGCTCACCAAGGCTCCTTCTGATCGCTTCCGTGACTACGTGCCTTTTCTCTATATATGATTGCAGGCTCGGCCTCCTCAGGTCGATGTACCTGTACTTCAGCCTTACTTCCTCGTTGCTCTTCTTGTCGTCGGACACTTCCACCGGGAGGATGCTCTCGGCCCTGGTTATGACTTTCACCGAGTCGGCGCGCACTTCAATCCCGCCAGTGGCGATATTGCGGTTCACGGCCTCTTTGGGCCTTTCGACTACCTCCCCGACCACCTGGACCACGCTTTCCCTCGAAAGGGACTTGACCAGCTCCGCTGCATCCGGCGACCTCTCCGGAAGGACAGAGACCTGGGTGATGCCGTAGCGGTCCCTCAGGTCGATGAAAAGCAGCCCACCGTGGTCGCGTATCACTTGTATCCAGCCGCAGAGGGTTACTTTGCCGCCTACGTGGGAAAGGTTCAAATCGCCGCATGTATGGGTGCGAAGCATCGTTTTTCCTCCAGTCAAAACATAAACATTTTACATATTATATATCATTGCAATGCGTTTATGGGTAAACTATGCATCTATTTTTCCTTATGCGAAAAAGGCCCGCTATCTATCGCGGGCCGTGGGATATTGGTCGCCGTAGCCGTCTAGTGGCCTTCGTGCATCTCCTCGAACGACATGCCCGCCTTGCCTTTGCCGTTTTCGTAGCACGGCTTCGGACCGCCGAAGATCTGGCTGGCGTTGATGCTGCTGTTGCCCGAAACACAGTAAGCCACGAGGGCGGCCAACGTCCCGAAGACGCCGAATGCAGGGCCGAAGAGTTCAAGCCCGAGGATCGTGGCCGTTATCGGGGTGTTTGCGGCGCCTGCGAGGAATGTCACCATTCCTATACCGGCCGCAAACCTGATGTCCATCCCAAGGGCCCTGCCCAATGCCGCACCTGCCACTGATCCTATGACGAAGATGGGTGTTACGGCGCCCCCGCTGAAACCACAGCCGAGGCTTACCGCCACGAACAGTATCTTCAGCGCGAAAGCTAAGTAGGGCACTGATTCACCTGCGAGAGCAGGATCGCTCAGTTCGTGAATGCCAAGCCCGAGGTATTGCCTGCCGAAGACTAGCGCCATGAGGATCAACAATATCCCTCCCAGTGCGGTCTTCAAGGATGCCTCCAGCTTTATCCTATGGAAGATCCTCTCTGAGATCTCGGCCGATTTAACGAAGAGCCTCGCGGCGAATCCTATCAATAGCGCGCCGACCAGCGTGAGCAGGAAGAAGGGCAGCATCTCCCTGACGGAGAAGGGCTTGACCCCTTCGAACAGCGCGCCCATCTCCTCTATGTCCCACAGGGGATGGAAGGCGTGAAGGCCAAGCCAGGCATCAAGGACTCTTGCCGTATATAGGGAAGTGATGGAAGTCACGAGGCAGGGCAGTATATACGTGTAGTTCAACGAGCTCATTACGAGGGCTTCCGCGGCGAATATCGCTCCGGCTATCGGAGCTCCGCTTACGATCGAGAAACCCGCGGCCATGCCGCAAAGGGTGATCCTTCTCCTGTCAGGCTCATCCAGCCTGAGGAGCCTCCCGAGCGTTGATGTGATCGCCCCTCCTATCTGCGCGGCGGGTCCTTCCTTCCCAAGGGAGGCGCCTGCGGAGATCGAGATGATCGTCGCGGCCGCTTTTATCGGAGCTACCGCTAATGGCATGTAGCCCTCCAGCTTGTTGACCGACCTGATGACAGCCTCGGTCCCGTGGCCTGCGGCCATGGGGGCAAGCTTCAGTATGTTGGTGCTTACAAGCCCTCCAACAGGGAGAAGCACCCACCACAGCGCACTCGCCTTTTCGGCTAAGTCTATGCCCATATAAAGCAGCTTCAAGAACGCCATGATACCAACGGCCGCCATCACGCCGGCGATGCTTCCCATCAATAGCCATTTTACGAGTTTGGCCAGCATCTTTTCGGTTTCGAGTACTTCAGCCCCTCCTCTTCCTACTCTGTTATCCATACACTACTCCCCTTCTGTGCGGATTTTTATCCATATTCTATACGGCAGAGCATGTGTCCTCCAAGAGGCCGGCATAGAAGGACAGAAGCCGGAAGCGTTGATAGACGTCCGTGATTACCGTAAGGACGGCTATCCTACCAGGGATAAAAAGAGACACCCTGCCGATCAAGGCAGGGTGTCATCAAAGGATCCGGCGGCGACCTACTCTCCCGGGCCGTTGCCAGCCGAGTACCATCGGCGCTGGAGGGCTTAACTACTGTGTTCGGAATGGGAACAGGTGTGGCCCCTCCGCCATTGCCACCGGAAAATGCCCTCAGGTAACCGCACGGGGGCATGGGCGAAGCGAAATCAGGGTGTCCTGGCATGGTAAGGCCTG
>MWDF01000033.1 GCA_002070415.1 Firmicutes bacterium ADurb.Bin153
GCCGTGGTGTTCCTAAAAAGGTTCTTCATCTGGGATTGACCTACCTCTCATTCATTTGTTCATTGACAACAAATAATATTATAATTCGTTCCTTCGCAAGTTGTCATTCACTTATATATCTAGAACGTATGGCCGAAGCCGAAATACACCCGGCCCTGCCCGTTGGAGATACCGTAGTCGAGCCTGAGCATCCCGAGCATCGGGATAGTGACCCTTGCTCCTATGCCGACGCCGTACTTGAGCCCGTTCCAGGTGAAGCTCTCCCCCTTGTTCCACGCTTCGCCCATGTCGAAGAACACGACGCCGCCCACTATGTCCTGATAGATTCTGAACCTGTACTCCGCGTTCGCGAATATCAGATAATCTCCCAGTATGGGCTCCTTGAGGCCTCTCATGTTGGCGCCGCCGCCCAGCAGGAACTTCGCGTGGTCAGGCAACGTAGGGAAGCCGCCGCCGATTCCGAGCCTTCCGGCTATCACATGGCCGTCCTTGAACTCGTAATAGCCCGTGGTCTGGGCGTACAGCTTCGTGAAATTGTCATCCCCGCCCAGTATCCCGCCTGCGAACTCGCTCGAGGCGTATACCGTATAGCCTTTGGTGGGGCTTATGAAATCATCCCTGGTGTCCCTCGTAAGGGAGAGGGTGATGCTCCTTGTGGAAGAATCCTCCGGCACCGCCGGATCCGGAGTCTCGGCCGAGTTCTGCAGGAAGTCGAGCCTGAACGAGGCGCCCGCCTTGGTGTACAGGTCGAAGTTGTAGCCGAGCCAGACGCTGCCTCCCGTTCTGTACTGCTTGTAGGCTACGTCCCCTTCCTCGCCGTCGGGCGGAAGCTCTACCTTCTTGTTGGCCATGCGCCTGTAGAACTCGAGCCCTCCTTCCAGCTTGTCCGTGAACAGGTAAGGGGTCGATACGCTGAACTCACCGGTGACCAGCTTCTCCTTGCCTCCCGCTTCCAGCTTGCCTGACACTTTGATGCCGTAGCCGAAGACATTCTTGTCGGATATCTCAAGGTAGCCGATCAGGCCCTCCGTCGAGTTGTAGGTTGCTCCTACGTTGAAAAGCCCCGTCTGGCTCTCCTTCACCACGTACCTGACATCGGCGTAGGTGCCCTCATCGCGGGGTTCGAGCTCGACTCCGACCTCATCGAATATGCCCGTGTTGTATATCCTGCGGCTGTCGTCGGTTATCACCTTGCTGTCTATGAAGTCGCCCTCTTTGAGCTTGATGCTGCGCCTTATGATCTGCTCTTTCGTCTTTTCGTTGCCGGATATTATTATCGAGCCGACTTTCCATTCGATCATCTTGACGAGCACCACGCCGTCCATGCCTATCTCCGGCTCGATGCTGGCGACGTAGCCCTTGTCCTTGTAGATCTGGATTATGCCGTCAAGGTCCTGCTTCAGGGTGTTGACGTTGATTATCTTGCCCACCGTGGATTTCATCCTGGAGAGCAGCTCGTCATCGCTCATCAGAGTGTTCCCCTCGATGCTTATCGCCTTCAGGTCGGGGAACTCCAGGACCGTCACGATCAGCTTTATGCCCCCCAGGAACACCTGCGAGCGGGCCCCCAGGTCGGCGAAGTAGCCGCTTTCCTGCAGCGCCACGAACGCCTTGTCAAGTGCCTCCTGCGTCAGGTCCATCCCTATGGTCAGCGGGAGCAGGCCCTTGATGTATTCCGCGTCCAGCTTCTTGTTGCCTTCGATCTCGATGCCTGCCAGCCGGCCGTATGACTGCGCCGAGGCCATGCCTGTGGCCGCCAGGGCTATCGCCAGGGCCAGCGCCAGCAAGATTAGAGTCCTGCCCTTGCAGTTTCTTAACATTACCTTACCTCCTGATGGTCGAGCTGAGTGGGAGTCCGCGATGAGGGCCCGCCCGTACGATCGGTATGCCCCCGATGCAACTAATGAATGAAACGCTCATGGCCCCCGAACCTGTTCCCGGCCATGCCTTATTTATTCTACCGTACTTCGGAGTATTCTACAGCCGAACCCTGTATGACGCTCTGCAGAGCTATCCTGCCGGTGTACAGGGGCTCCTCTTCGTACGCCCCGTACTCCGGCGTGAAGTCCTCTTCGGATGCGCCCGTGTCCCTATAGATCTCTATAATGAGGTCGTTGTTCTGGTCGGCCAGGCTGATCCTGCCGAACAGCTCCTCCAACGAGATCCCGCTGACGTCTCCGACCTTGTCGGTGATGTCCAAGGACCCGTCGTCGTCTTCGGAGGATCCTCCGTACACGATGACGGACACAGGACCGGGTTCAATATCTGCCGGGATGTCGATGTCCACCATCTTCGTGTACTCCTGCCCCCTGAAGGGCTTGAGTACGACGCCTACGGATTGCGTCTGCCCTGCCGCGAAGCCCGCCTCCGGCAATGTCACACCTTTTATGACGGCGGTCATCCTGGAGGGGGCCACGTCGACGTTTACCTGCACCTTCAGTATCTCGGCCGCCTGGGCGTCGTTTTCCGCGATAAGGGATAACATGCCCGTAACCTCGGAAGTCACCTTGTTGGCGACGTCCGCGTCGGACCATATCATCTCCTCCCTGAACAGGCTGCCCTGCCTGGCCTCTATTATCACCGAGAGGTAGACCGTGCCCTCCCCCACCCTCATGATGACGCTGTCCATCACGGACAGCACCGCCGAGCCTACGAGCCCGGAGATCAGCCTTTCGTCCTGCAGACACCTCATCGACGAGCTCTTCCTTCGCCCGGTCTGCATGTCGCTGGCCTTAACTATGACATCGGCCATCTTGGCATCCCTGCCGATGGTTCCCGCCAGCCCGTACATCCTGTCCTCGGTCACAACCGCCGCCGGTTTGCCAAACGTGCCCAGCTTGAACGGGAAGGAGTCCGAAGGCAGCACGGCCAGCACCGATGATTTGGACATGGGCATCTCTACCGAGCCGATGTTCAGGAAAGGATGCCCGAATGCCAGGAAGCTCCTGCCGTCCGTCCATGTGAGCGTGCCTATGGCCCCTGCTTCCACATCCCCGTTGCACATCTGCACCGCTATCGAAGAGCCCGCGGCGAACGTCCCGTTAGAATCGTCCGCACCTCCAAGCCCCAGCGCCATGGCAGGGCTTACGGCATAGCCCTTAGAGCCCAGCGAGGCCTCCAGGGCCTTTTGGGCCCTTGGTCCCAGCCCGCTGACCCATACGGGCGTGGCCACCGGCACGAAGGTGCCCCAGCCCGCGACAGTGAAGGGCCGGGCCGATTCAGCCAGCTTCCCCGCCTCCAGCAGCCTTACCATCACGCTCATGGGCGTCACTACGCCGATCTTGGGATCCGGGCCTTCGAGCACGTGCGACAGCGCCCCGACCAGCTTGCCTCCGATATAGCAGGGGCTTCCGCTCATGCCCGCCGCTATTCCTCCTATTGCGTCGATCTTCTGTCCGGATACCTTGACGAGGATAATGTCTGCGAGGCTTGCGTCGCCCTTCGTAACGGCTATCACCGAGAAGTCGAACGTCTCGGGCTCGTCACCCCAGAATACCGTGAGCCCGTAGCCGGAGGTCCCGGCCTTTATGTCCTTGGGGTCCATGTACGCGGGCGCCGCCGCGCCCGCCGATACGGCGAGCATGAGCGCAAGGGCCAGCGCAAGCGGCCATATTACCTTCAGGCTCGCCTTCATGGGACTACTCCCTTCTCATGCGGGCGCCGCATTTGGCCAGGCGCCCCTCGAAGTTCTCGTATCCCCTGTCTAGGTGCGATATGTTGTGGATGTGCGTCTCGCCTTCCGCCGTAAGGGCCGCGGTGACCAGCGCGGCCGAAGCCCTCAGGTCCGTGGCGTTCACCTGCGCCCCCGTGAGGTTTGGCACCCCTTCGATTATGGCGGTCCTGCCGCTGATCTTTATGTTCGCCCCCATCCTGGACAGTTCCGGGGCGTGCATGAAGCGGTTCTCGAACACGTTCTCCGTCACCTGGGATGTGCCCTCCGACGTGCAGAGCACGGCCATTAGCTGCGCTTGCATGTCCGTCGGGAAGCCGGGGTAGGGCATGGTGGTCACGTCCACCGCCTTCAGGCGCCTGTCGGCGCTCACCCGCATCGCCCCTTCGAACGTCTCCACGTGCGCCCCCGCCTCGGAAAGTTTCGCCTCCAGCGGCTTGACGTGCTCGCCGACGACGTTGTCGATGTACAAGGAGCCCTGCGTGCCGGCTGCGATTATCATGAAGGTGCCTGCTTCTATCCTGTCTGGTATCACCGTGTGCGAAGAAGGCGCCAGCTCTTCGACACCGTCTATCCTGAGCATCGGGGTCCCGGCCCCTCTTACCCTCGCGCCCATCTTGTTGAGGAAGTTGGCGAGGTCTACGATCTCGGGCTCCCTTGCGGCGTTTTCTATGAGGGTCCTGCCGTCGGCCGTTGCGGCCGCCATCATGATGTTCTCCGTGGCGCCCACGCTCGGGAAGTCGAGGTAGACCCTGTCGCCTTTTAGCCTTCCGTCCACCTTGGCCTTCACCACGCCGCCGCTCATGTCAATCTCGGCGCCCAGCGCCGCGAAGCCCTTAAGGTGCAGGTCTATCGGCCTTGCGCCTATCGCGCAGCCTCCCGGCTGGAATATGTGGGCGCTGCCCATCCTGGCAAGCAGCGGCCCCATGACCAGGAACGACGCCCTCATGGCCCTCACCAGGTCGTAGGGCGGCTCGTTGCCGTTGAGGCAGGAGGAATCCACGGTCATTACATTATCTTCCATTATCACGCGGGCCCCGAGGGCTTCGACTACGCCGCGCATGGTCTCTATGTCCTTAAGCCTCGGCACGTCCTCTATCGTGGAGGTGCCCGCCGTAAGGAGAGCCGCCGCTATCAGCGGCAAGGAGGAGTTCTTGGCCCCCCCTACCCTCACTGTGCCCGATATCTTCCTTCCGCCCTCTACGATAAGGGTGTTCAGTTCCATCGCGTCCATTCCCTCCGGTCTTCAGCTATTCGTAGTCCCCGGGCCTCGGGCCCAGGCCGAAGAAATCGAGTATGGCGTCCTTTATCCTCCCGGAGGCTTCGCCGTCCCCGAACGGGTTGCGGCTCTGGGCCATCCTCTCATACTCCTTCTTGTCCTCGAGGAGCCTGCCTGCGAGCCTCCTCACCTCCACCGGGTCCACCCCGGCGAGCTTCAAGGTCCCCGCCGTGACGCCCTCGGGCCTTTCGGTCACCTTCCTGAGCACGAGTACGGGCTTTCTTAGGGAAGGGGCCTCCTCCTGGATACCCCCGGAATCGCTCATGCAGAAGTATGCGCTTTTCATGGCCATCACCATGTCCGGGTATGACATCGGTCCCGTGAGGTGGCACCTTGCGACCCCGTCAAGGATCTCATGTACCGTCTTCGACACCCTCGGGTTTGGATGGACCGGGAACAGCACCCTTACGTCCTTGTAGTCCCTCAGTATAGACCTGACGGCCTCGCATATGCCCCTTATGCCCGCCCCTATGCTCTCGCGCCTGTGGGCGGTGACGAGAAGCAACCTGCCGGGCCCGTAGATCGCATCGCACAGCTTCTCGTCCTCCAGCTCGTCCACCCTGGCCGCCGTCGTGAGCACCGCGTCCACCGCCGTGTTCCCGGTCACGAACACCGCCTCGGGCCTTATGCCCTCGGCCACCAGGTTGGCCTTGTGTGTCTTCAACGGGGCGAAATGCACATCGGCCAGAGAGCCGATGAGCTTCCTGTTCATCTCCTCAGGGAACGGGTTGAGCTTGTCGTGCGTCCTCAGGCCCGCTTCCACGTGGCCGACTTTGACGCCTGAATAGAACGAGGCGAGCGACGCCACAAAGCCGGTGGATGTGTCGCCGTGCACCAGCACCAGATCCGGGCCCACCTCGTCAAGGGCGCGCATCATGGCCGGCAGCCCCCTTGTGACTATGTCCGCAAGGCTCTGGTCCGGCCTCATTATGTCGAGGTCCATGTCCGGTTCCACCCCGAAGACCCTCAGCACGTCGTCGAGCATCTGCCTGTGCTGGCCGGTGGACAGCGCGAACAGCTCGAGTTCTGCGGAGCCTTTTATCGCCTCCACGACCGGCATCATCTTTATCGTATCCGGCCTTGTGCCGAAGACCGCCATTACTTTCTTCTTCATTGCCTGCGGGCCATCCTTTCCCTGATCTTGCGCCCGAGCTTGCCTAGCTTGAACATGCCTGCGATGCCCCCGAGCGCTATGAGGAGGGCGAAAGCGCTGAAAGCTATGAACCAGCCTTTTGAGGTGGCCTCCTGTTGCGATACGAAATAGGCCGCTACCGCGAGCGCGACGGTCACGGCATAGATTATGCCGACGGCCTGCCTCTGGTTGAGCCCCATCTTAAGCAGCCTGTGATGTATGTGCTCCTCGTCGCCCTCGCCCACGCTCATCTTCTTGCGCACCCTCCTGAAGATGGCAAGCGCGGTGTCGAGCACCGCGACGCCCATGAGCACAACCGGCACCGCAATAGTCAGTGTCGCGGGGCCTTTCAGCGCCCCCACAGCGCTGATGCCCCCCATGGCGGCGCCGATGAACATCGCGCCGGTGTCCCCCATGAATATCTGGGCCGGGTGGAAGTTGTGCCAAAGGAAGCCGAGGCACGAGCCGGACAGTATGACCGATACGATCGCGATGTCGATGTGCCCCTTCGCGAAAGCAATCAGGCCCAGCGCCAGCGAGCTTATCGCTACCACGCCGGAGGCCAGCCCGTCGAGCCCGTCGAGGAAGTTGACGGCGTTTACGAACGAGAGTATCCAGACCACGCTGAACGGGTAGGACAGCCAGCCCATGTGCAGCATCCCGCCGAACGGGTTGGAGACGAACTCCATCCTGACGCCCATGGACACCATGACGCAAGCTCCGACCACCTGCCCTAAAAGCTTCACGAGGGGCCTGAGCTCAAGGATGTCGTCCACGACGCCTGTAAGCATGATCAACCCCGATCCCAGGACCAGGCCGTTCACCCAGCCGGTCACCCTCAGCCTCAGCAGGACGGTCACGATGAACGCCAGGAATATCGCAATCCCGCCTATGAGCGGGACGGGCTTCTTGTGTATGTGCCTTCCGCGCGGCACGTCCACAATGCCGGCCTTCGTAGCGACGAAGCCCACCGCGGGTGTGAGCAGGAGGGAGATCGCCGTCGCCAGCAGGAAGCCTATGGACATGAGATTCATCTTCCGTCCTCCTCCTCGGGCCCGAGCCGCCTCAGCTTGATCCCGGCTTCGTCTAGCATATCGACCGACATCTCGTCGGGGTAGCCGCCCTCGTAAACTATCTCCGTGATCCCGGCGTTGATCAGCATCTTGGCGCAGACCACGCAGGGCTGGAAAGTACAGTATATCGTAGATCCCTCGAGCTGGACGCCGTGCACGGCCGCCTGGATTATGCAGTTCTGCTCGGCGTGCAGGCCGCGGCACAGCTCGTGCCTCTGTCCCGAGGGTATGTCGTACTGCTGCCTTAGGCAGCCGACCTCCTCGCAGTGCCTCAAGCCCTTGGGCGTGCCGTTGTACCCGGTGGCCAGTATGCGCCTGCCGTTGACCGCTATGGCCCCTACGCTGCGCCTCATGCAAGTGGACCTTGAGGCTACCATGCGGGCTATCTCCATGAAGTACCTGTCCCAGCTGGGCCTGGAATTCATATGGGGGCCTCCTTACTTGGTCCCGTACAGCCGATCGCCGGCGTCTCCGAGCCCGGGGACTATGTAGCCGTGGTCGTTTAGCCTCTCATCCACGGCGGCCACGAAGATCTCCACGTCCGGGTGGGCCTCCAACACCTTCTTTATGCCGACGGGGGCCGATACGATGCTGACCACCTTGACGCCCTTGGCGCCGGCTTCCTTGAGGACGTCTATCGCCTTGACTATCGTACCGCCCGTGGCGAGCATCGGGTCCACCAGGATAACGCTCCTTTCGGCAGTGTCCTTGGGGAGCTTGGAATAGTACTGCACGGGCGTGAGCGTCTGGGGGTCCCTGTAGAGGCCGATGTGCCCCATCCTCGCGCCGGGCATTATCTCCAGCATGGATTCTGCCATCGCAAGGCCTGCTCTTAGTATGGCGACGATGCCGAAGTGCTTGCCGGCCATGACCTTGCCCTTGGTGCTGCATATCGGAGTCTCGATATCTACCTCGGAAAGGGGCACGTCCCTCGTCACCTCGTACGCCATGAGCTTTGCTATCTCCGAGACCAGGTCCCTGAAGTGCCTCGTCTCGGTCTCCTTCTGGCGCAGCAGGCACAGCTTGTGCTGTATTAGCGGGTGCTTTACGACATGCACGTTGGGCATCCCCTCCCAGCCTTCCATCGAGGCCGCGAGGCTGTCGATCTTGTGGATGCGCCTCCTGTGCCTTCCTTCTTCGAACTCGGTCGCAAGCCAGGTCTCCAGGAGCTGAGGTGCGATCGCAGCGCTGGGGGTGCGGGCCCCTACGCACATTATGTTGGCGTCATTGTGCTGCCTTGAGAGCTTCGCCGTCTCCGTGTCGTACACGAGCGCCGCCCTTATGCCCCTCACCTTGTTGGCGGCCATAGACATGCCGATGCCGGTGCCGCACACCAGGACGCCGCGCTCCGCCGTCCCGTTCACCACGTCTTCAGCGACGAGTGCCGCAAAGTCGGGGTAGTCCACTGACGAGGAGGCGAACGGCCCCCGGTCGACCGCCTCATGGCCCAACGACGCTATCTTATCTATCAGCTTCTTCCTGAGCTCGAAACCCGCATGGTCAGATCCGATGGAAATCTTCATCGCGCACCTCCGAATATTATCTTTCCTCCACGGTCAATATCCTTCCGTCGCTCGCCCTTACAAGCCTGTTCATGACCGCAAAGCCCAGGCCTTCCTCCATGTAGGAGGTGGCCAGGATTATGTCCACGTTCGAAAGGTCCAGCTGCCTTAGGCACGAGAAGAGCGAGGATGCCACCTCGTACATCCGCTCCCTGCTTCCGGTCGCGGCGTATACGATATCGGCGCTCTCGCTCGGCGCGTCGTCTGCGACGAGCCCGGCGAGCCTGGCGGACTTCCTGATTTTCTCTATCTCCCCCGAGGCCGCTAGTATCCCGACCCTGCTGGCGCTCCTTGCCAGCGAGACCATCTCCCTGCCTATCGTGGCGATCTGCTCGTCCACGGGGCCCTTGTAAAGGAACAGTGGCGCCTTGGGGGCGTAATGCTTATGCCTCAGCCCCGGCGACCTTGCCGGTCCGTCCGGGTTGTCCATGCCAAGCTCTATGTCGGGCAACACCAGCTTCAGGTCCTCAAGGCCCAGCCCTCCAGGCCTTAACAGGCACGGCTTGTCCGAGCTCATGTCCACCACGGTGGATTCGACCCCTATCCTCGTCTGTCCTCCGTCTATCACCATGTCTATGACACCGGCGAGGTCGTTCATCACGTGCTCTCCGCTCGTGGGGCTCGGCCTTCCCGATATGTTCGCCGACGGCGCCGCTATGGGCACCTTCGACGCCGATATGAGCCTCAACGCTATGTCGTTCGCGGGCATCCTTATCGCCACAGTCCCAAGCCCTGCGGTCACGGCGTCGGGGACGACGTCCTTCTTCTTGAGGACCATCGTAAGCGGTCCGGGCCAGAACATGTTCGCGAGCTTGAGCGCATCGGACGGGACTTCGGATGCGAGCTCGTACAGGCCCGACATCGAGGAGATGTGGAGTATTAGGGGGTTGTCCTGGGGCCTTCCCTTCGCCTTGAATATCTTCGCGACCGCCGCCGGGTCGAAACCGTTGGCGCCCAGCCCGTAGACCGTCTCTGTGGGGAACGCCACGAGGCCGCCGGAGCGTATTATCCCCGCGGCCTTCTCGATGGCCTCGTCCTTTATCCCGGACGACATGTTCACATAGACGGTATCCATCGGGAAACCTCCTTCATAAGGTCGCCTCCACCACCCTGTCGTACCCTTGAAGGTCCTTGTGCGAAGCGACACGGCCGAAGCCGGAGGATGCGAGCATCCCAGACACCTCGGCGGCCTGGTCGCAGCCGACTTCCATCAGCATGACACCGCCGGGTTTCAGCCAAAGCGCCGCTTCCGGCGCTATCCTCCTGTAGAAGCCAAGGCCGTCGGAGCCTCCGTCCAGCGCGACCCTTGGCTCGTGCTTCGAAACCTCGGGCTCGAGGGCCTCTATCTCGTCCGACCTTATGTAGGGCGGGTTCGCCATCACAAGGTCCAGCTCGCCTTTCAGGTCCTCGGGAAGCGCCGCGAAAAGGTCCCCCTTGAGGACTTCCACCTTTCCTTCGAGGCCGTGCCTCCTTACGTTGTCCAATGCCACGGCAAGAGCGTCGTCGGAGATGTCCGAAAGGAGCATCCTCGTCACGGGCGCATCGAGGGCCACGGTTATCCCGGTGGCCCCGGTCCCGCAGCAGATCTCGGCGGCATCGGCGCCGTCCAGGCCGGAAAGCGCCTCTATGGCCCGCTCGGCCAGGAGCTCCGTCTCGGGCCTAGGCACCAGGACACCCCTTGCCACCGTGAAGTCCCTTCCCATGAACTCCTTCCTGCCGGTTATGTAGGCCACGGGCTCCCTTCTGCCCCTCCTCATGACCGCCTCCCTGTAGGAGTCGACCTCCGAGCGGCTCAATCCCTTGTCGAACCCTACGTAGAGCTGGATCCTCGTGCAGCCGAGCACCTCGGCCAGGAGCACTTCCGCGTCCAGCCTGGGAGAGTGCGATCCTTTGGCCGCGAGATACTGCGCCGATTTGTTGAGCAGTTCCAGTACGGTGTTCTTACCTTCCGGGCTACTCATCCTTTTTCAGCCTCTCGCTCTGCTCGCTTAGGACAAGGGCGTCGATTATCTCGTCCAGGTCGCCGTTCATCACCATGTCCAGCCTGTGGAGCGTGAGCCCGATCCTGTGGTCGGTCACCCTGTTCTGGGGGAAGTTGTACGTCCTTATCCTCTCCGAGCGGTCCCCGCTGCCAACGAGGCTCTTCCTCTGCTGTGAGTACTTGGTCTGCTGCTCGGTTATCATCTTCTCCATAAGGCGCGCCCTTAGCACCTTCATGGCCTTCTCCTTGTTCTTAAGCTGCGATCTCTCGTCCTGGCACTGCACCACCAGCCCCGAAGGGGCGTGAGTTATCCTGACGGCGGAGTCGGTCATGTTCACGCTCTGGCCGCCGTGGCCGCCCGATCTGAACACGTCGACCCTGAGATCGTTGGGGTTTATCTCCACGTCGACTTCCTCGGCCTCAGGCATCACGGCCACAGTCGCGGCGGAAGTGTGTATCCTGCCCTGAGCTTCGGTCTCCGGCACCCTCTGGACCCTGTGCACTCCGGATTCGAACTTCAGCCTGGAATAGACCTGGTCTCCGGAGATCATGACAACGACTTCCTTGAAACCCCCGAGGCCCGTCTCGTTCATGCTCATCTGTTCCACTTTCCAGCCTTTGATCTCGGCGTACATGCCGTACATCCTGAGCAGGTCGCCCGCGAACAGGGCGGCCTCGTCGCCTCCGGTCCCGGCCCTTATCTCGAGCATCACGTTCCTCTCGTCGAGAGGGTCCTTGGGCAGAAGCAGCACCTTGAGCTCTTCGGTGAGCCTGTCCCTCTCGGAAGTCAGGCCGTCCACCTCGGCTTCTGCCATCTGCTTCAGCTCGGGGTCCTCCTCGTGCCACATTATGTCCTGGGCGCCGGCGAGCTGCTCTTCGATGTCCCTCAAGCGCCTGAACCTCTCAACTATGGGAAGCAGGGAAGAATGCGCCTTGCTGGCCTTCTTGAACTGCTCCATATCCGAGACGATCCCGGGCGAAGCAAGGCTCGCCTCCAGGTCATCGAACCTTTTCTCCACGTCCAGAAGTTTCTCTATCATGATACGGGACCTTCCTCCCCCTTAGCGGAGGCCCCCAGGCCCGATTCCGGCTCGCCGTCCATCTCAAGCGCCCCTTTGAACGCCGCAAGAGCCACTTCTATCATCCCGTCGTCCGGCTCCTTGGTGGTGAGCTTCTGCAGTTGCAGCCCAGGGTACGATATGGCCCTCAGGAATGGGTTGTTCTCCTTCCGGGCCGCGAGCTTGAACAGCTCGTATGCAAGGCCGGCCACCAGCGGCAACAGGACTATCCTTGTCATTATGCGCTCTATCATCACCTGCTTGCCCAACAGGGAGTACGTGATGATGGAGACGAACATGACTATCAGAAGGAAGTTCGTGCCGCACCTCTTGTGCAGTGTGGTATGGGGCTTTACGTGCTCTTTGTCGAGCGGCTCGTCGGCCTCGTACGCGGCTATAACCTTGTGCTCGGCGCCGTGGTAGGCGAACAGCCTCCTGATGTCCTTCATGTAGGAGATGCCGTACAGGTAGAGGGCGAATATCATGAGCCTGAGCATGCCTTCTATCAGGTTCAGCAAGATCACGCCCCCGACGATCCGGGATACGAGGCCCACTATCAGGTTGGGGACGACTATAAAGAGGCCTATGAACAGGCCCAGGGATACTAGAAGCGTAAGGGCGACCTCCCAGCCGGAGAGCTTCTCGTCCTGCCCGGTCGCCTCGTTCGCGGAGAACATCAGGGCGTCCATGCCTATGACCAGGGTGTCGACGAAATTGACGACGCCTCTTATGACGGGCATCTTCAGGAAGGCTGGCTTGCTGTCCTGCCCGATGATCTTCTTGTACATGCTTATCTGGCCGTCTGGTTTCCTCACGGCCACGGCCATGCCCTTGCGCCCTCTCATCATGACGCCCTCAAGGACCGCCTGGCCGCCGTAATTATGTCTTTCGCTCATCTGCGCACCTCTCAATCGGATTGTGGCTTCCCGGGCACTTCGTGGCATTTGCGGCACCTTGCCTCGTAGGATTCGCTCGCCCCTATCATAACGACGGGATCGTCGAACCTCGCCGGCTTCCCGTTCACGAGCCTCTGCGTCCTCGAGGCGGGCGCGCCGCATTTCATGCAGATCGCATTCAGTTTGGTGACATCTTCGGCCAAGGCGAGCAGCATCGGCATCGGGCCGAAAGGCTCGCCCCTGAAGTTGGTATCCAGCCCTGCCACAATCACCCTAACGCCGCTGTGGGCCAATGTGTCACATACTTCCACCAGGCCGGAATCGAAGAACTGGGCTTCGTCTATGGCCACGACCTGCGTGCCTAGGGGTATTTTTGAGATGAGGTCCGATGAATTCGTGACGGGGATGCCCTCAAGTTTGTCGCCATCGTGGGATACGACCTGGCTCGAAGAGAACCTGTCGTCAATCGCGTGTTTGAGGACTATGACGCGTTGCTTTGCGATCCTCGCCCTTTTGACCCGACGTATGAGCTCCTCGCTCTTGCCAGAGAACATGGAACCGCAGATTACCTCCAACCAGCCGCCGGGATGGCCGACCCTAAGATCCATCGAGGTTACCTCCAGGAAGACTTCGTCCAATCCATTATAATATAAAAATAATGTCGGAGCCTTAGCATATAGCAAGGCTCCGACGTATTGGTCTTTAGGCGGGGCATGTCACAGACGAGCACCCGCCCCCGGTGCTAAAGGTTGTGCTTTTTGCGGAATTTCTCTATCCTGCCACCGGTATCCACTATCCTCTGTACGCCCGTGGTGAAGGGATGGCACTTGGAGCAAATCTCGACTCTGAGGTTCTCGGCCGTCGAGCCAACCTCGAAAGTCTCGCCGCAAGCGCACGTCACCTTCGTGACCGTGTATTTAGGATGTATCTTTTCCTTCATTCCGTACACCTCCACTAAGAGAAGGAACTAGCTCCAAAACATAAAGCAAGGTGAATTATAACACATATAAGTTCTGGAATGGAAGGCCATTTCCCCGGTGTGTGTGGTTCGTCAGCGATAATGTCATAGCATAAGTCGTCAGGGAAAACGTCATACCTCAAGAACAGAATACAATG
>MWDF01000034.1 GCA_002070415.1 Firmicutes bacterium ADurb.Bin153
CATCACCGGCGGTCACAGTATCGCATCTTCCAGCATCCGCCTCAGCTTCGCCAGGTCGGCCCGCCAATAGGGCCCTACGAACCCGCCCGGCACCTTTATGGCGTCTATGTACGAGCTTCCTATCCTCAGCAGGCGCACGCCCACGGCGAACGCCTCATCCAGGTCCAGGTCGCTTGCGACGTTCCTTCCCACCGTCAGGACGAGGCCGAACAACCTCCCTGCCGTATCCCACAACATCGCCTTGCCCGCCAGCTTCTTCACCAGGTCGAGCTGCCTTTCCACCCTGCCGATGTCTCCCATCGCATCGTTCCTGTACCTTATATAGCTGAGGGCCTCAGCCCCGTCGAAATGGTACGTCCCCGGGTACAGGTCGATGCTGTATCCTCCCGCCTTGTCGGTATATTTCATCCTCCCCGCCACTTCGACGTCCACCCCTCCCAGGATGTCGACGATCGCGGCGAAGCCCTCGAAATCCAGGCAAACCCACCTGTCGATTTCCACGCCCGTAAGCTCTGCCACCGCGTCCATCAGCGAAACGGGTAGCAGCGCCCGGTAGAGGGAATTCATCTTGGCGGCCGTCCCATCGTCCTTGGAAACCACAAGCGTGTCCCTGGGTATGGACAGGAGGGTCACGGACATTTTATTCCTCGGCATAAGTAGCACCATTATCGTATCGGCCCTGCCGTGCGATTTAGCCAGCACCCCGCCGTCCTTCGAGTAGTCCTTGTCCCTGCCAACCACAAGAAGCGAAAAGACGTCGTCGTCGCCCCAGGGAGGGGACGAGTAGGCGGAGTAACCGTCCGGCATGACGCTGACATCGGTGCTTAGGGCATCCTTTGCCGAAAACGAGTACATGAACGGGGGACCCGGCCCCCTACCGTCCGAGCCGGCCCACGGGAGCGCACCGGGCAAGGCCAGAAGGAAGCAGTAGGCAAGCGCGGCCGCGATCACAACGGCGGCGGCTCCCGGCAGGAACTTCCAGGGCGCGGCCTTGCGCGGGCCGCTTGGGCCCTTGCCTTGCGTGCCGGGCGGCGGGCCGGAAGTTATTTCGTCTGCCGTGCTTGCCTCCGATTTCCGACGCTCCATGTTGCCTCCTGAAGTCGGGCGCTCTATCCTGAGAACGAATCTTAGTGCGGATTCGGCTTTGAGTGAACCCGGCGGGCCTTTTCGTACGCAGCGGCACAAAATGCGCCGCCGCCGCGTCATATAATATATGGTAATGAAGCACTGACTATTAAGGAGGTATGCAAATGAGGAAGAAATGGCTGGTCCTGGCTGCGGTCGCCCTGGCTGCGGCACTTGCACTGACGGCCGGATGCGCTCCCAGATGGTCCGCAGGCGCCACCTGCTATGCGGTAACCAACTTCCTGTACGATGCCGCCGACGTAAACGGCACGCCCAAGATGATCGCCGCCGACGGCTATACGTTCCTTGTCGTCAAGGCACAGTTATCATACCGCGGCGTCTCTTCCGCCGACATTAGGGAGGAGCTGATCTTCGCCGTGTATGACAGGACTGTTCCGATTTCCGTGAAGTACGAGAACTTCTACAACGACAATCCCGGCTGGGAGCTGTTCGACGACATCAAGAGGGTCTACTCGAGAGGGGAGAGCGACGATGGCTCCCTCTTCTTCAGCCTGCCCGAAGGCTTTAACGTCGCGGACTTCGATTTCAAGGTTATGAGGAAAGACTACGAAGTGGTCTACGAGACCGCTCTAGGCTCCCTTGCCGAGGAGGCCGACTATCCGGCCTCCTGGTAGGATCGTCCGCCGCACGGCGGATTGCGGCCGCGGCATCCTGCCTTGAAGGAAATCGCGCAAAAGAAGAAGGGGACCTCCCGAGAGGCCCCCTTCAGTCATCTTGAGGCTTTCGTCACTTTCCGAGCGCGTCGAGCACCGCAAGCAGCGCCCCGTACTGTATCTGAACGAGGTCCCTTACGGGCACGACTTCGTACTTCAGCGCCTCTTCTATCTCCCCGGCCCAGCCGTCCACGGCTTCGTCCAGCTTATGGTAGGCCTTCTTCAGCTTGTCGGAAGCGCCCTTCTCAACCTGCATCCCTAGGGCCCTCCTGTACATGGAGACGATGAGCATCTTGTAGAAGACGTTGACGTAAAGTGCGTCCGCCTCCTGGGCGACGGTCGCCTCCTCGTCCATCCCGTCGGCCTCCCCGGCCCACTTCTCCTCGCCGTCGAGGCCCTTGGCGAGCGTCTTGGTGAACTGGGCCGCCGCGTTCCTCAGTATCGCGCCCTCTTCAACCTCGTCGATAGTCTCGTCGATCACCTCTTGTACGAACGAGAGCATCTTCCTGGACCTGTCGACCCCCTCGAGGATGACCTCGCGCCTGGTCCTTCCTATCTTAGAAAGGTCTCCGATCTTCGGCGACATGAAATAGGGGACCTCGGCGACGAGGGTGAACGGCTTGCATACCTTGTCCGCGAAATCCCTGCTGGATGCCCCGCCGAACATGTACTGGGCCGGATCTCCCTTCCCGTACTTCTCATAGTAGTCGTACGCGTCCGTCACCAGGTTCGTGCGATACACCGCGGGGGCGAACATCTGGCAGTACGGGACTTCGGGCTCTCCCAGCGAAAGAGGCAGGTTCCTCTCCTTGGGGAGCCTGTGGAACGTATCATAGGCTTTCTCCAGGGGGAACGAGATGTAGTAGTACGCCCCGCCGAAGCCGGCGTTGTGAAGCGAGTACATCACGGAGGGGCGGGTGTCTTCTATAGCCTTCATGAGGGCTTTCGTCTCGGGTATCGGCCTGTCGAACTTGAAGGTCTTGTACTCGATGGGGAAGCTCCACTCGGCCTGGTCGTCACCCTTGGGCCTGTAGAAATGCTTCGCGTAGTTCCTTATGGTGTAGGGTCCCGCGAACCAGCCCTCGTTGAGCCTCGTGCCGTCCGGGTCGATGCAGGGGATTATGTGCCAGCTCCTGCCCTTCCTGAGGCTTTCGTCGACGATGAGCTCGTCGAGCAGGAAATAGGCCATCATGGCCCCTATCGGCTCGTTCGGGTGCGGGGATGCGAACAGGAGTATCGATTCGTGACCGTCCCCTACGCTCACCATCGGTATGGGCTCACCCGCCTTCGAATTGCCCACATACTGCAGCCTGCACAGCGCCGGGTTGGCCTTGGCCACCCTTACCGCATGGCCGTAGAGCTCGTCCACGCCGTAGAACTCCTTGTAATCCGGCACTCTCGCCAGTAAAGCGTCAATATCCATCCGGATGCCTCCTATCTAAGTTCCCTCGAAAGCCTCGGGTCCATGGTATCCCTCAGCGCGTCGCCTATGAAGTTGAAGCTCAGCACCACCAGGAATATGCAAAGGCCGGGCCAGATTATGAGGTTGGAATTAAGCATTATGAAGTCCTTGCCCTCGCTGACCATCGAGCCCCATTCGGGCGTCGGCGGCTGTACGCCGAAGCCGAGGAAGCCAAGGCTGGCCGACGAGAGTATCGCGCCGGGTATGCCTAGCGTAGCCTGCACGATTATGGGAGTGAGGGTGTTGGGCAGGATGTGCTTGAAGATTATCCTGGAATCGCTGCATCCTGTCGCCCTCGCCGCCGAGACGAACTCGGACGATTTGAGGGACAGGACCTGCGCCCTGACCACCCTTGCATACGACGGCCAGCTTACTACCCCTAATACCCACATGACGTTGAATATGCTGGGGCCCAGTATTGCCATGACCGCTATCACAAGGATGAGGAACGGGAAGGAGTAGAAGACCTCCACCATCCTCATTATCGTAAAGTCCACCCAGCCGCCGTAGTAGCCCGCCATAAGGCCGAGCACGGTCCCGAGGACCGCTGCCACCGAGACGACGACGATGCCTATCAGGAGCGATACCCTTGCCCCGTAGACGAGCCTGGACAGCATGTCCCTGCCGAAGTTGTCCGTGCCCAGTATGTGCCCGGGCGATCCCGGGGGCAGGAATGGGTCCTCCAGCCTCATCGTGTACGGGTCGTTCTTAATCAACACCGGCGCGAAGGCGGCCGTCAGCACGAAGGCCAGGAGCAGGACCACGCCGAATACCCCGAGCTTGTGCCTTGCGAAAGACCTGATCAGCCTCAGTTTCTGGTTGTCGCTCACGTTTACTTTCCCATCGATGTTTATCTCACTCATATCTAATCCTCGGATCCACAAGTACATACAGCAGGTCCACCAGCAGCATCACAAGTACGAAGCTGATCGAAAACACCAGGACCGTCCCCTGGATAAGCGGTATGTCCCTGAATTTTACCGCGTTCATCGAAAGCATGCCCAGGCCGGGCAGGGAGAATATCGTCTCGATTATGACGGCGCCGCCCAGAAGCGAGCCGAACTGCATGCCGATAGTCGTCAGCACCGGCAGCAGGGCGTTCCTGAGGGCGTGCTTGAAAAGGACCTTGTATTCCACCAGGCCCTTGGACCTGGCCGTACGGACGTAGTCCTGCGACATGGCCTCTATGACGGAAGCCCTGGTCAGCCTGGTGAGGACACCCGCCAGCATGGAGCCCAGGGTTATCGAGGGCAGCGTGAGGTGCCTGACCAGCTTCACGAAGGTGATGTCATACGAAGGCAGGCCCCTTATGGGCAGCCAGCCCAGTTTGAGCCCGAACACTATTATCAGTATCAAGCTGAGGTAGAATCCCGGTACCGACACTCCTACAAGGGCGACGCCGGTGGCGATGTAGTCGAATGCCGACCTTCTCTTGGCCGCGGCTACGACGCCCAGGGGGATCGCAATGGTGACGGCGACGAACATGGAGCTTAGTGAAAGCATGACGGTGTTGCCGATCTTCTCCCTGATCATCTCACCGACTGGCCTGTTGTACTGGATCGACCTTCCCATGTCGCCCCTTAGGAGCTTTCCCATGTACCTTAGGTACTGCTCGTACCACGGAAGGTCGAAGCCCAGCTCGCTCCTCAGCTTGTCGACGTTTTCGACGTTGACGTTCTCGTTGCTCAGCATCAGGCTTATGGCGCTGCCCGGCGCGAAGGATACCATGGCGAACACGATGAACGTTATCCCGAAAAGTACCGGTATGGTTATCAATATGCGCCTTATCAGATATTTGCTCACGTCAAACCCCTGTCTCACGGACGGCCGGGCCCTTTGATAGGCCCGGCCCGGTCCGGAATCTGGATTGTCTTCTTGCCGGCTTTCCTATTTGCTAAGCCATACGTTGTTCTCGATGCTGACGAGGTTGAAACCGCCCCACGGCGGCACCAGGTCGTTGACCTTCACGCTGGCTATCGTATAGCTCCACTCGAAGTACATCGGGATACCGACCCTCTGCTCGAACACTATCTTCTGGGCCTTCTTCCAGAGAGCCGAAAGCTCGCTGAACTTCGTCTTCGTGAGGGCATCCTCCAGTATCTTGTCGACTTCGGCGTTCTTGTAGAAGTGGGTGTTGGACTTGCCGATCATCGAGCTGTGGAAGAGGGAGTGGAAGCCGGTCGTTCCCGCGAAGCTGTAGTCGAAGAACAGCCCCGTGTTGCCCTTCACCAGGTCGTCCGCCCATACGGCGGTGTCCTGCTGGAGCACGCTGGCGTTGACGCCCTTCTCCCTCAGCTGCGTCGCCAGGATCGTAAGGACCTTCACCTGTGAGCCTGCCAGGGTCTTGATTTCGATTTTGAAGGGCTTGCCGTTCCATTCGAGGAATCCGTCGTTGTTGACGTCCTTGAAGCCGTTCTTCTCCAGCAGCTTAAGGCCCGCCGCGGGGTCGTAGCTCCATATCGATTTGAGCGAAGGGTCATAGCCGTGCGGTACCCATGGCGGGCACTGTCCGTACGCGCGCTCGCCGTGCGAGCCTATGACTGCCTTGAATGCCGCGTCGATGTCGATGATCTTCGATATCGCATCGCGCACCTCGAAGTTGTCGAAGGGTGCCACGGATACGTTGAAGCCCAGGCCGCGGTACGATCCGCCCCTCGAAAGGAGCTGGAAGTTCTTGTTCTTCTCGAAAGTCTGCGCGACTTCGAGGTTGAACAGGTGCTTGACGATATGCACCTCTCCGGACTGCAGGGCCAGCGTCTGGACGGCCGGATCGGGGATGGTAACGAACTCCACGGCGTCGAGGTATACGGGGAGCCAGTAGAGGTCGTTCCTTACTATCACGAGGCCCGAATCAGGCGAGAAGCTCTTGAACTTGAACGGCCCGCTTCCGATGGGCGTCTTTGCGAAACCGTCCTCGCCCAGCTTGTCGATCGCTTCCTTGGGTACGACGGACATCCTGGCGAGCCTGTTGGAGTCGTTCACGAGGAACGGCTGGGGCGTCTCGGTCTTGATCTCCACCGTATAGCGGTCGAGGGCCTTGACGCTCTTGATCGGGCCGAGCACGAAAGAGGTGCTCAGCTTTATCATCCTGTTGACGGAGTAGACTACGTCGTCCGCGGTGACCTCGCGGCTCTTGCCCTTGGGGAACACGACGTTGTCGTCATGGAACATGGTGCCCTTCCTGATGTGGAACACCCATGTCAGCGGATCCGGGTTGTCCCAGCTCTCGGCAAGGTGCGGTATCGGCTGGAATTCCTTCTTGCCTATCACGATAAGCTGGTCGAAGATGAGCGACGTCGCGTCGTTCTCATCATTGCTCGCCGACTTGTATAGGCCTAGCTGCTGGATGCTCGTGACGGCGACTTTCAGGGTCCCTCCCTTTACGGGAGCCGCTCCGAGCGCTGTCAACCCCAGGGCTGCTACCAGAAGGAGCGACAGTGTGATTGCGACCAATGTCTTCCTCATGCGGGTTTCCTCCTTGATGTAATTGGATATAGATGGTATAAACTCGTCCTGTCCACGAATATTAAGTGATATGTTACCATAATAGCGATGTAAGTGTACTGCTTTTCGGATTTTTCTCAGCCCGTTGTTTAATTCCATTGCTGCTTAGAGCATATCAGATTCTCTGCGATTTTTCTGTCGAAATATCACCATAATGTATAATCTGTATATACCATATGCATCTTTAACGATCGGTTCGTATGCAACATCCAACGGACCGCGGACGACGGTAGCCTTCCGGCAGGAGCCATATAAAGAGGTGCTCCCCCTCAGGACGTCTGCTTGGATATCATCCTTATCGGAGGAGCACCTTTCCGGTTGAGTCGTACCGTTCTATGGTCTTAGCTCATGTTAATTGTTGATGTCTCCTTCCAGGTTGTTGTACCTGTCCAGCGTCGCCTGCAGCCTTCCCATTACGGTCCTATTAAGGGAGGCCAGGGCTTCATTGACATCTTCTATGATGTCGCTCATGGCCATAGGGTAGTTGATGTTGGGATGGGCTGCGTTGAGTACTGCGGCTACGGCTATCCTCAGCAGGTTGCGCGCCGCGCCGATGACGTCCCTGCCTCCGCCGTAGTTGAGTGCTTGCATCAGCGTGTCATCCGCAAGCTCGCTTAGTTCGTCGGGTATGTCGAATACGTCTCCCACCAGGTCTGTCGTGTTGAAGCCGACCCAGGACCTGGGATGGTTCTTCCAGTAGCCGGGTGTCAGCCCTTCAAAGTTCGCAGTGCCGTAATAGTGGCCGGGGTCTTCGTCCGTTACGTCCTCGCCTGTAGGAGGAGTGCCCGTAACGGTACCCATGTTCTCATACTGGCCTGCGATGGCAGTCGCCGTACTCGTCATTGTCTGGCTTGCTCCTACTTCCAGGGTGGCTATCGTTCCAATGTGACCCAGCACGTTGTCATCTACGGATACGTTGGTAAGCGTTACGTTACCGTTATTCGTTACGATGAATGTGAAAGTCACTGTTGAGCCGGCAGCCACTGTAGGTCCTGTAGGAACATCAGCATCGTCTCCGTTGACCAGTTTTTCGAGATCTATGCTCGGGTTCTGGATGATGGGCACTCTGCAACTGTCGGATACCTCATCCAACTGGTCGCAGTCACCCGTCGCGGTGTTGTCTATCGGGTCGCCGAGGTTGACTTCCGCCTGCGACACCGAGTAGGTGTATGTCCATGTCCAGTGCTCGCCCACGTTCAGCACGCCGTCGGCGGACAGGGACTCCACCGCGGAGCCCACATCCTCGACCAGGCTGTCGTCGAGCGTCACACCGGTCAGGTCGATGTTGCCCGTGTTCGTCAGCACCACCGTGTAGTGCAGCGTGCACGGCGCCGTTATCTCGGTCTCCTCGACCGTCTTGTCGATCCTGTATGACGGGTTCTCTCCAAAATAGTGGCCCGGATCATCAGCCGTCACCACATCTCCGACAGGAGGAGTCCCGGTCACAGTAGCAGTGTTTGCATGCTGTCCCTCAGTCGCTGATACAGTCCTCGATAGTGTCTGGCTCGCGCCTGATGCCAGCGAAGCTATCGTGCCTATATGACCGAGTATGTCGTCATCGACTGAGACATTGGTCAATGTGCAATCACCTGTGTTAGTGACCGTGAACTCGAAGACCACATCGTCACCGACTAGCACGCCCGGTCCAGGTGCATCGTCGGCTTCTTCGCCATTTACGTATTTCTCGATCTCAATACTTGGCTTTATTACGACGGAGCCTTTACTGGTTGTAGCTTTTACAATACTTCCCTCGCTGTCAGTACCATCAATCTCTACCTCGTTAAAGACTCTCCACACACCGGAAATATTCTGTAAGTCGTTTTCATCCACTACGTAATACACATCATAGGAGTCGCTGTCCCCGGGTTCTTGTACGACATCTGTTGCCAATATTTCTGTCGATCCATCCGGCATGATGTCGGTTATTGTCTTCAAGGTGTTAGTCAATGTATTGTGCTCGGGATTACCAACTGTCACTATGTAGTGGATAGTATCGCCCACTCGATAGATGTTGGGACTTGTCGGGTCCACGTTCTTCGCAAGGGATATCTCAGAGGCCAGAGTCGATGTAGTCATGAAGATGAACATGGCCATCGTTATGAATAATATGAATAGACTTCTTGGCCTTCTCATTTCCTAAGCACTCCTTTCTAGAAATCATCACGCATGCGGTAAATCATCATCTGTGCCCTTTAACACCTCCTTTGACGAACCTGAGACTTCCATATCTGCAAGCTGCATATTTTCCGACCACCTGCCTTCCCTTGCACATCGCGTTGCCTGTGCAGATTCCTTAAAACCGATCGTTCTATCTTCCATCCCCTTCCACCGTATAAAAGCGCCGATTTCCCTTATATGCTCGAACTTTCTTTGACATTTCTGCCATTTGCCCCGCCGCCGCTTAGTCCGCGCAAGTCGTAGCAGGAATTCTCCTTTGCCCGGACTTCCGATCATGACCCCCTTATTCTGCGGTTGAAAAGCAAAAACCGGCCCATCTTCGGCCGGTTTCACCATTCACTCCGCATTGCCTAGGTGACCAGATAGGGGCAAGGCATCATCGATTCCAGGTCGCGCTATTGGATTTTCGTAATACGTGCATTTTATGCTTTTATTCTTTTATGCAATTTTCTTTATGTTAATCTTTCTTCTTAGGCATTATTCTTTGGGAATCATCATTTTCCTTCTAGGAATGAATGCCATTATTTGCCATACATATGCGAAAAGCGTAATATATCCATGTTTCCCGTCTTCTCGCCGGCAGCCCGACACTGGTTTTCGTCCAGCTTTCGTTCAGATGCTGTCTGCCTCCGTCATAAAAATATTTATCGATTAATTTCCCGTGCGCCTAAATACCGGCTCGTTCCCGGTTTAGGCACATACCGTACAGCTAACGGCCGATGTCCTGATCATTAATATGGGAAACTCTCCATGTACCTCCCTTTATTTCGGAACGGGATTCGGAACCCGATCCATGTCCGCTCGTATGTTGCCAGCCATTCCTCGTGGTTATTTTGCATGACCCTGGATCGGACTAGTCTGCAGCTCCTCATACTCCTCTCCCTGCCCTAAGTGAGCGTTTCAGTTAGTCTGCATTGGCTTCGCAAGCCCTGAATATGAAGGTGCTCCCCTTCGTATGACTACCTAGCACAATGTCATCATCGGGGGAGCACCTTGGTTAAAGAAGATATCAGCGACCTATGCCTCGGCTATCTGCTGATGTCTCCTTCAAGGTTGTTGTACTCGTCCAGGATGGCCTGCAACCTTCCCATAGCCGTCCTGCTCATTGAAGCCAGCGCTTCATTGACGTCCTCTATGATGTCGCCGAGCGACATAGGGTACGTCACATTAGGATGGGCAGCGTTGAGTATCGCGGCTACGGCTATCCTCAGTAGGTTGCGCGCCGCGCCGATGACGTCCCTGCCTCCGCCGTAGTTGAGCGCTTGCATCAATGTGTCGTCCGCAAGCTCGCTAAGTCCGGCGGGTATGTCGAATACGTCGCCCACCAGGTCTGTCGTATTGAAGCCGACCCATGACCTGGGATGGTTCTTCCAGAATCCGGGCGTGAATCCCTCATACCTTGATGTGCCGAAATAGTGGCCCGGATCCTCGTCGGTGACATCCGATCCCACTGGAGGCGTGCCCGTCGCCGTACCCATGTTCTCATACTGGCCCTCTATGGCTGTAGCCGTCCTTGTCAGGGTCTGGCTCTCCCCCGCATCCAGGAATGCGATGTCGCCGATATGGCCGAGTATGTCATCGTCCACCGATATGTCGGTGAGAGGCACATTGCCGGTATTCGTCACGACGAACGTGAACGTAACCGTAGAACCCACCGATACAGAAGGTCCTGTTGGCGTATCCGCATCATCCCCGTTTACGTACTTCTCGAGGTCGATCGCGGGATCCGCTCCGAAGTAGTGGCCAGGGTCGTCGTCGGTGACGTCCGGTCCCACAGGAGGCGTGCCCGTCACGGTGGCGAGGTTCTCGTACTGGCCCGCGGTGGCCGATGCCGTCACCGTCATGGTCGCCGTCTCCCCGACATCCAGGAACGCAACGGTGCCGATATGGCCGAGT
>MWDF01000035.1 GCA_002070415.1 Firmicutes bacterium ADurb.Bin153
GACATGCCCCATACCATTCAAGATTTCGCCGGTTCAAAAAGCGATTTGTCAACATGTCCGATTCTTGACACTACCGCCATTGTCGCTTCTGATGTACTCAGGGCATCCCCTTATGACCATCAGATCCGAAAGGACTTCTATGACATCCTCGTGCTTCCAGTTTCTCTTAGGGATACAAGCCAGGCATTCACGCTCCGACTCGTCAATTATGTTCAGGAAGCGGATCCTGCGTCCATCCGCAGTCCTGTCCTCCACAAAATCATAGCTCCATACGTGGTTCCTGCGCTCAGGGCGCAACCTGATGCAGCTTCAGTCCGTTAGCCAGAGCCTTCGCTTCTTGTTCTGCTTCTTTGGGAGCTTCAAGCCCTCTTCTCTCCAGATGCGCTCCACCCGCTTGTGATTCACCTTGTTTCCTTCATTCCTGAGGATGTGCGTTACCATCCTGTATCCGACTCGCCCGTAGTTGCAGGCTAATTCTATGATACGTGCCTTTAGGGCATCCTCATCCGGACGTTTCACCGCTTCATAGCGGAAGGCAGTCCTACCGACCTCTAACACCCGGCAAGCCCGTCTTTCCGCCACGCCATGTCCATTGATGACGTATTCGACAGCTGCCTTTAGCTTTACCGGGCTCAGAAGTTTTTTGAGTTCACATCTCTCAATATCGCATTATCAAGGCTCAACTCAGCTACAAGCCTCTTAAGTCTGGTGTTCTCTTTTTCAAGTTCTTTTAGCCTCTTGGCATCCGATACGTTCATCCCGCCGTACTTCTTCCGCCAAGTGTAGTATGTTACTTCGGATATCTCCTCTTGGCGTACAGCTTCTGCTACCGTTTTACCCTGGTTACACAGTATTTCAATGCTTCTTAGCTTCACGATTATCTGCTCTGGCGTGTAATTCTGTTTACCCATTTCTTGCTACCTCCCCACTAGATTTTAACCTGGTTTCCTTAACCTCTTATTGGTTTTTTCTAGGGGGTCACATCAGTTCAGGTTTGATAAGATCAATGTCTAAGAAGGGCTGCTCGCCAGATAATGCGGCATGTGAAGGGCTATTCGGGAGAATCAAGAACGCGCTCTTCTACAATCGGTCGTGGGCCGGAGTCAGCATCGAAAAATTCATGAACGACTTAGATGATTACCTCCATTGGTACAACAATGGTAGGATCAAGCTATCTCTCGGGGGGATGAGTCCTATGGAACACAGAAGAAACTTAGGGCTTGCTATCTAGGTTGTCCAAGAAAACGTCCGCATCCCCTTGTGGCTCAGTTTACACCGTCGTTAACAAATGTTAACGTGCGCGTAATTTGAATGAGTAGGATTCTATGTTTCCCCTGTGACGGCCATACAAATGGGGATATCCGGTGCTCAAATAGCATTAGATTGCTTCCTAGAACAATGATCTAGGTCTCACGGAATATCAAACCAACAAATGGATTTGGGAAGGCTACCACAAAAGGGGCAGCCTTCCCATGCTTTAAGCCTTATAGATATGTGAGCGGTATCCGGTCAGGGAACATCATGAGCAGTTGGTCCAACGTGACTTATGATTTACCGGACGAACCGTCCATCCTTTATTCATCCATTCCGAATATCGGCGACGTCGAAAACTTGGTCCACCGTTTTAATGACTCCGAACCGCTGTTGATATGGCATTAAGGAACTCTTTCTTTACCTAGCTTCCATCAACCTCTTCACCAAAGCTATTGCGGTACCTGCTACGATAAGGCAAGCCCCTATCCAGAGCAACGACACAAAAGGCTTGCGGCTCACCTCCACAAGGAATGAACCGGCGCTCGTAGTTGTTGTCTCAGAGGCTTTTGCGAGGTTCAGGTAGATCATTCCCGAGCTTGCGTCGATTCCGCTCATTGAGAGGCTAAACTCCCCGGAAGAACCATCGATGATAACCGATGAGCCTTCTACGTTAGCCACCGCGACGGACATGTAGATCTTGCCTTCATACAGAGTCTTCCCTGTCTCCGATACCTTAATATCCGCGCCGACCTTCCCCTCGTTCATCCCGCTTATGTCGAAAGCTAAGAAGCTTATGGTCAGCCCTTCGGCACTTACGCTCCCACCCTTCTTAACTTCCAACTCGGTGCCTCCCATTGTCGACATCCCGGCCGTCGATCCGCTGAGCGTAAGCGGGGAGATGTAAATATCCTCGGTGAGGGTCGAATGGATCATCGGATGCCTTAGGGTGCTGTCCATCTTCGTCTTCTGCATATAAGGCTCGCCCTCCTGGAAGAGCTTGCCGTCCTTGTACAGCTTCAGCGGCACGTATACCGTGCTGCCGTCCGTACTGGTCCTAGGTGCCGATGCCTCGATCGTAAGCCCTGCGGTCTCGGCGGCACCTCCGATGGGTATCATGACCCTCTCCGTGACGGCCCAGCCTCCTGTAGCGATTATCCCCGCGAACACCAGGGATACCCCGAGGTGCGTGGCGTAGCTGCCTATATGCTTGATGCCGTTCCTGATTGTCCTTACTAGCATATACAGGTTCGTGAACAGGCCGAACAGCGACACGAACATGAAGATGAGATAAACGGCGCCGCTCCCGCCTGCTACGATTATAGCTATCGTGCCAACGATAGCGAGCACGAGCGATCCTAGAAGTCCGCCCCTTGCGGATTTCAGCTCGTCAGTCCCCCATCTGAAGACCGGGAACATGCCCATGACTATCGCGACCAGTACCGCCAGCGGATAGTTGGTGACGTTGTAGAAGTTCGTGTCCACTGCCTGAGATTCCCCGAATATACCGGTAAGGAGGGGCGCCGATGTGCCCAGCAGCGTCACGAGGCCCGCCGCGAGCAGGATCGACGCGCCGATGAATATCCCGAAGTCCCTGCTGGTCCATTTCTCGTAGATCTCCTCGTACTTCCTGGAGACCGTCATGTTCTTGAAACGGACGACGTAGAGCACTATGGCCGGAAGCCCGATCACGGCGAGCAACAGCAACAGGTACGAAGAGATGCCGAGGTCCGCGAATGAGTGGACCGAGAAGTCCGAGAGCACCCCTGAGCGGGTGAGGAAAGTGCCGTATCCGATGAGCAGATAGGTCACTATGGCAAGGGCGATGTTCGTCCTCACCATCTTGCCGCGCGCCTTCTGGCTGAGGAACGTATGCAGCAGCGCCATCCCCGATATCCAGGGCACCAGCGAGGCGTTCTCGACGGGGTCCCAGCCCCAGTAGCCACCCCAGCCGAGCACCGCGTACGCCCACCTCGCACCTATCATGATGCCGGAGCCTAGGAGCAGCCAGGCGAGCAGGTTCCACCATGTGCCCGCCGCCACCCACCCTTTATAGTCCTTCTTGGTAAGGGCCCCCATCGCAAGAGCGTAGGGTGCCGCAATCGCGGCGTACCCCGCGAAGACTATGGGAGGGTGTATCGCCATCCATGGATTCCTTAGAAGAGGGTTCAGCCCCATACCTTCTGATGCAGCTGTATCCAGCATCCTGAAGGGGCTCATCCTGAAGGAGATGAGAAGCAGCGCCGCCTGGGTGAGCGCGTACCAGGGCATCGCGTACGGCTCCTCGTCCTTCGACGTAAGGGCCAGGAGGCATCCGAACAGCGCCGAGAAGAGCCCCCATAGCAGCAGGCTGCCCTCCTGCCCGGCCCAGAAGGCTGATACGAGATATATGCCCTCGAGGCCCCTCTCCGAGTTGTTGACGACGTACTCGAACCTGAAATCGTGCCTTAGCAGCATCGAAAGAAGCCCCACCGATGCTATCACGAGCGTCACGAAGGAAAGGGCCATGAGGGCTCTCCCATAGGTAATATCCCTTGAGACGCCCTTCCGCCTGGATGATGAGAGCGCAAGGGGCCCCCTGCCGCCGGCGGCCTTTGCGGCCATCGCATAGAACACGCCGGCGCCTGCCGTCGCGACGAGAGAAGCTAGGATCATGAAATCCCATGTGTTCATCATTTGCCGCCTCCTCCTGCCTGGTACTTCGACGGGCACTTGACGAGCATCTTCTTCGCCACGAACTCGTCCGTTGAATACTTGCCTATGACGACCACGTTCGTCGCGTCGTCGAAGTTGGAGGGCTTGGCGCCCAAGAACCTTACCGTGACCTTCTCCCCGACGTGGTCAGCCATCTCGAACATGAAGTCGTTGGTGCCCTCCTCGTACCTCTGGCTGGCGAAGTCGGGTACGCCGGCCACCTGCACGGTCGTGCCGCGCTGCCTTGCCTCCTCGAGGGTGACGTAAGGAGTCAGCGAACCCGAGAAGGAGATGAGAACTACGACCGCCATCGCGGCCATTATCACTATCCCGGCGACGAGGCCGAAAGTCTTCTTCTTTGCCACCGCTGGATTACCCCCATAACCACGGCCCGTCATGCGGGCCCGGGTATCGTATACGGACATAAGATACTAGAATTGTCCATTTTAAGGCAAGCGCCCGGCGAAGGGCTACTTGCCCCTGTTCCTTCGCCTTTCGGCCCTCGCGAGGTCCTTGTCGACCTTGAGCATGTAGAAGAACACGAACGCCCAGGTTATCACAGCCACCGCCCCCGTTATCCAAAGGGCTCCCTTCGATGCGAACTCCATGCTATACCTCCTTGGCCCCGGCCTTGTCCGAGAGCCTCAATCCTACCAGCCTCATCTTCAGCCCGAACATCCACAGCGCCACACCGGTGAAGCCGGCGAGCGACGCCATGAACACAGCGAGCATCCTAAGGTCCATGTTGAGCTTGTTGGAGATTATCGCCTCGTTGGGGTGCAGGCCCTGTATACCGGGAAGCCTGGGTATCACGAATACCAGCAGCGGCACGGTCACGAAGGCGATTATCGAGTAGACGGAAGAGAGCGACGCCCTCCGCTCCGGGTCGTCGACGGCGCTCCTCAGCGCCATGTACGCCATGTAGATGAGGAACAGGACGAATATGGAAGTCTGCCTGGGGTCCCAGCTCCAGTACGCGCCCCACGTGGCCTTGGCGAAGATGGCGCCGCTTACCGTCGCCACCACTATGAAGAGAAGTCCGATCTCCGCCCAGACCGCCGCCGCGGCGTCGGCCTTCTCGTCCCTTTTCCTGAGATACCTTGCGCCGTAGACCATGCACATAAGAAAGCCCAGCACCGACACCCATGCCGTCGGTATGTGGAAGAATATGATCCTTGATATCTCGCCAAGCGTCGCATCCGCCGGCGCCCAGACGAAAGCCGCGAGGCACACGGCCCCCATCCATATCCCTAGAAGGTATTTGATGAACATCCCGACCTCCTGTGCGATCCCCGGGACGGGCCTTTGCTCAGTCGTTCCACACGAATCCGAACAGCATGGAAGACAGCACGGTCACCATCACCGTGAAAGCGATTATACCCGATATCTCACTGACCGAGGAAGACACACCAAGGCCCGCAAGAGCCGAGTTCGTCATCCTCACAGCCATGATGAGCCCCGGCATCGTCACCGGGAACGAGAGTACGGCGAACAGCGTGCCCTTGGAGTTGGCCTTCGAGATGATCGCCGCGACTATCGTCGTCGCCGCCGACATATAGGCGGTCCCGAGCACTATCGCGACGACGAACAGGCCGTAGGACTTAAGGGACACGTCCATGAAAAGCAGGAACATGGGCACCACTATCAGCTCGACAGCCGCCATAAGGGTGAAATTGAAGGCCATCTTGCCGTAGAAGACCGCAAGCGGCGGGGCCGAAAGCTTCAGGGCCAGGGAGGTCCTGGTCTCCTCCTCCTTAACGAACGATCGCGAAAGCCCGGACATTGAGGAGAAAAAGAGCACCACCCAGAGGAAGGCCGACTGCGCGTCGGATTCGAGGGCGTAGGGGCTTACGGCGAAGCTTGCGACGACGAGGGAGGTTACGGCGAACAGCGCTACGGAGCCTACGCCGTAGCGGGTGCGCACCTCGGACCTGAGGTCCTTCGCGAAGACCGCGAACGCCTTAGCGGCCAAGCTCGATGACTTCATCGCCCAAGCGCACCTCCTCTTTCTCGTTGGTCGCGATAATCAGCGCGGACTTCCTGCGCATCTCGCCTATAAGCGAATAGACGAGCCCCTTTCCCGCATCGTCGAGATTTGCGGTAGGCTCGTCCAGTATCCACACGTCAGGTTCGTTCATAAGGGAGAAGCAGAACTTCATCCTCTGCTTCATGCCGGAGGAGAAGCTTGAGAGCGGATCGTCGGCCCTGTCGAGGAGGCCTGCCCTTTTAAGCAGCGCCTCCGCCCTGGAGGTAGAGCCCTTAACCCCTTTCAGGCCGCCGAAGAACGTGAGGTTGTCCAGCGCGGACAGCTCGTCATACAAGGAAAGCTCGGGCGAGGCGAAACCTATCCTGTCCGAGAACAGCTCCGGCGCCCCGTCGTCCGTACCGTCCTTGTACACCACCGAGCCCGTCGAGGGCCTTAGAAGGCCGGCGGCTATCTTAAGAAGCGTGGATTTGCCGGAGCCGTTTCGCCCGGTCACGAGAAGCAGCTTGCCCGGTTTAGCCGTGGCGCTGACTTCGCAAAGCGCGGTCCTTTCACCGAACCGCCGGGAGACGCCATCGATTACGACGGTGATAGCCATGATTACCTGCCCTCGCCCGAATAGAATAACAATTCGGCCTGATGATTTATTATACTAATTAGGATGGACATAGTAAAACCGGCCGGGCGCCCAAGAGGCAGCCTTGCCGGCCCCAAGGTCTTAGGAGGTCGTAAGATGCCCGCAATGCAGCACGTGAACATATCAAAGGACTTGAAGGACGACATAGTCCGGGCGATAGAGAAGGCGATCGCGCGCTTGAAATCTGAGGGGGCCATACCCTCGGAAGCGGCCGCGCCCGTGCCCATAGAGATACCCAAGGACCCGAAATTCGGTGATTTCGCATCTCCCGTGGCACTGGCACTCGCAAGAGAGGCGCGCCTTAAGCCCAGGGACCTGGCGGTCAGGATCGCAGAGGAAGTGACGCTGGAGAAGGACCCGTTGATACTGAAGGCCGAGGTGGCAGGCCCCGGATTCATCAACTTCTACCTCGCCGACAGGTGGCTCGACTATGCGGTCAAGGCCGTAAGGAAGGCCGGGGCGGACTACGGCAGGAGTGCGAACGGCGCGGGCGAGCGGGTGAACGTGGAGTTCGTGTCGGCCAACCCGGTCGGCCCGCTCAATATAGTCAACGCCAGGGCGGCCGCGGTCGGGGATTCGCTCACCAGGATGATGAACTTCACAGGCTACAGGGCAGAGAGCGAGTTCTACGTGAACGACGCCGGAAACCAGGTCAGCGTGCTGGCCGATTCCGTATATGCCAGGTTCAGGCAGTCGCTCGGCGAGGATTACCCGTTCCCCGAGGAGGGCTACCAGGGACTTTACGTGAAGGACATCGCCGAGAGGGCCAGGGAGGAGTTAGGCGAAGGACTTGCCGAAATGCCGCCGGAGGAAGCGAAATCCCTGCTCAAGAAATATTCGCTCAAGCAGATGCTCGACTGGCAGAAGAAGTCCCTCAAGGCATACGACGTGGAGTTCGGGACATGGACGTCAGAGAAGGGCCTAAGGGACGAAGGGGCCGTCGAAGCGGCACTCGACAGGATGCGCGGCAACGATGACCTCTATGAGGAGGAAGGCGCCGTATGGTTCAAGTCGACGAAGTACGGAGACGACAAGGACCGCGTGATGATAAAGGGCGACGGCGAGTACACGTACGTCGCGCCGGACTTCGCATACCACCTCGACAAGCTGGGCAGGGGCTTCACGAAGCTCATAGACGTGCTGGGGCCCGACCATCACGGCTACCAGGGGAGGATGCAAGCCGGCATCAAATCCTTCGGCTATCCCGAAGGCACCCTCTACGTGCTCATACTCCAGCTGGTGACCCTCCTTCGCGGAGGGGAGGCGGTGAAGATGTCGAAGAGGGCGGGGGAGTTCATAACCATGGACGACCTTCTCGAGGAGGTCCCCAAGGACGCCGCGCGCTACTTCTTCATCATGAGGAACACCAACTCCCACCTGGAATTCGACATGGAAGTAGCTGCGAAGAGCACGCCTGACAATCCCGTCTGGTACGTGCAGTACGCCCATGCGAGATGCTGCTCGATATTCGAGAAGGCCCAGCGGGAGGGCACGGACCTGGGCCTGATGGAAGGCGCCGACTGCTCGCTGCTGACGCATCCCACCGAGACCGCCCTCATAAGGAGGATGTCGGTGTTCCCGGACGAGCTGTGGGCGGCGGTCGGGGAACTGCAGCCGTCCAGGATGGCAAGGTATGCCTACGAGTTGGCCGGCGAGTTCCACAGGTTCTACACGGAGTGTCGGGTGGTGAGCGAGGACGCGGCGCTTTCGGCCGCGCGCCTTGCGCTGGTGGACGCTGTTAGGATAACGATAGCGAACCTTCTGCCACTTATGGGCATAAGCGCGCCCGAGAGGATGTGATCGGATGGGGATGGAAGCCAGGGGCAAGGCTCCTAGCGCCCTGGACGCCGTAGCAGATTTCGCCAAAGCGTTCCGGATGTGGTACGAGAGGATAGTGCTGTCGTTCATGTTCGCGTCGGCCTGGTGGGCCCTGGGCTTCGTGGCGGCGCAGCTGGCACTGGTGAATCCCATCATGCTGGTCCCGGCCACCGCGATCTGGGCGGTCGCGGCGACGGCTTCGATGTGCATGGCCAACAGGACGGTCCACCTCGAGGACTTCGAGCTGGGCGCGTTCTTCAAGGACCTCAGGAGGCGCCTTGTGAGATACGCGGGGCTGTTCGCCTTGTCGGCGGCCGCCATGCTCTTGTACCTGCCGCTCGTGCTGTACCTGCCGACACTGGGCAGTTTCGTGGGCTACGCGGGCTTCGGCATCTGCGCCTGGGTGGGCCTCTTCTCCTTCATCACCGTCTGCTTCGCGGCAGGGATAATCGCCGAACGCGACGAAAGCACATTCAAGGCCGTCAAGAAGGGTTTCCTCCTTATGATGGACAACCCGGGCTACAGCCTCGTCTGCGGGATATTGCTCCTCATCCTCGCTTTTGTGGGCTATCTGCTGCCCATGATCTCCATGACCTGGTCGTCCTGGGCGTATCTGGTGCTCGTGATGGTAGGCGTGTTCATGTACGGCTCCGTCAACGCATATTACGTCTGCTTCGCGACGAGGAGGCTGCTTAGAAGATACGGCCTCGACAGGAAGAGCGGCAGGGAGGCTATTCAGGAGGAGCTGGCGGGCAAGTGAGCCGACGCGGCTTCGGGAGGAGGGTTTACCGTGAAGGTGAGATGGTTCGGCCATTCGTGCTTCCGGCTGACGACTGGATCCGGCGTGAGGATAGTGACCGACCCCTACGACCCTACGGTGGGCACGCTGCCGGCAGACCTCGCAGCGGATATCGTGACCGTGAGCCACCAGCATTTCGACCACAACTACACGGCCGCCGTAAAGGGCAAATACGAGACGTTCACGGGTCCCGGCGCGCACAGGGTCGGGGAAGTGAAGGTGACAGGCATCCACAGCTGGCACGACGAGCAGATGGGGGCCAAGAGGGGCCCGAACACGATATTCGTGATAGAAGCGGACGGGCTCAGGATATGCCACATGGGAGACCTAGGCGCGATTCCCGGCAAGGAGGAGCTTACTGAGCTTGGCGACATGGATTACGTCATGGTGCCGGTCGGCGGCACGTACACGCTGGATCCCTCCGGGGCCGACAGGCTCATCGGGCTGATCGACCCGAAGGTGGTGGTCCCGATGCACTACGGGATGAGGCCCGGCCTGGAGAAGCTCATGCCGGTCTCGCGTTTCATAGAGGGCAAGGACAACGTCATACACGCGGCGCCGGGGGAGCACGACATGGAGAAACCCGCGAAGAAGCCCGGCCGGCCCGCCTACCTCCTGCTCAGGCCATAATGCAAAATAGGGCGCCGGGGCATTTGATACGGCCGGTAATCTGATGTATAATACTAGAGTGTTTTTACCTGACATTCCGGGAGGACCAAATGGCTAGGCTCGTTATAGTTACCGGCGGGGTAGTATCCGGCCTCGGCAAGGGCATTAC
>MWDF01000036.1 GCA_002070415.1 Firmicutes bacterium ADurb.Bin153
CACGTACTTGTCGATCATGAGACGCGCCGGGTTGAGCAGCAGAAACCCCAGGTTCATGATGTCGCCGGGGATGTTCCCGTAGGAGGCCACCAGCTTGTCGGGGTCCAGCGAGCGCGCCCAGACGTTGAGCAGCCCCGCGTCGTGGTCGAAGTTCGTCGGCGTGACCGTGAGGACCAGGTTCTTCACCTTTTCCGGGTGCAGCGCCGCGTACATGACGCTCATCGTGCCGCCCTGGCAGATGGCCATGATGTTGAGCTGGTCGAGGCCGTGCTTCTCCAGGATGAAATCCACGGCATCGGCGATGTAGCCGTTGACGTGGTCGTCGAGGTTGAGGAAGCGGTCCTTGCGGGTCGGGTAGCCCCAGTCGAGCATGTAGATGTCGAGGCCGGCGTTGAGGAAGGTCTCCACGACGCTGCGGCCCGGCTGCAGGTCGAGCATCGTCTCCCGGTTGACCTGGGCGTAGACGATGAAGACCGGCGTCTTGAGCAGGGGCGCCGTCCTGGCGTGGTAGTGCTTCAGCTTGACCCGGTCCTCCTGCCAGACCACGTCGTAGGGGGTGACGGCGATCTCCGTTTCCAGGGGGCTCAGGAGAACTTCCCTGGCCTTTCGGAGCTGGTCGTGGAACTTTGCCGTGTCGCCGGCCACGCGGGCCATGATCAGGTCGGCCGCCATGGCGTAGGGGGCCATCATCTCGGAGAGACGGGTTTTCTTTTCACTTTCCATTGCGCTTCACCTTCCTCTCGAGCTCCCTGACCCTCTTTTTCAGGATGTGCAGGTCATGGTACAGTTCGTCCATGTCCCGGTTGGTGGGGATGGGCAGGTTCTGGAGGAGATCCATGAAAAACTCCGCCCGGGCCGCCCGATAGTCGTGCAGCCTGTTGAGCGTCTCCGTCAGGGTGTTCATGTAGTCGTCGGACCGCAACAGCTGCATGTAGTGGTCCTCGAGCTTCTGGATCCAGAGCTGGTAGAGGGCCTTGGAGTCCTTGACGGCCGCCTTGCCCTCCTTTTCCATTTTCGCGATTTCCTCCTGGACACCGTAGTAGGCCTTCTCCAGGGGGATCATGAGCAGCTGGAAAAACTCGGTAAGGGCCGACTGGTAGTCCGAGGCCTTTTCGATGGCCCTGTTGTACCGCTCCTGGTAGTAGCGGTTGAGTCCCAGCTGGGGGATGTTGAGGATTTTCCGGAAATCCTCCGCCTGGGACTCGTAGAAGGTCTTCGTCATCTGCTTCAGGATCTCGGCCATGTTCTCGGGCTGGCCGGTGGCGGTGGCGCCCGTCATTTCCGCCCACTGCCTTTCGAGCTTGATCATGTATCCCCAGAAGGGCTGAAGGATCTTCAGCATCATGTCCGGGACCGATTTCGCGCCCTGGATGTCCCCGGGCTTCGGCGCCCCGGCAATCGAGGCGAGGGCCTGGAAGAATTCGAATAGCCCCTTTCCGATCTCGTCGGGAGTCGGCTGCTGTCCCGGTTCCTCCGCGCTGCCGGCCGCGGCGCCGAAGGGGGCCTGCCATGCCCGGGCGGTTCTCTTGACGGCTTCCTCCCAGGCGGAGGTCTGGCTCAGGACCCAGTCTGCAAACACGACGCTCTGTGCGTTCTCCGTCGTCTTTTCCTTTTCGCTCATGGTTTCCCCTCTCTTTTCTTCGACGCTTCAGGCGCCCGGTGTTCCGCCGATCTCCTGCCCGGCTTTCCCGTTTCGTAGAGCTTGCCGTAGGCGGACATGAGGGCCCGGAACTGTTCGGCCTGCTTCTTCATGAGCCCCTCGAAACCCTTGACGACCTCCGCGGGATCCATGTCCTTGCCGCCCGGTCTTTTTTCCCCCCGACGCAGGGACTCCTCGAGGTCTTCGACCTTCTTCTTCAGGGCTTCGTTTTCCCTGGACAGGGCCTCGAAGTCGTCCCGGGGGACCATGCCCATGAGGCCCATGAATTCCTGGTAGGATTTCATGAAATCCGCGGCGGCCTTCGTCCACATCTCGGCATACGGGGAGGAAGGGTCCGGTTTCTTGTCGAGTCCGTAGAATTTCTGGAAAAGGGCGAGTTGCTGCTCAAAGGTCCTGGCGCCTTCGCTTGCGAGTCGGCTCAGGGTCTCGACCTGTTCCTGCCCTTTCGCCGCGCTGAGCAGAAAGTTGCCCCAGAACTCGAGGAATTTCCTGTCCATGGAAGAAGTTCCCCCTCTTCGGTGGTGTGGAGCCGGGAAAAGGGCGTCTGCCCGGGTCACGCCCGGGGCCTGTCCTTCCCGTCTCAGGTAAAGCCTTCCGGAACGCCGTCCAGGTCGAGCTGGTAGCGGACCGGCCCCCGGTAGCCTTCCCGGAAGCTCCGGTGCAGGGCGCACTCGGAGGTCGGCAGGGACCAGGACGTGGCGATGGCCCCGTGTCCCTTGGGAAACACGGTGACTTCCACGTCGATGAAGTCCGCCGGCGCGAGGGCCGCTTCCCTGTCGACGAGATCGTCCTCCGCGGCATAGCAGAGAAGCCAGGGAATGCCTTTCTCCCGGAGCCGCTTGAAATTCAGAGGTCTGTCGAAGAGTTTGACCGGCAGCGTCCCGTCGCCGGCCACGGGTTTCGTGAAGGAGTCGAAGCTCAACTGGGTGATCCCGATGGGCAGGTCGTTGCGCTCGTAGATGAGCCAGTAGTTGAGGGCCGCGGCCGTCGGGGTGATCCGGATGCGATCGAGATCGTCGCGGTTGAACATGGCAAGGTCGCGGTAGTAGGTGAAGACGGGGGCCTCGCGCTCCATGCTCTTGAGCTTGTAGACCCAGCTCATGACCTTGCCGTCCACGATGCGGTTGCCGTTGGGCAGCGTCTTGCCCGCGTAGCCGAGATCGCGAAACCGGGGCGGGATGTGCTCGAGGTATTCCACGAGGGCCTTGCTTCGCGTGCCGTCCATCGGGGCCACACAGGTGGCGAAGGCGTCCACGAGCCCGTCGAGTTCGCCGGACATCAGGTTGAGGGCCGCGACGAACCCGCCCTGGCAGAACCCGTTGAGGGTCACCGGTTTGCCGTGACGTTCGCGGATGACCTCGCAGAAACGCTTCATGTCGAGGCAGTCGTCCTCCCCGGTCATGGTCTGTACGGCCGGCGTGACGTTGATGTCCTTCATGATGCGGATGTACGTCGGGATCCCCTGGTTGGCGAAGCAGTGCGTGTAGCTCTTGTTCTCGCCCGGCAGGAAGGCGAGGATCGAGGCCCCCAGGACGTAGGGCGGGATGATGAGGACGGGCTTTCCGCCCCGGCGCACCTCCGTGCAGCCCTTCCAGGGCAGCACCTGGTACAGGATGAAGCGGTCCGTCTCGGCCGCCTTGATGTAGCCGCCGTCGTCGAAGTGGAACCCGAAATGGGGTTCGATGTCGCGGATGGCCTTCGGGTATTCGCTGGTGAGAAGCCTGACCAGGTGGGAGAGGCGCTCCGCGTGCTCGGCAATGTCCTCTCCCTCGCGGTCAAACAGCGTGTTGAGCCAGGCCGAGTGCCGCCTCTGCATCTCGCGGGCGTGGAACTGGTTCATCGACCGCATCGTGCTGAGAAGGCCCTTCCTGGCAATCTCCATGTTGAAGTGAAGCAGTTCGAGATAATCCCGGGCCGTCTCCTGGGGCCGGTGCTCCACGATCTTCCTCTTCTCGGTCCGCTGGAAGGAGTTGAGCGCGACCCAGTACGGGGCCATGAAGTCGAAATAGTAGCTCGTGACCCCGTTGGCGTAGGTCTGGGAGGCCTTGAGGAGCTCCGCCGAGGACAGGGCCATCTTCAGGCCGACCTCGGCGGGCCTCAGCGGCATGTTGAGCAGGGTCCCCATGAGGTCCCTTGACGGCACGCGCGCAAATGGATACATCATCGGGCTTCCTTTCCGACAGATCGTTCGAAACTCGCGGGCAGCTCGCCGTTACTTCTCCTGGAAGAAGGCTTCCAGCTTCTTGAAATTCTCGTCCACGAGCTTCCTGTAGTCCTCGTAGCCCTTCCTGTACATCGAGGCCCACTCCTTGGCGGCCTTCTTGCCTTCCTCGGACATCCCGGAGGCCTGGTCGATGTAAAGGTTGACGACCTTTTCCATCTGCTCCTGGAGCATGTTCATGTTTTTGAATGCGTTCTCGTAGGCCGACTTGTTGAAATCGATCATCTGCCTGAGCATGTCTTTCGGCTGCATCTTGCCTTTCCTCCTTTGCGAGACGGGTGGTTTTACCGCGCGGACTTCGCCGCCTCGGCGAAGAAGTCCTCGACCTTCTTGAAGCTCTCGTCGACGGCGGCCTTGAAATCCTCTCCGCCCTTCTTGTAGGCCTTGATCCACTCCTGCACGGCCTTCTTGCCTTCCTCGGGGAATCCCTGCGTCTGGTCCAGGTACATCTCGACCATCTTCTGGCTCTGCTCCTGGAGCATCGTCATCGCGTTGTAGGTGTTCTCGAAGGTCGACTTGTAGAAATCGAAGGTCTGCTTGACTACTTTTTTCGGGTCCATGGAAACATCCTCCTTGGGTGGTTTGTGTTTGTGAGGGGAATATAACCCACCCGCGGCGGCTTGTCAAGGGAAAATGTTGCGTTGCAACAAAATATTTGTCCGTTCCCGAATTTACATATAATGTAAATATTTCAAATGGTTACCACAACTATGCCCTTCGTGTGAATCATTTACCTCATGTTTTGTGATGCATTGTGTCATCGCGTTCTTCCCGCGCTGGCGCGTTCGCGGGGGGCGTGGAACCCGGTTGTCTGGTCTGCAGGGGGTCCTGGAGAGCGGAAGGAATAATCGGGGCGCGCATCGCGCGAAGCCCGGACAAGGTGCAGCGCAACATCGGGCGTCCCTGCAGCCTGACAGGACTCTACATGAAACCGGTGCATCCTGGCAACGATAAAAACGACCGTCAGCGGTCGCTGCGTTCGAGAAGGAATCGGATGATCCGGCTGTAGTAACGGTCGAGCACCGTGCGGGACCGGAACAGCCCCATGTGGCCCGCGTCACAGCAGAGGACGAGCCTGTCTTCCGGGGCGACGCCCTCGATGAGGCCCACGTGTCCGATGGCCTGCCCGCAGGGGGCGATGTTGTCCTGCGTGCCTCCCAGGGCCCAGACGGGAACCGACGCGGGGTAATCCTTCACGCTGACCTGTCGTTGCCCGATCTCCAGGGTGCCCCGGATCAGCGCATTGCGGACGAAGACTTTCTTGTACGTGTCCCGGAGGAAGCTTGCCGGGAAATCGTGGCTGTAGTTGTACCACTGGTAAAAGGCCATCTGCCGGCTGGCCGTTTCCTCGTTGCCGTCGCGAAGGTCGGCGAGGAGTTTTTTCAGGTTTCCGAAGTGCTGGGGCATGCCCAGGATGTAGAACCCGAGGACCTGCAGCCGGCCGTCGTAGATGTCCCGTCCTTCGCCGGGGAGCCCCTGCGGGACCCGGGCCCCGAGGGCCGAGGTCAGCAGGTCGATGTAGGGCTCGCCCATGGTCCGCGCGAAGTCGGAGAGGAACCCCCGCTCGGCATCGGTGTTCATCGGGGCGCCCGCCGACCCGAAGGTCTTGCCGAGGTGGGGATTGAGGATGAGAGTCGCCATCAGGAGCGGACCCGGCTGGCAGACGGCAACGAGGTGCGCGGGGTATCCCGTCTTTTCTTTCAGGGTCTCCAGGATGGTCCGGTACTGCGTCACCTGGCCTTCGAAATCCTCGTGATGCCTCCGCCCCTCCACGTAGAGGGGGATCTCCTGGGCGCATTTCTGCTCCACGATCGCCATGCGCGTGAGCCCGCTGTCTCTCATGAAGAGGGCGACGCGCTCCGCGATGTTGGAGTGGTGCCCCGCCCGGGGGGCGAAGACGACCGTGTAATTGCCGATCCCGTGTGTCTCTTCTTTCGAGATGTCGATGAGCCTCATGCCCGGCAGGTCGAGCAGTACCTTGCCCGTTTCATCGAAGCACTGGCAGGGTGGCGCCTCGCAGAAGAGCTTCAGGAATTCGGCCTCGCCGTGCCGTTTGCGCTCGTAGCGCCGGGCGGGCAGGGAGAGCACATCCGCCATGGCCCGGGCCATTTCCCTCTCCATCCCGTCGAGACTGTCCGCCAGCAGGCTGACGGGGCGCTCCACGGGTGTGCCGGTGATCAGAAAGCGCCACATCTCGAGGCCGATGCCGCTCGCCGCGGTGAGCGAGTCGAGCCAGAGGAGGGACCAGCGGTTGCCGAGGCTGACCATCTCGGCGGAGAGGTCGAGCGACGATCGGACGGATTTCAAGGACGTGGCCAGGGTCGGGGCAAGGGTGTGGATCGTATTGGGCATGTTCCTTCCTTGATGTGCGGATGGATTGGCCGTGCGAGCGGAAGCGGATCGCTCGCCGCTTCTCAGCCCTCATCGTTCCGATTTCTTCCCGCGCAAAGCGCGCAGGCGCCTACTCCTCGTAGTAGAGATGGAAGGGTCTGAACCCTTCGTCGATGACGCCTTTCATGGCGGTGGTGTGCTGGCTGAACGCATCGAACCAGTCGCTGATCGCCCGCTTTCCCTCGTGGGGGATGACGGGAGACTGCTCGAGCAGGATCTCCACGGTTTTCCGCGATTGGGACTGGACGGCAAGAGCCGCGTCGAGGGCCCCGGTGAGGGCGGTGTGGCAGAACTGAAGGGCGTGCTTCGCTGCGGGGTTGTTTTCCATGTTGATGACCTCCAGGTCCATGAGTTTCAGCATTTTCCGGCGTTTTATGTATGACACCGCAAAGGGTTTGTCAAGGGTCATGTTGCAATGCAATATCCCGGCGGCTTCTTTTGTTGTCCGTTTGTATATTTTAAGCCATTGATATTCAATATGTTCTGTGATACAAAAATATATGGATGCTGGAGTTGAGGTTTATTTGTTGCAACGTTCCATTTCGTGGAACGGCATGCGCAGTGAAGTCCGGACGGGAGGGCAGGGAAGATGGCGGACCGAGTGGTGATCAAGAAGTACAACAACCGGCGCCTATACGATACCGAAAAGAACGCCTACGTGACCCTTGCGGCGCTTGCGGAGACGATCAAGGAAGGCCGGCAGATCGAGGTGATCGACGCCCAGACGAAGGAGGACGTGACCGCTTTCACCCTCACGCAGATCGTCCTGGAGGAGGCGAAGAGCAAGCAGTTCCTCCTTCCCGTCCCGCTTCTGCATCTCATGATCCGGTTCGGTGAGACCGTTCTTGCCGAGTTCTTCGAGAAGTACCTCCAGCAGGTCGTCCGGAACTACCTGGCCTACAAGACCTCGGTCGATGCCCAGTTCGCCAAGTGGCTGGACCTCGGTGTGCAGCTCTCCCAGCAGGCCCCGCAGGTCGCCCCGCCCTTCAATCCCTTCCTGGGCGTCTTCGACATGTTCCCCAAGGCCCCGGGGGAGAAGCCCGGGCCGGGAAAGAAGAAGGAGGGGTGAGGGGCGGGCCGCTGCGCCTGTTCCGCGGCGACCGGCGCTGCAGGAACATTTTTTGCTTGCTTATGGGGAGCCGCCCGTTCACGATGTTCGAGAGGAGACCGAAACCGATGATGCGCAACCCGCTGCTCTGGCTCATGATGCTTGCCGTCTGTCTTGCCCTGACGGGCTGCTGACCGCTGCGCTGAAACGGGGCGGGTACCGTCCCGGGGCCTTTGCGAGTCCCCCTTCCGCGGCCGGCGCGATCCACGGGACCGTGAGGAATTGATGTTGTACAGGAAAACGGAAAACCGGCTTTCCCGCCGCCCCCGGGGAATCCTCCTGGCGGCGGGCCTACTCCTCGCCGTCCTGGGCCTGTCTGCCCCTTCCGCCCGGGCGACGATGCCTGTCCCCGTCCACGAGTTCCCCTCCGCCCTGCTGCTCTGCGGGGAGAAGGTTCCCCTCGAGAGGCAGGATGTCTGGGAGATGATGGATCAGGCCTTCGTGCTCTCCGTCTACAACCAGGAGCAGGTCATCCTCTGGATCAAGCGCGCCAACCGCTATTTCCCCCACATCGAGAGACGGCTTCGCGAGCGAAAGATGCCCGATGACCTCAAGTACGTGGCCGTCGTGGAGAGCTCGCTGAGAACCTACGCCGTCTCCTCG
>MWDF01000037.1 GCA_002070415.1 Firmicutes bacterium ADurb.Bin153
ATCCTGACACTTACTAAGAGTGTCGATAAGGCGACAGCGGATCCAGGGGAGACACTGACTTACACAATTGTAGTCACGAACACCGGAACCGGCAATGCTACAGAGGTCATCATCAGCGATAACCTAAGCTCGATGATATCCTCCATAAATTACGTCGTAGACTCCACGACTGTTGACGATGTTGCACAGACAGATGCTGAAGATGGGGACTACACCAAGCATGATGCCAATGTTCTGACTGTTAAGATACCGAAGATAGATGGCACCTTAGCTTCAGGAACACCGAAGGTAACCTATACCATCATTTTCAAGGTAACTATCAAGTAGAGGGAAAGCGCAACCTGTAGAGCAGAGGCTGGGCCATAGATAACACCTAAGGCCCAGCCTGACTGGGAGGGCACCCAAATATGAAGCGTAGTGTATTAGTGATACAAGCGGTACTTATACTTACATTATTGGCAATGCTGCCCGTGGGTGCAGAACCTCCCACTCGGGCAGGGACCATCATAACGAACCAAGCTATAGTGGATTATAAAAACCTGGGTGGCGAAGCCTTCCAGGTTCTTAGCAATATTGTGGAGACTAGCGTATCTGTCGTCCCAGGCGTGGATGTTTCCGACGGGGTAGCCATCTCAGCAAAACCAGGTGAGGTTGTTACCTTCGCCCATACTCTGATGAATACGGGGAACGCACCGGACACAATCGCTGTTACAGTATCCAATTCCGATGCTTTGCCGTATGAAGTATTCGTGGATATCGATGGGGATTCAATCCTGACCGTGGCTGATATCCCATTTGCTGATACGGATACGGACGGGATTCCAGACACCGGCATTCTCGAACCCGGTCAGTCCCTGATGTTCTTTATAAGGGTAACCGTTCCATCTGATGCGCCGCTTACGATGGACGCATCGTTCACGACGACAGTCGCCAGCGGAATCGATGCTTCCGTTACGGATAGCTCAGAGGATGTCATCTCCGTGGATCAGGCGTTGCCGTACATCGATGTGCACGACAGCCCTCAATACGCATATAGAGGCACTGAGTACGAGTTCAAGGTAAGCTTCGGCAACAACGGGGACATCCCGATGGACGGCGTATCAATCAGTGTGCCTATACCGTCTGTACTTGAATTCATCACTGCAGGGGGCACTTGGTCATACGATCTTGTCAACAGACTGGTCGTTTGGGATATCGGCAGCATGCCGGCCGCATCTTCGTATACTTTTTCCGTGCGTGTTCGCGTAATCACCGCAGGGCCTGGCATAGCTTATGTGCTCAACGCTGCCGTACTGGCCGGGGACTATGGAACGCTAATGGAGGATTCTGAACCCACCGGGCTCGTTACGGGAGCTCCTGCCGTGATATTCCTGGTTGCCGACCCTGATGTAATTGTCGGAGACGGAGTGTCACAATCCCTTCTGACAGCCACTGTCCTTGATATACTAGGCAATCCTGTACCGGATGGTACGCCTGTGACTTTCAGCACGGAGGCGGGGGCCTTCCTCCCGAACGGACTGACGACTTACTCTACGACCACGACTGATGGCATAGCCCAAGTCGTGCTCATCTCTCCTCTGCTATATGGCCTGGAGCCGATTTCCAACATGGTGGAAGTAAGCGCGGGTACCGAGGAGACAGGGAAAGCATATGACAGCATACTGATCATCTTCTCACCTGCAGGAATACTAGGCATAGTCTGGAACGGGAATACCGACCAGGCCGTTACCGGCGTGCTTACCGAGTTGGTCGATCCGACAGGCGGGGTAGTTAATTCCACCATCACGAATGATGAGGGCCGTTACCTTTTGGTGGCACCTATGATAGATAGATACATAGTCAGGGTGTATACGATGGGGACGGATCCTAAGGGCATAGTAGAGATGCCCGTGAACGTAGAGCGGTTGCAGGGAGCCATCTGGAGCACACAGTGCGCCATACTGGGCAAAGTAGAGGTCGAAGCATCGTTGACCGGAGCCGGGAGCTCCGCTACGCCGGCGGTGGATGCGGAGATATCTCTCTACAAGGATGGCACCTTGATTGCGCAGACCGTATCCGATGAGCTGGGGGAATTCAGGTTCCTTGACCTGCCTAAAGGGAATTACTTGATCAAAGCGGTATCGAAGGGAGGTTCGTTGGCATATCTAGGCGCGGTGTTGGATAACGACGGCGAGATACTAATAGCTAACCTGCTCCAACTCCATTCACCAGGAAAGGTATATGACGCCACGAATCTTGCCCCTATCGAAGGCGCAAAGGTAACGCTTCTATACGCAGCCGGGCCGCTAGAAGGACTACCCGTGCCCCTTCCGGCTTCAACCGAGCTTCTGTATCAGGACAACCCCATGTTTACGGATACGTTCGGACGCTACATATTCTTCGTCCAACCCGGAGAGTACATGGTGAAAGCTGAAGCCTTCGGTTACCAGGAGTACCTATCGGAACCCTTTATAAACGAAGGGCCGGTAGTGAACTTCGACATACCGATGCTGTTGATACAATCGACCCAATTATCAATCTTAAAAACCACAGATAAATCAAATGCCTCCCCCAGCGAGGATGTCAGGTTCACGATCACTTGGTCGAATACGTCCAAAGCGAGCTTGAGCGGGCTGATGCTTGTAGACATGCTGCCGGAGGGGATAACCGTCAATGAGCCTTCGATAAGCGGCGGGGGGATATACGACTCGACGACACGCACGATTACATGGTCCTACGAATCCGTAGATGCCGATTCCGAGAAGCGTCAGGAAACGTTTGTCGCCAATATTGATGATGACGTTGCCGACGGAAGGATCATATTGAACAGGGCCGACATATCCTCGGAAGGCGGTGCCAAGGCATCTTCGTCAGCCATGGTGCTGGTAGCAAGGCATCCCGGAATAACCATAACGAAAGAAGCCGCGTCCGCGAGCGCGTCCACCGGAGATATCGTCACATACAGGATAATCGTATCCAATGTTGAGGAAGCATTCACACCTATGGCGGCGCATGATGTGCGGGTGACGGATACATTACCGGTCGGTTTTACGTATGTCGGCGGATCAACCCTGATAGGCGGAGTACCGTCAGCCGATCCCCAGATAGCCGGCCGCGAAATGACCTGGTCCGTCGGGGATGTTCAGATCGGCATGTCGTGTACGATCGTATACAAAACATCCGTGGGAGCGGGGGCCCTTAAAGGAGACGGGATCAACACTGCCGTCGTGACGGGCATGGGCGAGTTCGGATATCCATTCGAAGAAGGCCCCGCATCGGCTAGGGTGCTGCTGAAAGGTCCTGCCTTCTCCACGCTGGGCATCATACTGGGTAAGGTCTTCAACGACGGGGACCGTGACGGCATACAGGATCCCGGAGAAACCGGGATAGCCAACATAGAGCTGATCATGGACGATGGTATGCGTGTACTGACCGACGCGGACGGCCTATACCATATAAACCAGGTCAAGCCCGGAGTCCGCTCAATAAAACTGAATAAGAGCACCTTGCCCGAAGGAGCCGAGCTGACCAACGGCTTCAGTGACTTCCTGGGGGTGTCCGGCTCCTTCTTCGTGAACGTGCTGCCATCCGGTACGGCCAGGGCCGACTTTGCCGTATGGATGCCGGAAGTAACGGCGTCCGCGTCGATCTCCGCAAAACTGACGGTACCTGACATCGCGCTCATAGAAGGCGGCGGCACAAGGATGAAGGGCAAATTGGAGATTACCAACTCAGGCACAGGCAGTTCGGGCGAACTTGAGGTACGCATAAAGGGCATCGTCGCCGAAACCGGGGCGACGGTAGTAATAGGGAATCCCTTAATAAGCGTCAAGGATGTCGCTCCCGGCAGCACGATCGAGCTGCCCATTGATATCACGGTCGAGAGCGTCCATAACCGCTATAACAGCATACTATTGGGCGCGGCTGTTTCATCGGTCAAGGAGAAATCAGGCTCGGCGAAGCTGTTGATCGGCACAAGCGCGGTATCTGTGCTTCATGCGGCCGAAGCCGGCGCTGCAGCGGAAGGTTATGCGATAACGCTTCCTGCTCCTGTATCCTTGTCCTACATAGGTCATATAACGGTGAGGACAGTATCACCCATCGGAAGAGAGACCAGGCTTGCTGTCAACGGGAAGGTACAGACGGAGGATAGGATAGGTGCTGTAACCAAGGACGGCGTGAGGGGCATCACCGCCATCGAATATATCAGTGTCGGCCTGGAGCAGGGAGAGAACGTACTGCAGCTTTTGGATGCAGGCACAGGCAGGCAGATGGCATCGGCGATAGTCCTGATGCCCGGGCAGGCGGTATCCTCGATGGTTATGACGGTCCCCTCGGGTGAAGGACTCAACATAGGAAGCAGGATAGCGATGTCGGTACTTGCCATGGACAGGATGTCGCTGCCGGCGGGGAAGAACTCGGACCTTGCCGCATTCGTCACCGGTGCTGAGTTTACGGGCTCCGACCTCGATGCGAAGAGGGACGGCTACCAGCCAAGCGCGAATGAGAAGGGGAATTACGACCTCGTATTGTCGGTAACCGACGGCAAGGCCAAGGTATCCTTGACGATGCTTGTCGGGAAGGAAAGCAAAGAGACAGAAATCTCGGAGCTCGTGCCTCATGACAGGCCGGCTTTCATATCAGGTACCATAGAGCTGGCCCATAACCTGGCAAGATACTCTGATTCATACATCAAGGCGAGGGCTTTCTTCAGGAAGGAGTTCGCCGGAGGCGTGCTCATTCTGCGATACGACAGCGAACAGGGGCCCGATGACGGGCTGTTCTCCAACGCATACAAGGATGACATGTACGAAATGTACGGAGACGATTCTAGGCAGGAAAACTCCGCCCCTTCAGCAGGCCCGTTCTACGCAAGCCTGATCACCAGGCACTTCAGCGCGATGTGGGGTGACTTCCAGCCTCAATACGAGGACGTCGAGCTTGCGGGCTTCAGGACCAAGATGACGGGCTTCTCGGCCTCGCTTGGCCTTGGCAAGTTAAGCATTTCAGGCTTCGTCGCACCTCAAAGAGAAGGGACCGTGACGGAAAGGATAAACGGGAACGGAACTTCCGGATACTACTTCACGAGTACTTATCCTTTGCTTCCCGGCAGCGAGACTATATATGTAATCCGTACTAGGTACTATGACGACGAGTCGGTTTTCGACAGAACACCGCTTAACAGGAATGTGGATTACCAGATCGAGTACGAGACCGGTGCGATCCTTCTCGAAGGTCCTCTTCCGACCTGCGATGCCGAAGGGAACAGGTACCATCTTGAGGTTACGTACCACTCTTTAGGCGGTTCGACAGAGGGAATAGCCGCTGGCGCAAGGGTCCGGACGGACCTGGGGCCGCTCGAGCTGGGTGCCACCACGGCTATAGAAGCAACGGGTGGACACAGTGAGGTGGTCTTGGGAGCTGACGCGAGCTTTACCCTCGGTTCCGTGCTAAAGGTATATGCAGAGGCGGCATCCTACTTCGATGAAGGTACTTTCGGCGGATATGCCGTTAGGGCGGGCGCCGAGGCAAGGATCGGCAAGATAGTCGCCGAGCTGGAGACCGTGGCAAGCGACGGCGGGTTCATAAAACCCGGTGAAACGGTACCCATGCCGCAGCAGATAACCCTGTACGGAAAGGCCGGGATCGAAGAAAGCCAGGATCTGATACTGGGCATCGACACCAAGAACACATGGAAGGGCGCATCGTTCGACTATAGTAGCTACAACAAGCTTACTGCGGGTTATCGCCTTCCTCTGGGGATAGGGCTGTCGCTGGGTATGACGACTACGTATACCTATGAGAGCGTGACCGATGCGAAGGGTGCCATAATCGATGCGTTCGCGATGTTAGAACCCTTGCCGCAGCTGTCTTTGAGGGCCAGCGCCCAGGTGGCGAAGATTGGCTCTCCCAAGGACGATGACGGCGACTACGGCCTTTCGATATCGTACAAACCGGTGTCGGAGCTGGCACTTACACTTGCTTACACCACAGGGACGGAAGCAGGCGGAAGATACCACTCCCTGTCCATGGCTGCGGATCTTGCGGTGACTGCGGAAGGCAAGTTGTACGGCAGGCTGAGTCTTCCGTTCGGCTCGAAATCGGCCAGGACGCTAAGCCTTGGCTACAAAGACGCTTACACGCTATCGAAGGGGCTGAAGGCAAGCTTTGCGGCCGAAGGAGCAATCGGTTTCGACCCGAGCGGCCGGTTGTCCGCGGAGACATCAAAGGCCGCAGCTTCGGCTTCGTTGGAATATACCGCAAGCAGCGGCTTCAGGGCGAGCTTGAAGCAGGAACTTTCCTACACCTCATCCGGCCTTACGTCCTTGAGCCTGGTCGACCTGAGCGTGAAAGCCGCCGATTGGTTGAGCCTACAGGGAAATGCGGCATGCTACTACGGAAACTCGCCTAACAGGGAAGGGTTGCCTTTATTGGCAGAGGCATCGTTCTCCGTGGCGGCAAGGCCGGAAAACACCATAGTGACGGGACTCCTCAGGCTGGACGGGAAGTACTACACGGGCGAGCGGTTCGGTGCAAAGGAAAATGCCGTGATAGCCACTGCCTCCACGGATTGGACTTTCGAAGCAGGCAAGCACCTGTCCGTGACGGCTAAGGCGGCCTACAAGCTGGCTGCCGAAGCGGCATCGGGCGAACCCATGGCGACAAGCCATCTCATGCTGTTGCAGACGGGAGTATCCCTGCATGTGACTAAGACGACGGATACGGAGTTGTTCTTCAGGAGCATAGGATGGAATGAGAACTGGAAATACGGATACAGCGTACAGGTGGTCCAGAAGGTCTTCAGCCTGCTTAGCGTGGCTGTCGGATACAACTCCAAGGACCTTTCCGATACGGACATAATGGACGCGAAGCCGTGGCAGGAAGGCTTCTACATCAAAGCTCTGATAAAGTTCTAACCCGGATAACAATGCCTGACATGAAAGGATGGCCCATCGGGCCATCCTTTCATATCGGCGGTGCTAAAACACCTTACAGGATCCCCGTCTTAGGGGCCTTACGGGCTTCGATAAGGCACCTGTGCCGCCAACGGGGCCGTACGAACCGCTGTAAACTAGCCGCCGGACTACGGCCTGCAGCCTCGACGACAGCCGCATTACCATAAAAAGGTGAAAGGGGCATACGTATAGAATCAGAACCTAACACGTGCATGAAAGGAGGGTATCCTATGGAAAAGCCGCTTACTGTATTGGGTTTTGCCCTCGGGATGGAGAACAACGGCTTGGAGTTCTTCAAAAGGGCGGCCAAGAC
>MWDF01000038.1 GCA_002070415.1 Firmicutes bacterium ADurb.Bin153
GTGCAAGACGGTATTATCAGCTTTGGATTTGATTCCTGTCCTCAGCTGGATAATGCTGAGGGGCAGGTGCAGATACTGCAAAACGAAGATAAGCGTACAGTACCCATTGGTTGAGCTCACATCAGGGGCCTTCGCACTAATTGCCTATTACCGCTTCGGGCTGACCCTAGAGGGCTTGTTACTTTACGTATTTTCCTCTGCATGCCTAATAATCGCCCTTACGGACTTAAGGACGCAGATCATCCCGGACAAGATTACGATACCTCTTCTGATCTTCTTCCTTGCCATATCCCCCTTCAGGGCAGAGACTGGGCAGCTATTCAGCCTAAACCTGAAAGTAAGTCCCTATATCAACTCATTGCTCAATGCGCTGCTCGGGGCCGTCTCGTGCGGCGGTTTCCTGCTTCTGCTGGCCGAGCTGTCCAACGGGGGCATGGGGGGCGGGGATATAAAGTTCATGGCTGCGGCGGGCGCCTATCTCGGCTGGTACGGCGCTTTTATGGTATTGCTATTAGGGTCCATACTTGGCATAATTGCGACTATGGCCCTGCTGAGGATGAAGAGGATGAATAAGGGTGAGCTGATACCCTTTGGACCTTACTTAGCTGCAGCAGGTATAATATTGGCAAACACGTCATTGTATTTGAGAATTTTTTACTAATAGCAGGTGAAACGGCCTTGATGTAGAAAAACATATTTATTATAAGGCAATCATACGCGGTTGGAGGTGAATAGCTTGAGTCCAACCAAGAAACCTTCCATGAGAAAAGGCGCAACGGCGGTAGGGGTGGACATCGGTACAAGTACCATAAAGATAGCGGAGATACAGAACGTACGCGGAGCCATAGAGCTGATAAACATGGCTAGCGCTGCGACGCCTCCGGACACTGTCAAGGAAGGCAGCGTAGTGGATATCACAGCCGTAGCCGATACGATAAGAGGGCTATGGAAGGAGAACGGCTTCCGGAACAGACAAGTATCGTGCGGCATCGCGGGCCAGGACGTAGTGGTCAGGCCCGTGCTCTTCCCGCGCATGCCCTACGAGGAGCTGAAGGAGGCCGTCAAGTGGGAGGCGGACAAATACCTGCCCTTCCCTACGGACGAGGCCACCATGGACGTCGTGATGCCGGATCCTGTGGTTCTGATGCAGGACAGCACGTCGGAAGTGGAAGTGATGCTGGTCGCGGCCCTCAAGAGCAAGGTCGAGAGCTATGCCACGGCGCTAGAGATGGCGGGGCTCATACCGATCGCGATCGATATCCAGCCCTTCTGCATGATGAGGGCGTACGGACTCATAGGAGAGGATGAGACGGGCAGCATTGCATACATTGACATAGGCGGCGGTACTACGGACCTTGTGATCTGCAACGGGGAGCATCTGAGGATGACAAGGATCGTCCAGGTCGGCGGGAACCATTTCACCGATGCGATAATGAAGGCCGCCCAGGTGAGCGAACAGCAGGCCGAGGAGATGAAGGTGGCCGACGTGGAGGTGGTGCCCTCGGAGGAGGACTACCTCTCAGAGCGCGATCCGGTCCGCAAGAAGGTACTCGAAGCGGTCTATGACGTCGCCCACGGCCTGAGCCTCGAATGCAAGCGCTCGATCACCTACCACGACGCACAGCTGCAGAGCAAGCTGGAGAGCCTGTCGGTCAAGGAGATCGTACTTGCAGGAGGCGGTTCAAAGCTCAAGGGCCTGAGCGACATGATGGGCATACTCACCGGACTTCCGGTCAGCTTCGGCAACCCGTACAAGCGCGTCAGGATCTCGCCTTCCGTGGTGTCCAACATTGACACCGAAGGCATGGCGCCCGTGATGTCGGTGGCTGTCGGGTTGTCCTTGAGGGAGGTGGAGGAAGCGTGAGGAACAAGATTAACCTTCTTCCAGAACGACCTAAAGTAAAGCAGTCCGTCGGTCCTATAGTGCTCGCCCTGATAATCCTCGGCGCGGTCCTCCTGGCCTGCCTCGCCGGCCTATATTCTTTCAGGAGGCAGGCGATAATAAAGACCCAGGAGCGCATCGAGGAGGTAAAAGCCGCGATGGCGCTAATCAAGCCGGACGTAGACGCATTGGCGAAGGTCGAGGCCAGGGCGAACGAGATAAGGACGCTTTACGACGAGGTCATCGCGCTAGAAGATCCGCACATAAGCCCGGCGTTGTTCTTGGCACAGCTCAAGACCAGCGTGCCGGCCGACATGTGGCTCACTTCGGCGAACGTAAGCACCAACGAGGTGGTGACCATCAAGGGCTTCACCTTCAGCTACCAGTCGGTGGCGAGGGGGGTCTTCTCGCTGGAAGCGGCGAGCATGTTAAAGGACCTGAAGGTGAGCTCCATCACGAGGACCGAGGAAGACGGCTCTACTTCCTATGAGGACTTCACTGTGCTCGGAGCCCTCGAAAGGAGGAGGTGAGAGGCTTGGCAGCGCTTAGCAACAGGGACATAAGGGCGTTGAAGATCCTTGCGGCCTTCCTTGCGGTCGTAGGTCTCGTAGCCCTTTACATCTACGTGTTCCTACCGCAGCAGGAGAGGCTGACTAAGGTCCGTGAGGACCTTCAGACGGTCGAGATGCAGCTTAGGGCCGACCTTACGAGGCTCAACAAGGCCAGCACCGCAGAGGCGGACATGAAGGCCGCGCTAGAGCAGCTCAGGGCGGAGGAAGCGTTGATATGCGACGAGGACAAGCAGGCCTTCTTCATAAGGGACGTGGAGGAGATGGCCAAGAAGTCCGGCGTTAAGGTCAACTCGATGAGGTTCACCGATGGCAAGGCCATAGGCCGCTTCAACGACGTCGCCACGATAATCGAGATCACCGGCAGCTATGCCGGGGTCAAGTCCTTCTACGACTACCTCGAGGTCCTGAACAGGAAGCTCGCCGTAAGGAACTTCAGCTTCGACCTCCAGTCAGAAGTCGTAGCCGCCAAGGACGGGGCTACGACTCAGAAGGACGTACTACATTCGATATGCAACCTGAGCCTCTTCATCCGTCCGAAGGGAGGTGTGCAAGGTGGCAGTGCCAAGTAGCGCAAAGCCGAAACCGGAGATTAAAGCCGGCAAACTACCCTTGACTCCGGCCGAGAGGGCCAAGAGGGCTTATAGGAACCAGATAATCGTGATAATCCTATTCCTCATCATCGCGCTGGCCGCGCTGGCGATAGGCTTCGCAGAGCTGGTGCTCCCCTATGCCAAGCCGCCGTCGGACGAAGCTCTCATGCTGGAGGCCAAGTTCAAACAGCAACAGCAGATAGGCAGGGCGCTGAACATAAGCCTTGCCGAGGCGCAGGACATATCCGGCCACAGGATCGACCCGGCACTTTCGAAGATCACCATCGGCAGATGGGACCCCTTCAACGACCTGAGGCCTGAGCCACCGCCGCCCGAGCCGCAGTGGCCCAACATCAGATACGCCGGCGTCATAAGGTCTTTGAACAAGCTGTACGCGATCGTGGAAATCGAGCAGGGCACCTACAGCGCAAGGGTCGGCGACACTCTGATAGGTGACATACTGGTGACGAGGATAAGCGAGAGCAAGATGACACTTTCATATAAGGGATACCAAAGGGAATTTGACTTGGGGGGTGAGTCCAAGTGATGCCAAGGAGGAAGATATCGGCGATAATCGCGCTAACCCTGGTATTGGCGCTGCTGATGATGGGCGCGCGCTCATTCGCGGCAAGCTCGCCCGCCAGGGTAAGCCTTGACCTCAAGAACGCAGAGCTTGCGGAGGTCTTCAGGGTCCTTGCGAATATCGGCGAAGCAAATATCGTGGTCAGCCCCGCGGTGGCGGGGAAAGTCACGGTCAAGCTGAACAACGTGCCGCTCGAAGAGGCCCTCGACATAATCTGCTCGGTCTCCGAGCTTGAGTATGTCTACATGGACGGAACGATAATGGTCTCCTTGAAGGGTGCGCTGTCGAAGCTGATGCAGGAGGCCGTGGTCGAAAAGCTCGAGGTGCTGAACATCTCGCCTTCCGACGCCGCGGTGAAGCTGTCATTCGCGGTACCCGGCGTGGCCGTGCAACCCGACGACAAGACGGGGACGCTGCTCATCCGCGGCACCCAGGCCGACCTTCTGCTCGCCAAGTCGTTCCTTGCCAAGGTCGACGTGCCTGTGCCAGCATCGAAGGCAGTCGTGGCAGAAGAGGAAGTAATCGACATCATACAGCTTGTCAACGCCGAGGCAGAAGGGGTCTACACGGCGGTATCCAAGCTACTTAAGGCGACGCTCGCCGTCGACACCAGGCTCAACGCCATACTGGCGGGAGGCAAGGCGTCCGACGTCAAGGCTGCGCGCGGGATAATCGAGAAGCTGGACATACAGAAGAAGGCCGAGGCGGCTGCCCAGCCGGTCGAAATTCGAGTGCTGCAGCTTGCCAACGCGAGCGCTGCGGACGTAAAGGCCGTAGCGGCGCTCATAGTGCCGGCCGAAAGGGTACAGGCCGACGCCAAGAGCAACTCGCTAATAATCAAGGCTACGCCAGAGGAGCATGCTAAGATCGGCGACCTAGTGAAGAACATAGAGGCCGCGACTCCGAAGACACAGGCAGCGGCCGCTGTGAAGGAGAAGCTTGAAGTCATCAACCTCCTTTATGCCAAGGCGGTAGACGTTGCCAAGGCGATAGGCGTCGTGGTGCCGTCTAGCAAGGTCGCGATCGACGAGCGTACCAACAAGGTGATAATCCTCGCCGACGCGGCCACAGCGGCGGAGGCGATGGCGCTTGTCAAGGAGCTCGACGTGAAGGTGGCCGAGCCTGTCGTCGTAACAGCCGTTGCACCTGCCATGAGGATGGGCTACTACGGACCCAAGTACGCCAAGGCCGCCGACATAGAGGCGGTCGTGAAGCTCGCCGCACCCGGCGCCAAGATCCAGGTGATCGAAAGCAACAACAGCATAGTGGCGTACGGCACCGAAGCCGAGCATGCGATAATCGAGGAGGCCCTCGTCAAGCTGGACGAGGAGGCGGCGCTTCTGGTAAAGCCCGCGGCAGTCACTGAAGTGCCCGTCGAATCGCTGGTGACGGTCCAGATCGACTACGCTAGCGCCAAGGACGTGAAGGCGGCGCTAGACGCGGTGCTCGGATCCGGTAAGGTCAGCGTCGACGAGAGGACCAACCAGGTCCTCATGATGGTGACCCCGGCCGGCAAGGACCTTGCGATGAGCATAATCAAGAGCCTGGACATAGACATACCCGTGGTGGAAGAGCCGGCCATAGCGGCGCCCATCGTGGAGGTCTACCAGGTCAAGTACGCGCTTGCGTCCGGCATAAGGAACGCCTTGCTCACGGTGCTCCCGGAGAGCAAGGTGGGCGTGGACGACCGCACCAACAAGCTCATGCTGAAGGTGACGCCCGAAGAGAAGGTCATGGCGATGGCCATAATCATGGAGCTGGACGTTAAGGTCGAGGCCACTGAGGCCGTGGTAGCGGCGATTGAGGCCCTAGAGATAATCCAGATAAAGTACGCACCGGCTGCCGAAGTGGGCAAGGCCCTCGCCGCTGTGCTGCCCGCCGGCAAGGTAAACGTAGATGACAGGACCAACAAGGTCATCATGAAGGTTACGGCGGCGGAGCTCGACCAGGCGAAGGCAATCATCGGAAGCCTGGACGTGCCCGTGGCCGGCACCGAGAAGCCGGCGCCCGAGCAGACGCAGACCGGCTTCTACAAGCTGTACAACGTGAAGCCCTCCGATATCGAAGCATCGGTCAAGATAGTGGCCGGCACAGCGAAGGTGCAGGCATCCGACCAGACCTCCAGCATCACGGTATACGGGACGACCTCGGAGCTGAAGAGCGTCGAGAACCTGATAGCCAAGCTGGACGTCAAGGCGGATGCGGCAGCGGGGCTCGCCGAGGCGACGAAGGAGACGCTCGAGGTCGTGCAGCTGGCCAACGCGTCAGCCTCGGACGTAAGGGACGCCCTCACCGTGCTGATGCCCGCCGGCAAGCTGGCCGTCAACGAGAGGACCAACAAGCTGATGATGGTCGTGACGCCCATCCTCAAGGAGCAGGCGCTGACCATAATCGCGGCTCTCGACGTGCAGGTAGCGAAGGAAGAGGTAATCAAGGCGGAGCCCGTGAAGCTCGGTTTCTACCAGCTGAAGTACGCGAGCGCGAAGGACATGGAAGCTCCCGTCAAGCTGGTGGCAGCCAACTCCAGGGTGCAGGTGGCCGAAAGGACCAACAGCCTGATAGTCTACGGGGCCGAGACGGAACTTGCCCTCGTGGAGCAGGTCATAGCGAAACTTGACGTACAGGTGGCGGCGCCCGAAGCAGCACCCGTGGCGGAAGAAGTCGTTGTCAGCTACAAGCTCCTGAACGCATCCCCCACGGACGTAAGCAAGGCGCTCACCATAATCCTGCCGGCGAGCTCGATGATGCCCGACGACAGGAGCGGCAACCTGATAATCAGGGGCACGGCTGAACAGCAGAAGCTGGTCGCCGACGTAATATCCACCCTCGACGTGAAGGGCATAACGACGGCGCAAGCCGAAGCGGACGCCATAGTCACCAGGGTGTACAAGCTCAACTACGCCACACCCGCAGACCTCAAGGCGGCGCTCGGCGAAGTAACCACAGCCAAGATCTCGATAGACACGAGGACCTCGTCGCTTATAGTGACTGCGAAGATAAGCGAGCAGGAGCAGATAGTCGACATAATCGACGACCTGGACCTCGAGCTCGCCCAGGTGTTCTTCGAGGCCAGCTTGTACGAGCTTTCCAACGACGCCTCAAAGAGGCTGGGCATCGACTGGACGGTCAACAAGCTGGTGTTCGGGTACAACACCCTGTCGCAGCTGGCCACGGTGAGCCTCGACTTCGACAACAAGATCTCGGCTTTGGCCGACGAGGGCAAGGCGAAGCTGATCTCCAAGCAGCACACGTTCACGGTCGACGGCAAGGCCGGCAGGATACTGATAGGCGACAGGATACCCGTGATAGTGCAGAAGGTCGAGCAGGGCCAGGTGGTCAGCACCGTCGAGTACATCAACGCGGGCATCGAGCTTTCGATACTGCCCAAGGTTAGCTACGACGGCAGCATAACCGCTGAGGTCAAGCCGACGATAAGCTCGATCGTCGGATGGACGCCGCAGAACTACCCTCAGATCAGGACGAGGGAGCTTGAGACGATAGTCACGGTCAAGAACGGCGAATCGGCCATAATCGGCGGCCTGTTCAGCCAGGACGAGATCGAGACG
>MWDF01000039.1 GCA_002070415.1 Firmicutes bacterium ADurb.Bin153
CATCATCACTACCATAGCGATAATTGCCAGTGTACGTCTCACTAATGATCTACCTCCTTGTATAGAATGATTCCTAAAGACTTTTTCTGGGAGGGAATGTGCCGATGCCATAGAATGAACGATTAATCCAAATAGCATTGTCCCAAAGAAATTCGACAGTGCATAAACTATTCCTTCTTACATTTTATTTGAACGCCCACCATATATCAAGATGAACGGTCCCTGCCGGAACCAAAAAGCGATGAGCTGCGCACACTTTTGCATAACTTCCCGAAATCCCCACAATGGCAGCGATAGTAGGATATCTGATATCATTTGAGATGGCATTACGGGCCGGTCCGGCATGGCGCGGACGGCTCACAGGGAGTGTAGCGGATGTCTTCTTACGACGTGGCGATCATAGGCGCCGGAATATCGGGCTCGTCCGTGGCGAGGGAGTTGTCTAGGTACAAGCTGAAAACCGTGGTCATCGAGGCGGAAGAAGACGTGGCCTCGGGCACCACGAAAGCCAACACGGCCATAGTGCACGCCGGATACGACGCAATCCCCGGCAGCTTGAAGGCGAGGATGAACATCATCGGATCCCGTATCTACGGCAGGTTGTGCGCCGAGCTGGACGTGCCGTACCACAGGACGGGCACGCTGGTCGTGGCCGTCGGGGAGGAACAGGCGCCCCTTTTAGGGGAACTGAAGGGGAAAGGCATCGCGAACGGCGTGGAAGGTCTAGAGCTGATCGACAGAGGAAGGCTTCTCGAGATGGAGCCGAACGTAAACCCCGAGGCGCTGGGAGCCCTGTACGCGCCCAGCGGGGCCTACACCTGCCCCTGGGAGATGGCGATCGCCCTGATGGAAAACGCCGTTGAGAACGGCGCCGAGCTCATCCTCGGCGAGAGGGTCCTTGACATCGAGGAGAAGGACGGCGGTTTCGATCTCGTGCTCAAGGACAGGACCGTACAGGCGAGGTTCGTGATAAACGCCGCCGGCCTTTCAGCCGACAAGGTGGCTTCCATGGTAGGGGAGCCCGGTTTCAGGATCGCCCCCAGGAGGGGAGAGTACTGGCTCTTCGACAAGAACCTTGAGGGGCTGGTCAAAAGGCCGGTATTCAGCGCGCCGACACCGCTTTCCAAGGGCGTCGTCGTCACGCCGACGGCGGACGGTAACATAATGGCGGGTCCAAACGCCGAGAACATAGACGATTACCAGGACGTCTCGACCACCCAGCAGGGGCTGGACAAGGTATGGAGCGACGCCGTAAGGCTCATCCCTAGCCTGCCCAGGAGGTCGGCCATAACCAACTTCGCAGGCCTCAGGGCCGCGGCCTCGCCCCAGGCGGACTTCGTGGTCGGCCCGATGGAAGGCCATACGGGCTTCCTCAACATGGCCGGGATAGAATCCCCGGGGCTGACTGCGGCGCCGGCGATAGCCGGGATGCTTGTCGGCATGCTGGAAGACGCCGGACTTGCGCTTGAGAGGAAGGAAGGCTGGAAGGCCGAGCGGAAGGGCCTCGTGCATTTCGCGGGCCTTAGCAGGGGGGAACAGGACAGGCTGGTCATGGGGGACCATCGCTACGGGCACGTCATATGCCGCTGCGAGACGGTCACCGAAGCCGAGATAATAGAGGCGCTCAGAAGGCCCGTGCCGTGCAGGACGATGGACGGCCTCAAGAGGAGGACGAGGCTCGGCGCCGGAAGGTGCCAGGCGGGCTTCTGCAGCCCGAGGGCATTGGGCATAGTGGCGAAAGAGCTCGGGGTCCCCGTGGATGCGATAAGCAAGAACGGCAACGGCTCCTTCTACGTTACGGGGCTCCTGGACTGCGCGGAAGGAGGCGGCCTCGATGACTGAGCTGAAAGCCGACGTCGTCGTGATCGGCGCGGGGCCAGCTGGCCTTGCGGCCGCGATAAAGGCGAAACAGGAGGGCGCGGCCAGGGTGATGGTGCTGGAGCGGGACAGGGAGCTGGGCGGCATCCTGCAGCAGTGCATCCACAACGGCTTCGGCCTGCACCTGTTCGGGACGGAGCTTACCGGCCCGGAGTACGCCTTCAGGTTCATAGACGAGGCCGTAAGGGAAGGCGTCGAGTTCATGCTCGACACCATGGTGCTCGAGATAGGCTCCGACAAGACGATAGTGGCCCTCAACGAGAACAGGGGCATGTTCAGGATAGGAGCGGGCGCCGTTGTGCTCGCCATGGGCTGCCGCGAAAGGAACAGGGGGGCCGTCACGATACCGGGCACGCGCCCATCCGGCGTGTTCACCGCCGGGGCTGCGCAGAGGCTGGTCAACATGGAAGGGTACATGCCCGGCAGGAAGGTCGTCATCCTGGGTTCGGGGGACATCGGGCTCATCATGGCAAGGCGCATGACCTGGGAGGGCGCGAAGGTGGAGGCGGTGCTGGAGATCCTGCCATTCCCAAGCGGGCTGACGAGGAACCTGGTGCAGTGCCTGAACGACCAGGGCATACCTCTTTATCTGGGGAATACCGTCGTCAAGGTGCACGGGCTCAGCAGGGTCGAGGGCGTGACCGCCGCCAAGGTGGACGAGAAGCTGAGGCCCATACCGGGCACGGAATGGTTCATACCGTGCGATACGCTGCTCCTTTCGATAGGCCTCATACCCGAAAACGAGCTGAGCAGGATGGCGGGGGTGGAGATCGATCCCGTGACGGGCGGACCTGTAGTGACCGACGACATGGAGACGAGCGTAAAGGGGATATTCGCCTGCGGAAACGTTGTGCATGTGCACGACCTGGTGGACAACGTGACGATGGAAAGCAGGATCGCAGGGGAGGGCGCCGCCAAGGCCGCCACGGGAAGGATAGCAAGAGGGGACAGCGTAAAGACCGTCGCAGGGGAGAACATAAGGTATGTCATACCGCACAGGCTGGGCCTCGAGAACTCCTCGGAAAGGGATACGACGCTCTACATGAGGGTCGCAAGGCCCGCCGAGAAGGTCAGGGTGGAGGTGCTGTCGGACGGCAGGCTGCTGCATTCAAAGAACGAGAGGGTGCTGAAGCCCGCGGAGATGCTAGTGCTAAAGCTGCCCAAGGGGAAGCTTAAGGGTCTTGGGGACGGCAAGGAAGTCGAGTTCAGGATAAATGCCGACTGAGGGGGGCTCGTCGAAAGTGGCCGACGTGAAGGAGCTTACGTGCATAGTCTGCCCCGTGGGGTGCAGGCTCAGAGCGACGATAGAAGGCGATGCGATTACCATCGAGGGGAACACCTGCGCCCGCGGGAAGAAATACGGGCTGGACGAGCTGTGCAGCCCCGTCAGGATGCTGACTTCCACGGTCAAAGTAGAGGGTGGCTTCCTGCCGCGCCTTCCAGTAAGGACCAAGGGCCCGATACCCAAGGGCAGGATAGACGACGTGCTCACAAGCCTCAAGGCCGTGAAGGTGGAGGCCCCGGTGCTCATGGGACAGGTGATTTTGGCTGACGCGGCCGGGACCGGCGTCGAGGTGATCGCGTCCAGGCCGATGGAAAGGGCATAGAAACACCGGTGACGCTCCTTAGACGGGAGCTACGGTATATGGAGGTGCGACATGTTGGACCTCGTGATAATTGGGAGCGGCCCGGCCGGAATGGCGGCGGGGATCTACGCAAGGCGCGGCGGGCTTGATACTATGCTCATCGAGAAGGTCTCGCCCGGAGGCCAGGCCGTGTACGCCCACAGCATAGAGAACTACCCGGGATCCTACCAGGTGCCAGGATACGAGCTCATGTTCAGCTTCGCGAACCATCTGGAGAAGTTCGGGCTCGTGCCCGAGGTGTTGGAAATAACTGGAACAGAACTATCCGGCAGGGTCAAGTCGGTGCACACGGCGAAGGAGACGATAGAGGCCAAGGCCGTGGTGATTGCGTCGGGTGCCAGCCCGAGGAGGCTCGGCATGCCCAGCGAGGGAAAGCTTACGGGCAGGGGGGTGTCCTACTGCGCAAGCTGCGACGGCAACTTCTTCAAGGGGAAGGTGGCGGCGGTGGTGGGCGGCGGTGACGCTGCGGCGGAAGATGCGCTCTACTTGGCCAAGATATGCAGCAAGGTATACGTGGTCCACAGGCGCGATTCGCTTAGGGCGCAGGACATCGTGCAGAAGAGGCTCTTTGCTATGCCCAACGTGGAGATGGTCTGGGACAGCGTGGTCGAGGACATCCTGGGGGCGGATAAAGTGGAGTCCCTTCTGATAAAGGACGTCAATGGCGGGACCGTAAGGAAGCTAGCCACGGATTCTGTATTCGTCGCGATCGGGCAGGTGCCGAACACAGGGCTGTTCGCCAAGGAGGTAGCCCTTGCTGACACCGGCCACATTATCGTGGACAGGGAGATGAGGACTAACGTCCCTGGCGTGTTCGCGGCCGGGGATGTGACCGTAAAGCCCCTCAGGCAGGTGGTAACGGCGGTATCGGACGGCGCGGTCGCGTCATACTCCGCGATCAAGTACATAAGCACGGAATTCTAGAAAACGCGTGCGGGAAGGCTGGGCCGATGGAAAAGCACAGGACCTGCGCTTGCGCCGAAGTTAAGGACGATCGCCCGCACGGGTCGCACCACCATGGAGGACACGGGCACGACGAGGCTTCGCGGTGGCGGACTATAGCGCCGCTGGGACTGAGCCTTGCGCTTTTCGTCACGGGGCTCGTAATGGAGCACCTATTCGGTGACCGCCGCTCGGTCATACCATATCTTTTAGCATATGCTACGGTCGGATGGGACGTGGCGAAGCAGGTCGTCCTCGACCTTAGGGACGGGGAGGTATTCACTGAGAACCTCCTCATGACGACCGCGTCCCTAGGCGCGTTCGCAATCGGGCACCACGGTGAGGCGGCGGCCGTGATGGTGTTCTACACGCTTGGAGAAGTACTGCAGGGCATGGCCGTGAGGAAGTCGAGGAGCAGCATCAAAGCCGCCATGGACCTCAAGCCGGACAGGGCGAGGATGATCGTCGACGGCGTCGAGATGGAGCTAGACCCCAAGGATGTCCGGGTGGGCGAGGCAGTGGTGGTAAGGCCCGGGGACAAGGTGCCGCTGGACGGGATAGTGGCCGAAGGAGATTCCCATGTGGACATGTCGAAGATCACAGGCGAGTTCGTTCCCAAGCGCGTAGCCCCGGGATCGGAGGTGCTCGCCGGCACCATCAACGGGACGGGGCTCATAAAGGTGAGGGTGAGCAAACCGTACGGCCTGTCCACGGCGGCCAGGATCATGAGGAGCGTAGAGGAGGCCGAGGACAAAAAGGCCGTGCCGGAGCGCTTCATCAGGCGTTTTGCCAGGTACTACACCCCCGCGGCATTCGCAGTCGCCGTGACGGTCGCAGCTATACCGCCCATGCTTGGCTACGGCAGCTTCCAGGCCTGGCTGGGCAGGGGGCTTGTGATACTGGTGATGGCGTGCCCGTGCGCGCTGGTGATATCGGTGCCCCTGGCATACTTCGCTGGCATGGGGAGGATCTCAAGGTACGGGGTGCTCGTGAAAGGCGCCGCCTTCGTGGACGTGCTCGCAGGACTTGACACGATAGTTTTCGACAAGACCGGCACCCTCACAGAGGGCAGCTTCGAAGTAAGGGAAGTAGTCCCCATCGGCAAGACCACGAAGGAGGAGCTGGTCAGGGCGGCAGCTTCGGCCGAGGGAGGTTCTGCGCACCCGATCGCGTCTTCGATAATGGAATACGCTAAGGACCTGGGCATAGAGAAATCGGGCCTGGATATCGCAGGATACAGCGAGATACCCGGCAAGGGCGTGATAGCCTCCGTGGACGGCAGGGAAATCGCGGTCGGCAACAGGGGCCTTATGGGCAAGGTGGGCGCAAGCTACTTCGACCCCGGCTGCTCGGACCCGGCGTGTTCCCACACGGTAGCGGGAGTTGCCGTGGACGGTGACATGATAGGAAGCCTCCATCTGGGCGACATGCCCAAGGAGATGGCCTTTGAGACGGTGTCCGCCCTGAAGGGACTGGGCGTAAGCAGGATAGCCATGCTTTCCGGGGACAAGAAGGAAGCCGCAGCCGCCATGGCCGGCATCATCGGCGTGGATGAGGTCCACGCTGGGCTGCTGCCTCATGAGAAGCTGGAAGAGCTGGAGAGGATAATGTCAAGCAGCAGGAAGACCGCGTTCGTCGGGGACGGGGTTAACGACGCGCCGTCGCTGGCAAGGGCCGACCTTGGGATAGCGATGGGCGCTTTGGGCTCGGACGCGGCCATCGAGACCGCCGATATGGTCGTTATGGACGACAACCTCAACAAGCTGCCGAAAGCGATCGGGGCGGCCAGGTTCACGAGGGCTGTGGCGATGCAGAACATATTCGGCGCACTAGCGGTGAAAGCCGTCTTCCTCGTGATGGGAGGCATCGGCCGCGCCGGTATGGTGGAGGCGATAATCGCAGATGTCGGCCTGACCCTGCTTACGGTCCTCAACTCGTTCAGGCTGTTCGCCGGCGCAAAGGGCGGCATCCGCAAAATACCGGACAGATAGCGGGCAAGCAGACCGGGGACATATACAGGACGAAAGACCTCGTTGCCTCACATAAAAGTGTATCTGAGAATCGATTCGTTGCGTCATCAAAAAGTGCACTCGAAATCAGACAG
>MWDF01000040.1 GCA_002070415.1 Firmicutes bacterium ADurb.Bin153
GGTCAACCCGGGCTATGCGGAGAAGGACGTCCAGGACAACTGCGGATTCGAGCTTCTGAAGGCCAAGAAGATCACCGAGAACAAGCCGCCCACGAAGCACGAACTGACCATCCTCAGGGAAGAGATTGATCCTTACCGGTACGTTATAGGAAGATAGCGGTTACGGTAAGCGTTCTCATCGGAAGGGGCCATGGCATCGCGGTGCCATGGCCCCTTTTGCCGGTCGGCTAAAAAAGAAGGCGCACGCAGGGCAGCTCCCCTTCCGGGCCGTGCCAGGTTAGAGAGCCCGATGCCTATTTTTTCGGTTCCGCCGCAGGCGGTGCGGCTTTCTCCGGCGCCGGGGCGCCTTTCTGCCCGGCCTTCTGCATCTCCTCGATTTCCTTCACCATCCCCTGGGCCGAGAAGTCCGACTCGCTTCGGTCTCCCTTCTTGGCGGCAGGTTTGGGCGGCTCGCTGCCGCCACAGGCCAGTACGAGGCTCAGGGCGAATATCAGCGCAACGACGATCGCAACACGTTTCATGACGCCTCCTCCTTCTGAAGTGCGGCGATTTTACCGTTCCGCGAATGCCATGACAAGCACTATTTCAGACGATCCTCTACCCCGGCTCATTTCATGACAATGCGGGCCTTGTCCCTTGCCGTGACAAGCTTGTCCCCGACGGAGGTCCCGCAGAAAACGCAGCTGTAATCGTACTTCTCACCCTGCGGCAGGATCAGCAGCAGGCGCTTGCGCACAGGCGCGGCCCGATTGCAGCGGGGGCAGTAGAGTTCGGTGGCGTCGAAATCGCGGTATTGTTCAGCTTTCATGGCCCTTCACCCTTGCCATTCCTTCATGCCGGAGGCAGGCCATCGCGAAGATCGGAAGAGCGGAAGCGAGGAAGAGCGGATATACATGGAGTCATGTCCGCTCCCGGTCCGGGATTTCCTTCGCATTCTCAAGCCAGGCCGCCGCAGAGCTGTCGCTGGGCGCCCGCCAGTCGCCCCGCGGCGACAGCGAGCCGCCGGAGCCCACCTTGGGTCCGTTGGGGATGCAGGAGCGCTTGAACTGGCTCGTCCGGAAGAACCGGTCGAGGTAGACCTGGAGCCAGCGCTTGATCTGGCCGATGCCGTATTCGTTCCGCCTGTCTTCCGGAACCTCCGGCCATGTGCCCGACTGTTTGTCGCGCCAGGCGTGCCAGGCGAGAAAGGCGATCTTCGTGGGCAGGTAGCCGAAGCGTGTCGTGTAGAAGTTGTTGAAATCCTGTAATTCGTAGGGCCCGATGGTGTCCTCCGTCCGCTGCGCGGGCTGGCCCTTGTTGACCCCGGGGACGAGTTCGGGGCTGATCTCGGTGGCCAGAATGTCGAGAAGCGTCTCCGAGGTCGCCCGGTCGAATTGCTCCGTCGAGGCCACCCAGCGGATGAGGTACTGGATGAGGGTCTTCGGAACGCTCACGTTGACGTTGTAGTGCGACATGTGATCGCCCACGCCGTAGGTGCACCAGCCCAGGGCCAGCTCGCTGAGGTCCCCCGTCCCCAGGACGATGCCGTTGCGCAGGTTGGCCAGCCTGAAGAGGTGGCTGGTCCGCTCGCCGGCCTGCACGTTCTCGAAGGTGATGTCGTAGACCTTTCTGCCCTTCGCGAAGGGGTGGCCGATGTCACGGAACATCTGCATGCAGCTCTCCCGGATGTCGATTTCGTTGGCCTCGACGCCGAGGGCCTTCATGAGGCGGTGGGCGTTGCGGTACGTCTTGTCCGTCGTGGCAAACCCCGGCATCGTGTAGGCCTTCACGCCGGAGCGCGGCCGGCCCAGCAGATCCATCGCCCGGGCCGCCACGATGAGAGCCTGGGTGGAGTCGAGGCCGCCGGAGACGCCGATAATGACGTTTTCGATTCCCGAGGCCTTCAGCCGCGTGGCGAGCCCCTGGACCTGGATGTTGTAGGCCTCGTAGCAGCGCTCGTCGCGCCCGGCCGGGTCCGCCGGCACGTAGGGGAATCGGGCATACTCACGGGCAAGCGGGATCCGTCCCTTCGGGATCTCCACGGGAAAGGTTACCTTCCGGAACCGCTCGGTCCGATCCCGGAAGTGCCGGGCATTCCGGCTGAAGCTCGTGAGCCTCATCCGGTCCTGGACGAGGCGGTCCAGGTCGATGTCCGCCAGGATCATCTGCGCCTTTCCGGAGAAGCGCTCCGACTCGGCGAGCAGCGTCCCGTTCTCGTAGGCCATGGCCTGGCCGTCCCAAGCCAGATCCGTCGTCGACTCGCCGGGCCCGGCCGCGGCGTAGAGATAGGCCGCCACGCACCGGGCCGACTGGTTGGCCGTCAGGCTGTGCCGGTACCCGGATTTGCCGATGGTGACGTTCGAGGCCGAGAGGTTGGCGAGCACCGTGGCGCCGGCCAGCGCGGCGAAGCTCGACGGGGGGACAGGCACCCAGAGGTCTTCGCAGATCTCGATGTGGAACGCAAACCCCGGGACAGTCTCCACCTCGAAAAGCAGGTCCGGACCGAGGGGGATGTCCCGCTGGCCGCAAAGGCTTGCCGTCTTCGACAGGGCGTCCTCTGCGGGACGGAACTGCCTGCCCTCGTAGAACTCCCGGTAGTTGGGCAGGTACGATTTCAGGGCGATGCCCAGGATTCGACCGCGATACATCACGATGCCGCAGTTGAAGAGGAAGGAGTCGATCCTCAGCGGCGCCCCCACGACGAGGATCGTGTCGAGGGCCTTCGTCTTCGCGAGGACGAGGGCCAGGGCTTCCCGGACCCGTTTCAGGAGTGCCTCCTGGTGAAAGAGATCCTCGTTGGTGTAGGCCGACAGTCCCAGTTCCGGGAACAGGGCGAAGAGGGCCTTCTTTGCCGAGGCCTCTCTTGCGAGCGCGATCGTCTTTCCCGCGTTGAAGGCCGCATCGGCAACGCGGACCTCGGGGACGCAGACGGCCGCCCGGATGAATCCGTGGCTGTACAGGTTGAAAAAGTCCTTCATTCCCTTTCCCCAGTCCGTTTCAGGGTTCTTTTTCTTTCCGCTCTTCCTCGCTTCCTCACGTCCGCTCTTCACGGTTGGATCGGCTCAGGCTGCCCGGTGCCCTGCCGCTCAGCGCTGCTGCACACACGACCGGTGGACTTCGATGGCCCGTTCCCCCGCCTCTTTCATGGACGCGCCCAGGGAGATGAACCCGTGCCTGCGGATCAGGACGAAATCCGCGTCTCCCAGGACCTCCATGACGCCCCGGACCAGCTCCATGCTTCCGTAGGGGGCCTCCTGGCGCGTTTCGGGGAGGTTCAGTTTGTCGGCGCAGAGCAGGATCTCGCGGCTGTGGCCGTGAAAGACGGCCTGCACGTCCTTTCTCGCCCGGTAAACGGCGAAGTGAAGCATGCTCTCCGATGAGGGGTCCCGCGTGCCGCTTGCCGACACGATGCCCCGCTCCATGTCGCAGCCGTGCACGGTGACGAACCGATCATCCGCCAGCTGATCCTTCCAGCCCACCTGGGAGCCCGTGATGATGAAGGCGTTCTCGCCGGGCCGGATGCGGAAGCTGAGATTTCCCTGGGAGAACCCGCCGTAGGGCGGCGCGAAGCCCCGGCGGTGAAACTCGGCGCACCACGCCTTGAGCTCCTCGAGACGGGCATCGGCGGGGACGGCGGCCGAGAGGAACGCCGTCCTGAATTTTACACCCCCGTGAATCTTCCCTGCCGGCGTCTTCATGGGATGGATCGTTTATTCCTTTGCAGAATCAAGCACTTTCAAATTAATGAATCGGCCGGCGTTTGTCAAAGGAAAAGACGCCGCAATCCCCTTGACAATAGCGTTCACCGGTGCCATCATCACCGCGTCATCTTTCGTATATTTGCCATTGCCGGCGTTACTGGAAGGAGGAAGTGTTGGAATCGGCTGCCGTCAAGGCGCTTCTCGAGAAAATCCAGCTCTACGAGGGCGTGCTCAACAACATCCTCAGCGGCGTTCTCATCACCGATCCCGACGGCTACGTCATCTTCTTCAGCGACACCTACGGCAAATTCCTCGGCATGGATCCGAAGGCGCAGATCGGCAAGCACACGACAGATGTGATCGAAAACTCCCGAATGCACATCGTCGCAAGGACAGGCGTCCCCGAGATCAACCACCCCCACCAGATCATGGGCCGCAACCAGATCGTCCAGCGAATCCCCATCTACATCAACGGGAAGCTTGCCGCCGTTTTCGGCCAGGTCATGTTCGAGGATATCAAGGACGTGCAGATCCTGGCGGACAAGCTTAACATCCTCGAGTCCAAGGTCCAGCTCTATGAGAAGGAGCTGGAAAACCTGCGGGCCTCCAGGTACAGCTGCCGCAACATCGTCGGCTCGAGCCAGGTGATCATTGAGCTTCGCAAGCTCGGTCAGAGGGCGGCCAAGGTGAACTCCCCGGTGTTGCTTGTCGGGGAGAGCGGCACGGGCAAGGAGCTCTTCGCCCACGCGATCCACCGGGCAAGCGACCGCCACCGTCAGCCCTTTATCCGTCTCAATTGCGCCGCCATCCCCAAGGACCTCCTCGAGGCGGAGCTCTTCGGCTACGAGCCGGGCGCTTTCACGGGCGCCGGCAGCAAGGGCAAGCCGGGAAAGTTCGAGCTTGCCCACCAGGGCACCATCTTCCTCGACGAGGTGAGCGAGCTGCCCCTGGAGATGCAGCCCAAGCTCCTGCGCGTCGTCGAGGAGAAGATCGTGGAGCGCCTCGGGGCCACCAGGCCCGTCAAGTGCGACTTCCGCCTCATTGCGGCGACCAACGAAAATCTCGAGGACTGCATCCGGAGAGGGAAATTCCGCAAGGACCTCTACTATCGCCTCAACGTGATCCCCCTGCATATCCCGCCCCTGAGGGAACGCAGGGAGGACGTCCCCCTGATCGCTTCCCACCTGCTGCAGGGCCTCTGCCGGGATTTCGGGCTTGCCGCCAAGGGGATCTCCCCCGAGGTGATGAAGATCTTCGAGAACCACGACTGGCCGGGAAATGTCCGCGAACTGTCGAACATCCTCGAGAGGACCCTCTCCCTGATGGACGAGCGCGATGAGATGATCCACGTCGAGCACCTTCCTCTCTTTTCCCGGAGTCTCAACGCCCGATCGGAGCGCTCCCAGCCTCGAATCCTCAAGGATCTCCGGGCCACCTCGGAGCGTGACGCCGTCCTGCACGCCATCCGGGCGGCCAACAACAACAAGAACGAGGCCGCCCGCATCCTCGGCATCCACCGCACCGCACTCTATAAGAAGATGAAGAAACTCAACCTTCCCCTGAGCGAACAGTCCACCTAATCGTATACAGAAGTCTATATGTAGACTTTCGTATACACGCCTTGCAACCCATCAGTATCTAATGCAGTTTCTCATGTCCCGGTACGGTCTGTAGACATTGGTCTACAGGCACGCACGGCGCATCGAAGGACCCTTCTTAATTATCCAATGATTGCGAACAGTTGAATCGTGTTCTGGGGCGTTCGTTTCTGGCACACTAGTTGCGATACATTTTCCCCGACATTTTACGTCCAAAATACGCAATGGAAAGGAGGTACTATCACAAAAAACGATCGTTTTGGTTTCATTCGCATTCTTATTTCTTAAAAATAAGGAAGGAGGGAGGATTCAAGAATGATTCCCATCACGGACAAAATGCGAGATGTTCTCATGCTTGTGGCCGCCGTCTGCTGGGGGTTCGTCATCTATGCCAGCTGGGTCGGCGGCGTCGCCAAGGACCACCAACTCATCTACTTCGGTCTCCTGGCCTGTGCCATTCTTACCGTCATCTACTACCTCATGGGTGCAGTGGTGAACGAAAAAATGAGCACCGGTGTGCTTATCTGGCCTGTGCTGCTCAACGGCATCTTCCAGGCCATCGCGTTCACCATCGTCTACACGACCAAGGGTCAGAAAATGGATTTCATCATGGGGATGCAT
>MWDF01000041.1 GCA_002070415.1 Firmicutes bacterium ADurb.Bin153
CGAGCGGTTCGCTATATACCTCACAGGATCGATCGGCTCCACCGTCGGCCCCGCGGAAACAAGCAGCTTAACGCCATTTAAAGACGGTCTGCCGATAGCTAGGTACGAATGCATCACGACATCGAATATCGCGTCCGGTTCAGCCATCCTGCCCAGGCCCTCCGTGCCGCAGGCGAGCCTTCCCGTCACCGGGCCCGCGAAGACATAGCCCAGCCCCTTTAATTTCAAAACGTTGGCCTGTACCGCATCGTTCGCCCACATCGCGTCGTTCATGGCAGGGACCACGACCACCGGGCAGCCAAGCGCCATGATGGTGGTGGTCAGCATGTCGTCCGCGATACCGTTCGCCGCCTTGCCGATGAAGTTCGCCGTCGCGGGGCAGATCACGGCCAGCCTGGCCCTCTTCGCCAGGGAGACGTGCCTGATGTCCCATTCCTCGGGCTCTTCGAACATGTCCGTGACCACCTTGTTGCCGGTGAGGCTCCTGAAGGTGAGCTCCGAGACGAACTTCGTCGCATTGGGCGTCATTATCACACGGACATCAAAGCCGGCTTTGTTTAGCCGGCTTGCAAGCAGTGTCGATTTAGCGGCGGCTATTCCGCCCGTCACGCCCATGATTATCGTGGGCTTCGACAAGTCCTCAGTCATTTGGCTCGGTGCCTTCCTCCGTGTCCTGTGCCGTCTCGTCGGCCGCCTCATCGAAATCGTCCAGCACTTCTACCTGCTCGTACGCCGCGTCCGGTACATCCTCGCTCGCCGCTGGCGCGTAGGATATCAGGTCTTCGGCGACTTCCCTTAACGCCCTTGAGACCGGCTTCTCCTGCACCCAGTCCTCGTTGCTCGCCTGGCCCGTGGCCACAAGGTGCCTCGCCCTCTTGGCGGCCATGACAACGAGAACGTACTTGTTGTCGGCCTTTGGCATTAGCTCCTCCATGGAAGGCTTTATCATCGACATATTCCTATACACACTCCTCTAGAGATCTCTTAATTGCCTGATGGGCCATGCCCATCAAATATCTATTATAACATGCGAGGGCTCATTTCGTGACCGAAGGCCTCTTTAGCCTCGACACCTTTAGCCTCTCCGCCCCGATTATCTTCTTTATGTCCTCGACGGCCGTCCTCAGATCGTCGTTCATCACGTAGTAATCGTACGTGTAGATCTCGCCCATCTCGACTTCCGCCTTCTTGACCCTCTTCTCTATCGCCTCTTGCGAATCCGTGCTCCTCGCGAGCAGCCTCGCCTTCAGTTCCTCCATCGACGGAGGCGTCAGGAATATTAGTACGGCCTCCGGCATCATCCTCTTGATCTGGGCGGCGCCCCTGCATTCTATGTCCATGGCGATGTCGCAGCCCTCGCTTAGCTCCTTCTCTACATAACCTCTCGGCGTGCCGTAAAGGTTCCCGACGTACTCCTCGTGCTCGAGGAAGTCGCCCGTCTCTACTTTCTCCAGGAACTGCTCCCTAGTCATGAAGAAATAGTTGACCCCGTCGACCTCGCCCTTCCTGGCCTGCCTCGTCGTGGCCGACACAGAATAGCAAAGCCCGGGTACTTCCTTCAGGAGCTGGGTAAGAACCGAATTCTTGCCAACTCCTGAAGGCCCCGAGATTACGAATAAGATTCCTCTTTCCCTTTTAAGTCCATGCATAGCGTACCCCTAAACCGCAAGCTATGCCGCGGACCAGTAGTTCCTGCGCCTATTTCTTGGCGAAATGCTCCTTCAGAGCTTCGATCTGGCGTACGCCGAGGCCTTGTACCCTGCGGTTCTCGTCAATGCCTATCTCGTACATTATCTTCGCGGCGCGGACCTTGCCGATCCTAGGCAGAGACTGCAGGACATACGAGACCCTCATCTTGCCGATGACCTCGTCGCCGGATTTCTTAAAGAGCTGGTCGAGGGTGATCTTGCCCTTCTTGACCTCGGCACGGATCTTCGCCCTTTCGGATCTGACCTTCTGTGCCTTCATGAGAGCCTTCTTCTTCTGTTCCGGTGTAAGTTTGGGAAGCGGCATTATTAGCACCTCCATCCTTTCTTCTCTATCGCTTCATCGGCGCATCTTTGCGCCGTTCGCGCCTACTCGATGTTCTGTATCTGCTCCCTTATCTTCTCTATCTCGCTCTTAAGCTCCAGCACGAAGCCAGTTATCCTCACGTCTTGAGACTTAGACCCTATGGTGTTCGTCTCCCTGTTCATCTCCTGGACCAGGAAATCCATCTTCCTGCCTATAGGCCCTTCGGCCTTCAGCATGCCCTCGAACTGGCCGATGTGGCTCCTTAGCCTCACCGTCTCCTCGGTACAGTCGCACCTTTCCGCCATCAGGGCCACTTCCTGGGCGAACCTCGCCTCGTCCACCGTTAGCTTGATCTCCTCGAGCCTTCTCATCAGCTTCTCCCGGTATGCGGGCATCCCCTCAGGCAGGAGCTTCTCTACCTCGCCCAGATGGTCGGCCACGGTCCTTAGGCGCTTCTCCAGGTCCTTGACGAGGGCCCTGCCCTCCGATTCTCTCATCACGACCAGCGCCTTGAGCGAATCATCGGCGGCCTTCCCCAGCAGCGTCCATATGCCCTCAAGGTCGGGCGGGACGTCCTTCAGGTTAATCACGTCCGGGAACGAGGCAAGCCTTCCCACCCCGATGTCGGGCTCGAGCCCGAGGTCCGCCGCAAGAAGCCCTAAGGCCTCGTAGTACGCCCTTGCCAGCGATTCGTCGACCGCGACGCGCCTGGGTGCGCCTTTCAGCCAGTCCACGGTCACGTACATGTCGACCTTCCCGCGGTCGAGCGTCGTGGCCATGAGCTTCCTGAGCCTGTCCTCCAGAGCCGAGAGCTCCCTGGGCATCCTTATGTTCGTGTCAAGGAACTTGTTGTTTACCGCCTTCACCTCGACTATTATGTCGAGCGTATCTGATTGGGCCTCGCCCCTCCCATAACCGGTCATGCTCTTAGGCAATGTCTACACCCCAGTTCAAAGTACCTTCACACCAATGATAATCTCCCGTCGCCATATTTGCAATTGCATAATCGTTCTTGCTGCGCCTTAACCGTACTTAAGCTATGTTTGCTGGAAGTTAGCCAACCCTTGATTATGCTGTCATTATTCAACCAATTCACGTAAATTCCTGCTTTTCGTGAAACATAAATAGGATAAAATATAGCAGAGGGGCCGTTTCGGCAGGGGGAATATGCATACAGGCGGAGGCGCACATGAGGCTAGACGGGCTCACGCTGCTTGAATTATCAAAGGAGATCGACTATTCCTGTTCCGGGATGAGGGTCGACAGGATAAGCTCGGTCGGGCCGGGGGCGGTCCTGTTTGGCATGCAGGACGGCTCCGGCATATTGGTCAGCTCCTCCCCTAAGGGGGCGAGGGCCGTCGTCACTGAGGCGAAAGCGCCGGTGAGGTCGGACGCTTCGGGCTTCGTCATGGTCTTAAGGAAGCACCTTGAGGGTGGCAGGCTAGTCAAGGCCCTTAAGAGGCCCCTTGAGAACTCCCTGTCCCTATGTTTCAGGGGCTGGGACGACGACGAGGGCGTGAACTTGAAGTACCTGGTGCTGGAGGCCGTGGGGGCGCGGTCAAACATGTTCTTCATCGACGGCTCAGGTACGATAATCGATTCTATGAAGAAGTCGAAGGACGCAAGGAGCTCCCCAAGGCCCGACATGCCCGGCGAGAGGTTCGAGCCCCTGCCCGCCTTCGAGCTTCCTGACGCGCTTAGCTGCAGCAAGGAAGCCTTCGTGGCTGCGGCGCTGCGCACGAAAGCGGCAAGGCCGGGCATAGCTGCCGCGGCCGTCATAGCCGGCGGGCTGTACGGGATCTCAGAGGCGCACGTGAAGGACCTCATAGAAGAGTCCGGCTGCGTATCGTCCGATATCGCAGAGGTGGCCGCTGCTTCGTACGAAGCTTTGAGGGCGAGGCAGCGCGCCTTCAAGGACAGGGTCTGGCCATGCATGATAGTCGACGAGTGCGCCAAGTCCAGGATCTCGCTCGTGCTTGCCCAAGAGGCCGAAGGGAACAGGCCTTCCAAGTGCCTGGAGGCGCTTCTTCGCGGCATCGACGAGGCCGAAGGCACGGCCTCGCGTAAGGCCCTGACGTCAAGGGAGCTTGCAGCGGCGCTCGAAAGGGCTGAGAACAAGCTCGGAATAAGGACCAGGGAGCTTGCCCAGGCCGAGGAGGGCGACAGGTACAGGGTATGGGCTGATGCGATACTCGCATCGATGCACGAGCTCAACGGGAAGATACCGCAGCTGGCGGTCCTTACGGATTACTCGCAAGAAGAGCCCGGGAAGGTAGAGGTGCCCATGGACCCCGACCGGAGCGCCGCTAAGAACGCCGAGGGCTACTACAAGAAGTACAACAGGAGCAAGAGGGCGAAGAAGATGCTCCTTGACCTTATAGAATCGTCCAGGCGGGAGCTCGAATACCTGACTGGGGTGAAGGACGCACTCGACAGGGCCGAGCAGCCTAAAGTAGTCGACCAGATCAGGGAGGAGCTCGCCCATGCGGGGTATTTGAAAGGCAGAAGGCCAAAACAGGCCGATACGAAGAAACGGAAGGCGGCGGCGCCCCAGCCTGCGGAATACACCTTGCCGACGGGGCACAGGCTGTTCGTCGGCAGGAACAACGCCCAGAACGACGAGCTGACCTTCTCGATCGCGAACCCTTGGGACCTGTGGTTCCACGTGAAGGGGGCCCCGGGCTCGCATGTGGTGCTGAGGCTGGACAGGGGCGAGATGCCGCAGGATAGCGCCATAGAGGAGGCCGCCCGCATAGCCCTTGAGAACTCGTCCCTCAGGGGGATGGCGAAGGCCGAGGTGGACTACACAGAGGTGCGCAGAGTCAAGAAGATCAAAGGGGGACTGCCCGGGGCGGTCACCTTCACGGGACAGAAGACGGTGTCGGTGAAGCTGCGCTGATGATCGAAGGTGCGTATTTTACGATACCTCTGCTCTTGAATATACCCGGATACGCCCTTCCTAAAAATGACGATGCCATCCTCCCGTCGGTGGTAAGATAGGCCCTGTCCGCTAGTACGTCTACGCGCGTGCCGAGCCGGGACGATCTTTCCGCCAGGTCCTTAAGGAGCTTGTTCCCTTCCTGCGGTCCCATGGGGGCCGGTCGCGAATCCGAGATCCTGTAAGGGATGATCTCAGCCTCGGGCCTTTTTCCCTTCTTAAGGCTGATCAAAGCCACCATGCTCTCCGTGGTCCTCGATTTCTTCTGGTCGAAAACGAAGTTGCCCAAGGAGTAGAAGATCAGGCCTTCTTTGTAGGCCTCGAACGGCTGAAGCACATGGGGGTGGTGCCCCAGCACCACGTCCGCGCCGGCGTCTATCGCCGCATGCGCCCTTGCCACCTGGGCAGCGTCAGGCATCGCAGCGTATTCGACCCCCCAGTGCACGGAGACTATTACGAAGTCGGCCGTCCTTTTGAGCCGGGCGATGTCCTTGTCGATGCGGCTGAAAACCCAGCCAAGCGCCTGCAGGATCGGGCCAGCAAAGATGATGGGCATGACGCCGGCGTAGTTGACGCGCAGCGGCATGTAGGTGTTCTGGCCACCCACAGCGCGGTTGCCCACCGAGCGGCGCGCGGTGTGGATCGGGACGCGACGTACGCCCTGGGTCAGGGCGATGGTGCCGGCGAAAACGAAGAACGCGAGGCCGAGCAGCAAGGCGAGGTGGAAGACGTTGAATTCCGCCGACTGACCGCCCATCGGAATGAACTTGAGCACAGTCGCATACAGCGCACCGGGAAGGCGGGCGATGATGTTGACCATGATGATGACGGAGGTGCCGTTGCCGATGCCGCGCTCGGTGATCTGCTCGCCGAGCCACATGGTGAGCATGGTGGCGGCGGTCATCGTGAGGACGGTGAGGATCTCAAAGGGAAGTCCGGGGAAC
>MWDF01000042.1 GCA_002070415.1 Firmicutes bacterium ADurb.Bin153
CCCGCCACTGCGGCGGTCGTAGGATCTAGCGGCCCCGATACCGCATACCTGGTCGTAGCCCGTTCACAGGACCTGGGATTGGACGCAAGCGCCGCATTCAGGGCAGCCATCCCGATGCTCGAAGGCAAGGGCGGCGGGAACAAGGCGATGGCGCAAGGGGGAGGCTCCGGCGTCAAGGGCCTTGCCTCGGCCCTTGCAGAAGCCAGGAAGGCGCTCATCGAGCAGCTGGGCTGATTTTCAGATACGCCCGGGGACGAATCGGGGATGGTACTTGTGCCATCCCCTTTTCCTTCGGCCGTGTATATGCCTTCTTCCATTAAAAGCAAGAGGCCGACCTCACCGCGGTCTTTCAAGGCGAGTGCCCTGATCCCCTGGCTTTTCGCTATCCGGACGAGCTCGTCAGGCCCTGTATACTATCTCGCCTTCCATCATCGTGAGGGTGACCTTTGCCTTCCTTATCCTGTCCTTGTGGCATGAGAAGATGTCCTCGTCCAGTACGGCGATGTCCGCCAGCTTGCCGGGCTCGATGCTCCCCCTCTCCCGCTGCTCTGCGAACAGCTCTACCGGGTTCCACGTATAGGCCCTCACCGCCTCCTCGACGCTGAGCCTCTCCTCGGGGTACCAGCCCCTCTCGGGCTTTCCTTCCGAGTCCTTCCTCGTCACCGCATGGTATATGCCAAGAAGGGGGTTCGGGTCCGCGACCGGGGCATCCGAGCCGAAAAGCAGGGGTGAGCCGCTCCTGTGAAGGCTCCTCATCGCATAGGCGAAACGGCACCTTCCTCCCCAGAGGGCCTCGGCGGGCCCGATGTCGCCGTCCATGTGCACCGGCTGGAGCGAGGATGCAAGGCCGAGCGCCGCAGGACGGGGCAGGTCCTCCTCGCTCAGCAGCTGCACGTGCTCTATCCTGTTAGCCAGCCATTTCTCCTGCCTTCCGGACCTGGAGAACGCATCCAGCGCGTCCCTGTTGGCCGCATCTCCTATCGCGTGCACCGCCACCCCTATGCCGTTCTCGTTCGCCTTCCCGACCAGCTCATTGAGCCGCCCGTCGGGTATCAGGTCCATGCCGTGGGCCGTGCCGCCCTCGTAGGGTCCTATCATCATCGCGGTCCCCGAGCCGAGCGTGCCGTCCTTTACGAGCTTGAGTCCGCCGAACCTGAGCCTCTGGCCTGCCGCCCCTCCGGTATGCAATCCCATGGCTATGGCATCGTCGAGGACATGCGCCCCTATGTATGCAACGGTTCTTATGCCGAGCCTTCCCTCTTCGTCCATCCTCGAGAAGAGGCTCATGTCCCCGTCCGAATCCATGTTGTGCGCCGAGAGCACGCCGAGGGAATACAACCTGCCGAAAGCCGCGTCCAGTGCGGCCTTCTTGCCCACGTCGGACTGCTGCGGGATCTTCGCGAAAGCCTCCTTGGCGGCATGCTCCAGCAGCACGCCCTCAGGTTCCCCGTCCTCGTCCCTCAGCACATCCCCGCTGCCTGCCGGCGCCTGCTCCTTGCCTATGCCGAGGATCCTAAGAGCCGCGCCGTTGAGCCACAGGGAATGGTAATCCCTGCTATAGAGAGCTACCGGATTATGGGGCGATACTGCGTCGAGTGGTTTTCTCGTAGGGAACCTCCTGTCGTCGAATTCCTCCCTGGACCATCCTAAGCCCGTTATCCACGATCCAGGCCTTGCGATCTGGGCCCTTTGGGCGACTCTTGCGGCGGCTTCCTCGGGGCTCCTCGATCCGGCAAGCTGTACGCCAGAGAGGCTCTGCCCGTAGGTAAGAAGATGGATGTGGCTGTCGCAAAACGCAGGCACGGCGACGCCGCCTGCAAGGTCGACCACCTCGAAGCCGCCCGCCACGTTCTCAACTTCCTCAAGGCTTCCCACGGCGACCACCCTTCTGCCGGCTATCGCGACTGCCTCGGCGGATCCGGTGCCGGGCCTGCCTATGAAAACCCTGCCGTTCTTCAACAACAGCCTCGCCATGCCTACACCTCCTGCGCATGCTAAACTAGATATATATTACAACATGGCAAAGGAGCGTCCTATGTCCGTACATCCGAGGCATCCCATAAAATTGTGCCTGGCCGTCTGCTTCGCCCTTCTCCTGCCGTCCTTCTGCGCGGCGGCCTCCAGAATAGAAGCATCCAGGGCGTTCCTGCTCGCACCCGGCGTCGAATTAAGGACCGTTACGGAACTGAGCAGGGACGGATGGCTAAGATACGCCGTGATCTCGGTCGATACTGCGTCGGCCGGCGTCAGCGCCGGGCCCTTCAACGCGGAACAGTGGATTGACGAGCCTGCGAGCGTAATGGATACGGTGCGCAGAAACGGCCTTCTGGCCGCGGTCAACGGGGATTTCTTCGATTACTCGACTGGCATGCCCCTGTCGATGGTGGTCGTCGACGGGACCATGGTGCGCTCCCCCAGGAAGGACCAGGATTTCGCGACGCTCTGCATACCTGCAGGCGGCGAAGGGTACATCGGCCGCTTCACCTGGTCTTCCAGGCTGGTGAGGCAGGACGGTTCCTCGCTTGTCATCTCCGCCCTGAACGAGTTCTCTGTGGGAAGCTCGGACGCGGTCCTCTACAGCAACATGAGGTCCTCGAGAAGATATCCGCCGAACGCCGCCGTGGCTCTGTTTTCGGGAAACGAGGTCGTCGCAGTGGCACAAGCCGACGCCTTCGGGTCGGTTGCGGCGCCCGGGTACTCAGATACGGTCTTTGACCTGGAGCTCGTTGCGACAGGGGCCAAGTCGGCGTTCGTTACGGGCCTTCTGAAGGGCGAAACCGTAAGGTTCGAATTCGACCTCTTCCCCCCCTACCCGATGGACAGCGCCTTCTCAGGCAAGCCCGTATTGCTGGAGACCGGCATCAAGGCGAAAGGGCTGAAATCCTTCACGAGCATCTCGGGTAACCAGAGGGCGCCGAGGACGATGGCCGGTGTGACCTGGGCCGGCAAGCTCCTTCTGGTCGCTGTCGAGGGAAGGAGCGAGGATTCCATCGGGATGACATTGGACGAGGCCGCCGACTTGATGATAAGGCTTGGCGCAAGGGATGCCCTCAACCTCGACGGTGGTGGGTCGACACAGCTCGCCGCCGACGGCGGCAAGGGTCCGATAAGGCTGATAGGCTCGGACGGGGCCGACCGGAAAGTGAGCTATTCGATCGGAGTGAGATATGAAGGGCCTTCAGCCGTAGGAAGCCTTCCTTCCATTGTGGCGTACCCTCCGTACGGGAACGGATTCGAGATCCCTCCCCTGGAGGAGCTTACCTCCCCCGGTAAGGCCTACGGGGGAATAATCGAGGACCTGCCGACGATCATAACCGGCACTTCGCTGTACCTATCCGAGGACACCCCCGATCCGCAAGGATTAAGCGTATCCGGCCCGGTTTCCGTCCAAAGCGACGGCTCGTTCGCGGTGGAAGGCACCGGCCCGGTAGAGATCTCGTTCGCCGTTGGCGGCCGTAAGGCGACGTACAGGATGCTGGCAGCGTCAAAGCCGGCGAGCGTTTCGGTCAAGGCCATGGTCCTTACGGCGGACGGCCTAAGTTTTACGGCGGTGCCGCACGACGCGGCTGGACGGCCGGTGAACATGCCGGCGGCGGGGCTCAGGGCGGTCGCGGAAGGCGATCTGGGCAGCGCCGAGACTACCACGGGACTGTTTCCGGCCGATGCGATAGAGGGCATCGGTAACCTCAAGGGCATATCGTTCTATTTCGGAGGCGAGCTGGTCTCGTACGAGGAGGCTAGGATAACGGGGTTGGACCGTGCATACGGGGACGGCATGGCGTTGGTGAGCGGCATGGACGATGCGTCGGCATGGGTAGCGGCTTCGGCGCCAGAAGGCGCGCTCGTTTGCATGTCGGGCTTCTCTTCCGGTGACAGGGACGCGATAGAGTTCTCGTATGACTTTGGCGGGACCGGCATAAGGGCCGTATACATAAAGCCCAAGGACCGCCTGGTTATCCCGGAAGGTTCCACCGAGCTTCGGATCATGGTGAACGCCGACCTTGCCTCCGGCCATTGGCTAAGGGCGAACGTCAGAGATGAGAGGAACGAAAGGCAGTTTCTGGACTTCGGCAGGCTTGCCGGGCAAGGTTGGAACGAGTACAGGGCGGCCCTGCCCGCCGGAGGCGGCAGCTTTTCCCTTGAACAGGTCTACCTGGTCGAGTTCAGGGACGACATAAGGAGCGATGGCACCGTGATCCTGGACAGCCTCACGGCTGTTATCGGCGGTGCAAGCCCCGATGCTTCAGCTTTTTGGGAAGCATCGGCCGCGGGAGGATCGCAGGCATATGTACCGTGCGCGGAAACGCCCCTTCCGCTGGACCCGTCGCTCGTGTCCCAGTTCGGCCTCCTGGCGGTCCCGGGCGATGCCCTGCTGATAACGCTCGGCGCTACGGGTGGTTCGGTCTACAAGAACGGCATCCAGCAGATGCAGAGGCTCATCGAAGCCTGCACGTCCCAGGGACGGTACGGTTCCCTTGTCATAAGCATAGGAGGCCTCGACGGCACGCTAGACCGGGGGGCGGAGCCTCTTGCAAGGATAAAGGATGCCAATGAGAGGGCAATGCTGAAGGCGCTGGCGGCAAGGGCTCTTTTCATGGGGTACAAGGACGTAACCGTCATGGAGTACGGAGCGGTGGAAGCGCTGTGCTTCAGGATAGACGGCGCCTTCTATATATCCGTACCGTAGGGGTCGTTGCTAGCCGTCCGAATATGGATGTATAATGTAGAAAAATACGAGGCCCGGGGAGCGCAAGCTGAGAGGGCGGCACATGCCGCCGACCCGTCATCACCTGATCCGGTTAATGCCGGCGTAGGTAGTGCCAGTGATGGATGATTGCGCAGGTCCTACACGGGCCTGCGCATTGTTTTGGAGGTGCAGGATGGCTAAAGGGAGTCTGGCTATACAGGTCCTCCCCATGGGGACGGGATCCAAGCAGGAGTTGTACCGCGCTGTGGACCTTGCGATCGAAGTGATAAAGGAATCCGGTGTCATGTTTGAGGTGGGGCCTTTCGAGACCACGATGGAAGGCGAAATCGACATTCTCTGGGCCGTGGCGTTCAAGGCGCACCGCGCCGTCAAGGATTCTGGCATCGGTTCAGTGCTGACGTACATCAAGATGTCGGAGTCTGACGAGCCTTCCTCCATGGAGGAGAAGGTGGCGAAACACCGTGCGTAGGTGGCGGCTTCTACGGCCCACGGCCCTCGCAGCTTTGTTGCTGGTGATCATCGAGGCTGTTACAAGGATATTCGAGGTGCCCAAATGGCTTTTCCCGTCCCCGACGGCGGTATTCTCCGCCTTCCGTGAGACGCTGCCCCTGCTTGTCGGCCATACGCTAGCCACGCTGTGGGCCGCGTTGATCGGCATGGCGGCCTCTACTTTAGCTGGTCTGGCGCTCGGTATAACGGTGTTCACCTCAAAATTCCTAAGGTCGACTCTGTATCCCCTGCTGGTCGCGTCACAGAGCCTGCCTACGATAGTGGTGGCTCCTCTGCTGGTTTTGTGGTTCGGTTTCGGGATGCTGCCCAAGGTGCTCCTTGTGGTGCTGGCATGTTTCTTCCCCATCTGCGTCGGCGTGGTCGACGGGCTGTCTTCCGTGGACGTAGAGCTTGTCGATCTTGCGAAGAGCATGGGGGCGAGGAATTGGCGCATGTTCTGGAAGATACGCTGGCCCGCCTCGTTGCCGTCGATATTCACGGGCATCAGGGTGTCCGCGACGTATGCGATAATCGCGACCGTTGTATCCGAGTGGATGGGCTCACAGAAAGGCCTGGGGGTCTATCTTACCAGGTCCTCGCATTCTTTCCTGACCGACAGGGTATTCGCAGTCCTGTTCGTAATCGCGGGGCTGAGCATGGCAATATTCTCGGGGGTCAACTTCCTGGC
>MWDF01000043.1 GCA_002070415.1 Firmicutes bacterium ADurb.Bin153
AGCGATGGGTTCGTCAGTATCGCGCCTTCTGCAGTGCCCCTCGCAGGGATGGTCGCAGACCCTGCCGCAGACCGCGGGGAACGGGTTCGTCCTCTTGATGAGGTCGACCGCCTCGTCGAACCTCTTCTGCTTGATGAGCGCTATGTAGCGCGGGACGTCCACGTCCGCGGGGCAGCTGTTCTTGCACGGCGCTTCGAAGAGCGTGGCACAGGCCGAAGCCTCGCACTTCTTCTGCTCGATGTGGGACATGTATTCGTTCTTGAAGTGGCGTATCGTGGACTCGACGGGGTTGGGCGCCGTCTGCCCCAGGCCGCACAGGGCGGTCGACCTTATGATGCTTGCCAGCTCCATTAGGAGTTCTATGTCGCCGTCCTTGCCCTTGCCCTTGGTTATCCTGTCGACGATCTCGTACATACGCTTCGTGCCGATCCTGCAAGGCGAGCACTTGCCGCAGGATTCGTCCTGGATGAAGGCCAGGAAGAACTTGGCAAGGTCTACCATGCAGGTGTCTTCGTCCATCACTATAAGTCCGCCGGAGCCCATTATGGTGCCGAGTTCCTTGAGGGTCTCGTAGTCGACTGGCGTGTTCAGGTACTGCGACGGTATGCAGCCTCCCGAAGGCCCGCCCGTCTGGGCCGCCTTGAACTTCCTGCCGTTTGGTATGCCGCCTCCTATGTCGTATATGATGTCTCCGAGCGGGGTGCCCATCGGGACTTCGACGAGGCCGGTGTTCCTGATCTTGCCGGCGAGGGCGAAGACCTTGGTGCCCTTGCTCTTCTCGGTGCCGATGGAGGCGAACCACTCCCATCCGTGCAGTATTATCTGAGCTACGTTAGCATAGGTCTCGACGTTGTTGAGGACCGTGGGCTTCCCCCATAGGCCTTCCTGCGCGGGGAACGGGGGTCTGGGCCTCGGTTCGCCCCTTCTTCCTTCCACGGAAGCAAGGAGCGCCGTCTCCTCGCCGCAGACGAACGCGCCGGCGCCGACTCTTATGTCCAGGTCGAAACAAAAGTCCGTACCTTGGATCGATTCTCCGAGCCAGCCGGCCTTCCTGGCCTGCTCGATCGCATGGCTGAGGTTTGCGATCGCCAGGGGGTACTCCGCCCTCACGTATACGAAGCCCTGCTTTGCCCCTACCGCATAAGCGGCGATCGCCATGCCCTCGATGACCGAGTGCGGGTCGCCCTCGAGTACGCTCCTGTCCATGAAGGCACCGGGGTCGCCCTCGTCGGCGTTGCAGACCACGAACTTCTCATCGCCTTTGGCCTTGTACGTGAATTCCCATTTGAGCCCGGTGAGGAAGCCCGCGCCGCCGCGGCCTCTGAGCCCGGATGATTTGATGTCCGAGATGACCTTCTCACGGGCCATTCCCGTTATGCATTTGTGAAGGGCCTTGTACCCGTCACGGCCCATGTAGTCCTCCAGCCTGAGCGGGTCGATGATGCCGCAGTTCCTCAGCACGATCCTCTGCTGTTTGTTGAAGAAGGGGATGTCTTCCATCGTGGGCTGTACGGCGTCCGTGGACGGGTCCGTCACCATGAGCCGTACCACGGGCCTTCCGCCGAGCAGGTGCTCCCTCACTATGTCCGTGGCATCCTCCGGCTTGACCTTCTGGTAGAAGTATCCGCCGGGCTGTACCACCACCGAAGGGCCCATTCCGCAGGGGCCCATGCACCCCGTGAGGGTAAGCCTTACCTTCTCCTTCAGCCCTGAGGCGTCGAGCTCGGCTTCGATCCTCTCCTTTATCTCCTGGCATCCCGACGAGAGGCAGCCGGCGCCTCCACAGACAAGTACCTCGTAAGCATAGCCGGACATTCGATTACCTCCAATGCTTTGCATGCTAGCTGTTGTACTTCTCTAGAATGGGCTTGATCTTGTCGGATTTGAGCCTCCCGTGGGTCTGGCCGTCTATGCTGATGACGGGGCCCAACCCGCAGGCACCCATGCACCGTACCACGTTTATGCTGAACTTGCCGTCCTTTGATGTCTCGCCGGCCTTGATGCCTATCTGGTCCTGGATCTCATTAAGGACGGAATCCGCACCTCTTACGTAGCAGGCGGTGCCAAGGCATACGCTGATTTCATGCTCGCCTTTGGGTTGTGTGGAGAAGAGCGCATAGAACGAAACCACGCTGTAGACGTCTGCGACCGGGATTCCGAGCCCGTCGGCTATCCTCTTCTGTACTTCGATCGGAAGGAAACCTATGAGCTCCTGGGCTTCGTGAAGGCACTGGATGAGAGAGCCCCTTGTGGACTTGTGCTTCGCTACGACAGCATCCAGGCCCTCCCACTGCTCCTTGGTGATCTTGTCCTTGCAAGTACATTCTGCGCAGGGCATTTGAGATCCCTCCTGTCTGTATGGGGTTGGATACCACGCGAAATCGCGATTGCGGATTCCATTAGTAACGAATTTCACAATGTCTTTCCTTAATTCTACTTTCTCTCCGATGGGTAATCATCGAATATGCGTGTATGTATAGTAGCGCAATCAGCCCCGAAGGGTTTGAAGGGACGCTGATTGGTGTCAAGGATTCGTGGAAACTGATAAAATGTCCTGCATGCGGTGCTAATTGTTCAAAAAGTCGCAATCTGCAGTGCGATTGCGGGCACGAGGGACGATATGCCAGATAAAAGGCCTGTATGGAAATACCGGGCACATAAAAGATGTCAAAACTGTGTAATCCAGAAAGCGATAGTTCGGAAAATCTTGTATTAAAAATGGAACATCCTAATACATTGCATTTCGGAGGAACGGCCGCGGGCGAAAGGAAGGCGAACGGAATACCGGATCGGTCGACAGGCGCCGGGCCGGACTGCATAATCGCCGAAGATAGGGCACAAGACCGGCAATTCATGGATACCGTACCGCCGAAGCGTGCGATAATGTGGGAAAGGACAGGAGGTGCGGTTATGATGGAAGAGGGGATAATCACGCCTTTCAGGCTCGCCTCGGTGGTCCTGGTTTCGGCCGGGGCGCTTCTGCTTACGCTATTCGAAGGGGGCACGGTACAGTATTTCCTGCAGCCGGCAGTCATGGCCGTGGCACTGGCAGCGCTTGCGGCGGAGGCCGGCTGCAGGAAGGACGGCGTCCGGAAGGCGGAGAAGATGCCCGAAGCATCGGCACTCATTCTGGCGCTGGCCTTCCTTGCCGTCGCAAGCTTCGCATGGAGCGCTGATAAGGGTGCCACGATGGCAGCGGCGCCGGAATATCTGATGTATGCCGCGGCGTTCTGGGCGGTCTCGAGGATGGTCCCGAAAGCAAGGCAGGCATCCCTTTTCATGATCCTCATACTGTCTTCCGCTATGCTAGGCTTCTCGCTGTTCGGCTGGGCCTTCTCGGAGCAGGGGACGGCGGGTCCTCCAAGGTTCCCGTTCGCTGCGTCCGACGGCTTCGCGGCCCTCGCCCTCATAGTCTCGGCTTTCTCGACGGGTATGCTGCTGGAGATCGCCGTTAGGGGATCCGGGCACGGCGAAGGGGCGGGCAGATACGTGCTATCTACGCTCTTCGCGCTATCTGGCGCATCCGCCGTCGTATCCTGGTCTTCGCTGATGATGTCCGGCTCTCCTTTTTCGTTCCTCTCGGCGGTGTTCGTCGCCGTCCTTCTGTTTTTCATGCAGGAGAAGGAGGACAGGGGGAAGGCGGCTGCGGTAATCTTCTCCTCGCTAGCCGTGGCCCTGGCGGTGGCGCTGTTCCTCGCCGGGACGGGGGACATTCGGGAAAGCAGGATGGAAGGCGCGTTCATCTTCCCGAGGTTCGGAGAAAGGCTCGCCGAGGAGCTTTCCTACAGGGCCCGCCAATGGACGCTCGCGATACGCCTGGGACTGAAAAGCCCCGTATTCGGGTTCGGGGCAGGGACTTTCAAGGACGCCATGCCCCTGGTCTACAGTCCCGGCCCGCGCCCTGCGAGCGGGGATCCGATGGGGCTGCTCACAAGCTCATTCGCCGAGCTCGGCCTCGCCGGCCTGGCGCTGGCGGCGGGCTTTGCCGGGACGGTGGCGGCACTTGCGTCAAGGGGCCCGCTTTCTGGGAAAAGGATGACGCCAGCCCTTCTGGGACCGCTCATGGCCGCGACGGTCGGCGTCATCACAGGCTCTATGATACCTTCCATAATGCTGCTGTATTCCATCCTCGCAGGATGCGTATCGGCGGAGGCGTCGAAGGGATATGAGGGAAGCGGAAGGCGGCACGGCCGCATTCCGGCGGTCGCCGTGGTCATCTTAACGGTGCTTGCCGTCGCGGCAAGCTCATGGTACGTGGCGGTGCTCCCCGTGAAGGAGGAGGTGCTCCACCACTTGGAGCACGCGGGAGCCGAAGGCGGCGATACGCTCGAGGACGCCCTGGTGGACCTGAAACGGGCTCATTCGCTCGACCCGCTCGACAAGGAGCTGTTTTATGAGATGGCGCGGACGGAGTTCATGTCGGAATCGCTAAAGGATGCTCCCGATTACGAGCCCGCCTTGGAGAAGACGGGGGATTTGATTGCCCTGTATCCCCATTACCGGGAGGCCTATGAGCTGAGAGGGACCATAGAGAAGGCGATGGGGCTGCCGTGGGCCGACGACCTGAAGGAAGCGGCGCTTTATTCGGCGGGCAACATCGGGCCGCACATCGCCCTGATAAGCAAGGGCCTAAACGAAAAAGACTACAAGCTGGCGAAGGAATACGCCGAAAAGGCGCTTGCGGAAAGGGACCAGCTCCTATATAGAGCAAAGGCCGCGGACCTTGAAGGCGTGGTGGCCCTGTCCTACCTCGTGGACCTTGAGGCGAGGGCGTACGTGCTCTACGCGAGGCTTGGCGACGAGGCGGCTGCCGCCGCGGAAGCGGGGCGACTGAGGGACCTCTATGGGTTGAACACAGCCGTGGAGGGGCATGTGCGCGCGGTATTGGAAAGATACGGCGCCAAGGCCATCGATTAGGTCGATGTAATCCTGAATAAGCAAAGCGGCCGCCCAGTGTCAGGGGGCGGCCGCCGCACACATCCTACCGGGATCTTGGCCGAGGTGCATAGAAGGAGCGCTCCGGGCCATCGGGCATAGTCCGGCCGCGCCGCGTGCAAGGACGGCCCACATGAGCCGAGTCGGGCATCAATACTCCAGCTTGTAGACTATCTCCCCGTCGATGACCCTTCCGTCAGGGATAAAACCGAGGCTTTCGTACAATGCCTTGCCCCATGCGTTCTCCGGTTCGGAGCTCAAGTAGACGGCATGCCCGCAAGCGTCCTTCCTTATTATCCCAAGGACCAGCTCCATCGCCTTGCGGCCGTAGCCGCGGGACTGGAACTTCTCGTCCACCATGAGCCTCATGATCCAGTACTGGCCGTCTTCCGGGTCCAGCCCGTACATGCAAAAGCCCACCAACGTGTCATCGTCGTACACCGCCAACGGCATGCAGTGCGGCATGTAATGCGCTTGCGCCAGGGAGAAGCTGTTGAGCGCCACGAAGCCCTTCTGCGAGTCGGCGAACTTCAATTTGGCGACCTGGTACCAGTTATCCGCGGTCACTTCCGCAAGGCGGACCATCCGTAACACCTCCGTGAAATAAGGGCGGGCCCGGTGTATAGAACCATCGACGTGGATGCGGGCCGGCTGACTCGATAATACCGTAAATACAAGGTCCACTGCACATGGAATGCGGGCATGCCTGCTACCGTACGTAATATAAGACGGCCGGCCCTGAGAGGCTAACCTGGATACAATGTAGAACTATCACCTGTGAAAGGATGGGTGGCCGAAGCATGGGAACAACGGAATTCATAGGCAGGTCGGCTCTCCTCTTCCTGGCCGGGTCGCTTCCGTTCGCATTCATCGCAGCAAAGGTCTTCGGCGGGAAGGATATCCGCGAAGTAGCGGACGGCAAT
>MWDF01000044.1 GCA_002070415.1 Firmicutes bacterium ADurb.Bin153
GATCGACAAGCTCTTCAAGTACAACTTCGGAACCAGCGACATCCGCGGTTGGAGCAACTACGTAGCCCCGACGAAGTAGAGGTAGAACGAGCAAGGCCCGGAGCCGAAACGGCCCGGGCCTTTATTGTAAGTGCAAATATTCACTTAGTGCTATATATGAATATCTTATTATCAGATCATGTCCTTAGGATACAGCACCTCTATCAAGTACAATCCCGAAGCCGGCGCGGGGGCGGGGGCCAATGTCCTGTCCTTATGGGCAAGGAGCCTCCCGATGTAGTCAGGACTTTCCTCCTTCCCCAGGCCGACTTCAACTATCGCTCCGACCATGTTCCTCACCATCTTGTAGAGGAACCCGTCCGCCCTTGCGGTTATCGCAATGTACCTGGCTCCGAGGTGGTCTATCATACCTTTGGTCACATCCAGCCTGTCTACGTTCCTCACCGCATTACCGTCCACGGACCCTGCCGACCTGAACGAGCTGAAGTCATGTCTTCCCGTCAGTGAGGCCGCGGCGCGCGACATGGCTTCCACATCCAGGGCATCTTCCATCACCCAGGCGTATCTGTCCATGATCGCATGTAATCTGCTGCACGGGAGGATAAGGTACCTATAGGTCTTCGATACGGCATCGAACCTCGCATTGAACCCTTCAGGCGCTGGGCCGGATTCCACTGCCCTTATGTCATCAGGGAGCTTGGTGTTGATGGCAAAGCGCCACCTCTCAGGAGGGATGCTCGAACCGGTCCTGAAGCTTATGACCTGTGCAAGGGCATGCACGCCGGCGTCTGTCCTTCCCGAGCCTGTGACCGTCGTCTTCTGGCCGGTTAACGACTCGATGGCCTTCTCTATGGTCTCTTGCACCGTTATGAAACCTATCTGGCGCTGGAACCCGAAATAGGCGCTCCCGTCATACTGGACTTTGATGTATATCGTCCTTGTCATGCCAGTACAGCTACCATAATGGATATGGCCGTGATAGGCAGCAGCAGCAAGTCGTTCGCCCCGAATGCCAGATTGCGCAGCCTGGTCCTTCCCTTACCACCCCTGTAGCATCTTGCTTCCATCGCAAGCGCCAGCTCATCGGCCCTTCTGAAGGCCGATACGAACAACGGTATCAGGACCGGCAGCATCGCCTTCGCCCTCTTTATCAGGTTGCCGCTGCTGAAGTCCGCTCCTCTTGCCATCTGGGCCTTCATTATCTTGTCGGTCTCCTCGACCAGAGTCGGAATGAACCTCAAGGCTATGGTCATCATCATGGCCAGCTCATGGGCGGGAAAACCGATGCTCGACAGCGGCTTGAGGAGCTTCTCAAGGCCGTCTGTGAGCGTGAGCGGGGACGTTGTCAGCGTCACAAGGGATGTGACTATTATAAGAAGCACCAACCTTACGACCATAAGGGCGCCTTGTACCACGCCTTCATACGTCGCGGTCAGAGGTCCGAGCTTGAATACGGCCGTACCTTCCGTCATGAAGACGTGGAGAAGGAACGTGAAGGCCATTATCACCAGAAGAGACCTCAATGACTTGATGATGAACTTGATTCCTATCTTCGATATGAGAATCCCGGCAAGTAGCATTACGGCCATCGCAAGGTATCCCCACCCCGACTTGATAAGGAAAAGGCATGTGACGATCGTCGTCATCGCCAGTATCTTGCTCCTCGGGTCCATCCGATGAAGGGGCGAGTTGCCCGGTATGTACTGTCCAATCGCAAGACTCGACATCTTCATACTTCGGCAGCCTCCCTTCCGAGTCCCCTGGCCCTGGTCATGTCCAGGATCATCTCACCGAGCTGTTCGACGGTGAGCGGCATCCTGGGAAGGTCTATGCCCCTTTGTCTGAGCATGTTGTACATCCTTACGGTCTGTGGCACCCCGAGGCCCATTTCCAGCAGCCTCTTCTCCTCCGAGAAAACCGTCCTCGGATCTCCGGAGAGCACCGCTTTTCCAGCGTCCATAACTATGAGCCGTTCGGCGTGCTTTGCCACGTCCTCCATGCTGTGTGACACGAGTACCACGGTGAAACCGCCCTTTGTATGCATCTTGTCTATCTCGCCCAGGATCTCGTCCCTGCCTGCGGGATCCATTCCGGCGGCGGGCTCGTCAAGTATGACGACCTCAGGTTTCATGGCGAGGACTCCGGCTATGGCCACCCTTCTCTTCTGGCCGCCGGACAGCTCGAAGGGCGATCTGTCCTTGATTGCCACAAAGTCGAGGTTCACTATGTCCATGGCTTCTACTACCCGCCCCAAGACCTCTTCCTCGTCCAGTCCCATGTTGCGAGGCCCGAATGCCACGTCCCCGAATACGGTCTCGTCGAACAGCTGGTGTTCCGGGTATTGGAACACAAGGCCGACTTTCTTCCTCACGTCTTGCAGCTTGGCCCCCCTGGACCAGATGTCCAGCCCGTCGACCGTGACTGTGCCGGAGTCCGGTTTCAGGAGCCCGTTCATGTGCTGCACGAGTGTGGACTTGCCCGATCCGGTCCTTCCTATTATCCCTACGAACTCGCCTTTGGTTATCGAGACGCTGGCGCCGTCGAGTACTTTCCTTGCAAGAGGGCTGCCCGCATTGTATGTAAAGGTGACTCCCTTGATTTCTATAATCATACCGAGCCTCCGATCCCCTCGCGCGGACCGGGGCGTATCAGCGCCGAAAGCCTGTCGGCCATCTCCTCGGACGACAAGACTCCTTCGGCTATGTCGAATCCCCTCAGTTTCAGCATCTTGGAAAGTTCTACCACCTGCGGTTCGTCCAGCCCGAGCCCCTCAAGGTCCTCTACTTCGTAGAAGATCTCCGACGGGCTGCCCTGGGCAACGATCTTCCCCGCGTCCATGATGTATACGGAATCCGCGAGCATCGCCTCTTCCATGAAATGCGTTATGAGGACGATCGCGATGCCTTCCTCCCTTGCCAGCTTGTAGGCGGCTTCCAGGACCTCTTTACGGCCCAGCGGATCGAGCATCGCGGTAGATTCGTCAAGCACTATGCATCTGGGCCTCATCGCGATGACGCCAGCGATGGCTACCCTTTGCTTCTGTCCGCCGGACAGCATGTGGGGAGGGAAGTCCTTGAAGCCTTCCATGCCTGTAAGGCGCAGGGCCTCTTCCACCCTCTCTGCGATCTCTTTCGAAGGGATCCCCAGGTTCTCTGGTCCGAATGCGATGTCTTCCTCGACCGTGGTCGCCACGAGCTGGTTGTCGGGGTTCTGGAACACCATTCCGACGACCCGCCTTATATCCCAAAGCTTGTCCTCGTCTGATGTCTGGATCCCGTTGACTATCACCACTCCCTCGTCGGGCACCACAATGGCGTTCATGGCCTTCGCAAGGGTCGATTTGCCAGATCCGTTCCTTCCTATCACCGATACGAACTGGCCCGGGAAGATGTCCATGTCGACTCCCGAGAGGGCTTCTACTTCATCCGGGCTTCCCTCGTCGTACGTGTATTTCAGTCCCCTTATCCTGATGACAGGTTCCACTTAATTGCACCCCATGTGTAAAAAGTGCGCTCGATCTCATTGAAGCGCACTTTCACCTCTTTATGTTCAGGTCCCGTTCCATGAAGGACGAGAATCCGCCCAACTTACTTCTCCCCTGATACAGGAGCCTTCTTCGCTGCCGGCACTTTCGTGCCCGCCTTCTTGACCATGGTCTTCTTAGGTGCCTCGGCCTTCTTCAGCGGCGACTTCGCCTTCGGCTCGGCTTTCTTCTCGGCGACCTTCTTGGGGGCGGCGGCCTTCTTCTCTTTCTTGCCTTCTTTGACTGCTACCGGTTCGAAGCCGACCAGCTCAATCATAGCCATCGGAGCCGCGTCGCCCCTTCTCATGCCGGTCTTCATTATCCTGGTGTATCCGCCGGGCCTCTCCACGAACTTGGGCCCTATCTCCTCGAAGAGCTTCTTCAAAGCCTCGGGGCTCGTGAGGTAAGCCGCGGCTAACCTGGTATTGTGAAGGTTGCCCTTCCTGGCCTTGGTTATAAGGCGCTCGGCGACCGGCCTCATGGCCTTCGCCTTCGCCTCCGTGGTCTCTATGCGATTATAAAGGAAAAGGTTAGTGACCAGGCTCCTTAACAGAGCGCGGCGGGCGCCGACGTCGCGGCCAAGCTTTCCTTGCCTCAATTGAGTCTCCTCCTTACTTACTCAGCTGTCAGTCTGAGGGAAAGGCCCTTCTCCTCGAGCTTCTTCTTCAGCTCGTCGAGGGTCTTCCTCCCGCAGTTCCTCACCTTCATGAGGTCCTCTTCCGATTTACGTGTCAGCTCGCCCAGGCTTGCAATGTTGGCTCTCTTGAGGCAGTTGTAAGCCCTTACGGAGAGCTCCAGCTCGTCGATGGGAGTCTCGAGCACCCTTTGGTGCTCTTCGTCCTTGCTGTCCACTAGATCAGCCGCGTCCTGCTCTACGCCCTCGTCGGCTATGAACAGCTTGAGCTGGTCCCTTAGTATGGTGGCGGCCGAATTCACGGCCTCCTTGGGTGATGTCTTGCCGTGGGTCCATACTTCAAGGATGAGCTTGTCGTAATCGGTGATGTCCCCCACTCGGGAGTTTTGCACCGTATAGTTTACCTTCTGCACCGGCGTGAAGATCGAATCGACCGGGATTACGCCGATGGAATGATCCACCTTCTTGTTCTTCTCTGCCTGGATGTAACCCCTGCCTCCGTCAACCGTGATCTCCGCGACGATGCTGGGTATGTTGCCATCCGATGCGGGCTCGAGGGTGCAGATCTTCAAATCCGGGTTAAGGATATCTACGTCCACCGTTTCCTCTATGTGCCCTGCCGTTACTTCAAGCTCCTCGTCGGACTTGTTCTCGACTATCAGCCTTAGCGTCTTGGGGCCGTCGGTGTTGAGCTTGATCAACAGGTCCTTCAGGTTAAGGACTATATCGGTAACGTCCTCCTTGACATACGGCATAGTGGAGAACTCGTGCAGCACGCCCTCGATCCTCACCGAGGTTATCGCGGCACCCGGCAGGGACGAAAGCAGTATCCGCCTCAACGAGTTGCCCAAGGTAACACCATAGCCGCGCTCTAGCGGCTCGGCCACCAGCTTTCCGTAGTCCTCTTTCTCTTCCACCCACTCTATCCTGGGTTTGATCGTATCCAACATTAATCAAGCACCCTCCTATTCCTACAGCTTTGCAGCATAATGCCGCGCGCCGGACCGGCGATCGTCATCATCTGGAGTAGAACTCGACGATTAGGTGCTCCTTCACGTCTGTGTCTATCATGTCCCTGGTCGGGGCCTGAATGATAGTCCCCTTCAGGTTGTCGAGGTCGACCGAAAGCCATCCAGGCATAGACCTCTGGGTGATCCCGAGGCCCGCCTTGAAGTATTTCGAATCCTTGGAGTTGTCGCGCACCGCGATCACGTCGTTGACGCTCACAAGGTAAGACGGGATGTCGACCTTGTTGCCGTTGACGGATATATGACCGTGCGTGACGATCTGCCTCGCCTGTGGCCTGGACTTGGCGAAGCCAAGCCTGTACACCACGTTGTCGAGCCTCATCTCGAGCAATGTGAGAAGAGTCTCGCCGGTGATGCCCTTCATACGTTCGGCCTTCACGAATGTGTTGCTGAACTGGGCTTCCATCATGCCGTAGATCCTGCGTAGCTTCTGCTTCTCGCGAAGCTGCACGCCGTACTCCGACAGCTTCCTCTGCCTTTCGCCATGCTGGCCGGGTGCGAACCTCTTGCTCCTTCTGGTGAGGGCGCACTTAGAAGAATAGCAGCGGTCGCCCTTAAGATAGAGCTTTACCCTCTCACGGCGGCACTGGCTGCAAACTGAATCAGTCATCCTTGCCATTTCGGCACCTCCATATCACCTATTACAC
>MWDF01000045.1 GCA_002070415.1 Firmicutes bacterium ADurb.Bin153
GCGGTCTGCGGCAGGGTCTGCGACCATCCCTGCGAGGGGCACTGCAGAAGGCGCGATACTGACGAACCCATCGCTATAAAGGCGCTGAAGAGGTTCGCGGCTGATTACGACAGCGTACATGCCTGCATATCCCCGATCGTGACTAGGACCGGCAAGAAGGTGGCCGTCATCGGCGCAGGCCCGTCCGGGCTCACGGCAGCCTACTACCTGGCCCTTGCGGGGCACGACGTGAAAGTATACGAGGCCCTGCCGGTGGCGGGCGGCATGATGGCCGTCGGGATACCGGCATACAGGCTGCCGAAGGACGTACTGCAGCATGAGGTCGACAACATCAAGGCCGCGGGCGTCGACATAAGGCTGGGCGTGAAGGTAGGCAAGGACATATCCGTAAAGACGCTTCTGGAGGAGAACGACGCAGTCTACGCAGCGGTCGGCGCGCATCTCGAGCAGAGCCTCGGGATACCGGGCGACAACCTGCCGGGCGTGCTGTCTGCGACCGAGTTCCTAAGGGACGTGGCGCTCGGGAACAAGGCCGGCATAGGTGGCTCTGTCGCGGTCATAGGCGGCGGGAACTCGGCGATAGACGCGGCGAGGACCGCCTTGAGGCTCGGGGCAGGCAAGGTCCACCTCGTCTACAGGAGGATGCGCGAGGACATGCCCGCGGACAAGGCCGAGGTTACAGCGGCCATCGAGGAAGGGATAGAGTTCCACTTCCTCACAGCGCCGGCCTCGATAGAAGCAGCAGGCGGGAAGCTCACGCTGAAGTGCGACACTATGAAGCTCGGGGCGTTCGACAAGTCAGGCAGGAGGAGGCCGGAGAAGACCGAGGGCACGTCAGAGATCGTGGTGGACAACGTGCTGGCGGCCATAGGCCAGAACCCGGACCCGACATTCAAGGAGGGCCTGCCGGAGCTGGTCACGACCAAGTCCGGGATAGTGGTATCCGACCCGAACACGGGAGAGACGAGCGTGGAGAGGCTCTACAGCGGAGGCGACTGCGCCACCGGCCCCTGGACCGTCGTCGCGGCCATAGGCGCCGGCAGGAAGGCCGCGTTGGCGATCGACAGGAAACTGGAAGGCACCTGGCATCTTGAAGCCAACAAGCCGATAGTCCGCACCCTGGTTGGAGAAGTCATAGAAGATCCAATGCCCAGGGCCGTCATGCAGGAGCTGCCGGCCACGGACAGGGTCTGCTGCTTCAGGGAGGTCGAACTGGGATTAAGGGCCGAGGACGCGCTTGCGGAGGCATCAAGGTGCTTCCAATGCGACGTCCGGGACTAGGGAAGGGAGGTTCCTGGAATGGTGAATCTGACGATCAACGGCAAGAGCATCAGCGTCCCCGAAGGCACAACGATAATCGAGGCCGCCAAAGCGGCAGGCATCAGGATCCCCTCCCTGTGCTATATGAAGGGCATAAACGAGATCGGCGCCTGCAGGGTATGCCTGGTGGAAGTCGAAGGCGCAAGGGGCCTTGTCACCAGCTGCACGACCAAGGTTTCCGAGGGCATGGTCGTGAGGACGAACTCTCCTGCCGCCAAAGAGGCGAGGAAGGCCGTCGTCGAGCTCATAATCTCCAACCACCCCTACGACTGCCTCAAGTGCGTAAGGAGCGGTAAGTGCGAGTTGCAGCAGCTGGCGAACGACATGGGCATAAGGGAGATCTCGTACGAGGGCGAGAAGTCGCACCACGAACAGGACAAATCGACGTTCTCGATAGTAAGGGACCCCGACAAGTGCGTGCTGTGCAGGCGCTGCGTCGCGGTGTGCGCAAAGGTGCAGGGAGTCGGCGCCGTCAATACCCAGGGCAGGGGCTTCGGGACCGTGGTCGCCCCGGAGTTCGAGCTGCCGATGAACTCCACATCCTGCGCCATGTGCGGGCAGTGCGTGCTCGTGTGCCCCACGGGGGCGCTCACCGAAAGGGATTCCACCGGTGAGGTGTGGCGCGCGATAAACGACCCCGTAAAGCACGTGGTAGTGCAGACCGCGCCGGCGGTCAGGGTGGCGTTGGGAGAGGAATTCGGCATGGAGCCGGGCTCTCTGGTCACAGGCAAGATGGTGGCGGCACTGAGGAGGCTCGGGTTCGACAAGGTGTTCGACACCGACTTCACCGCGGACCTGACGATCATAGAGGAGGGGACGGAGCTGCTGCACAGGGCCCTTTCGGGCGGGAAGCTGCCGATGATAACCTCCTGCAGCCCTGGCTGGATAAAGTACTGCGAGCACTACTACGGAGACCGCCTGGACCATCTGTCGACGTGCAAGTCCCCACAGCAGATGTTCGGAGCGCTCGCCAAGACGTACTACGCCCAGAAGGCGGGCATAGATCCCAAATCCATCTTCAGCGTATCGGTGATGCCCTGCACGGCCAAGAAATTCGAGTGCGAAAGGCCCGAGATGGTAAGCTCCGGCTACAAGGACGTCGACGCCGTGCTGACCACGAGGGAGCTCGCCAGGATGATCAGGGAATCCGGGCTGGACCTGAACGAGCTGGAACCGGAGGAGTACGACGCCCCGTTCGGCATCTCCACCGGGGCCGCCGTGATATTCGGCGCGACCGGGGGTGTCATGGAAGCGGCGCTGAGGACCGTATATGAGATAGTCACGGGGACGGACCTCGGCAGCAACCTCGATTTCGTGGATGTGCGCGGGATGGAGGGCATTAAGCAGATGTCGGTCAAGCTGCCCGAAAACCTTGCCGCGCCGTACGACAAGCTGTCCGGGCTGGAACTCAAGTTCGCGGTGGCGCACACCCTGAAGAACGCGAGCCAGGTCATGGACATGGTAAGGTCCGATACCGCGCCCTGGCACTTCATCGAGGTCATGGCCTGCCCGGGCGGCTGCATCGGAGGCGGCGGCCAGCCGATAGGCACGGACTACGACAGGAGGGTCATGAGGATAGAAGGGACGTATGCGGCGGACAAATCCCTCAAGATGAGGAAGTCGCACGACAACCCCGCCGTACGCGAACTATACAACGACTATCTGATCGAACCTCTCGGGCATAAGTCCCATGAGCTGCTGCACACCCATTACGAGGACAGGGGCCGGGTCTAGGGCGGCCAAGTAAATCCTATGAGAGCCGACAGGCGGTGGGTAAGGCCATCGCCTGTCGGCTTCAGGAGGACGTTCCTGGCACAGTCATCCCTTATGCAATCACATGCTGTAAGGATATGGGATTACTCTGCCGTCACGGCCTCCCCAACCTTCGATTTGTCCCTGTTCCTGTAGGCCAGGAAAACGCCGAGCGCCGTCAGCGCGATTCCCGTCAGGTTCCCGAACAGGGATGTGGTCATCATGAAAGCCCCGCCCGTGCCGATTATCACCCTTACTGGCATCTTCAGGTTTCCGAACAGGTACCCCGTGGTGGCGGCCGCCAACGCGTACACTCCGATCAGGGCGGTGCCGAGGATTATCGCCACGTCCCATATGTTCGTGTCAATCAGCAGCATCCCGGGGGAGCTGATGAATATGAACGGTATCAGGAAAGCGGGTATGGCATATTTGAATGCCATCCAACCCGTCGTGTTCGGATCGGATCCCGCGATGCCCGCCGCCGTGAAGGACGCCGTCGCGATCGGCGGCGAGATGACCGAAAGCACGCCGAAGTAGAACGCGAATAGGTGGGCCGGTATGCCCTCTATGCCGAACTTGATGAGCGCGGGTGCCGCAAGCGTGGAAACTATGATGTAGCACGCCGTCGACGGAAGGCCGAGGCCCAGCAGCAGGCTCGCCACTGCTATCAGTATCACTGTGGCGTAGTAGTTGCCGCCCGCGAGCGCAAGTAGCCCGTCTCCGAGGACCAGCCCCAGGCCGGTGGCCCCGAACACGCCGATCATGATGCCGGAGACCGCGCATATGCTGGCGACGGGGATGGCCACCTGGCCTGCGCTCTCCAGGGTCTCGAGGAACCTCTTCGGTGTGAGCCTCGTGTCCGCCCTGAGATATGAGAGCACTATCGCCGAGATGATCGAGTAGAAAGCGGCCCTTAATGTCGTCGATCCGGTCATCAGGAAGTAGATCAGGACCGCTATGGGAAGGAGCATGTAGCCCTTCTCCTTCAGTATCTTCCATACGTTCGGCATATCGGCTTTGCTCAGGCCCTTAAGGTTGAGCCTCTGCGCTTCAAGGTCTACGACGACCCACACGGAGAAGTAGTAGAGGAGGGCCGGTATCAGTGCCGCTGACATGACCTTCATATAGGGCACCCCGAGGAATTCCGCCATGATGAAAGCCGCGGCGCCCATGATAGGAGGCATGATCATGCCTCCCGTGCTGGCTATAGATTCCACGGTGGCGGAGAACGCGGGTGAGTAGCCCATCTTCTTCATCATGGGGATCGTGAAGACGCCGGTCGTCGCTACGTTCGCCACCGCGCTGCCGGAGATGGTGCCGAGCGCGGCGCTGGCTATCACCGAGACTTTCGCGGGTCCTCCCCTGGACCTGCCGGCTATGGCAAGCGCAAGGTCGTTGATTATGGCAGCAAGGCCCGTCTTCTCGAGCACCGCCCCGAACAAGATGAACAGGAACAGGAACGTGGCCGAGACGCCCAGGGTTATGCCGTAAATGCCCTCGGTAGACCAGACCATGTACTGGATTATCCTCCGGACGGAAAGCCCGTAGTGCTGCAGGAAACCGGGGAAGTAGCGCCCGAAGTAGGCGTATATAAGGCATCCTATCATCATGTAGGGCAGAGCTTCCCCTGACGCCCTCCTTATGGCCTCTATCACGAGGACTATCAGGATCCCCCCTACTATCAGGTCCAGTGTGGTCAGGATGCCGGAGTTGGCGGCTATCAGGTCGTATCTGTAGAAGACGTAGAAGTTCGCCAACAACGCGGTGAAAGCGAAAATCGGGTCGATTACGTTCATCCTCTTCCTTGACGACCTCTTCGTTATAGGGAACAGCAAGAACAGTATGAACAACACGAATGCCAGGTGGAAGGACCTTTGCTGTATCAGGGGCAGCGATCCGAAACCGGCCGTGTACAAGTGGAACAACGACAATGTGATAGAGGCGGCCTTTATCACATAGCCCCAGAAGGAGTTTCCGAGTTTTCTGGTCTTGCTGAGCTCGTCGGCATCCTCCAGGTTGAATTCCCTCTTTATCTTAGCCATCGTGAATACCTCCATGCTCTCGTAAAGCGATCGGGATCCTATGCTTCTTTGCTGAAGCAGACCCTGTAAATCTTCTTGTCGCCGAAGTAGTTGGCCCATATCTCCCTGCCTATCCTCTTCAGCGCCTCATGATATTCCTGAGGTATGAAACCCAAGGAATTCCCGTACAGGTCCTCGGACAGCTCCCCGTATTTCATGGAAATCTTGTTCCCGGTGCCCTGGTTGAAGGCGCACCATCCTATGGGAGCTTCCGTCCTGAGCATCTTCACGGGCACTCTGGCGGTGCTGATCATGGGGACCCATGCGTACATGGACTGGCCCGACACCATCGAATGCTCCTGGACCCCGTCGAACGGCAGGGCCTCCCACACCTCATCGCACAGCTCCTTATTCCTCTCGTCCATCTCTATCACCAGAGTTACGTCGAACTCGGGGAATTCTACGTGAATTTTCCTCATCAGCGCCCTCCTTTGCCGAACAAGTCGAAGCTCAGTCCTGGATTGACAGTAGCCTTGCGGCCTCCTTCACCCATTCCTCGTTCTTCTGCCTGTACACTACGCCCATCTCCCAGGGCGCGTAGTGGTATACCCAGGCGGCCAGCTTGTTCGAATACATAAG
>MWDF01000046.1 GCA_002070415.1 Firmicutes bacterium ADurb.Bin153
CGAGGGATTGAAAGCGAGCGTCTGGTCAGCCTTAAGGCAGTCTAAGCTGTGGCGCCGGGATCGAATTTACACATAGATTGGGACTTGACCTTACTTTTCCGTACCAAGTCGTTCCCTTCTGTTACGGTCGCTCATTCCTGTGATCCATCGGCGATGGTATTGCATTTGCCACTATTCCGGCTACTCGGAGCACCTTGGCTTTATAATCGTCGATGATATTCCGGCTGGGTTCTATAGCATCGCTTATAAGGTTCTCCAGTTCATAGTAGAGCCCTTTGATCTCCGCAAGGACGTTGACGTCCACCAAGCCCGCCTGAAGAAGGCCGTTGAGTCTACCGGAAGCGATCAGCGGCTCATGGATGTGGACGTAATATGCCGAATACGGCTCAACATAAGCTGCCAGGTTCCTCTTCCCGGAAATGCCGTCCAGATACGTCCGCCAATCTTTTTCGAGCTCATCCACCGTTACGTTCAGACAGGAGAGGATCGCTTCGGATACGATGCCGCTGATTTTAGCCCAGCTTTGTGCCGTCATCTCTCGCTGGGAAGGCAATGCCTTGTATAGTTCCGCCAAGTTCGATGTTCCGTACTTCTCCGCAATGAAAGCGCCCCCTGAATTCGCATGGAACAAGACGCTCAGCGGTGTATGCCCGATCGACCGGGGACCGCCTATCATCATCTCCAATAACGGAGTGCTCCTCTGTTCACGGTCAACTTCGAATATGAGCCAGGACTGCGAGTGGCTTCTCATGGTCAATCGGTCATCGGGCCGGTATGCCGATGCGATCCCGTCGGCGAACATCTCCTCGATATACCTTGTTCGATAATCCGGCGCTCCTAAGTGTTGGGCGAACAAATGCACGAGCTCGTGGACAAACAGTCGTATGCCAAATTCCTTGAAACTGCCGCTATAGATGTTTATCGTTGACGGGAGGACCGTCCCGGCCGAAAAGGCCAGGCTCCTGGGAATCCAGTTCACCGTCACCCTGAAAGGCAGTTCGATCCCCAGCGTGGTTCTTACGAACTCCATTGAGCTCTCACATATCGACAGGGCTTCAGCCAAGTCCTCGTCGGCTATGTCATCATCATTGCCCCAGTATAACAGGCGTAGATTATGTGTGGACACCTCTGCTATGACCACAGAGTCCATCGGTGAAGCGCCATCTGCTATGCCGGGTAAGTCATTCTCATGTGCATGACACGAGGTGAATGCAAGCATCATTGATGCCACGATGACAATAACTACGAATGTCGCGGCTGATAGATAGTTCCTCATGGAAGCGCTGCATTTCTCTGCAGGAGTTCTGGAATTCCCACATTCGACTTCAATTTCATCTCTAATCACACTCCACTGGCATCTGGACCATGGTTTCAGGATCTTCGCGTCCCGAGGGTTCCGGTCTTCATGTCATTACATAATGACTCATGGAGATTTCTACTTGTCACGAGATACAAACTAACGGCAGCATCGCCTACATAGAGTCGGATGACATGTACGATGCAACTGCATTCGCTACTAGCATAGTTGAAGTCTGTACCGCTTATTAACTAATATACCATCTGTTGCCACCTTCAGTGCCCTGGCGGCGGCGATGCGATTCTCGATAGGTTGCCGCGCCTTTCTAGAATTCCCGGCGCCCGGTGTGATGGCGATCATCTTAAGGATCGTGTTCAATTGACAATTGTTGGTGGCTCAATAATCACCGTCGTTCAGGGGTATGAGGTCTGTGATGGGCTGGTATGAGGTCGGCATTGCGTGCCCAGACAGGGCCTTCTAAACGAAAAAACGCAGGGAAGGCCTAGTCCCACAAATATGCGGTGGTTTCCTTACATCGGCATCTTCAAACCGATGGACACCCCACTAGTGACTGAAATGCTCCTAGACGCCTCCGCTGTCGGCTTCTTCGAGTATGGCTCGTAGTTCTGGGCTCGCCCTTATCAGCTCATCGGGTGTATCCTGGGCAATAACCCTACCCCCGTTCATCACCAGAACCTTGTCCGCTCCCATGATGACACCCCGGCGGTTCGTAATGACTAGATAGGTAAGGTCCTTCCTATCCGCCAATGCCTGCCAAAGCTGCCTTTCCGTCTCTATGTCCAGCGCGCTGGATACGTCGTCGAACACCATGAGTTCCGCATGACGCACCAACATCCGGGCCACCGCCGTGCGCTGCTGCTGCCCTCCTGAAAGCTTGGTTCCCCTAGGTCCGACCGGAGTATCGACGCCCTTCTCCAGGTCTGCCAGATCCTCCTCAAGAGCCGCGGTTTTGATCGACTCCTGTAGGTTTGCCTCCCCCTCAGGTATCCCCAATAGAATGTTGTTCCGCATGGTATCACTGAAAAGGTGCGGCACCTGCGGGGCATAGGCGCTCCTGGGAGGTACGAAGAATGCCCGGGGGTCTTCCACCGGCCTCCCGTTCCAGAATACCTCCCCCGAATCTCGCGGCATCAAGCCGAGCAGGGCCCTCACCATGGTAGTCTTGCCGGATCCGATCTTGCCCGTTACCGCAGTGAACGTCCCCCTTAAAAGTTCGAAGGAAACATCCTCGATTCCATGCTCACCGTCCGAGTGCCGGGCAGTGAGCCCTTTTACCGTCAGCTTCACGAGCCTGTCGCCATCGTCCAGCTCATCGGTCCTCATCCCCGGAAGCCGGCCCGCAAGATACAGCGGCTTATTCTCCACCAGCTCCTTGGGCTCTTTCACTAGGCTCCCCAGGCGGGACAAGGCGACACCTGCCTGCTTGTAGTGCACGTTGAAGTACCCGAAGAAGGCGGCGAATTCCGTCACATTGTCCAGGTAGTAGACGAAAAGCGCGAAATCGCCTACGGTCAAGGCCCCGAGCCTAAGATACCTGGCAGCAACAAGCAGTATTATCCCAGTACCCACCTTAGAGGCGTTTTCGAAGATCGAGTCAAGTATCCGGGAAAGGAGCTTGTCCTTCAGCATAGCTTCCCGGCGCCTGTCGCCGAGCACCTTCAAGTGCGCCGTTACCCTGTCCTCTGCGTTGGCCACCTTAATGGCCTGCACTGCGCCGAACGCCTCCCCCATGGCCTCTGTCACGAGAGAGGTGGCCCTCCTGCTTTCCCTCCTGTATTTCTCCAGCCTGCCACTGGCCGACTGAGCCAGCATCACGACGAATATCATGGGTATGAGCACCATGAGGGTAAGCTGAGGGCTCACCCTTATCAGTATCACTGCCGAGACTATTGCGAACGCGGTCATCCCCATCATGTCGAAAGACCAGCTTATGACGTCTTCGACCTGCTTGGCGTCCTCCTCTAGGATGTTCACCGTCTCGCCCGTGGATTTCGCTCCGCCTGCCACCGGTGATGCAAGCATGCTCTCCAGCGCGTTCCTGCGAAGCAGGCCGCTCATCGTGAAGCGATGCCGGATGTCGACCAGCGCCCCTACCGCTATGTTGGCTATATGAGCCATGGCGGTTGCCGCCAGCAGCGCGATCAGTCCCCAGATCCCAAGGTCCAGGCGCGACTGCCCCGCCAGCATGTCGAAGAACTCCCTGATGATGAGGCCCGGCACGACCGGGAAGACGTGTATGAGTATCCAGGTCAGCGCATCCGCCAGGTAGAGCCAGGGGCGGTACCGTATCACTCGCCAGATGAGATGGTAAGTCTTCATGCCAGCATGTCCTCCATCCCGCCCTTAAGAAGCCTTGTGTATTGCGAATCCGGATCCTTCGCAAGATCTTCCCTCTGACCGTATTCAAGAACCCTGCCGTGGCTTAAAATAAGGATGTCGTCCGCGCGGTCGAGCGTCTTGATGCGATGGGCGATTATCATGGCCGTCCTTCCGCTGAGCAGCCGGTCCATCGCCCCTTCCATGAGCCTTTCTGTTACTGGGTCGAGCCTCGATGACGCTTCATCCAAGATCACAAAGCCCGGTTCTCTAAGGAATGCCCTTGCCAGGGCCAGAAGCTGTGACTGCCCGGCCGAAAGCCCGGATCCTCCGCTCGCAAGCTGGGTATCGAGTCCGTTGGGAAGCGATCGCAGCCATTCGTCCAGCCCGACCGCCTCCAGCACCTCTATAAGCTGTCCGTCCGGCACTGAGGCATCGAAGAAAGTAAGGTTGTCCCTTACGCTCGCCTTCAGGAGCTGCACGTCCTGGGTGACATATGTGATGCGATTCCTGAGGCTATCCAAGGGTATGGAACGCAGGTTGCGCCCTCCGAGCAATATCTTTCCGTCATCAGGGTCATAGAAGCGGTTCAGTAGGCGGGTAATGGTCGTCTTCCCGCTTCCGGTACGGCCCAGCACTCCCAGCACCCGACCAGGTTCAATCTTCAGATTCAAGTCCTCCAACACCTGCTGATCCTCAGCGTATGAGAAACTCAGGCCCTGCACCTCAAGCGCAAGAGCGCCCTCTTCAAGGGCAGGGCCTTCCCCGTCGCTTACTTCGTTCTTCTGGCCTAGAAGACCCGAGATCCTCCTTATGCTGGCATTCGACTTCTGCAGGTCCTCCAACTGCTCCCTTACCTGCTCTATCGGGCCGTTCAGGTAGTTTATGTAAGTGAAGATGAGATATACGGTGCCTATCGTCATGCGGCCCTGGGCCCAAAGGTGCCAGCCCAGGCCGAAGGCAAGGGCATATCCTGCCGTGAATACCACGATCGTAGTCATCCACATCGTATAACCCATGAAGCTTGCGCGCGTCACCAGACCTAGAAGCTGCTGCTGCATCGCATAGAACCTGTTCATTACGTATGGTATGGCACCATTCGCGGATATCTCGTCGACGCTTGAAACCTGCTCGCCCAGCATTCCATAGAATTCCGCCCTTACCTTCCGGAGTTTGACCCAGTGGGGTACCGCCAGGGCCTGCACGCGGAGGAGGACAAACAGGGCTATGACTGCGAAGAGGCTCATGCCGCCTCCGACCATCAGATCTTCCCTAAGAAGCAGAACCGCCATCCCGACGATGAGAAGCAGGTTCGCCAGCACCGTCACCGTGAACTTGGTGAACAGGTTGGAAAGTGCCGTCGTGTCGCCGTCGATTCTCTCTATCATCTCACCCGGGAGATGTTCCTTATGGAACGCCATGTCTAGTTTAAGGCAGTGCCCTACGAGGTCTTCCCTGAGGGCGTTGGTGGCTGTCCAGCCCACCTTTTCACTGATATAGGTCGTAAGGATGCCGATGAGTTGGTATAGGAGCGCCACGATAAAATAGACGACGGCTGTCGCGGATAGGGCATCAAGTGATTTTCCGGAGATCGCCGCATCTATAAAGGATCGCAATATCTGAGGACCGGCCAGTTGGAGCGCTATGCCGAGCATTATAAGAGCGGCGAGTATCGCTACCCTTCCACCCTGACGGGAGAGGTACTTCGACATTAGCTTGAGATATGAGGTAGTTCGTTGTTCCTTTTCCATGAACGTGTTACCCGCCTCCGTAGCAGTCCCTGGATCCCGATCAGTCACTAACGAGGAATCGATATGGGAAAAGCTATATAGAAAATGTCCGGTAATCATCCTTATTTTATAGCACCATATTCACAATAATTCCCGTCATGATGGTAAAGACCACACTGTATATCCATATAGCAAGGCTTTAAGGAAAGAGAGCTGTCAGTGAACCCTAGATTCCCGGATTAGTGTAACGAGGGTGGTTCGACACCCATTAAAGTAAACAGCTCTATTTGCTTGTTGGTC
>MWDF01000047.1 GCA_002070415.1 Firmicutes bacterium ADurb.Bin153
CCCGCCCCTGGTCTTGACGTAGATGTTCTTGTTGGCGTCGAGCCCCACTTCCTGTCCGGGGAAGAACTTCTTGACATCGTCAATTTTCGCCACCTTCAGGAGGCCCCGGCGGTGCAGGTCGCGGACGGAGTAAGCGATAACGCCCGCCTCGATGTCCTTCTCTGTAATTTCACCCGCCTTTGCGCCGTGCGGGATTTCCTCATCCGTCACGGGACGGGAGCTGATGATCTCCTCAATGGCCTTGGTCCCGGTCTCCTTGTTCGTAGGAATGAAGTAACGGGTCTGATAACTGATCCTTTCTTCGAAAATACCGTACTTCCGCAGTTCGCCCATGTGCGTGTAATAGGGCCCTATCAATTCGATACGGTAATCTCCCGCAACTTTGCGCCTTTCGATGCGCCAATCATTCGAAAGCCGGTACTTGTAGCCTCTGTGCAGGACGTTGGCAAATATATCCGGTGCCTTGTATTCGGTCTTTGAAGCCGTTGCGCCAAGGCTCTTGAGGGTAGTGTCAAGGTATTGCCTGGGAATGACGCGGCCGATGATGTTCCGACCCTCCACGTTGAGGCGGTACACCTTCTGCCCTTCGGCTGGCAGGCGGTCCCATATCGGAAGGATGGCACCCGTGACCATGTGAACCCGTTCTTTTACCTCGGCAGGCATGGAATCGTATTCGTCTTCCCATGGCTTTTGCGCCTTATCCTTTGGGATCTTTTCGTACTTCGTTGGATCGTTGGTCTCATCAACGGGAATGCTGTGATAATTGTAGTTCGTTCCTATGGCAACATAGGACAGTTTGACCTCGCCCGTCGATGTGTCCGTCTTGCTCTTCTGCTTTCCGAGGGCCCACACGCGGCCGCTCTTGATGTTTCTTACATAGCCGTTGTCGGCGTAGGTGCGGCTTGTCGCGTAATCCAGGCGCTTCGCATCGTGGGTGAGTTCCACCTCGACGTACTTGGTTTCGGCCTTCGTCTTTGAATCGCGGTAGACGGTCTGCTCCTGAATCTTCTCCGTTCTTTTCGCCCGGATGGTCTGCATCCCTTCGTCCAGGGTGCCTCTCCGGATAGCCTCGGCGACCTTTATGTCGTGCCGGTAAGAGAACATCCTGAACACCTTGTCCTGCTCCGCAATCTTCATGTTGAGGATGCGGTTCAGGAATTGGGCGATGTCAGGCAATCGGGATTCATTGAGGGCCCCGGTATTTGGATCTATCAATCCGGTCAGGCCCGTCGCCTGCTCGAATTCGCCGATTGTCATTTCGGCCTGCCCGTGGAACATATCGACGATGAGTTGACGCAGGGCCTCTCTTGCCTCTTGGCTCTCGAGGTTGTCCCGGGCGGAGAAAAGCCCCTGACTTCCAGCCTTCCGTTCCCCGCGGGTGAGGGCGCCGAGCTGGTCCAACCTGCGAGCGATCGAGGAAATGAATCGTTTCTGTCCCTGCAGGTCAGTCGTGACGAGGATCCACTCGGGGGCCTGCTTCTGGTTCGTGCGATGCGTCCTCCCGAGACCCTGGACAGCCCGGTCAGCCCTCCACCCGGCTTGCACGAGGTATTGTTTTCGAAGCTGCTGATTCTTGGCCGTCAGGTCGGCATGGTAGCTCCGGCCCGTTCCGCCGGCGTAGGAGAAGACGAGGATGCGCTTCTTTCCGTCCATGAATAGGTCGGCGTCGGCCATGCCCTTGTTCTTGCCCCACGATTCTGAAACCCTTTTCTTTCCTTGCGGGGTATCTTTATAGACCACGCGGCGAGTGCGTCCGGTTACTTCCGCGACGGTGTCGGTCCCGAAGTGATTCAGGATGATTTCCAGGGGGCCATCGGGAACGCGGATAGACCCGAGGCGGTTCAAGAGTTCTTCCCGCATGGCCACGGCTTCCCTGTTCTCCACGGGGTTCCCCATGGAATCGACAACCGGCCGTGATTTTACGTTTCCATTTTCGTCCGTGTACTCTTCGAATTGCTGCACCGGGAAGGAGTTCTTGACATACTCCATGAGCGCGTCACGCGGGGTGAGGTCGAGGTCTTCCAGTTCCTCGCCTTCCTCGAGGCGGGCGATTGCCCGCTCCTGGGCGGCCTCGTTCGTGTTGACGAGTTGGATGACGACCGAATTGCCCGCCTTCATGTCGTTCTCGATCGAGGAAACGACGGAAGGCATTTGCATCGCCGTGATGATCTGGTTCCAGAATCGTTGATTCGTTCCCCAAAACTTCGACATGGCGGCCGCCACGGCAGCGCTGTTCAGGGTTCGGCCCTCGTCATCCTTGGCGCCAGTCAGGCGCATGGCCGCATGGATGTCCTTGAGGACGCCCTGCCAGGCCCCGGCCATTTCATCGTAGACTTCCCGCTGCTGCGGGGTAAGGGTATGTTCAAGCCTGTCGTATTTCACATCATCGTAGGACAGACTTCGTGCCGCATAGACGCCCATGGCCTTCATGTTCTGCGCGACCATCTCCATGATGCCTATGCCACCGGCAGAGATGTCTTGCACGAAAGCCCTTGCATTTCCGAATGGGGTCTTTGCACCCCAAAGGCCCAGCCTCGTAGCGTAGGCAAGGTTCATAACTTCCGTGGCGCCTGTCGCCGAGACGTAGAGGACCCTTGCCTTGGGAAGCATGTTTTGAAGCTGGATACCGGCAAGCGCAGTAGCGGAGGGCTTTGTCATGCCCCGTCTGCCTCTTACGGCTACCGCGTTGCCCATGTTGTGAGATTCATCGAAGGCGATCACGCCGTCAAAATCGGGACCCAGCCAGTTCGCAATCTGCTGCAGCCTGGAGACCTTCTTCCCTTCGGAAGACTTCTCCATCTTCAAAGTCCCGTATCCGACGAAGCCGATGCCCTGCTTGTGCGGGATGTCGGAATGGAGTTTCACCTTTCCGAGGTCAAAGAGAAGGTTCGGGTCCCATCCGACGCCCTCGATGTCGCGTGCTGCATCCTTGATTAGGGGTGAGTTCTGAGAAATCCAGAGCGCTTTCTTCCGGCCCTGATTCCAGTTGTCCCACAGGATAGCGGCGATCTCTCGTCCCTTGCCTACGCCAGTTCCGTCGCCGATGAAATAGCCCTTCCGGAAGGTCTTAAAGGTAGCCGTTTCGTCAACACCGGATACGAGTTCGCTTCTTTCAATGTACCGACCCGTCTTGTCATAATAGCCGCCCTCGTCGAGCGTCTCTCCGTGGGCCTGCCCGGCATACACCACGGCCTCGAGCTGCGCCAGAGATACCTTGCCTTCCTTGATGGCCTTTTCAGGGATATGCGGCTGGTAGGTCGGGTCAATCGGTTCGACCGACGCCATGGCCGCCGATTCGACGAGTTTGCCGGGATGCGGCTTTGCGTTGGGGATGCTTAACTTGGCAGGCTTGTAGGTATCGAAAACCGAATCGGAAAGCTCTTCTGCTTCCCGCTCGATGTCAAGCTTTTGCTCAACGGTCAGGCCGGAGACTTCAGGTATCCCGGAATCAGCCTCGGCAGACTGTCGTGAAGAGCCAGTAAGAGTTGATCCGCCAACTCCTCCGGCTGTCTCAACACTCGGCTTGGCACCGGGTCTTGCTTCTCCCCGTTCGGGCCGTGTTCCAGAAACCGCTCCACCTTCTCCGGGCTCCACCCTTGCAGGCTTTCCAGGCTGCTTCGGAGCCGGCTGTCCTGGTGCTCGAACCGATTGTCCAGGGCCCACTCCGCCAGTTGCAGGCAGTACAGGCTCGTTGGGTCGGGCACCTGGCCGAGCTTCTTCAGCGCCCGCTTCGCCGCGAGGTTGAGTCGGCTTCTGTTCTCCGGGATATGTTCTGGCATCGCGTACTCCTTCCAGTAAAGGAATCAGGTCCTCTACCTTCGACACCTTTCCCGTGATTTCATTATCCTCCGTTTTGCCGGTCTTGTCAATCACTAAGATTTGGTTATCAAAGGTGGTTCCGTACTTTTTATACTCCTGGCCGGATACGCCGATGTTTGCCTTTACGGTGTATTCGGCCCTGATTTTCTTCCACCAGTCCTTGAAGTTTGCCTTGTCGGCGGCCATGCCTTCCCCGACGATGGCCACGAGGCGCCCGCCCGGCTCAAGCCTCTTGAGGGCCTGCTCGATGTGGACGGCACCGTTGATGGTCTTGCGTTCCCCCTGCATCCTTCCCCCGGTGGCGGAGAAGGGCGGGTTCATGACAACGACGGTGGGATTGACATCGTCCGGGAGAATGTTGTTGAGCTGCTCGGCGTTCTCTGTGTGAATCCGGGCGAAGCCGAGTTCCTTCAGAACCGACACGCGGCGGGGGCTGATCTCGTTGACGATCACCCGGGCCCCGGCGATCTTCCCGAAGACGGCGAGGTTGCCCGTCCCGGCCGAGGGCTCGAGGTAGGTCTCGCCTTCCTTTATGTTGGCTACCCAGTTCGCAACGTAGGCAAAGGCCGGCGGGGTGGAGAACTGCTGGAATTCGTCCATCTCGGCCGTGCGAGTGGTTTGGGTAGGAATGATGTCGTTGATGGTCTTGAGGGCCTTGATACGTTCCTTGGCCCACTTCGCTTCACTTGGTCCTGCTGGGTTCAGGGTGAGGTTTCCGACGGAATCAATGTAGTCATTGATTCCGAGCTCCATTGCATCGTAGGCATCTTTCGCCGAGAAAGTGCCTTCGGCCAGAGTGCCCCCGAAGGCTTCGGCGGCTTTGTCAAAAAGTTCCTCGCGGGTGAATGGCGTGTGCTTCTTGATCTTGTCGCTCACCCATGCGGACACAGCCCCGTAAGCCGTTGCTTCCTTCTTTGTCAGGGCGGCCTCGGGGGCTTCGGCGTCAGCCATGTATTCATCGTATTTTCTGGAAAGGTCTTCGAGGAATTTTTTTGCCGTTTCCTCGTTCTTCTTGATCTGTTCTTTTGTAGGAGCGATGTCAGGTCTTGTTTGCTCTGCCAGATATTGTGCGCGGATAGTGAAATACCTTCCGTCTGGAGTATAGAAAGTAACCTCGTCTCCTTTAACTTGTCCGATTGTAATGGGCAGTTCATTGTAGTGTTTGTCTGTTGGCAGGCTATGTAGGATGTACTTCTCTCCCGGCCTGAACACCTTTGTCGGTGCCTCTGCTACCTCCGGCTTTTCCTCTACCTTCTGTCCTCTCAGTATCCCGAGTATCTTCTCCGTCGGGTCGCCCTTGTAGAAGGACCAAATCTTTTTCGGCCCGTACCAGCGCCCGCCCGCCTGCTTGAGCTGCTCCTTGTAATACTTCGTGGCGCCGGATACGTTCCAGACCTCGTTTCCGTTCTTCGTCGTGTCCTTCGTCACGCGGAGGTTGAAGCCGCGGAAGAGTTCGTCTGCGAGGGACTGGGTGGGTGCTGCGGCA
>MWDF01000048.1 GCA_002070415.1 Firmicutes bacterium ADurb.Bin153
TGAGAAGCCCTCGACGGTGGAACCCGGCGGCAGGACTACCGAAGTGCAGGCCAGGGCCCCCGTGGAGAACAGCGCGATCACTAAGGCCAACACGGCTGCAGCAATCGTGAATCTCTTCATCGATTCATTACCTCCTACTTAGCAAGATAGACATAATCTGCCGTTTCTTGGTTTTCCCTCCCTCAACTTGGATGAGCATGACGGTCAGGGTATATATATACCCTTTATTAGTATACTCGGGAAACGGGCTCATACCTGCAAGCTGGAAGAAAGAAAAGCAAAAAATTCGTAAAAGAAAAGTGGAGGGTTATAATATAGTCCCTCCACCGGATATATATGCTATTTCACATGGTCTTCACATAGTCTACTTCTGGGGGTAGAGCACCGCCGGATCCTTGCTTTCCACTACCTTGCGCAACCATGCCTCGGGGTAGGAGACCCCCGTCTTCCTGCCGGTCTTGGCGTCGAACACGAAACCAGCATCATACTTCCACATCAGGTTGTCCAGCAGCTGCCACCAGGCCGTCGTCACTTTCTCCACGTTGGAGTTGGCATACTCGGTTATCGCCTTTACCGCCTCTGCCTTGTCCTTTGCTAGAAGGGCGACCGCATGCCCCTCGAATCCGGCCTGGTTCTCCAAAGCTCCTCCTTCGTACTTGTCGATGACCGACATGACGTCCTTGCTCATGTAGGACCATTTGAGGTCCGCATACGTGCTGACGGACGATATCGCCCACCTGAAGGATTCGCGCGTGAAAACGCTGTGGGAGCCGGCGCCCGGGCCGCTGATCGAAGACGACAGCTTCGACATCGAAGGATACATGGGAACATAGCATGTCAGGTCGGGATTCGCCGGTCCGTACCAGAAGCATCCCAACTCATCAGGTACGGATGCCCTGCTCTGTGTGACTATCGAGTATTCGGTCTGTACTTGTGATATGCCCCTCTGCCAGGAATATGTCGCGCCGTCGACCTTGAACGACATACCGCGGTACCTCCTGGGATCGTTCCACGGCCCGGCGCTGAGGCCTACCGTCATATCGAACTCGGTGCCTTCATAGTGGTCCCTGTTGAGGTTCATAAGGTCGCGGATGCTAAGCTTCGTCGCCACTGGTACCGAGAAGGGTAGGTCGGCCTCATCTTGCGCAGGACCGACCGCCGGATTGACCAGGCTGAAGATCCTCTTGATCCTCCTGCCGGAGTATTCGGTCCTCTGTGAGTTGGTGAAATGCACGCGCCAGCTGAAAGGCACGCCCGATGCGGGATCGTACCATCCGTTCTCGACTGCGAACTCGACAATACCGCGGGAGCACATGAAACCTTCCTCGTTATCAGCTTCGAGCGCGTCTATGGTGGAGGCGTTGCACGTGGCCGAGATATGGCCTTCAGGCACGCGCTTCGCGACCCAGTAGGCCCCGGGTTCCGCGTCGCCTTGCTGCCATAGTGCTCCCGGGCCCACTATCTCGAACGTCCACGCTTCGGTTTCATCTCCTACCGCGAGCATCTCGCCGCCTTCGGTATATCCGTACTTCTCGGCAAGAGTACCCATCAAGATGATCGCCTCACGGGCGCTGGAGGCCCTCTGCATAGCCAGGAGCGAAAGGTTCTGGATGTTCAGCCAGGCGTTCTTGTTCTGCAGCTCCCTCCTTCCGCTGAAAGTCGACTCACCGATGGCCACCTGCTTGTCATTCATGATTCCGAAGCTTCCGCTCATGATGTAAGCGTTGGTCTTCTCGACCTGGGGGATGAGGTGGCCCGAGCCTTGGCCCTGGCCGCTCTTGGGATCGCTCAGCTGTACATTCGTAAGGGCTTGCACCAGCACCGGGATGTCATAGAGCGAGCCTTTCTCGAAGGTCTTGGCGTCCACCTTGTACAGCTCCCAAGGGGCGCCTCCGGCATCGCATGTATGTGTCACGGACGTGCTTCCCGTCGCCGAGCCTGATGCCGGCAGCAGTATGGAAGTACAGGCGGATGACGCGGGCGATAGCGCGAGCATCGCCAGGATGACCAAGATAGATGCGACCGTATTCCTTCTCATTCCAAACCCTCCTCACCTTTCTCCTCTGGGGATATAAAAAGGACCCGGCCATCTGCGCCGGGTCCCTACCTATATCTGGCCTCACACAGGCAGGCTATTCAACTGGGGGCATAGCGGTAATAGAAGCGGCCGAAGCCGCTAAAGTCGAAGTCAGATACGAATGATGAAAAAGAGGGGCCATGGAAAACCATGGCCCCCGATGTCTTGACGTCAAAGGATGCGGTATTTACAGGACTGCCTGTACTGTATTCGGTATTAGGTCTCATGCCGCACCTCCTCGTCGACTTTGCCTACTAGATTACATAATCCAAGTCAGAGAATCAATAATCATTTACATCTCTTCTATCTGCGCGCCTGCGGCGGCAGGGTCCAAGAAGTAGTTCTTCAGGCCGTTGGCCATGATTTCCTCAAACGAAGGTGCCGTAAAGGATATCTGCTTATCCTCATAAGTATACGACCACTCTTCGATTATCAATGTAGCTGTGGTAAAGTGCCTGCCCACCCTGAGGTCTATGGACTTGCCTTCCTCGGGATCGTAAGGGCAGAACAGCAGGCCGAGATCACCCAGCTTGCCCAGGAATTCATCCTTGCCGTCAAGGAGAAGCTTCTCCGTCTTAGGTCCCGTAGGCTGATCCAGGAACGGTTCGGGAGCTTCGAACAGGAATGGATACGCATCCGGGTCGCCCGTCACCGGGTCGCCTATCTCCCTGTGAGAGAAACCCCTGGCCAACTGCGGGGAACGGAATGTGACTATCTCGAACGGGGCCGACAGAAGAGCGAACGAAGCTATGTTCATGCTCTTGTCAGGAGCGACGATGCAGTTGGTTACGGGGTAGAAGAGCTCGGCTTCGTGCATGTCGATGACGATGTCCAGCCCCTCCTTCTCTACTAGCTGCATCACAGCATAGCAGGCCTGCTCGGTCAGGTTGCCGTTCGCGTTCCCGGGGAAGCAGCGGTTCGCGTTCCTTGCCTCAACATAGGACTGCGATTGTCCGGTGGGGTAGTGGAACTGTATCTCCGGGTCCGGCCACTGGTCGACCGCGGAGGTGTTCCTGTCGCCCATCCTGAATTTCCTGGGACCGAAGTTGGTCTCTATGTTGTAGTAAAGGGGGAAACCGCCCGATGCCTGGGTGGTCGTGGACGCGCTTCTGTTGATGTGGGGGATTACCACTACCTTGCCCTTCGTGACGTCCATGCTCTCGATGGCCACTACTGCGGCTACTATACCGGAAGGTTCGCAGGCGTGCGCCCCTCCGAACATGAGGACTCCGCCTCCGGGTTCGTCACCTTCGAGTATGAAGACCTTAGTGTCAGCTGCGGTGCCTTTTATGCCGTCGAAGTACTCGGACAGCATTGTCACGCGGGTGACGCCGGGTCCGAGCACTACGGTCTCCTTATAGTTCCTTTGGGCATATAGGCTTCCGCCACCTACGGCTACCACCGCGATGGCCACAAGGGCCAGAATCATCTTTACAGTGCCGTTTTTCATAAGATTGCCCTCCTTCAGCCTATTTGAACCTCAGTATCCTGTCTATTAGCGGGACCAGTATGATTACATACATGGCCGCATCCTGCAATTTCTTGGTCTTTAGGAAGTTGTTTATTATCAACAAGCCTATTGCGGCCGCCATTATGTGGTATATGGCATTGATTACGCTTGCCATTCTGAGGACCTCCTATCCTTCCGATCACCAGATCGGCCAGTTTACTATCTTGCCGCCGTAGTAGACCAGAACGAATGCTATCGCCGTGATGAACACCCATGGTATGGCAGCTCTCTTCAGGAATTGGCCGTAAGTGCCCTTGTAGTCGGTGGTCTGCCTGGTCATCCTGTAGATGATGGCAGTCGGCGGAAGTGCGTCCCCGAGTGCCCACAACAGGGAAAGGCCGGAGATCACCAACGGCAGGGCCTGGTTGTAGCCGCGAGAAGACATGGTCCAGATCAGCGGGATGCCAATGACAGCCGCGCCGCCGAAGCCGAGGACGCCCTCGGTTATAGGGTTGACTACGAGCAGGCTGATCAGCATCACCTGTATCGGCAGTGCGATTATCGCAAACGATACAAGACCCCTGACGCCGGTGACGGAAAGGATCTGGATGAATATCCCGACGACTATCATGGTTGTCATAAGCGGCAGCAACTGGGTCAGCGTGTTCTCTGCCAGCTTAAGCACGTTTATCTTGGCGCTCTTGGGCGCGCAGGCCAGCGCGAAGACCGCGCTGATAAGGAACACCAGCGGCAGCCCCAAGGTGGGTATCACGAACTTGACCATCCTGGGCGCTATGAACAGAACCACAAGCACCAGGAAGGGGATGATCAGCCTTACTACGTTCATCCCCGCCGGGACTTCGGGCAGCTTCTCCGTCTCATCTACGGCGGCCGTCTTCTTCAGGCCGAGCCAGAAGCATACGAAGAGCCCGCAGATCAGGACGGGCCACAGCAACGGGAGCTCAAATCCGACGTATGGCACTCCCGTGCCGCCGCATATCAGCATGGCCCAGATGGATACGGGAGGCGCCACCGCGGCAAGGCCCGCCAGGAAGAATATCATGGCCGCGGCCCTGTCCTTGGATACTCCTATCCTGGAGAGGACCAAAGCTGCGGTCGAGCCCGCCACAAGGACCGAGACGCTTCCGGCGCCAGTGATAGCGCCGGGGATAAGCATTAGCACCATCACCAGAAGCAGTGCCAACGGCCTGATGCTCGAAACGCTCAGAATGCCTTTCGCCATAAGGGTTAGGCCGCCGGATGCTTTGATGATGTTCATGAAGAAAGTGGCGAAGAAGAAGATCAAGATTAGGTCAAGGTAGGTAGCTGCGCCTTCAGCTATGTGCCTGAGCGGTAGCAACAGCTCGAGGCGGTTCACGTCGGGAAGGATTATACCTCCGACTATCGAGGCCGCTATAGCGGTCACGAACATGCTTAGCTCAACGGTCAGCTTGAGTTTCGTACTGGCGAGCACATAGACTACCACCATGACCGCAAGGACTATCAAAGTCAATGTAAACATGCAAAATACCCCTTTCGCGGTCAGTTTCCTGACT
>MWDF01000049.1 GCA_002070415.1 Firmicutes bacterium ADurb.Bin153
GGGGCTTTCACCTCGGTGGGCGTATGGCTCGTGTTCGAGAAGGTATTCCTGGTAGCTCTACCATAGGCCGGAAAGGAGGCATAAAAATATGAGCATTTCAGCTTTCGTTACCGAATTCATCAAACTCATGACACCCCAGACACTGTTCAATGCCTTCTGGGCTACCGGCTTCGGTATAATAGTCGGCATGCTGCCGGGGCTGACGGCGACGATGGGCGTGGCGCTCCTTACGGGGCTGACCTTCCGTTTCGCCACCGACCAGGTGATCGTGATCCTCATAAGCGTCTACGTTGGCGCCATATACGGAGGGTCGCGCTCTGCGATCCTTCTCAACATCCCGGGGACCCCGGCCAACGCCGCCACCTGCCTCGACGGGCATCCGCTCGCAAGGTCCGGCAAGGGAGGCTATGCGATCGGGCTCGCGACCGTAAGCTCGGCGATAGGCACGTTCTTCGGGCTGGTGTGCCTTGCCGTCTTCTCCCCCATGCTGGGAGACATCGCGTTGAGCTTCAAATCCTGGGAGTTCTTCGTGCTTGCGATATTCGGCATAGTCATATGCGGCAACCTCACCGCCCCCAAAGACCCGCTGAAAGGCTGGATAGCCGGCTTACTGGGGCTTCTGCTGTCGCAGATAGGGCAGGAGTCGATACAGGCCTACGCGAGGTTCTCGTTCGGGTCGGTGGACATGACGGGCGGCCTTTCCCTCATACCGGTCCTCGTGGGAGTCTACGGAGTCTCAGAGATCATCGGCGTGATGAAGCTGCCGGTCGACTACACCGTCAGGACGAAGGTGGCGAGGATACTACCTGAGCTCAAGGACATCTTCCGTTACTGGAAGACCATAATCCGCTCCGGCGTCATCGGTGTCATCGTGGGGGCAATCCCCGGGGTCGGGGAGGACACCGCGGCCTGGATCTCCTACGACTTCGCAAAACGCGGCAGTAAGAACCCCGAGGAGTTCGGCAAGGGCTCGTACGAGGGGCTCATAGCCTCCGAGACGGGCAACAACGCCTGCATAGGCGGTGCGATCATACCGGTACTGACTCTTGCGATACCGGGAAGCGCCCCTGCGGCTGTGCTTCTTGCCGCAATGTGGCTCCACGGCATCAGGCCCGGACCGCTACTTCCCATAGAGCAGCCGCAGTTCATAGCTACCGTGACCGCGATATTCTTCCTGGCCACGATCAGCATGACGATACTGGGCCTCTCCTTCGTAAGGCCCCTGGTCAAAGTGCTGCAGGTGCCTAGGAACATACTGATGCCGATAATATTCACGCTGTGCGCCGTAGGTTCGTACGCGATCAACGGAAGGTTGTTCGACGTGAAGCTCATGCTCCTTTTCGGAGTCATCGGCTATTTCATGAGGAGCAACGACTTCCCGGCGGCGCCTCTGGTCCTGGGTTTCATCCTGGGTCCGATGGCAGACGAGAACCTGAGGAGGGCCCTGATCCTGAGGGGGGGCAACATCATGCCGTTCTTCACGAGGCCCATCTGCATGGTGCTCTGGGGCATGACGCTGCTTGTCATAATCTCGAGGAGCCCGCTGCCCGGACTAATAAAGGGCCTTTTCAAGAAGAATCCTGCGAAGGCGGCTTAACGGCCGCCTTCTCCTTAGTTCAGCACTGTTTGTCGGGAGGAAAACATGTTCAAACGGGCGGTTATAACAGACGAGATATCACAGGACATCAGAAGGGCCGCGAACGTCATGGCGGAGTACGGGATGGACGGGGCCGAGCTGAGGTCGGTCTGGGGGAAGGCCCCGCAAGACCTGACGGATTCCGAACTCGGGGAGATAAAGGCGGTACTTGACGGCAAAGGCCTGCTCGTACCCTGCATAGCGGCACCCGTGTTCAAGTGCAGGCTCCATTCGCAGTCCGAGTTCGAAGCGCACCTCAACATACTGAGGCGCTGCATGGACATGGCGGAATTCTTCGGGGGGAAGCTCATAAGAGGTTTCACTTTCTGGGCCGAGGGCGACTTCCTAGAAAGCGTCCCCACCATAGTGGAGAAGCTGAAGGAAGCGGAGAAACTGCTGTCGAAGAAGGACATGCAGCTGGTCATAGAGTACGACCCAGCTACGTCCGCGGGCACCACCCAGAAACTGGAAGTAGTTCTCAAGCAGGTGGCATCCGGGCACATACAGGCCTTGTTCGATCCCGGCAACAACATCTACGACCTCGAGGGCGAAAGGCCCTTCCCAGAAGGCTATGAAAGGATCAAGCCCTGGATAAGGCACGTACACGTCAAGGACGTGGTCCGAAGGGAAGCGGGCGCGGAGCCGGAATCGGTCCTCCTCGGGGAGGGAGAGGTGAATTTCCCGGACTTGTTCGTGAAGCTGGCCGAGGACGGCTACGAGGGCTGGGCGTCACTTGAGACGCACTACAGGAAGGCAGCGGCGATATCGACGGAGCTGCTCCACAGGCCCATGGGTTATTCGTTCTCCGAAGGCGGCGAAGAGGCTTCCAGGGAATGCCTCAAGGCATGGAACGGGATGCTCGCCGAAAGGGGGCTCATCTAGTGAAGTTCTCCTTCTGCAACGAGATGTTCGATGGGTGGAAATGGGAAGACATATGCCGCATAGCCAGGGACGAGGGTTACGGCGGCATAGAGGTGGCCCCGTATACGTTCAACTACGACATAAGGGACCTGGGCCCCTCCGAAAGGTCCGCCATAGCGCGGACCGCAAAGGATTACGGCCTGGAGATCGTAGGGACGCACTGGCTGCTGGTACGGCCGGGGGGCATGAACCTCTTCTCGGACGATCCGAAAGTCCGCCGTTTCACGGCCGACTACCTGCTGCACCAGGTCGACTTCTGCGCCGACATCGACGGCGGCGTCCTCACGTTCGGCTCGCCCAACCAAAGGAACATACCGGAAGGCATGGACCGTGAGGAAGCGGAGGGGCTGTTCGTGGACGTCCTTAAGCGCATAGGTGACAGGGCCGTGGAAAGGAATGTGAAGTTCTGTGTGGAACCCCTGCCCTCTTCGATGACCAACCTCATGGAGACCGTAAGGGAAGCCGTGAGGATAGCGGCCAAGGCCGACCATCCGGGCATAGGGTTCATGCTGGACGTAAAGAGCGTCTGTGCCGAGACGGATGACGTCGCCGGCATCATCATGAAGTACTCGGGGATGTTCGACCATTTCCATGCCAACGACTCCAACCTGAAGGGGCCCGGTTTCGGCGACGTCGATTTCGTCCCTATAATGCGGGCGCTGGGCGAGTCCGGCTACAGGGGCTATGTCTCACTGGAGGCGTTCGACTTCGAGCCGGACCCCCTCACTATCGCTCGCAAGAGCCTGGCGTATATGAGAAACTGCGCCAAGTAACGGCAAGACTTGTACGCGCAAGGCCGCCTACGTCGTACTAAGGACGAGGCGGCCTTGGTTTTCCATATCCCTTGTCACACTAGAGCTCGAAGAGGACCTTAACAACGTCTCCTTGCCTGAACGCCGCCAGGGCCTCCGCCGCCTGTTCCAGCTTGAACCTCTTCGTGATTATGGGCGCCGCGAGCACCTTCTTGTATTCCACCCACCTTATCGCCCTGAGGAAATGCTTCTGCAGCAACGCCACGTCCCCGTAGATCGTAAGGCCTTCGCGTATCACCTGTATGGGCCTTATAGTGGCCTCGGGATAGAGCCCGAACGCCGATATACGGCCCTTAGAGGCGGCTACGTCTATGGCAAGCCCTATGGCGGAAGGATGATTGGCGGTCTCGATCACTATGTCCGCCCCCAGCCCTCTTGTGTACTCCCTCACCTTTGCCACCGGATCCTCCAGGCCTATGGTTATGCAGTGGTCGGCGCCGAGCTTCCTGGCGGCTTCGAACCTGTGTGCGTCCTTCTCGATGCCGATCATGATGACCTTCGAGCAGCCGGAAGCCTTAAGCGCCTGCAGGTGGAGCAGGCCGATGGAACCGGGGCCGATTATAGCGGCCGTGTCGCCCAACAGGGGCTTAACGTGGCTCAGCGACCTGACGGTAAGGCTGATCGGTTCTAAGAAGGCGGCATCGGCGAAATCCACCGAATCGGGCAGCTTGTGTGCGAGTTCCGACTTGATTACGATGTATTCGGCGAAAGTGCCGTCGGCGGTTATGCCGTAGTGGTTCCAATCCGAGCACATGTTCTTGTTGCCGTTCCTGCAGTTCTCGCACTTCCCGCAACCGTAGAGAACCTCGAAGCCTATCCTGTCACCTACTTCGACGTCGTCCGCGCCCGGTCCGAGCTCGGCTACGATGCCGGCTCCCTCGTGGCCCATTACCACAGGATACGGCACGGGCTTGCGCCCCTTGTACTTCCCGTCAAGGATGGATACGTCGCTGTAACAGATGCCCGTCGCCTTGACCTTCACCAGCACCTCACCGGGACCCGGCCTCGGCACGGGTACGTCCATAACCCTCATGTCTCCGGGTTCTGCGCTGTATTTCACTATCGCCTTCATCGTGATATCATCCCTTCCGATATTATTCCCTGTGAACCGGCTCTCCTTATCTTGCGAATCCCGTAAGCCTTGGCAGCCACATGCTTATCGGCTCTATGTAGGTGACCAGAAGCAGCACTATGACTTCCACGAGGACGAACGGCCATATCTGCCTCGATATCCTGTCCAGGGATATCTTGGCCATGCTGCAGCTCACATACAAGCTAAGGCCAAGGGGCGGTGTTATGAGGCCTATCATGAGGTTGAGGACAACGATGATGCCCAGCATGATAGGATGTATGCCCGAGCCTTTCATTATCTCGAGTATTATCGGCACTGTGAGGATCATCGCTGCGGTCCCCTCCATGAAGCA
>MWDF01000050.1 GCA_002070415.1 Firmicutes bacterium ADurb.Bin153
ACATGCTCTCTTCTGAGCTGTTGCTATGAAGTTGTTGTAAGCAGGGATCGCTATCGCTATCAGGATACCGATGATTACGATAACGATCATAAGTTCCATGATAGTGAAGCCCTTTTGGTTCCTTGTCCTCCTCATTCTGTACACCTCCATAAAATAACAATAGGCTATGATTACTGAACGAAGCTCGCTATGCTGAACATCGGTACCATTATAGCCGCTACCAGAAATGCAGCCAAGACCCCAATAAACAGAATCATTATAGGTTCTACCATTGATGTCAATGCCTTGATCGCCATGTCGGTCTCTTCGTCGTAGAAGTCGGCCACCTTCTCCAACATCGAGTCCAAAGCTCCTGTTTCCTCACCTATTGCTACCATATGCCCAAGCATCGGAGGGAAGATAGTTGACTGTTTAAGCGGCTTTCCAAGCCCTGAGCCTTCCTTCACTCCTAGCTTTGCAGTTTCTATATTCTTCCTCATAACGTAATTTCCTGCTGTCTTTTCAAGTAACTCTAGTCCTTGAAGCATAGGGACGCCGCTTTGTACCATCATCGCGAAAGTTCTGGAGAATACTGCAGTGTTGCTTTTTTTAATAAGAGGTCCTATTACAGGTATCCGAAGAGTAATCGTATCAAACCAGGGCTTGAGCGGCTTCGTTATTAGCCACCTTATGAAGAAGAATAAAACTGCCGCAATGATTATTAGCATATACCATTTGTCCTTTATGAACTCCGCCGTACCGAAAACAATCTTCGTGACTGTTGGCAACTCAGCATTAAAACTTTCAAACAGATCGATGAACGAAGGCAGCACTGCCACCATCAAAATGCCAACAGCTATTATTGCTACACCCACAAGAAATAGCGGATATGATAGAGCACTTTTTACCTTACCGATGTTCCTGCTGCTATTTTCGTAATACCTTGCGGTTCTATCCAGAACATGATCCAGCGCACCCGCGGTTTCGCCTGCTTCAACAAGGTTTGTAAACATCGGCGGGAATATGCCGGGGTAATTCTTTATAGCATTCGAGAATGATTCCCCGCCTTCGACTCTTTTCCTGACGTCATTGATCACTGCAGCAATACTTTTCTTATCAAGCTGAGAGGTAAGTACGTTAAGTGCACTTACCAATGGTAAACCTGCTTGGATCATGGTAGCTAGCTGCCTGCTGAGAAGGGAGAGCTCCTTCACGGTTATCTTCTTGGCCTTGGGAGTTGTATCAAGGCTCGTACCTGCAGATTTTGCTGCCCCACCTTCATTTATCGCAATAGGGATAAGGCCCTGCTGCCTTAGGCGTTCGATGGCCAGTTGCTTGGTGTCGGCCTCCAAAGCGCCCTCAACGGCGTGCCCCTTGTTGTCCCTGGCCTTGTAGGTGAACTGCAAATGACCGCCTCCCTTCCTCGACATTCAATCAACAGCGTCTTTTATTCAACATTTTTCCAGAAAGTCCTTCTAGTATGGCAGAATACGCTGAGGCTCATCCACCGATCATACGCCTCAGCTCCTCGGGATCTATCGCCCTGCTAATGGCCTCTTCCTTGCTTATCTTCCTGGTAAGGAAGAGATCCCTTAATGAGCTGTCCATGGATTGCATGCCGTATTTCGCCCCGGTCTGTATCACAGAATATATCTGGTGGGTCTTCCCTTCCCTAATGAGGTTCCTCGCCGCGGGTGTCGCCATCATCACTTCGACCGCGACTACTCGCCCGGAGTTGTCCTTGTTGGGCATCAGCTGCTGAGACATGACCCCGATAAGCACGCCGGCAAGCTGTATCCTTATCTGCCCCTGCTGTGCGGCGGGGAACTGGTCGATGATCCTGTCTATGGTCTGCACCGTGTCGACGGTATGCAATGTCGCCAGTACGAGGTGGCCCGTCTCGGCAGCGGTGACGGCGATCGACGTCGTCTCGGGGTCTCTCATCTCGCCTACGAGTATTACGTCAGGATCCTCACGAAGGGCGGCCCTTAGCGCGTTGGCGAAGTTCTCGCTGTCGGATCCGATCTCCCTCTGGTTCACCATGGCTTTGTTATGCTTGTGGAGATATTCTATAGGATCCTCCAGTGTGATTATATGGCAGGCCTTGCTGCTGTTGATCATATCGATGATGGCGGCGAGCGTAGTGGATTTGCCGCTGCCGGTAGGCCCTGTCACAAGGTAGAGCCCCCTTTGTTTATCCGCCACGGTGCCAACGACTCGTGGTATGCCTAACTCGTCCAGGTTCCTTATCTCAGTGGGTATCGTCCTGAACGCGCCCGCTATGGTACCCCTTTGATGATATATGTTGACCCTGAAGCGCCCTACTCCGGCAATGGAGTAGGAAAGGTCGATCTCGCCCCTCGAGACGAGCTTGACCTTCTGGTCCTCGTTGAGGATGCCCAGAAGCAGCTCCTTCGTATCTGCGGGCGAAAGCCTCTGGTAATCTGACAAAGGCAGGAGGTTTCCCACCTGCCTTGCCATCGGGGCCAGCCCGACGGTGAAATGTACGTCAGACGCGCCTATAGAGACGCCTTTGCTTAGAATCTCATCAAGGTTCATGCTATCTCCTTCCAGCGCTATTCTGCTATGGACGAGACCCTCAGCACCTCCTGCATCGTGGTCACGCCCATAGTCGCCTTTATCGCGCCGTCGACGATCATCGGCCTCATGCCGTTCCTAAGCGCCACTTCTATTATCTGGTCCGAGGTAGCCCTCGCGTTGATGAGCTTCCTTATCTCCTCGGTGGTCACCATTATCTCGAATATGCCCGTCCTGCCGGAATAGCCGGAGCCGTTGCAGAACTGGCATCCGTTCGGCGAGTACATCTTCATCGGCTCGGTCGGATCCAGCCCTGACGTGGGTCCGAGCCTCTTCACCCAGTTCCTCCACGTGGCCAGATCAGGCATGTAGTCCTTCCTGCAGTGCTTGCACAGCGTCCTCACAAGTCTCTGGGCCAGGACGCCCAAGATCGAGCTCGATACCAGGAACGGTTCCACCCCCATGTCCACCAACCTTACCGGGGCCCCGCAGGAGTCGTTGGTATGCAGCGTCGAAAGGACGAGGTGCCCCGTCAACGCCGCGTTAATGGCGATGTCAGCGGTCTCGCCGTCTCTTATCTCGCCAACCATTATGATGTCAGGGTCCTGCCTCAGTATGGACCTAAGGCCGTTGGCGAAGCTCAGCCCCGCCTTGGGGTTCGTCTGTACCTGGTTTATACCGTCGAGCCTGTACTCGACGGGGTCCTCGACCGTGATTATGTTAAGGGCCGGGTCGTTGATCTTGTTAAGGCTGGAGTATAGTGTCCTCGTCTTGCCTGATCCGGTAGGGCCGGTGACGAGTATGATGCCGTAGGGCTTATCGAGGAGCAACTTCCACTGCTCGAGGTTCTCGGGCAGGAAGCCGAGCTGTTCCAGCTGGGTCTTCGCGCCCTTCTTAATCAGAAGCCTGCAGACGACCTTCTCCCCGTATATCGTAGGCAGGGTCGACACCCTGAGGTCCAGCTCCTCGTTCTCTATCACGAGCTGTATCCTGCCGTCCTGGGGGACCCTCTTCTCTGCTATGTCCATGCTGGACATGACCTTGAAGCGCGACGCTATCGCGTACCTGAGGTTCCTGGGCAGCTTCATCTGCTCCCTCAAGATGCCGTCGACCCTGAACCTGACTATGACGAAGTCCTGCCTCGGCTCCACGTGGATGTCCGACGCACCCTGCTTGAACGCCTCGGATATTAGGGAGTTGACTATCCTCATGACGGGGCCTTCGTCTGTACCGGCGAACGTGACTTCCGAATCCTCGTCGGCGGCTATGGTGGATACCCGCTCGTCGGATATGGTCTTTATGATGTCGTCCAGGCCAGTGTCCGGGTAATATCTGTTGATGGCCATGCGGACATCCTCCTCCTTCGCTATGAAGGGGATGATGTTCATGCCGGTTATGATCTTGACGTCGTCTATGGCGAATACGTTGATGGGATCGGCCATCGCGAGCTTAAGCTTGTCGTTGACCGCGTCTATCGGAACCACCAGGTGCTTCCTGGCGACCGTGGCCGGTACCAGGTCGAGCACCTCGTTGGGTATCACCTTGTCCTTGAATGAGAAGATCTCGAGGCCCAGCTGCTTCTTGAGGACGTCGACGATGTCGTCCTCGGTGACCATGTTCATCGAGACTAGGACCCTGCCGATCCTCTCCTTGCTCTTCTTCTGCTCCTCTAAGGCCCTGGTAAGCTGCGCCTCGTTTATCTTGCCGCTGGTAACGAGCGCATCGCCTATCCTCGTCCTCCTCTGGAAGCCCGAGAAGCCCTTGCCATTGAACCCGTTGTTGATGGGCTTCATCTCTTCTTCCATCTCAGGGAGATCTAGTCCTTTCGACTTCTTATCGTCTTCTAACATCTTGACTCCCCCCTGTCGCAAAGCCGGTCCTGGTAGCCTCCATGGGCCCTAATCAAGCCATAAGTTCCGATATCCTGTCCAAGATCATGTGGGAGAGTTCGGACTTGCTCATCCTAGGTAGCGATTCCACCTCGCCCTTTCCTGTGATTATACTTACAATATTATCTTCGGCGCCGAACGGTTGGTTCCTTTCGTTGACCTCGTTGACGACGATCATGTCGAGGCCTTTTTTGGAATATTTACCCAGGGCGCTCTCTATCGCATCCTCGGTCTCGGCCGCGAAGCCCACCATCAGCCTTCCGCCCTTCATCGAAGAGAGCTTTGCCAGTATATCGGGGTTCTCTACCAGCTCCAGCTCCTTTATGCCGG
>MWDF01000051.1 GCA_002070415.1 Firmicutes bacterium ADurb.Bin153
AAGGGCTTCGGCGAGCGGGTCTGCATCCGGGCGGATCCCGGAGACCTTTTCAACGGTCGCCTCTCCGCCCTGCTGCCCCATCTCCGTGCCGACCTCGACGCCGAGGGTCTTGAGGAAGTCATTGACGAGCTGCTTTGCCCCTCTCTTGGCAACGCCCGCCTCGTCCAACCGGAAGAGTTTGCCGAGGTACTTGGTTCCGAAGAACTCGCCGCCGGCCTCGATCGCTCCGGACGCATACGGCGCCCATCCCTGCCCGGCCTCACGGGCCTGACGGGCCCCCTCGAAATCTCCCTCTGCCTCAAGCTTTGCCGCCTGCTTCTCTGCCGTGTCCCTGGTGCTCTGCGCCTGAGATGTGCCGAACAGCCCCGCCGTGGAGGCGGAAGCCACGTTGTTTGACAGCTTGGCCGCCTTCGTTGCCGCGTCGAAGTATTCCGCCGCCTTGGCGGCATCCCCTGCCGCCTGTGCCGCCTTCCCTGCCTTGACGAGCTTGCCGACCTTCGTAAGGAGCCTGACGCCCGTTCCGACCATGCCCGCGGGAATGACGGAAGGTGCCAGCATCTTCGAGCCTTCATAGACCCATCGCTCGAGCCCTTCGCGCTTCTTCGGTTCACCGTACAGGGATTTCCCTTTCGCCTCGGCCCATTCCTTCAGGTCGCGGCCGATCCCTTCCACGGTGTCGCCGAGCAGCTCTGCCCCAGCAAATTCAATCGCCTCGCCGGCCATCTCCGGAAGCGCAGTGGTCACGCCCTCTGCGATCCCCTGGCCGAGAGCCGATGCCACGCCGCCAAGCGTACCCACCTTAGACGCCGGAGGTTGGAGCGCCTCACGCTTCGACGGCGTGGCTGCCGGGGAATCCTCGCCCGCGAACGGGTCGTAGTCCACTTCAAGGATATTCCTGCGCTTTTGCAGTTCCTTTTCTCTTACAAATTGCTCAGCAAAGGGATCGTAGTCGATCTCACGAATAGGCATCCGGTTATCTCCCTGAACGCTTCTTCTGTTCTTCGTAGTCTGATTTTACCCTGTTGAACGGCCCGGTTACGGCCGCCAGTGCCGCCCGTCCCGCCTCGGCGAGGTCCTCGGTCGTGAGGTTATCCAGGGCGGTCTTCTCCCGGTTTGCACCGATGTGCCCAGCCACTAGACCGGCACGGGTCGCGTTCTGCTGCATGGGGGTCTTCTCCGCCTTGGCCGCTGCCGCTGCAGGGGGCGGGGGTGTAGGTGCTTCTTCTTCATCCTTCGGTGGAGTCTCGTTCTCTTCCGATTCAAAGCTGGCACTCGCCCCGCCGCGCTCCCGAATCTCATACTTCTTGCCGTTCCAGCGGGCCTCTTTTCCCTGGTCCTTGCCGCTCGGGACAACGTGCCAGTTGCCGTCTTTGTAGTTGACCTGTCCTCCTTCTCCTTCCGCCATCCTTGCGGCCTGCTCGGGAGAGACGTGGCCTGCCGTGACGGCCGCCGATATGGACTTGTAGACTTCCCATGCCCTGACGGCGTGAGGCAGGTTCCGCCGCTCTTCCTTCGTCAGGCTTTTCGGATCTTCCTTGTATTTGTCGATAAGCGCCCCGGCAACCTTCAGACCGTTATCCGCGGCTTGCGTCATCTCTCCGGTCTCCGGGTCGAGAACAGGCTGGCCCTTGGAAACGAAGGGACGCAGGAGGATGTCAAGGGATTGCTTGGCCTCGTCGAGCTGCTTCTTCGACATGCCGCCCTTGCCGGCTTCGCCCTTGGCCGCCTCTGTTTCCGCCTTGGCCTTTGCGGCCTGGGCGTAATTCTTCGCCGCCTCGGAGGCTCCCTCGACCTTCGTGAGCCCCGTCTTGACGCCTACCTCTCCCGGTTTCAGCTTCCGGCCGAGGATCTGTTCCGTCTCGACGACGTCCTGCTTGGTCTTCGAGGCCTTGGTAACGCCGGTGTAGGGAATCGGGTCGCTCTTCTCGGGCATGCCGCCCTTCCCCATCTTCCATCGCCGGGTGTAATACTGGCCGTCGTTTCCCATGAACGGCTCTTCCCTGGCGTTGAGCTCTGCAACCTTCGCCTCGGCGGCCTTCACCCCGGCCGTGAAGTTTTCCATGTTGAGCCCCGCCCCAGCGAACTTGAAGGCATCATCGAGATTCTTGAAAGGCATAATCCCGCCGGACCTCGAGAGTATGGCGACCTCTTTGTCCTTCAGTTTATCGTCCTCGTCCCACTTGGCCTGCATGACCGGGTTATTGGCGGAATCCGACTTGAAGATGATCTTCATCTCATCGCCGTTTACCCAATGCTGGTTGTAGGTGTCGGCAAGGAGCTTCGCGGCCATGCGCTGCAGGTTCATGTCTCCGTTCGTCACTCCGGCATCATAGACGGCCCTGGCAGCATCGAAGTTCTTCTTGGCCTGCTTGAACTTCTTCTTCTCGTCGAACTCTTCCTGCTCGCGCGATTCGGCAGCTTCGGCCCGCTTGTTCGTGGCTTCCCATTGCTTGTTTCGCTGCTCCCTGTCGAGCCGCCTCTCCTCTCGGTCGGCCTCCCGTTCCTGGGCCCTCACGCCGAGTTGGACGCCCGTACCAAGCGATTCTGATGCTGATTTCCAAAAGCTCATGGCGTTACCCCTATTTTCCGAGAGTCTTTGCTGCCATTCCGGCCCCGAGGCCGCCCGTGTATGCCCCGACCCCGATACCGAGGGCGGTTCCGGCGAAGTCCCAAACGCTTCCTCCATCGTCCTTCGTCGTGGTAGACGACAGCACCCGCGTCGCCAGAGGCGCGTAAGTGGCCGCCGCTCCGCTGTACGATCCGGCCGCCCGGGAATACGGGTCGGCATTGTTGACGGTCGCCGCCCCGCCCTGTCCGACAACCGGAGCCACACTCTTGTCGAGAGCCAACCCGAGGCGCTGGAAGTTCTCCTGCTCGGCCCTCTCCTTGGCTCCCGTCCGAGCCCCGGAAATCCCGCGGGCCGTATCCAGGGCCGCCTTGTTGACGGCGTTGCCGAAGGTCGTGCTGCCGGGGTCGATGCCATAGCGCGAGGCCTCGCGTCGCCTCATGGACTCCCCCAGCTTCGCCGCGGCCTTCACCTCGGTGGATGCCGAATCCATCCTTTCCCCGACGTCTACGCCCTCGAGGGCTTCCCTGTAATACTTCTCGGCGACCGGGAGCTGCCCCTCGAGTTCCTTCTTGTTCAGTGCCGTTGCCGCCGGGATCAATTCTCGGTTGGCGGCCGCCGCTTCGGTCTGGTACTGGAGCTGCTCCCGCGTTGAATCGGTCATATAGGGGAGAAGATCCTTGTTGGCCTGGGCAACAGAAATCTCGTAGTCCTGGAAATATGTCTTATACATATCCCATTGATCTTCGGCCATTTCCTGCTGCCGCTCAGCGATTGCCGCCATCTTGGCATTGTAGACCGGATCGTAATTGTTGGTGGTCGTCGTTTGCGAGCTGCCGCCCTTCTTACCCATTCCACTTCCCCCTTTCGGCGTACCAGTAATGCGCCGCCACGCTTTGCTGCAGCTCGGCGTTCCACGCGGCCGACGGTAACATGCCGAGGTATCCAAATCCCATTGCCTTGCACCAGAACCGAGCCGGCGTATTGTCCACCGCCGTCATTCCAAAAAGCAGGTCAAACAACGGATTCCCCCTCCCGTCCTCCATGGCAAGCATGGCGCTGATGATGCTCTTCCCGACATCAACGGCATCCTGCCCGCGCAGATTTTCGAAAAAGCAGAAGTGAAACTCGGCGGTTCGCAGGGTGAAATTATTGAGCCAGCAGAACCCGGCAATCTCCCCGCCGAACTCGACCACGAAAAGACGATTCATGCCGTGCTTCATCGTCAGAAGGAACTGATCGGGCGTTGACACGGTGCCGTCATAAAACACCCGCTCGACAAGGCCCTCCTGGCTCATCCTCTCGAAGAGACCCCGGATGAAGGAATCCGTGAAGGTCGGAATTCCATCAACGGCTGTGTATGATAAAAGTTTGTATTCGTTCATTTCATTCCCTTTATGAGTGGACGACCTTTAGAACGTCCGCTGTCCGGTAAAGATCCCCAGGCTTGAGCCCCGCCTCGACGGCCGCCGCATTGTCCGCATATTCAGAGACCGCTTCTAAGTCACCGAATATTACGGCCTGGCTCCTGGGAGGGGTCGTCGTGTCGCTCTGAGATCGAATCGCCCCAATGAGGATGTTCACGGCATCGCTCATCTTCTGCAGGAATTCCCGGTGAGACGGCGTCAGGCCGTCCGGGACATTTCCGAATCTCTTTGGTCTAAGCAGCGACATCAAGCTCCTCCATGGAAGGCGCTATGGCCACGTCGACAACCGGGATGTCTCCGCTCACTTCGAAGTAGCACCGCCTGTAGGCGTTCGCGGCGGGCAAGCGGAAAGCCTCGTTATCCGATATGGTCTTCTCGAGCAAAAGCACCCCGTCGCCGTAGAACTTGAACGTGACGCCGAGATAGACCAGGGCTGCCCCGTCGTCGTTCAGGGTTGCCTCGTTGAGCGGATCCGCGTTCAGCACGCCGCCGATGTCGTCGTCTTCCTCGTCGAAGGTCTCCGTGTTTTCGGCGCCGTACTCCGA
>MWDF01000052.1 GCA_002070415.1 Firmicutes bacterium ADurb.Bin153
TTCTAGGAAGGGGGCACTCATTGGAATGAGAAGGTTCGTTCAGGAGGTAAGCGAGCTCTCCGAGAAAGTGGTCAGTATAAATCCCGTAGCCAAGACGACCAAGGGCGGCCGCACAAGGAGCTTCAGGGCGCTAGTCGTAGTTGGGGACGCCAAGGGCAAGGTAGGCGTCGGACTCGGCAAGGCGTACGAGGTTGCCGAGGCGATCAAGAAGGCGTCGGCAGCCGCGAAGAAGAGCATGATGACCGTGCCCATGGTCGGCACTACGATACCACATGAAGTAAACGCCGAGTTCGGCGCAGGCAAAGTAGTCCTGAAGCCTGCCGTGCCCGGCACCGGTGTCATCGCGGGCGGTCCCGTCCGTGCGGTCCTTGAGGCCGCAGGGATAAAGGACATCCTCACCAAGTCGATAGGCTCGAACAACCCCATCAACATGGTCAACGCCACGGTTGCCGGGCTCAAGAGCTTGAGGACTGCTGAGGAGGTCTCCAAGACTCGCGGCTTGGACACCGAGGCGAAGTAGGGGGGATGTACGATGGCCAAGTTCTTGAAGATAACCTATAAGAAGAGCTTCATCGGCCAGCCCGAAAGGGTGAGGGCAACGGTGCGTTCGCTCGGATTCCACAAGCTGGGCCAGACACTGGTCAAGCCGGACACGAAGGAACTGCGCTGCATGTGCCAGAGCATCGACCACCTCCTTGAGGTAGTCGAGGTCGACGGGGAATAAGAGGAGTCACTTCGGCTCCATAAGCGGAGGTGCAGAATATGAAACTACATGAACTACGCCCTCCAGAGGGCTCAAAGAAAGAGCGCCATCGTGTAGGCCGTGGCCATGGTTCCGGCTGGGAGAAGACCGCCGGCAAAGGCCAGAAGGGCCAGAAATCCCGTTCCGGCGGGGTCAAGGGTCCCGGGTTCGAAGGCGGTCAGACCCCCCTGGCAAGGCGTACGCCCAAGAGGGGCTTCAATAACAAGTTCCGCATCGAATATGCGGTTATCAATATCTCCCAGCTGGAGGAGAGGTTCGAGACGGGTTCTACGGTCAAGCTGGAGGACCTTTACACGACTGGCCTGGTAAAGGGCAGGTACAACCTGGTCAAGGTGCTCGGAGACGGCGAGATATCCAAGGCTCTTACAGTCCAGGCGCACAAGTTCAGCGAAACAGCTGCCGAAAAGATCAAAGCGGCAGGTGGGAGCGTGGAGGTAGTCTAAATGATCGCTGCTATCATCAACGCCTTCAGAGTGCCGGAGATAAGGAAGAAGATACTGTTCTCAGCGCTGATGCTGCTCGTATACAGGCTCGGCTCCTACATACCGGTGCCCGGCGTGGACGCAAGCAAGGTATTCGCGGAATTCCAGAAAGCCGCCGGGACCGGCGGTACAGGTATACTCTCCCTCCTGGACATGTTCGCGGGAGGCTCCCTTTCGAGGATGACCCTGTTCGCCCTCAACGTAGGGCCCTACATCACGTCATCGATCGTGATGGAACTTCTGAAGGTCGTAATCCCCAAGCTTGAGGAGCTTTCCAAGGAGGGCGACGAGGGAAGGAAGAAGCTCCAGGCATACTCGCGCTACATGAGCCTCGCGCTTGCAGTGCTGCAGTCCATAAGCTACATGCTGCTGCTCAAGGGCGCCATGATGCCCGGTATCTGGAACAACCTCCTAGTGATAGTAAGCATGACGGCAGGAGCGATGTTCACGGTATGGCTCGGCGAGATGATCACGGAGAAGGGGATCGGAAACGGCATCTCGATGATCATCTTCACGGGAATAGTATCGAGGCTTCCCATGATAGGGACGCAGCTGTTCGCGACGGTGAAGACCGGCGGCTTGAACATACTGCTGCTGATCCTGTTCTTCATAGTCTCGCTCGCCGTCATCGTCGGTGTCGTGGCGATAGAGGAGGCCAACAGGAAGATACCCGTACAGTATCCCAAGAGGGTGGTCGGACGCAGGGTATACGGAGGGCAGAGCACGCACCTGCCCATCAAGGTGAACCAGGCCGGCGTAATCCCGGTCATCTTCGCATCATCGCTTCTCGCGTTCCCAGCGACGATCGGCAGCTTCTGGCCCGCGTTCGGCGACCTGATGAACAGGTTCACAAACAACGTCTGGGCATACAACTCGGTACAGATAGTGCTGATCATAGCGTTCACCTATTTCTACACGAGCATAACGTTCAACCCGCTGGAGATATCGAACAACATGAAGCAGTACGGCGGCTTCATACCCGGGTACCGCCCCGGAAAGCCGACGGCCGAGTACATCGACAGGGTCGTGACGAGGATAAGCCTGCCCGGAGCCCTATTCCTGGGCTTCATGGCGATACTGCCAAGCATAATGACAGCGCTTCTGGGCTTCAACATCGGCTTCGGCGGCACGAGCATAATCATCGCGGTCGGCGTCGCGCTTGACACGATGAAGCAGATAGAGTCGCAGCTGATAATGAGGCAGTACGAAGGCTTCATGCAGTAAAGGGGAAATTGGGATGAACTTGATCATCATGGGACCTCCCGGGGCGGGCAAAGGAACCGCCGCCGAGAGGATAAAGGCAGCCTACGGCCTCGCCCACATCTCCACAGGCGACCTGCTGAGGGCCGCGGTGAAGGCTGGGACGGAGCTTGGGCTTAAGGCCTCCGTCTATATGGACGCGGGCAAGCTTGTCCCGGATGAGGTTGTTATAGGGCTGGTCGAGGGAAGATTGGGGGAGCCGGATACATCGAACGGTTTCATGCTGGACGGTTTCCCCAGGACCATCCCACAGGCAGAGGCCCTTTCGGAGATGCTTGACAGGATAGGCAGGAGGCTGGACATCGTAATAAACCTAAGGATCGACGACGATGTCATAATCAGAAGGATAGCCGGAAGGCTGATATGCCCGTCCTGCGGCGCCATCTACAACGCCGACCTGAACAGGCCCGCGGACGGACTCTGCAAATGCGGCGGCAGACCCGCAAGGCGCAAGGACGACGAGCCGGAGGCCGTCAAGATGAGGCTCGTCGCGTACAAGGCCCAGTCGGAGCCCCTCATAGATTGGTACAGGCAACGTGGCCTGCTGGCGGAAGTAGAGAGCGCGGGAACGCCCGCAGAGGTCTTCGATAAGATCTCGGGGGTGATTTCAAAGCATTCCGGGGCCGGAAAATGGTGATACTGAAGACCCCGCAGGAGATCCTCAAGATGAGGAAGTCGGGAAAGATCACCGCCGCCGTATTGGCGATGATGGGGGAACTGGCAAGGCCGGGCGTGACCACCGGGGAATTGGACAGGAAAGCAGAGCGGCTCATCCTCGATATGGGTGGGAAACCGGCTTTCAAGGGTTACATGGACTATCCGTCCACCCTGTGCACTTCCGTAAACGATGAAGTCATTCACGGCATGCCGGGGGACAGGGTACTTGAAGAAGGTGACATACTCAGCATAGACACGGGAGCGGTTCTTGACGGGTTCTACTCGGACGCAGCGGTTACGCTGCCGATAGGGGACGTCTCGGAAGAAGCCTCCAGGCTGATGGAAGCCACCAGAAGGTCCCTTGAGAAGGGCATCGAAGCGGCGAGGGCCGGCGGCAGGCTTGGAGACATAGGCAACGCCGTCCAATCCGTCGCAGAGGGCGCGGGATATTCAGTGGTACGGGAGTTCGTAGGACACGGCATCGGCAGGAAGATGCATGAGCCTCCGAACGTTCCGAACTACGGGGCGAAGGGGACCGGCATAAGGCTCGTGGGAGGGATGACCCTGGCGATCGAGCCGATGGTCAATCAGTCGTCTCACCAGGTAAGGGTAGATGACGACGGGTGGACCGTAAGGACTAGGGACGGAGGATTGTCCGCCCACTTCGAGCACACAGTGGCGATAACCGATGAAGGAATTGTATTGCTCACCGTGTTATAATAATTGATTGGAAGGTGCCTTGGCAGTTGTCTGAATGTGGAGAAGTAAAGCTTGGACAGCTGGTGATTTCTAAAATGGGCAGGGACAAGGGCCGATTATGCGTCGTCGTTAGGCGGCTGGACGATTGCGCTGTGTTGGTGGCCGACGGACGTGCTCACAAGTTCTCAAGGCCCAAGCGGAAGAACGTAAAGCATCTGATCAGGCTGAACAACGTCGACGAGCGCCTGGAAGAGAAGCTCACCAAGGGTATAGAGGTAACCGACCAGGAGATAGCGGAGACATTGGACGCCTACAGGGCCAAGGATTGAAAGGGGGCTTTAACCCTAGCATGAGCAAGGAAGACTATATCGAAGCAGAAGGTACGGTAGTCGAACCGTTGCCAAACGCCATGTTCAGGGTACAACTGAGCAACGGGCATACTGTCCTTGCCCATGTATCCGGCAAGATGCGTATGAAGTTCATTAAGATCCTGTCAGGCGATAAGGTCCTTCTGGAGCTTTCTCCGTATGACCTTACCAGGGGCAGGATAGTATGGAGATACAAGTAAGCTCGTTTCGAGCGAGGCCGACAGGAGGACTCGGGCATGAAAGTAAAGCCTTCGGTGAAG
>MWDF01000053.1 GCA_002070415.1 Firmicutes bacterium ADurb.Bin153
TTCGCCTGCTCGCGGGCCTTCTCGGGCTCCCGCGCCATGAGGAAGAGCCGGCCCAGCTGCACCCGGGCCTCCAGGGAGTCGGGATCAAGCTCGATCGCCTTGCTGAATGCCGCATAGGCCTCGCGGGGATCACCCGCCCCCAGCTGGGCTATGCCGAGCTTGAGCTGCGCCTTCGCGTCGTTGGGGTCGATCTGCAGGACGTTCTTGAACTCGATGACGGCTTCGCGGAACTTGTCCTCCGACAGGTAGGTCTCGCCCTTCTTGAAGTGGCCCTCCTTCTTGCCCTCCTTGCTGCAGCCGGCAATGCCTGCGAGGAAAACGGCGCAAAGAATCGCCGCGATGGCCAACGTCCAGCGATTGCGATGATGCATCAGTACCTCCAGAAAGGTCTTGTATGTTTACTTCAGTCTTTCAAAATCCGTTTCAGTGCCGATCCGTCATTGCGAGGAGGGCGTAAGACCGACGCGGTAATCCCGTGACACGGTTGAGATTGCTTCGCTGCGCTCGAAATCCTCGAAGTCTATACCACTATCCGCTCAAAATTGAAACAAAAGGCCTGCAGTACCGCGGCCATGCCGCGTCGCTGTGGCCGCTGCAGCGACGCGGGGTTGATTTTTCCCGGGGAAAACCCAATTTTTCCTTGACAGTGCGGCTTCGACTAATATAAAGCCTTCTTGTATTACAGGAGTGCCGAAAACACCTTTTTTCGGGCTTTGATATACGCTCTCCCGACATGATGTTCTCCGCCGAGCGGGGTTTCCGATAATAAGGAAGTCATCCATGCGGCGTCGGGCCCCAGCAGGGCTTCGCGCCCCTACCCCGTCAACCAATGCGGCAGGTGCCGGGCGAAAGCGGCCGCTTTCCCCGGGAACATTCACTCGCTGAACAAGCGCGATCCGGAAGAATCCCCGTTACCACGGGCATCGTTCTTCACGTTTTTCATCCGAACAGGAAAGACCGAACACCTGAAGTGCGCCCGGGGGATCATCTTGCGGGTTCCCAAGCACGGAAGGTCTCGTGTTCACGTTACGGCAACGAAGGAAAGAGTAAAGCATCAGCAGTCAGGGACTGAGCTTTTCTCATATTCAATTGGAAAGGAGGTGAATCGCCGGCTTTAAGCGTTTTGGGGGGAGTTTTTTATTAATTCATCTCAGGATTCTTCGTGGCGCTCTACCTGTCAAGAAAAGGAGGTAACAATGCTTAAACGTGGAGCAACGAAAAAGGCCCGGGTCATGTCATTGGAAGAGGCCGTTAAGACATTCATCAAGGATGGATGCATGATCGGGTTTGGTGGATTCACCGGTTTCAACAGGAACCCTACAGCCGTCGCCTGGGAAATGGTCCGGCAGGGCGTCAAGGACCTGCACGTGATGGACCGCCACGGCAGCGTGTGCACCTGGATGCTCAATGCCGTCGGGGCCATCAAGATCTACGAGACGGACTGGATGGGCTGGGGCGAGATGGCCGGCAAGCTCGACGTCAACCTGGAGCGGAACTACAAGGCGGGGAAGATGATCCTGGAGGACTACTCCCATGGCGCCATGGCCATGCGCTTCCTCGCGGGCGCAATCGGCGCGCCATTCATTCCCTATTACGCGCCGCTGGGTTCCGACCTGTACAACCCCAAGTACGACGCCCTCGGGCGGGCCGGCTTGAGGGGCAAGAATCCCAAGATTCCCAAACTCAAATTCCAGGAAATGGCCGACCCATTCTTCGGAGCGGGCAATGTCATGCTGCTTCCCGCGGCCCGACTGGATGTCGCCGTCATTCACGTGGCCCAGTGCGGTGAGAAGGGAACAGCCCGCTGGCGCGGCATCGGCACGATCGACAAGGAGATCTGCTTTGCCGCCGACAAGGTCATCGTGGTCTGCGAAGAGCTCGTGCCCGAAGCGGAGCTTCGCAAAAACCCGGAAAACAACCAGATCCCCTACTTCGTCGTGGATGCCATCGTCGAGTGCCCCTGGGGCGGCTATCCGAGTTCGGTGCCCTTCTACTACGACTACGATGCGCCCTTCATGAGGGTCATGGACGTCGCGTCGAGAAATACCGAAGACCTGAAGAAATGGGTTGACGACTGGGTCAGGGGGCCGAAGACGTGGGAAGAGGTGATGACAAAAGTCGGCGCCAAGCGGCTGCTCGACCTCAAGGCCGACAGCGTCACCGGCTACAGCACGAGGATCATGAGGGGTAAGAAACCGGCGCCCAGGATGAAGATGCCTCTGTCCGTTGCAAGAAGCGGCTACTAAAGAAAGGGGGGACACAAACAATGGCTAAAACGTCAGAAGAGTTGATGGCATTGATCGACAAAATTCCCGATGAGCCGGCAAAGTCGGGCGAGTTCATTCTCCCCGAGCTGATGGCCATCCAGATCGCTCACCAGGTTCGCAACGACGACATCGTGTTCGCCGGAACCGGCCTTCCCATGGTCGGCATCATGACGGCGAACATGCTGAACGCGCCGAACGCCCTTCTCATCTACGAGGCGGGGATCTGCGACGGCAAGACGATGCACGTCCCCATGTCCGTCTGCGACCAGAGGGCGGCCAACATGAGCTCCTCCCTGGGCGGCCTCGTGGACACTTTCGGCTTCTTCCTCCAGCAGGGCTTTGTTTCCCTGGGGTTCCTCGGCGGGGCGGCCATCGACAAGTACGGCGGCGTCAACGTCACTTCCATCGGCGACTACTGGTCGCCCGCGCACCGCTTCACGGGCTCCGGCGGCAACTCCGACATCGGGACGCTGTCCAAGAGGGTGGCTTACATCATCCTCCAGGAAAAGAGGCGTTTCCTGGAGCGTAACGAGTACACCACGACCCCCGGCTGGTGGTGCTGGGACTTCAAGAAGAACGAGTGGAGGCCCAAGAAGGAAGTCTGGAAGGGAACTCCCTACGCGGACTCCGGCCCCGTGGCCGTCGTGACCAACATGGGCGTCTACAAGTTCGACGACAAGGGCGAAATTTTCCTCGAGACGTTCCACCCCGGCGTCACCGTGGAGCAGATCAAGGAAAACTGCGGGTTTGACCTCAACGTGAAGAACGTCAAGGGCGAGACTAAGCCGCCCACCTATCGGGAGCTTTTCGTCCTGAGAGAGTTCGTCGACGCGGAGCTGATCTTCCTGCCGCAGAAGGTTGAATACCCTGCGTCGATCCAGAAGATCATCAACGGCTGATTCGTCCGACGCCAAGGAGAGAGGTCAAGGGGTGCGGTTCGGCGACGAACCCCTCCTTGACCTCTTCCTCATTTCCTGATATGGGCGAACATCCATCCGCGCCGGGGAGCGCCGCGGTCGGGTGGTTTCATAACGGGGGCAAAAGAAGACGGCCCTTGCGCCCGCAAGGACCGTCCAGCTTAAATCCTGGAGAGGGGAGGAAGCATTTATGAATCTGGAGCTGACAGAAACCCAGAAAATGATACAGGACACGGCGCGCAACTTCGCCAAATCGGAGCTTGACCCCGTCGCCGCCAAGCTGGACCAGCAGGGAGACCGCGAGACCTTCCTGAAGAACCTGCGGAAGCTCGGCGAATTGGGGCTCATGGCCATCAACGTGAAGGAGCAGTACGGCGGCTCCGAGGCCGGCGTCATCGCCTTCAGCCTGGCCATCACCGAGATCGGCAAGGCCTGCGCCTCGACGGGCGTCACCATGTCCGTCAACAACATGGTCTGCGAGGTCATTCAGGCCATCGGCACGGAGGAACAGAAGAAGGCCTACATCCCCAAGATCGCCTCGGGTGAATACTACGCGGGGGGCTTCGGCCTGACGGAGACGATGGCGGGCTCCGACCCCTCGGGGATGAAGACCACGGCCGTCCTCGACGGCGACTCCTGGGTCCTCAACGGCTCGAAGATC
>MWDF01000054.1 GCA_002070415.1 Firmicutes bacterium ADurb.Bin153
CCGGTCCCCGTCGCCTCGAAAGCCTGCGCGTAGACCGTCGCTGCCGTCTCAATATCCCCCGTTACAAATAGTTCCTGCGTGCCCGTAGCGTAGGTCGGGGAAGTGGTTCCATCGTCGTCAATCGTAACTGCCCTGCCCGATCCCTTGATGGTGGACTGGACGGTCAGGGTATCGGTATTGGCATTTCCGACAACCGTGTTTCCGTTTGCCGTGAGGGTTCCCGTCACCGTGAAGGCAGAGGCCGTCCAGGTCGAGGCCGAAGAGGTCAGGGTAGCACTCTGATCGGCCTGCCCGTAAATCACGGCAGAGTCGGTCAGGTAGACGTTCCCCCACTCAAGCGAGGTCGTCCCGATGGTCGAAGCGCCCGCCGAGTTGGGAGTGATCGAGGTAGTGAAGGAAGGTGCCGTCCCGAGGACCGGGGCACCCGTGCCCGTAGGGGCCGCAAACTCAAGGGCTGAATTGTCCGAGGTGGACTTGAGGACGTAGTTGTTCCCGCCCGAGGTCAGGACCGCCGCCGCTCCCGCGCCCGTCAGTTGAATGATCGAGGCGTCGGCAAAGGTCAAACCCTGGATGGCTGCAAGCTCCGTATCCGTCACGGTCCCGGCAGACCCGGAGCAGTTTCCGGTTACGTTGCCCGTGATGTTTCCAGAAAAGGCCGTGGCCGATACGGTCCCGGCAAAGGTAACCGTCGCGTCCCCGAAGGTGATCGTGGGGTCCGTCCCGCCCGAGGCGTTGAACGTCCAGACCACTTCGGACCCAGCTCCCCAGGTCGTCGTGCCGATCTCCGTGGTATCGACGGCGATGGTGAAATTCCCGTTCGCCCCGGCATCCGTAAAGTCGATGCCCGTCCCTTCTGCCAGAAGCCTCTCGGCAGAGAGGGAGCCGGAAAGCGAATCCGTGACGAGGTAGGCCACATCCGTAGGGGCACCGGCAGAGGGGTTGATGGTCGTCCAGCCGCTTGCCGTGTAGATTTTCAGGACCGAGCCGGATTCGTCCCAAGTCATAAACCGCTTGGTCGCTCCCGAGGTGGGCGTCACGTCGGCCCAGAACGGAAGTGTGATACCCTCGTCGTTCGTGCCGGACATCGTCACGCCGGAGAGGTCAACAAAGTCTCCGTCCGCAAACGTCAGGGTAGCCGCGAGGTCCGTAGCCGTGATGGTGTTGTCCGTAATCATCGCGGAGGTCACGGAACCGTACTTGACATCCGTGCCGTCCGAATAGAGCACCGTGTTGGCAGAGCCTTTTGCAAGGTCGGCCCACGTTCCGGCTTCTCCGACGTAAAGGATGTCGCCACGGGTAGCCGTCAGGCCCGCGAATGTCGTCAGGTCCGCGTCTGCCGTCTGGAAGGTCGAGGTTGCCGTGTTGCAGGAAATCGCCGTACCCGACGAGGCGTAGGTGCAGAGCCTTCCGTCTGCCATCGTCCCGCCGAGGCTCAAGGCGAAATTGCCGAGGGTCAGCGAGGAAGACCCGCCCGCGTTTCCGTTCAGGACGACGGCCCCGGTAGCCACCTGCAAAGATGTGTCGATGTTGAGGGTTGCGCCTGCCGCCACGTCCAGCGAGGCCGTGCCATTGGTCAGGTTGAAGGTGTTGGTCCCGCCCGTGAGCTTCGCGCTCTGGGTCGTGATCGGAAGGTTGAACACCCACCCCGTCGCGGAGGATGTGATCGTGTTGCTCTGGTCGGCTTGGCCGTAGATGATCTTTCCATCCCCGAGGTACAGCCCGCCCCACTCAGCAGCCGTGCTCCCGAGGGTAAGGGTAGAAGCTCCTGGGGTGAAATTGCCGCCCGTGAGGCTCAGAGCACCAGCCCCGCCCGTCAGGTAGACGCTCTGGTCGGCCTGGAAGTAGATGGACTTGCTGTTATGCAGGTAGATATGCCCGAATTCGGCCGAGGTCGTGCCGATGGTCTGCCCGCCAGCCGAATCGGGGATGATGGCCCCCGTCATGGGGACCGTGCCGTCGGCGAGGAAGTCGCCCGATGCCCCAGCCGCAAGCTCAACCACAGCCGCCCCGGTGCCCTTGTAGAGCTTCCCGTCGCCGGAATCCTGGCAGAGGGTGCCGATGGGATAATAAGCGGCAACATCGCAATCTGCTGCCACTTGAACGCCCGAACCGCTTCCGGAGCCCGGAGGGCCGACGGCGAAGGCCGGCACGGCCGCAAGCAGCGCAGCGAGAGTGATGGCAAGGAGTGTCTTTCGCATGGTTCTCATCCTCCTTAGTTGACGTCGACCTTGGCGTCGAGCTGCATGGTCTGCGTTGAGCCGCCGGTAAAGGCGATCGTCACCTTCATGCTCGTCGCCTCACGGGGAACATAAGCCAGCGTGATAATGTAATTTCCCGTGGCGTCCAGGGTGAGGGTGTACGCTCCGAGAGTAGTCCCGGAGGAGGCAGAGGCAGGCACCCTGTAAAGCGTTGTGCCGAGCTGCGGCACGACGAATTCGATGGTAGAAACGGCCACGCTGGTCCCGTCTCCCTTCCCGTATTTCAGGAAGATCTGAACGGCACCCTGGTTGCCGCGGACATTGAAGGTCGCCACGGTTGTCCCTGTGACCACTCCCGTCACAGAAGTCAGGGCATTTGCCGCGTAGACGGGGGAGATTGCGATGGCTGCCGTCAGTAAGACGGCGAGGGCCGAGTAAAGGATGAGTCTGATTTTCTTCATGGTTTGAACTCCTCTGGTTTGCGTTCTACTCCGTAGACGGGTTCTGCTTTTTCTGGTTCGGGCTGTACTCCCGCCTCACCAGATCCTTTCTCTCGAGCCCCAGCACAAAGAGGTTCCAGTATTCAGTCGCCCTGGCCGCGTTGAATGGCGAATTCGCCGCGTCCTTCGCGTAGCATCGGAACAGGATGTAATTGACGAGGATGTCTTTGTAGACGTCGGAGATCGTGATGGCCACGGCGTAGCTCGGGCCCGCTGCGGCCACGACATCAGCAGGGACGGCAGAAAAGACGGCCTCCACATATCCCTGAGATGCCGACGGTTGCGGGGGTGTGACGTAGAAGTGCCGCGGATCCTCTTCGTTGTAGATGTAGTTCTTGACGACGGCGTTGCCCGTGGCGCTGTGCCAATCCGGGTTGTAGGCATCCATGAAGTCCATGCCGACCGGAGTTATGGCCGCACCCGCCACGAGGCCGGTCGTGCCCATGTTCCGGATCAGGCGAAGGAACTGGATGCACTCGGGGATCGTCGCGGCCGCGGGAGTCTGGAACGAGCTGGTCCCGTCCGGGACGCTCTGCTTGGTGCCAGTAGCGAGCTTGTAGACCATGCTCACCGTGTAGACGTCAGGCTTCAGAATGACGGCCTGGCGCTGCCCGGCGTTGAGATAGCGGAGCTTTTCGGCGTCCGTCCATCTCACCTTGTCGGTGTCGAGAAGGACCCCGTCGACCTCGGTGAAGAGCGTGCTTGCGTAGATCGTGCCCACTTACTTCCTGCCTTTCTTCTCCTGGGGCGCCGGTTCGCTGGCCTCGGTGAACTGCTTGAGCTCTGCCGTCGCCTTCTCGAGCTGCTCCTGGAGGTCGAGGTTGTCGGTCTCGAGGCGCTCCTTGAAGGCTTCGAAGCCTGCCGCCTTCTCCTTCAGTGCTCGGGCCTCTTCTTGGAGAGCGACGAGGACCTTGCCCATGTCGGTCAGGACAGCATGAAGCCCATCCTCGACGAGGAAGGTTTTACCCTGAAGCTCGATAGGCACGCGCTTCTCGGTCGCCGTGGGCTCAAGGGCCTTGCTGCCTTTCGTCTGATGATCGTAGGGCCTCATATCTTTCCTTGCCGCCAGTGCCTCGGACCACACATAGATGTGGCCGCTGCCGTCCTG
>MWDF01000055.1 GCA_002070415.1 Firmicutes bacterium ADurb.Bin153
GGTAGACCTTCCCCGCCTCGATGGTCGGGGATACGGCGGATGCCCGTGCGATCTTGTCCCGGTCAGGCTTCACCGGGATGATCGGGATGGTGGTCTTCCGCAGCTCCTGGATCAGACTCTGGCCGCTGGCCGCATCCTCCACCAGGACCGCCGAGGGTTTCTCTCTCTCGTAGAGGCTCACGGCGATGCGCTTGAGGTCCGGGAAGGCCACTTTACCCCGCCACACATGGGAGAGCATGTATCCGGCCTCTGTCTGGAGCCATGTCTCACAGACGGAGTAGTCGTTCTCCTTGCCCTCCTTGAAAGCCGTGTCCCAGGATTGGATCTTCGCCAGGGTGAACGGCTCGGCCGGAAGGTAGTTGAACCAATCGATCTTGATGATGCCCCCGCCCTTCGGTGAGGGCCTCTGCTGCAACTGAGCCGCCGCCCGGTACGTCCCGAGCTTCTCCTTGAGGGTGTCGATGTCCTCGCCCCTGAACTTGTCCGGCCAGAGCAGCTCGCCCTCTTCCTTCCTGGGGTCTTCCCACCCGATGGAGGTCACGCACCTGTTGCCGGGCTCGAACTCGGCGGGAAGGTTCAGGTGGACCCAATCCTCCTGGTTCAGCACATGGCCGATCAGGTCCCGGTAGTGGGTCCGCTGGCACACGATCACATAGGCTCCGGTCCTCGCATCGTTGAGCCTGGTGGACATGGCGCCGTCCCACCAGTCGATACATGCCTGGCGCTGTATATCGCTCTCGACCTCGATGGCGTTGTGCGGGTCATCGATCACGATGATGTCGCCGCCCTCGCCCGTGTTCGCCCCGCCCACCGAGGTGCTGATCCTGTACCCCTGGTGGTCGTTCTCGAAGCGGATCTTGGTATTCTGGTCCGAGGTCAAGGAGAACCTGTCCGGCCACCAGGCCTGGAACTGCGGACACTCGATGAGCCTCCTGCACTTCACCGAGTCGCGGATGGCAAGGTTCGCCGCGTAGGAGCTGAAGAGGAACCGGGCTTCCGGCCGTGAGATCCACGACCAGGCGGGCCAGGCGACCGACACGCCGATGCTCTTCATGTGCCTGGGCGGCATGGTGATGATCAGGCGCTTGATCTCCCCCCTTGTGACCGCCTCCAGGTGCTCACAGATGGCGGCGATGTGCCACCCGCCCACATACGGGGAGGGGTCGATGTATCGCCACAAGGCCCTGATGAAGAACGCGAGGTCCTTCTCGGCCAGGGCCTTGTCTATGTCGCTCTTGTCGCCCTGCCTAATCCTTGGCGTAGAGCTTCTCGTAGAGTTCATGCAGCTGTCTAAGTTCATCCTTGCTCAGTTTGGAATAATCCGGCTTCTTGTCCTCGGTCTGTATGGGTCCGCCGTCCGGGCCTGAATGCTCGTTCCTGACGGTCTCAATCCATCCCCGGTGCTTGCCCTGGCACTTCAGGTAGAAGCAGATGGCCCAAGCCGCTCCATCATTGACGGCCTTGACCACCTTGGACTCTGCCAGGTCCAGATACATTTCCTTGATTTCCTGCTGCTTCATCATCAGCTTCTTGTTTCTAAGAAGCCTTTGTCTTACGGCCTGATGGGATACTCCGAGGGCTTTAGCGGTTTGGGAAGTCCACCCGCCGTTCTTTTCCAGTGCCCTTATGAAATCCTTCTCAGATATTGCCATTCTCCGCCCTCTCAATCTTCAACTCAGGGAACGCCGTCTTCATGCGCTCAAGGATGACGGCGCAGTATGCAGGGCTTATCTCTATGCCCCGACACTTGCGGGAGAGATTCTGACAGGCGACCATTGTGGTGCCGGAGCCGAGAAAGGGGTCAAGGATAATTCCATTTTTCGCGCTGTATACTTCCGCCAATATGGTAGCAAATTCCACGCTAAAAGGCGCAGGGTGCCCGGGGATGCCTCCCCTTTGTGGTTGGCAACGGATTACACTGTCAATAACCTTTGTGGCATTTACAGATTGCCCGGCCATTGTGAAGCCATTTAACTTCCCATCCTTCTTACGCAACCCAACTTTATCTTTTTTATAATGAGTTACGCCGCTTTCTGAATATTTTGTTGCCGCTGTCTTGTTTGCCCTCGCTGGCTTGTTTGCAAAATGGAAAAGCCACTCATGGGCTGGGGCGAGTCTCCCATGCCAATCTCCCATCAAACCATTTTGTTTATCCCAAACATACCAACCATAAAGCGGCTGTCCATTTTCCTCCATCCAATCAATCCACGGTTCCCAATAGCGCGATACTTTTCCGTCAACATGGACAAGGCCTAAATTCACAAGGATGGACGCATTTTCTCTACACGCGGATATTGCTTGCTCGCTAACGCCTGTCATTAACTTCAACCAATCAAAATCTCCTATATGGTATTCTCTTTGGGCTGCATACGGCGGCGAAGTGAAACATAAATCCGCCTTTTCTCCGCCCATAATCCGCCCCACGTCCTCTTTTTTCGTCGAGTCCCCGCATAGGAGCCTGTGCTCCCCGATCTGCCACAGGTCGCCCGTCTTTACTTGCCAGACCTTGTTAAGTTCCTCGGCCTTGTCAATCTGGGGCTCCGCGTCCCGATTATCTTCCGGCTCGCTCGGTGCCACGAAGTCATCCGGTATGTCCACGCCCCAATCTGCAAGAGGCAGATGGCTCCAGTCGTTCGCCAGGGCGTCATAGTCCCACTCGCCGAACGCCCCGTTGTCCTTGATGGCGATCTCACGCTCCTGCTCCTCGGTGAGGCCCTTCATAATGATGACCGGAACCTCTTTGTACTTCAGCTCCTTCGCCGCCCGCAGGCGCATGTTCCCCCCGAGCACGACCAGTTCACCGGTACGGTCCGAGCAGAGCAGCGGGCGAGCATTGAACAGGTCAGGGCAGTCCTCCAGGGATTTCACAAGGCGCTTGAAGGCAGCGTCCTTGATCGTCCTCGGGTTCTCCGGGTTCGGTTTCACTTTCCTGATAGAGATGAGCTCGGTCTTCATATCATCACACGCCTTAGTGGTATTTCAGGTTGTTCACCTTCAGGACGTACTCGTCCGGTATGTGGTTCGAGCTGTTCCAGATATATTCCACGGTCACATAGCGGAACTCGAAGGACCGGCCTGAGTTCACGATCATGGTGTATGAGTTGCTCAACGTGAAGCTGGTCGGGTTCGTGAGGCTCGATATCGCCGTCCTGGCCATGAGCACCGTGTCGCTGTGGTAGTCATCCACCCGGACGTATACCCCGGAGATCAGGTTCGCCGTGATGGCCACAGCGTCCCCATCCTTAGCCGTAAAGAGCAGGCTCGGGGTCTCG
>MWDF01000056.1 GCA_002070415.1 Firmicutes bacterium ADurb.Bin153
TCTGCACTCCATGTCCCTGAACTCCGTGTTGTACTCTTCCATGGTTTCTCCTTTCCTATCCCACCATCTCCCTCAACTGCTCCTCCGTCATGGCCCGGACCTCGGCCAGGCTCAATACTATGCCCCGGCTCTTTGCTCTACGCATTGCGCCGTTCCTCATGCCGTTTATGCGCTGCTCATCCTTGCCCATGTCCCGCCACCATATCTCGTCCCGGGTCATGTCCTCGGGGTGAGCCTCGATGTGTTTCCTGCGCTCAACGATCTCTTGCTCGGTTGTCATTTCATCACCTCAAAAATATCCCTGGGGAGGCGATACCGCCCCTGATCCCCGGTCCTGCCAGCGGCAGATGACACACTTTGCTTGCGAAAAAACCCGGTGCTCTCGTGCGGACCTTAGGACGCACCTGTTTTGAGAGCACCGGGTAGCGGTGCTGACCGGCAGAGGCCGCCGGTTTGAGGGGCAGTAAAAAGGGCCGGAGCCGATGGTTGGCGACCCCGGCCAAGTGAGAAGGAAGCCCGGCTAAGAGGGCCTCCTGGTTGGACAAAAAGGGGCACCCTCGGCCCTGTGGTTGAGCCAGATTTGAGGACGCCCAAAGGAGGTCTGCGAGCTGTCGCGTCATCAGCAGTCGATGATTACGAGGTCGCGCTTCTCAACCCCGAAGATTTTGGCAAGGATCGGAACCCTCACCAGCGACTGCGCCTTGAGCATGTAGTAATACCCCTGCCGGGTTTTATATCCGAGTAAGCGCGATATCTCGTCAGGAGTAAATCCACGTTTCTTCCTGTAGCTCTCTACCATTATGGAATCAAGTTTTGCGACCATAGGGAATAAATAATCCAATAGGTGGCGCTAGTCAAGCCCTATTTGCTCATTATTTTTAACGTCAATGAATACAATGGTGTATGGCAATTATAGGGGAATTGTATAAATAGCCCTTGACACCGGATATGATCGCAGGTATATAAGGGTTAACGATTGAAATGCCGATAAGGCAAAAGGAGGGGAACATGAACCTTGCAACGACAACCAATCCGAACTGGGAAAGCCGCTCGGTGGATACCTACATCGAATGGCACGGGGTACAGGTAAACGTGATCGGCACGGAGTCATGGCTGCCGGGAACCAATGAGCATGGCATCGATGTTGAGGCTGTGCTCTGTGTTCAGGATGTCAAGGGCCGCCCGGTGGTGGTGGACATCACGGAACTGGTTACGAACCTCGACGGCCTGGAAGCCCTGGAAGAACGGCTCGGCATACCGAAGAAGCCGAAGCATGTCCCGGTCTGCTACCGCCTTGCCTGCCCCGACCGGACCTTCCTGAAGGTGGACCCGATGACAGCGCAGCAAGACGTTGGGCCGATGGCCCGGAAGGTGGGGTGAGAGATGACCTGCAAAGACTGCCGGTTCTTCCATGTGGAGAGTATGTCATGCCATAGATACCCGCCATCGTTCCGGGCCCCGGACGAAGTTCCTCACGACTGGTGGCCGGCGGTTAGGCCAACAGATTTCTGCGGCGAGTTCCAGGAATGGCCCAAGGTGGAGGAATCCAATGAATAGACTCTCTCTCGCCGTTGACATCATCGCCCTGGTCCTGGCCGTGACCGTGGCCCTCGGTGTCTGCTCCTATGCCGCATACCGGCACGGGGAACAGGCGGGGTACAAGCAGGCGCAGGCCGAGCTTATGGTGGGGAGGGTGTGCAAGTGACAATGCCCTACGACTCCACCAAGCCCATGAAGAAGGCACCGAAGAGGGCCAGCCTCCACAAGATCCGCACGGCCATACAGTCCGACATTGCCCGTGTAGAGCGCTGGCTCGAGGTCTGTTCGGAGGAGGACAGGCCGAAGGCAGAGAAGAATCTGGAGGCACTGAACAGGGTGCTTGCCGGAACGTATGACAGATAACCCAAAGGAGGGGAAGATAATGAACACATTACCACAATCCTATGACGAACCGAGGGGAGACATTCAGGTCTACCGAAGGCCCGACGAGGTTCTTGCCGAGGCAACCGAAGCGGCCAAAGCCCTTCATACCGTGCTGGCGGCCAAGACCAAGAAGGTCATGATGAACGGGGAGCAGTACCTCGAGTTTGAGGACTGGCAGACCGTTGGAAGGTTCTACGGAATCACCGTCAAGGTCATCTCCACTGAGTTCATCGACTACGGCGCAGCCCAGGGATTCCTTGCCAAGGCCGTTGCTATCAGGGCAGACGGCATGGAGGTTTCAGCAGCCGAGGCCATGTGCCTGAACGACGAGGAGAAGTGGTCTGCCCGGACAAAGTACGAGTACCTGTATGTCCTCAAGGACGGCACGAAACAGGTCGAAGACCCGCCGAGCAACATGATCACATGGGTTGATAACCCGAACAAGCCCGGCAAGAAGATGCCGCTCAAGGAGAAGGTTGCGACCGGAGAGGTCAAGGTTCCGCTCTTCCAGCTCCGCTCTATGGCGCAGACCAGGGCATGTGCAAAGGCACTCCGCAACGTGCTTGCGTGGGTGGTCGTGCTGGCAGGATACAGGCCCACACCCGCCGAGGAGTTGGATGGGCAGACCCATGATGAGCCCCAGGCGCAGGCCCCGCAGGAAACCAAGGCCCCTCTGCAGGAACCCCAGAAGAAGTCCACCAAGAAGGAAGCCGCTGGAGAACAGACGGTATCGGTCCTGATAAAGAACGTCGAGGCCAAGGCCGGAGAGAAGAACGGGAAGAAGTACACCATCTATTCCATCTTCGATGTGGCTGGGGAGAAGTACGGCACGTTCGATGAGGCCCTTGCCGACCTCGCCAGGACCGCAATCCATACCGAGCAGATCGCCACCATCACCTTCACCGATGGGCAGTACGGCAAGAGGATCACCGCCCTTGATCTAACCGAAAGGGAGCCCGGCATAGATGGTTGAGTTCTGCCCAGA
>MWDF01000057.1 GCA_002070415.1 Firmicutes bacterium ADurb.Bin153
GGCTTAACCCCAGAAGAGAAATTGATCGAATACTTTTATCCCGAAAAACTGTAAACAACGGTCGACTTTCTCACACCTAACCACTTCAAACTTAAAACTCGCCACTTTGTGGCGCCGAACTAACCAACTTACCAACGAACTCTTTAAAGCGCCCCCAGCGCCCGTTCAGCGTCCTCCTTCCCCTGGAACTCCCGTCCCGACGCGAGCGCTTTCTTCAGGCAGTCCTTCGCCTGCTCCTTCTTGCCGGCCTTCAGGTAGGCCATGCCCAAGTGGTAATTCAGGCCGGGATCGCCGGGGACCTTGTCCCGTCCGCGCTCCAGGTATTCGATGGCCTTGGCCGTGTCGCCCTTCTTGAAGTAGACCCATCCTGCCGTGTCGAGCACGGGCGCATCCTCGGGCCGCTGCGCGAGCGCCTTCTGAGCCAGGGACAGGGCCTTGTCGAGATCACCCCCCGACTCCGCCAGCAGGAAAGCCATGTCGTTGTTGGCTACCCAGAGGTCGGGCTTTCGCGCCAGGGCCCGCTCGTAGGACTCGATGGCCTTCTTATAGTCCTTCCCCTGGATGTAAATCGCGGCAATGGTCAGGTAGGCCCCCATGTTGTCCGGGTTGGCCTTGACGGCCGCCTCCAGCTCACCGATCGCCTCGTCCTTCTTCCCCTGCACTAGGAGAGCGGTTGCCAGGTTGTTGTGGGGGACCTGCCAGAGCGGCTGCAGCTCGACGGCCTTGCGGAAGGAGCCTTCCGCCGTCTTGAACTCCCGCTGGGAGAGCCGGATCTCGCCCAGCAGGTTGTGCGCGAAGGCGCCCTTCGGGTCCCTGGCGATCCGCGCCTCGGCCAGGGCAACGGCTTTGGCAGGCTGCCGCGTCCGCACGTAGGCCTGGGCCAGCATGGCCGCAACGGCGTCGGCCCGGGGGTCGACTCTCAGGGCCTGCTCCAGCTCCGTGGCGGCGCGGTCCCACTTGCCCTGTGCCATCTCCGCCTCGGCCATCTTGACGTATCCCCCGGGGGCGTTGGGCGCCCTGCGCTTCACCTCGGCAAACCGGGCCTCGGCCTGTCTATAGTTGCCGCTGAGCACGTGGACATTCCCCAAGTCGACCATCACCTCCAGGTCGCCGGGGCTGGCCTGCAGGAGCTTTTTCAGGAGGGACTCGGCCTCCTTGAAATTGCGCTGCATGGCGTACTGCCTGGCGAGGGCCCGGTTGAGATCGCGCGATTTCGGGTCCACGCGCAGGGCCGCCTTCAGGGTGTCCATGGCCAGGTTCGGCTCGCCGTTGAGTGCGTGCGCCTCCGCCAGCCGGATCTGGGCGGGGATGAACTGCGGGTTTTCCGTGACGACGGTCCGGAAATCCGGGATGGCGCTGGCCGCCTCGCCCTTCGTCAGGTAGACGGTGCCCCGTGCGAACAGGGCGTCCGTGTTCTTCGGGCTCTCCTTGATCACCTCGTCGGCGTACCTTTTTGCCTCGTTGAAGTCCCGCCGCGCCAGCGCGATTTTCGCCAGGGCGTTCTTGGCCTGGATGACATCCGGGCTGGCGGCGTCCTTCGAGAAGCCCAGGCATTCCTTCAGCAGGGCCGTGGCCTCGTCCACCCGGCCCGTGCCGGCGTACAGATCCGCCAGGGCGAAGCGGATCTTCATACTCTTGTCGTTGTGCTGGATGCCCGCCTTCAGCTCGCGCTCGGCGTCATCCATTTTCTTCCTCTGGAGGTAGAACCCGGCCACCTCGATCCAGGCATCCTCCTTCTTCGGATCGGAGGCCGTGACGGCCTTCAGCGCCTCGCCGGCCTCGGCCGTCTTGCCGCTCTCCCAGTACAGGTTTGCCAGGGCGATGCGGATGCGCACGTTGCCCGGCTCGATCTCGATCGCCTTCTTCACGGCCGCCGTCGCCTCGTCCAGGCGCTTGTGCCGGACGTGGTGGTCGGCCAGGGCCATGAGCAACTTGACCGACGCCGGGCTTGCCTGGAGCCCCCGCCCGATGGCGTCGCCCTCGCCCCTGTCGTCGCCGGCCTGCCGGGAGACCAGGGAGAGCATCAGGAAGACTTCGGGGTTGACGGAGCCCTGCCCGATGAGCCCCTCCAGGATGGCCCGCGCCTTGCCGGTGTCCTGCTTCGCCATATGAAGGGCGCTCTGCAGCAGGAGACCCTCCTCGTTCTTCGGGTCTTCCTTCAGGATGAGCGACGCCTCCTCCTGGGCCTTGTCCATCATCCGGGCCCCCAGGTAGAGCCGCCCCAGCTCCAGGTGCGCCTTCAGGTGCTTCGGGTCCAGCTCGACGGTCTTCATGTACGCCCCGTAGGCCCCCCGGGGATTGCCCGACCGAATCTCCGCCATCCCCAGCAGGTAGTAGGCCTCGGCGTACTTCGGGTCGATCTGCAGGGCGTTCTTGAACTCCAGCTTCGCCTCCGTGTACTGCCCCTTCTCATAGAGCTCCTTGCCCTTGTTGAAAAACTTGAGCTTCTTCTCCTCCGGCCCCGAACAGCCGACCGCCAATGCCAGGATCAGCAGACCACAGAGCCCGTAGAGCCACGCGCGTCTCTTCATCGACCCGACCCTCCCTTAAGTGTTCTTGCTAACTGTCAAAAGAAATAAGTCATTGCAAGGGGTGCCAGCCCCACGGCAATCTTCACAAAAGCCGTCATCGCGAGCCGGTTTCAGGTAGTGTAAAAAATCTTGTGTAAATCCTCTGTCTCGTAAAAAAGGCGCTTTTCCTTTACAAGGGTTTAGCTCAAACCCCCCATGAAAGGAGAAAGCGCCTCATGAAACTGGAAATTACCGTAACCGAAGTCAACGAGATTATCAAGCGAATTGCCTCACAATAAATGTTACCGGAGGTGACGATGCATAGTGGTCGTTGACTCATAATTCATGTTACCGG
>MWDF01000058.1 GCA_002070415.1 Firmicutes bacterium ADurb.Bin153
GAAGGTTAACCCGATAGGCTTCAGGGTTGGCGTGATCAAGGACTGGGATTCCGCGTGGTATGCGGAGAAATCCTATGCGGACCAGCTCCATGAGGACCTGAGGCTCAAGAAGTTCATAAGGGAGTACGACTTCAACAAGAAGGAAGGCGTACCCGCGTCCAAGGACCCTTCGAAGAGGGAGAACAATCCCGGAAGCATCTCTAGGGTCCAGATAGAGCGCAAGGCCAACAACGTTATCAAGTTCATAATACACACCGGCAAGCCGGGCGTGATAATCGGAAGCGGCGGAAAGAGGTCCGAGGAGCTCAGGAAAGAGCTGCAGGCCATGACAGGCAAGCAGGTGCTCCTTAGCATCAACGAGGTCAAGAACCCCGACCTCGAGGCCAAGCTCGTAGCCGAGAACATAGCGAGCCAGCTGGAGAAGAGAATCGCCTTCAGGCGCGCGATGAAGCAGGCGATGGGAAGGGCCGAGAAGCTCGGATGCCTCGGAATCAAGATGAGGTGTTCCGGAAGGCTCGGCGGGGCCGAGATCGCAAGGTCAGAGGGCTACTCCGTCGGCAGGCTTCCTCTTCACACGCTCAGGGCGGATGTTGACTACGGTTTCGCCGAAGCCAATACGACCTACGGGCGCATCGGCGTCAAGGTCTGGATCTATAAGGGCGAAGTACTTCCGCAGAGGGCGACCCGCCGGAACCAGCAGGGAGGGCGTTAACCATGTTGATGCCGAAGAGGGTCAAGTTCAGAAGGGTGCACCGCGGACGCATGACCGGGAAGGCAACCAGGGGCAACACCGTGGCTTTCGGTGATTACGGCCTGGTCGCGACCGAATGCGGCTGGGTGACCGACAGGCAGATAGAAGCGGCCCGTATCGCGATGACCCGTTATATAAAGCGCGGCGGCAACGTCTGGATAAGGATATTCCCCGACAAGCCGGTCACGCAGAAGCCCGCCGAGACCCGTATGGGCTCGGGCAAGGGTTCTCCTGAATACTGGGTGGCTGTCATAAAGCCCGGAAGAGTCATGTTCGAGATAGCGGGCGTGCCCGAGACCGACGCGAAGGAAGCGCTTCGCCTCGCGATGCACAAGCTCCCCGTATCGTCGAGGATAGTGCAGAAGGGCGAGACAGAGAACGTCGAGAAGGAGGGCGAGGCAAATGAAGCCTAAGGATGTACGCGAACTTACGGCGGAAGAACTCACGAAAAAGCTCTCCACACTCAAGGAGGAGCTGTTCAACCTGAGGTTCCAGCTCGCCACTAACCAGTTGGACAACCCCAACAAGATAGGCGAAGTCAAGAAGAACATAGCCCGTGTGAAGACCGTAATCCGCGAGCGCGAGCTCAAGACGGCGCGCGGATGAGGGGGGAGGGACTGAGAATGGAAGAAACCAGGAACGAGCGCAAGGAAAGGACCGGCGAGGTCGTCAGCGACAAGATGGACAAGACCCGCATAGTGGTCATCGAGCGCACTTTCAGCCACCCTCTCTACGGTAAGACCGTAAGAAGGTCGAGCAGGATAAAGGTGCACGATGAGAAGAACGAGAGCCACGTCGGGGACAAGGTCAGGGTCATGGAGACCAGGCCCATGTCCAAGGAAAAGCGTTGGAGGCTCGTCGATATAATCGAGCGCGCGAAGTAGCCGAGAGGAGGGGCAATAGATGATACAGGCTCAAACGGTTCTGAATGTTGCCGACAACTCCGGCGCAAAGAAGATCATGTGCTTCAGAGTGTCAGGCGGCTCCAGGAGAAGGTATGCAAGCGTAGGCGACATAATCGTCGCGTCGGTAAAGGAAGCTACGCCCGGAGGCGTTGTGAAAAAGGGCGAGATCGTCAAGGCGGTCGTCGTACGCACCAGCAAGCAGCTGAGGCGCCCCGACGGATCATACATCCGCTTCGACGAGAACGCGGCGGTGATTATCAATGACCAGATGAACCCGAGGGGCACGCGCATCTTCGGGCCCGTGGCTAGGGAACTGAGGGACAAGAACTATATGAAGATAATTTCCCTCGCCCCTGAAGTTCTTTAGGACGGAGGAGCAGTGAGATGAAGATCAAGAAGGGCGACAACGTACAGGTGATCTCGGGCAAGGACTCGGGGCGCAAGGGGAAGGTCCTGCGCACGGTCCCCGCCGACGAGAAGGTCATCGTGGAGAACATGAACATCGCCAAGAAGCATATGAAGCCTTCGAAGACCGCTCCTCAGGGCGGGATAGTGGATACTCCTATGCCGATACATGCGTCTAAGGTGATGGTCGTATGCAGCAAATGCAACAAGGCAACCCGGGTCAGAATGAAGGCTGACGGAGAAGGAAACTTCTCACGCACTTGCGCAAAGTGCGGGACCAGCCTCGACAAGTAGGGCTGGGAGGAGGATATAATATGCCGCGTCTACAGGACAAGTACAGGGAAGAGGTAGTACCGGCCCTCACAAAGAGGTTCGGGTACAAGAACGTCAACGAGGTGCCTAAGCTCGTCAAGGTCGTTGTCAACATGGGTGTGAGCGAAGCGACGCAGGATCCGAAGGCTTTGGATTCGGCCGCAGCCGACCTCGCCACCGTAACAGGGCAGAAGCCCCTCATAACCAAGGCCAAGAGGTCGATAGCCAATTTCAAGCTCAGGGCCGGTGTCCCGATCGGGGCGAAGGTCACTCTGCGCGGGGACAGGATGCAGTACTTCCTGGACAAGCTCTTCAACGTGAGCCTTCCTCGCATCAGGGACTTCAGGGGAATTTCCACTAGCGGTTTCGACGGCCGCGGCAATTTCACCCTGGGTTTGAAGGAACAGCTCATATTCCCCGAGATCAAGTACGAC
>MWDF01000059.1 GCA_002070415.1 Firmicutes bacterium ADurb.Bin153
CGCCCGCTCGAAGTAATCGCGCGGAAACTGGGCGCAGTGCTTGAACCGGATGACGACCCTGTTGGTGTCTCTACCACAGCAAGGGTACCATCTGAAGCACCTGTAGCGTCTGTAGCAACTACCCCGGCGTACGAATTGGACGCCGTCCTTGCTGCTGTGACTCTCGCTCCTTGGGGGAGGTAGAGATACAGGTAGCCCAGGTCGTCCGTATACACGTCGTTATGTTAGCGCCGGTGGTAAATTGACCCCATAGCGCCGGAATGGAATTGACCCCCCACCCAAGAAGCCTTTCCTTAGCACGCCAACGCAAAGGAGAGGTCGAATGCTGGGAGGAGGGTCTGTCTTGAGCATATTTGAGCTTCACGGAAGTGGCAAGGGCATCAAGGAAATCTCACGTGAACTGGGTGTTTCTCGGAACACGGTGAGGAAGTACCTGCGGGTCAGGGAGGTACCGGAGCGAAAGCCGGCGCCCAAGAGGCCGTCGTTGCTCGATCCATACAAGGAAAAGGTCCTGGAACTTGTGGGTAAAGGCGTCTTGAACTGTGTGGTAATCCTTCGGGAGATTAGGCAGTTAGGTTACCCGGGCGGGATCTCCATTCTTAAGGAGTTTGTGCACCCGTTCAGGGCGCTCCGGCAGCCTGAGGCTGTGATGCGTTACGAGACCGGGCCCGGTGAACAGGCTCAGGCAGACTGGGGCGAGGTCAAGTACATAGAGAACGGTCGGAAAAAGAGGTTGTACTTCCTGGTCCTCACGCTGGGGTACTCCAGGGACATGTATGTGGAGTTCACGACCAGGAGCGATACCACGTCGCTCATCAAGTGTCTGATCCACGGCTTCGAGCACTTCGGCGGCGTTCCCCAGAAAGTGCTCTTTGACAGGATGAAGACCGTGGTCTTGGATGTCGACAGCCAGAAGAACCCTATCTGGAACCCGCAGTTCCTGGACTTCGCCCTAACGTTCGGCTTCATCCCCGAACTCTGTCACGCCTACAGGGCTCAGACCAAGGGCAAGGTTGAGTCGGGGGTCAAGTACGTGAAGAGGAACTTCTGGCCGGAGAGGAAGTTCCGCGACCTCCTCGACCTAAACAGGCAGGCGCTCACGTGGTGCGCTGAAGTCGGGCGCCGGGTGCACGGCACGACCAACGAGAGGCCCGTGGACAGGTTCAAGGAGGAGAAGTTGAACTCTCTGCCCAGGCCAGACACCCTAGTACGTTACCTAACCGAAATGCGCAAGGTAGCCAGGGACGGCTTCGTCTCCTTCAACAGGTCCTACTACGGGGTACCCTGGCAGCTGGCGAGGAAAGAGGTCGCGGTGGTGGACCTTGGGTTCTCGGTAGAAGTTCGCTACCAGGACAAGAGAGTGGCGCTGTTCGAGAAGGCCAGGACGCCCGGCACAAGGCAATCTGTCGAGGGCCAGTACAGCGGGATCCCCATGTCGGCTCCGGTGCCTCGGCGCGAGCCCCTGGGCATCCGGGTGCAGGAGCCGGTGGTAGAAACCAGACCCCTATCGGTGTACGCGGCGGTGGCGGGAGGCGATGGCCGGTGATCGCCCTGGAGAAGGCGCGGGCTTGCCTCGAGACTCTGGGGCTCCTGCAGGCTTCGGAGATCCTTGATTCCAGGCTGCAGAAGGCCGCGGCCGAAAACGCCACCTACGCCGACTTCCTTTCCGACATCCTGGGAGAGGAGATCGCCAAGAGACACCAAAGGAACGTCGAAGCCAGGAGCAAACTGGCCCACTTCCCCTTCAAGAGGACGCTGGAGGAGTTCGACTTCGAGTTCCAGCCCAGCGTGGACAAGAAACTGGTCATGGAGTTGGCCACCTTGTCCTTCCTGAACGAGGCGGTGAACGTGGTGTTCCTGGGGCCGCCTGGGGTGGGCAAGAGCCATCTCTCGATAGCCCTCGGCATGGAGGCGGTCAAGCACGGGATCAGCGTGTATTTCACCAAAGCCCACGACATGCTGGCTGACCTGAAGAAGGCGCACGAGGAGGGCAGGATCCGCCGGAGAGTGGCCATGTACCTTCGGCCCAAGCTGCTGATCTGCGACGAGGTCGGCTTCCTTCCACTGGACAGCCTCGAGGCCGACTTGTTCTTCCAGGTGGTGAGCGCCAGGTACGAGAGGTCGAGCACAATCGTGACCAGCAACAAGAGTTTCGGGGACTGGGGCGAGCTGATGGGCGACGCGGTCCTGGCCAGCGCCATTCTCGACCGGCTGCTGCACCACTCACACATCATCAACATCCGAGGTGAGAGCTACAGGCTAAAGGAGAAAGCGCGCGCGGGAGTCTACTCGGGTCCGAAGGTCTAGAGGTAGGGGGGTCAGATCCCGGCCGGCGTTAGGGGGTCAAAATCACGTCGGCGTTGACACCACAGAAGGGGCATGGAAGGCGGTGTCCTTTCCTCGATGCGAACGGGAGCATTTGTAGTCAAGAGCGCCGGCGAGCCTCAAGCGGAGAAACCGGCAGGACTTTCCCCAGTTTTCCCGGGCTCCCTTGGCGGCGAGCGGCTCGGGCAATGCGTCCAAGAGCCGAACACGGCAAAGCCGCGCATCGCCGCGCGGGAGGTTCTTGGCGTACTTGCGTG
>MWDF01000060.1 GCA_002070415.1 Firmicutes bacterium ADurb.Bin153
AGGTGTCGTCCTCGACCGTCATTTCCACTTCCTTGCCCGTCATCTCGGCCACCCTCTGCTTCAGGGCCTGCTCCAGCTCGGCGTTGAGGGGGTAGGCGGTCCGGACGGACACGCGGACCTTCTTCAGGGTCTTGTCCATGAGCTCCTTGTAGGCGTTCTCCACCTCCGCGAGCATCCCGATGCGCTGCTTGTCCACGAGCAGTCGAACGAAGTTGGCCGTCCGATCGGACATCTTCACGAGGGCGAGCAGCTCCTCGACGACGGACTTCTTTGCCTTCAGCTCAAAGATTGGGTTGGCCAGGAACTCCTGCAGGGCCTTGTTCTGCAGGACCATGGTCGAAAAGGAAGCCAGCTCTCTCCCGTAGTCCTCGATCTTCCTCTCCTCGACAGCGATGTCGAAGAACGCTCTCGCGTACCGCTTTGCCAGATCGCTGCTGATCAATTTTTCTTCACCATCCTGTCAAGATATTCGCGAACCATGCCCTCATGGTCTTCTTTCGTGACCTTCTTCTTCAAAATGTCCTCGGCCATCTGGACGGCCAGCTCCGAGGCCTCGAGCCTCAGCTCGTTCTTCGCCTTCTTGAGCTCCTGCTCCATTCTCGCCTTGGCGTCTTCCTTCATCTTCTCGGCGGCGCGGCCGGCATCGGCGATGATGCGTTTCTTCTCCTCCTCGCCCTGGGCCCGGATCATGGCGGAGATGTTCTCGATCTCCTTCTCGGCCAGCTTGAGCTTGTCGTCGTATTCCCTGAACTTCTTCTCGGCCTCGGCCTTGACCACTTCGGCCTCCTCCAGGGACGCCTTGATGCCTTCGCGGCGGCCCGCAAAGAAGGTCTTCATCTTCTTCCACATCAGCTTGTAAAGGATGGCCAGCAGCACGAGGAAGTTGGCGATTCTCCAGCCGAAGTCGATGAGCTGGGCCCTGGTGTCCACGTGTTCCTCGCCGCCGGCGGCCCAGGCCGCAGCGGAGACGAGCACGGCCCCGAGACCCGTGAAAACGCCGAACCACTCGGATTTGCTCAAAAACAGCGTCTTCTCTCCCCGGTTCATTGGATGCTCCTTCCCAGGACCTTTTCGGCGATTTCGGAGGAGATCCTCAGGGATTGACTCCGCAGCAGTTCCCTCGCCGATGCCAGCTCCTTTTCCAGTTTCGCCTGGAACTCGCCCATCATCCCGGCGATCTCGCCCTTTGCCTTGTCCGTGATCGCCTTGGCTGCTTCGGAGCCCTCCTTGGCGAGATCCCCCTTCTGGCCCATGGCCTCCATCTTGGCGGACCGGATCTTCTCCTCATACTCGGCCACGCGGCCGTCGATCGTTTCCTGGACGGTCTTCACCTCTTCCTGGGCCTTGTCCAGGATTTCCTTTCTTCGGTCCATGACCCGAAGGAGAGGTTTGTAGAGCACTTGATTGAGGATCCAGATCAGGAGGAGGAAGTTGACAAGCTGAATGAATACGGTTGCATTGATATCGACCATCTACCTACCCTCTCTCTCTCGCTCTGCCGAGCAGGCACAAAAAAACCGAGGGAACTCACGAATTCGCCCGGTTCGAAACGGAAAACAGCCCTTTCGGGTCCTGGACAGCAACCCGGAGCAAATATTCTTCCAAATAGCTAGAATAATTGGCGCTTTTCATGAAACGTCTCTTTGCTCCGTCCTGCTAAAACCGCGGTCTTCTAATCACAAACACTCAAAATTGTCAAGCTTTTTTTCCCGGAAGACAGGTGTTCGCGCAGGTCCCCGGTGAAGCCCGGAGGGGGCCTGCTCCACGGGTGCGCCCGGATGGGCAATACAGAGGGAATGTTTCCGTTATTCCGCTTTTGGAGCCGCCCCTCCCTTTGTCATCTGGCAATTGCCTTCGAAGAGCCCTCCCTCGTGGACGACGAAAACGCCGGTCTTCACGTTGCCGAAGAGCTTGCCCGTAGCGTCGATCTCCGTCCGTTCCCGGACCTCCACGGTCCCCCGGACGTCGCCCCCCACCATCAGGCTGTCGACCTGGATGTCGCCCTCGATCCGGCCTCCCTGCCCCACCACGAGAGTGCCCTTGCCGAGGATCTCGCCCTTGAACTTGCCGTCGAGCCGGACGGCGCCGGTAAAGATCAGCTTCCCCTCGAATTCCGTCCCTTCCCCGAGAAAGGCTTTGATTTCCACTTCTTTTTTCCCCTTGTTGATCATGAGAATCTCCTTCGGAGGGCTTAAGGCATAGGGCACAGGGCTTATGGCCGGGATGAAAAATCCCATCGCCTGAAGCCATCCGTCTTTCGCCTCAATTCTTTAGCCTTTCGCCCTATGCCTCTGCAATCTACGATTGCAGCACATACCTTCGCATGCTCACGTTCATCAGGAGCCCCATGGCGGCCATCATCTTCACCATCGACGACCCCCCGTAGCTGAAGAACGGCAGCGGAATGCCCACGACGGGCAGGATGCCCAGGACCATGGCCACGTTGATGAAGACGCCCCAGAAGATCAGCATCGTCGCG
>MWDF01000061.1 GCA_002070415.1 Firmicutes bacterium ADurb.Bin153
GAGACGATAGTCACGGTCAAGAACGGCGAATCGGCCATAATCGGCGGCCTGTTCAGCCAGGACGAGATCGAGACGATCACCAAGGTGCCGATACTAGGGGACATACCTCTGATCAAGGAGCTGTTCACGAAGAGGGGCACCGACGTGAAGGACCAGGAGATTATCATAGTGATCACCGCGTGGACGATAAGGCCGGGGCAGACAACCCAACTCAAGGATGGTATAGTCGAGATCAAGGGCCCCGTGCAGTAACGGACGGCAATACTGATGGCCCTCATCATACGGTGGGGGCCATTATTTTTTGGAGGTTTTAGCATGAGAGCTGACATGTTCACGGCGAGGCTGGACGGATACGGCATAGACGGGATGCTGGTCACCAAGGAACAGAACAGGGTGTACCTCAGCGGCTTCACAGGATCCGCAGGAGCCCTTCTCATCACTAGGGCCGGCTACATCCTGGTTACCGACTTCAGGTACACGGAGCAGGCCGGGCAGCAGGCCCAGGGCTTTAAGGTCGTCACCCACGGGGCCGGGGAGTTCTACAAATGCGTGATGGAAGAGGCCAAGAAGCTCGGGGTGACAAGGCTCGGATTCGAAGCGCAGGAGCTGACCGTCGAACAGTTCACCTCGTACGAGGCCGTCGCGGGAGGCATCGCGCTCGTGGCGACGAAGGGCGCCGTGGAGAAGCTCAGGGTGGTTAAGGACGACGGCGAGCTGGAGAAGATCAGGAAGGCGTGCAGGCTCACGGACAGACTGTTCGACCACGTCCTTGGCACGATCCGCCCGGGCATGAGCGAAAAGCAGCTCGCCATGGAGATGGAGATATGGATGATAAAGAACGGCATGTCATCGTCCTTCGACACCATCGTGGCCTCGGGCGTCAGGGGGGCGCTGCCGCACGGGCGAGCGTCCGAGAAGCTCATGCAGAAGGGCGAGCTTGTGACGATCGACTTCGGGGGATTCTTCGACCGCTATACGTCCGACATGACGAGGACGGTATGCATCGGCAAGGCGGACGCCAGGCAGAAGGAGATATACGACATCGTCCTGGCCTCGCAGATCGCCGGTGTCGAAGCCGCCAGGGCAGGGCTTACGGGCAAGGAAGTAGACAGTAAAGCAAGGGTGATGATAGAATCTAAAGGATACGGGCAGTACTTCGGACACGGCCTCGGACACGGCGTAGGACTGGAAGTCCACGAGGAACCGAGGTTTTCGGTGACCGACGAGAGCGTGATAGAGCCGGGCATGGTCATCTCCGTCGAGCCAGGGATATACATCCCCGGATGGGGCGGCGTGAGGATCGAAGACCTGGTGGTCATAACTGCGGCGGATGCAGAGGTGCTGTACGAGTCGCCAAAACATCTAATCGAGCTTTGATCGGGGGGTATTGAGCACATGGTTTCCACGAACGATCTGAGGACAGGCCTTACGGTAGAATGGGACGGCTCCATCTGGACCGTCGTTGATTTCCAGCACGTCAAGCCGGGCAAGGGCGCGGCGTTCGTGAGGGTGAAGCTTCGCAACATAATCACCGGAGCGACGATAGAAAACGCCTTCAACGCGGGCGAGAAGCTCTCGCGCGCCCAGATTGACTTCAGGAAGATGCAGTATCTGTACGAGAGCGACGGGCAGTACCACTTCATGGACCAGGACAACTACGAGCAGATAAGCCTCGGCGCGGACGCGCTCGGGGACGCGCTCAAGTACCTGAAGGAGAACATGGAGATAGGAGTGCAGCAATACCAGGGCAAGGTAGTGGGGATAGAACTTCCCAACTTCGTCGAGCTGGAAATCGTAGAGACGGACCCCGGGCTGAGGGGCGATACGGCTTCGGGCGGAACCAAGCCCGCCAAGCTTGAGACGGGCGCGGTCATCCAGGTGCCTCTGTTCATCCAGCAGGGTGAGAAGATAAGGGTGGATACGCGCACCAACAAGTACCTAGAGCGGGTTTAGCCCCGACGATTTGGAGGTAGACACGAAGTGGCTGAGAAGAAGGTCGCAAAACCCGTTAAGGAGACCGTCGATTACACGGACGACGGCGTGAGGATAAGCAACGACGTCATATGCGTGGTGGGCGCCCTTGCCGCGACCGAGGTGGACGGGGTCTATAACGTAGGGAGCGGCCCTAAGGGCAAGAAGAACATCTACAAGGGAGTAAAGGTCAAGCTCCAGGACAACAGCGCGGTATGCGACGTGAGCATC
>MWDF01000062.1 GCA_002070415.1 Firmicutes bacterium ADurb.Bin153
TTCGCGTTGCGTATCCGCGTAAGCATATCCGCGATCGGGTCAGTCAACACCATCGTCCTCTACCTCCTCTCGTGGCGTACCCTGCCGTCACCAACTCGCCTTGGTCACGCCGGGGATTTCTCCCCTTGAGGCGAGGGTTCGGAAGCAGATCCTGCACATCTTGAACTTCCGCATGTATGCTCGCGGCCTCCCGCATATGGAGCACCGGTTGTACTCTCTGACTCTGTGCTTAGGCCCTCGTTTCCACGACTCCACAAGCCCTTTTCGCGCCATTTCTCCCCCTCCTTACTCAGTTCTCACGGGGAGACCCATGAGCCTGAGGAGCTCAAGGCCTTCCTCGTCAGTGCGGGCGGACGTCACAATGGTAATGTCCATGCCGCGAATCTTGTCGACCTTGTCGTATTCGATTTCCGGGAACACAAGCTGTTCCTTTAGGCCGAGCGTGTAGTTGCCCCGCCCGTCGAAGGAATCGCCCGATACTCCCCGAAAGTCACGAATCCTGGGAAGAGCTGCATTGAACAGCTTATCCAGGAAGTAATACATCCTTGCTCCGCGCAGAGTAACCTTGCAGCCGATGGGAACGCCCGCACGCAGCTTGAACGCTGCAATCGACTTCTTGGCGCGCGTGATAATCGGCTTCTGCCCGCTGATCAGGGCCATATCGTTAGCCGCGGAATCGAGCGTCTTGGGGTCCTGAACGGCGTCAGATACGCCCATGCTCACGACGACCTTGTGAACCTTCGGGACCTCCATGATGTTCTTGTATCCGAACTTCTGCTCGAGCGCAGGCACGACTTCATTCTCGTACTTCTCTTTGAGCCGCGGAGTCTTCTCCATAAACTTGACCCCCTCTCAGGCCTCTCCCTGTCCTACCTGTGTTCCGTGTCCTACTTGTCGAGCCCGGCCCCGCACTTCCTGCAAACCCGCACGAACTTGCCGGACTCCTTGGCTTTCATTCCTACCCTGGTAGGCTTGTTGCACTTGCCGCACACCACCATCACCTTGCCGACAGGCATGGGAGACGGCCTGTCGACGATGCCGCCCTGCGGGTTCGTATTCGTGGGCTTGGTGTGCCGCTTAACCATATTCAAATTCTCGACCAGGACCTTCTGTTCGCTCGGCAGGACACGAAGTACCTTGCCGCGCCGACCAGAGTCTTTTCCTGTGAGAACCATAACCGTATCGCCCTTCTTGACCTTCTTAACTACTGCCGTCACTCTGATCACACCTCCCTACTTCTGGGATGGGCCCGAGGCCTAGAGGACCTCTGGAGCGAGTGAGATGATCTTCATGAAGCTGCGGTCTCTGAGCTCGCGCGCCACGGGCCCGAAGATTCGGGTTCCACGCGGGTTGTTCTGGGCATCGATTATGACCGCAGCGTTCTCGTCAAACCTGATGTACGAGCCATCGGGCCGCCTTAGCTCCTTGTTGGTCCGCACAACAACAGCTCTGACGATTTCGCCCTTCTTAACAACGCCTCCGGGCGTAGCCTCTTTGACTGTGGCGATAATGATGTCGCCTACGTTAGCGTAGCGCCTTTCGCTGCCGCCAAGCACTCGAAAGCACATGACCTTCTTGGCGCCTGTATTGTCAGCCACGTTGAGCATGGTCTGAGGCTGAATCACAGAGTGTTCCTCCTTTCGCTCGGGGCCCCGTTTACTTGGCCTTCTGCACTATCTCCACAAGCCGCCACCGCTTCTCGCGTGAGATCGGCCGGGTCTCCATAATGCGGACCTTGTCGCCGAGCCTGCTCTCGTTGTTCTCGTCGTGGATCTTCACCTTGTTCGTGCGCCTTACCGTCTTCCCGTAACGGGTGTCCTTGAAGGTGCGCTCAAGGGCAACCACGCGAGTCTTATCCATCGCATCGCTCACGACGACGCCGAACCTCTCCTTGCGTTGGGTTCTCGCGCTTTCCATAACCTGGCCTCCTCTCTATCGCCTTACGGCGCCTAGCTCGCGCTCCCTTATCACAGTCTTGACCCTGGCGATGTCATGCTTGACATCGGTTATTCTGTGCGGGTTCTCGAGCTGATTCGTGGCGAGCTGAAACCTGAGGTTGAACAGCTCCTCCTTGAGGCCTACAAGCCTCCGATCGAGCTCCTCAGGCGACATCTTCTTGAGCTCCTTAGCCTTCATCGGCTTCACCACCCGCTTCTTCCTTGGAGA
>MWDF01000063.1 GCA_002070415.1 Firmicutes bacterium ADurb.Bin153
CTGAGCGAAGTCGCTGTAGTAGAAAGGCCCCCGATGATTGAGGGTCGCAACATGTTCACTATACTGGCCCCGAAACAGGGCTGATAAGTTCAACGCAGCATATGCGTCAGGGAGGACAAGCAGATGCCTAAGATGAAGACCCACAAGGGTGCCTCCAAGAGGATCAAGATTACGGGCACCGGAAAAGTGAAGTTCCAGAAGACGGGCAAGAGGCACAAGCTGGAACACAAGACCCCTAAGGCTATAAGGGTCAAGAGGGGCACCAAGATAGCAGCCAGCGGGACCGCCGCTAACATCCACCGCATGTTGCCCTACTCCTAGGTAGAGGCAAGCAGAATTTATCGAGGGAGTGACAGAAAATGGCAAGGGTAAAAGGCGGTTTCGTATCGAGGAGAAGGCATAACAAGACGCTCAAGTACGCAAAGGGCTTCACCGGGGCGAAGAGCAAGATCTGGAGGCGCGCCCACGAGGCGATGCTCCATTCACTGACATATTCCTATCGCGACAGGCGCAACCGCAAGCGCGAGTTCAGGAAGCTGTGGATCGCGAGGATCAATGCGGCCTCAAGGCTCAACGGGCTTTCCTACAGCAGGTTCATCGCCGGCCTTAAGGCCACCGGCGTCGAGGTCAACCGCAAGGTGCTGGCCGACATCGCCGTGCGCGACGCTTCTGCTTTCACCGAGCTCGCCGAGAAGGCGAAGCTGGGCCTGGCGAAGCAGTAACCCTCGGAACATAATGAAGTACGGCGGCCCGGACGGGCCGCCATATTTTGGAGCCGGGAATGATAACCTCCAGGTCCAACGACAAGATAAAGAGATACAGGTCTCTCCTCGCAAGGCCCGAGGAGGGCTTGGTGTGCCTTGAAGGCCAAAGGCTCGTGGCGGATTCCGTGGACGCCGGCGCGCGCCTTGTCAGCCTCTTCGTGTCCCCGAGGGCCCATGCGGTCAAGGACACGCATAGGATACTGGAGGGCGCGAACGAGTCGGGGGCGGAGGTCATAGAGGTATCGGAAGACATACTTGAGTACATGTGCGATACCGAACACCCAAGGGGCATCGCCGCGGTGGCGGCTTGGGCCCCGGCAGTCGGCATCGGCCTCGAGAAGCCGGTCGTGGCGCTGGACGGTGTGCAGGATCCGGGAAACGTCGGAACGATAATAAGGTCCGCGGCGGCCTTCGGTTACGGGGCCGTGCTTCTTGGCGGAGAGACCGCAAGGGCCTATTCGCCCAAGGTGGCGAGGGCCAGCATGGGCTCGATCTACAGGCTGGACATACTGCACCTGAAGAACCTTGCGGGATCTCTGCAGGGCCTGAAGGACTGCGGCTGCAAAGTCTACGGTCTGGACATGGACGGTGAACCGGTGGACGGCATCAGGTTTGCGATGCCTTACTGCCTGGTGGTAGGCTCCGAGGCAGAGGGCCTTTCGGACGGGGTCAGAACCGTGCTGGACGGCCTGGTCTCGGTGCCGATGAAGGGCAGCGTGGAGTCATTGAACGCCGCCGTCGCCTCATCCATAGCGATGTGGGCCGCATCAAAAGGCGTGCTGCACGGATGATATTTGATTATTGACTCACCCGATTCGTAGATGGTATTATAACATATGCCTCGCCGACGTAGCTCAACGGTAGAGCAGCTGATTTGTAATCAGCAGGTTGCGGGTTCGAATCCCATCGTCGGCTCCAGAAGACAAGTAGGTAATCGTGGAGAGATGGCCGAGCGGCTAAAGGCGACAGACTGTAAATCTGTTCCCGGATGGGTACGGTGGTTCGAATCCACCTCTCTCCACCACCATAAGGCGATATGGGGAAACCCTTAGGTTTTCCGGTGGTAACGGCGGAGGGGCCACACCTGTTCCCATTCCGAACACAGTAGTTAAGCCCTCCAGCGCCGATGGTACTCGGCTGGCAACGGCCCGGGAGAGTAGGTCGCCGCCGGAATATTCTTGAAAGACAATGCGGGCATAGCTCAGTTGGTAGAGCGTCAGCCTTCCAAGCTGAATGTCGCGGGTCCGAATCCCGTTGCCCGCTCCAGAGTTCGTCGCGGGGTGGAGCAGTCTGGTAGCTCGTCGGGCTCATAACCCGGAGGTCGCAGGTTCAAATCCTGCCCCCGCA
>MWDF01000064.1 GCA_002070415.1 Firmicutes bacterium ADurb.Bin153
AGGGAGCGGTTGGGGCTCAGGGGGCGACGGGAGCGCAGGGATCTCAGGGTGCTGTGGGTGCGACGGGACCGACCGGACCTCAGGGACCGCAAGGGGCGACCGGTGCTCAAGGGGCTACTGGACCTCAAGGGCAACAAGGGCTTCAGGGTTCTCAGGGCGTTCAGGGGTATCAGGGGTCTCCTGGACCTCAGGGAGCCGGCTACAAGGGGACTTCTTCAACCTCGCTTTCGGTTGGAACGGGGTCCAAATCGTTTACGACGCAGGCAGGCCTTGCCTATGCGGTTGGGACAAGGGCCAGGGCCACGTCGAATTCCTATCCTTCGGTGTGGATGGAGGGTCAGTGCACGTCGTATTCCGGCACGACCCTGGTTGTAAATGTGGACAAGATCAATGGCTCCGGAACCAAGGCCGACTGGAATTTGAACGCTGTTGGGGAGCCGGGCGTTCAGGGGTCTCAGGGAGCGACCGGAGCTCAGGGGAGTACGGGACCTCAGGGTAACCAGGGGGCGACCGGACCCCAAGGAGCTCCAGGACCTCAAGGAGTCCAAGGCCTTCAGGGGCCGCAGGGTCCGACTGGTCCCCAGGGTGCGACTGGAGCAACGGGACCGACGGGAGCTCAGGGCTCGCAGGGATACCAAGGAGCGACGGGAGCTCAGGGGGCGCAGGGTGCTCAGGGAGCCGGATACAAAGCGACCTCCACTTCGTCTCATGCCATCGGGACGGGATCGAAATCGTTTACGACCCAAGCCGGACTTGCCTACACGGCTGGGATTCGGGCTAGAGCGTCGTATCAGAGCGATCCGAACAACTATTGGATGGAAGGCGACGTTACAAGTTATTCCGGCACGACGCTCGTGATTAATGTAGACAATTATCGGGGGTCCGGAACTTATGCAAGTTGGTATCTAAACAACGTCGGATTACTTGGACAGACCCTGAATCACGACATCACACTCCTTTCCGGCGGAGTGTTTCGGTCTGCGGCGAGCGGCACGAGGATTCAGATCGATAAAGACTACATTGCCGGGTACAACTCGTCTAATGAGAGGCAGTTTTACGTGTCCGCGTCGGATGGCAATGCGTACTTTGGGGACGGTCTTGGATCGTTCACGTCCGATGGGGTCAATTTGGTCGCCCCGGCGACGGAGAACACGAAGACGCAAATCAAGTGGAAGGACCGATCTCTTTCCGGGACGACTCTTGCCGCGCTGGCCGCCGAGAATGCGAGCGGAACGTACACGGCCCGAATGGTGGCCGGAGGGAATGACGTCGCCGCGAATTCCGAGGCGAAAATAGAAGCCCGGTCCACAAGCTCGTATTCGCCGAAAATTAGCCTGATTGCCAAGCGGGATGTGCAGACCTATCTGGCCTTGGAATATACGTCGGGAGGGACGAAGAGGCTCACAACCAATGCTCGGGTCGGGATTAATGATACGAGCCCGGATTGCGCCCTCCACGTGAAGAGCGAGGGAACCGGCGGGGCCTTTAAAGTGAATTCGTCGTCGAACATCAATATCTTATTCTTCAACCAGGGGTCGAGCGGCGGAGGCCAATTGTCGGTGCGTAACTCCAGCCAGGATACCCAAATCTATTTGGATGGAGACGGGAGCGGCTCGACGATAAGCTATGTAAGAGGGAAACTTGGCGTCGGTCAGGACACAGTTGGCAACGGAATATTCGAGGTCCTTGGGCCGTCGTCGGGGGCAGCGGCAAGCATCAAGATTGACGCCACAACGAACAATATCACGGCCTCGAATCGATTCTTCACGTTTCGGAGCACGGACGGAGAAATCGGAGCCATCCAGGGCACGGCCACTTCGGGGGTGATTGCCTACAATACATTTACAGGCAGCCATTTCACGGAAGTGGATCCGGAAGATTTCGCAGAACTTGTGCCGAATATATTGCTGGAGATCGTGGAGGGTGGGGTTGACACGTCGATTGGCGGAGAGCACCTTTTCCGAACTCGTATTTGCCGAACAAGG
>MWDF01000065.1 GCA_002070415.1 Firmicutes bacterium ADurb.Bin153
AACCAGTGTATGCTCGAAGGGTTGCCGTAATTCTCGGTTAGGTAGGGCATCATGGCATCCAGAGCCTCTTTCCTAAGGGGCGAGGTCGCGCTGTAGTCCATGTAGATCCTGTCCATGTTATTCCTCCTCGACGCTAAAGCATATCAGCCAGAGTGGATTTCTCGAGCAGGTCGTTGAGGCCGGCCGCTATCTTCGCCCATACCGGGTGCACAGGGCACGCGTGCAGCCTGTCGCAGCTTCCTTCAGTATCGATGCAATCGCATATCGCAACGGGCCCCTCAAGGGCGGTGACTATGTCGGAGAAGCTGATATCCGCCGGTTTCCTCGCCAGCTCGTACCCGCCCGCGGGCCCTCTGGTCGCCGTCACTAGCCCCGCCTTCCTGAGCTGGTACAGCATCTGTTCGAGGAAGTTCTCCGGTATCTGCTGGTCCGACGCTATCGAGCGCATCGACAACGGGCCTGTCCCGCTTGCTTTCGCCAGCGCATACATGGCCCTTATCCCGTATTCGGTCCTAGCCGTGATCTTCAATTCCTCACCTATATCCTACTATTTAAGTCAGAAACATTTCGAGTATATTCCCGGAGCACCGCCGTGTCAACAAAAAAGGCTGCTGTACCGAAAAAGAAGCACGGGCCAAGCCGAAGTGGTATCCTTTTCCCAGGTTCCCCCACAGGAGGCGCAAGGTGCAAGAGAAGTTGGAATTGAGGATAGGCGGAATAGCCCACGACGGCAGCGGCGTGGCGAAGAAAGACGGGATCGTCGTGTTCGTAGACGGGGCACTTCCCGGTGAGCGGGTGAGCGCTACCGTCACGGAGTCCGGGAGGTCCTTCCTTAGGGCCAGGCTCATCGAAGTCCTCGAACCGTCCGAGATGAGGCGAGTCCCCTTCTGTCAGCATTACGGCGAATGTGGCGGCTGCAGCATGCAGCATGCTAGCTATGAGTACCAGCTGGAGCTGAAAAGGCAGGTCGTGTCCGACGCTATCGAGCGCATCGGCAGGGTGAAGGGCGTAGAGGTGCGCCCCGTCATCGGCATGACGGAACCCTTCGGATACAGGAACAAGGCGGAGTTTCGCGTCTGGCTCGATGAAGGAAGCAATCACGCGGCATGCGGTTTCAGGAGGCGCTCGTCACACAGCGCTGTGAATGTCAGGGAATGCAAGGTTGTCTCGCCGGGGTTCATGGACGCGATCGACGCGCTAAGGACCCGCCTGGACGAAGCCGACAGGAAGCTGAGGCAGGCTGTAAGGCACGCCGTTGTGCGGGTCGGGGACGGAGGGTCGATGATGCTCGTCCTCGTCTCTACCGAACCCGCGGACCTCGCCTCGACCGGATTGGCGAAGGCGCTGATGGCCGACCTGCCGCTCGTAGAAAGTGTATACCACAGCTACAGCAGGAGGAAGTTCGGGGACGTCCTTCAGGGGAAGAACACGCTCCTTGCAGGGACTGACAGGATACTTTATCGCGTCGGAGGCCATTCGTTCATGGCTTCTCCCTCATCCTTCTTCCAGGTGAACAGGGACCAAGCAGAGGCGCTTTACAGGACGGCTGTGGATTTCGCGGCGCTTGAAGGCGCTGAAACGGCCCTGGACCTGTATTGCGGCATAGGGACTATCACGCTTATGCTCGCCGAGAAGGCCTCCAGGGTGATGGGCATAGAGATCGGGGAACGGGCCGTAGAAGACGCTAGGGGAAGCGCCGCATCCAACGGCATAACGAATGCCTTCTTCACGGCAGGTAAGGTAGAGGACGTACTCGCCGGTGATGAGATCAGGGCGCTGGAACCAGCAGTAGTAGTGCTGGACCCGCCCAGGACCGGCTGCGACCCGGATGCCGTCAAGGCTATTGTGCGAACAGGCGCGGAAAGGATCGTCTATGTATCTTGCGATCCGGCGACCATGGCCAGGGACATCGCTCTCCTAGTTAAGGGAGGTTATGGAGTAAGGGTCGTGCAGCCTGTTGACATGTTCCCCCACACTTCACATGT
>MWDF01000067.1 GCA_002070415.1 Firmicutes bacterium ADurb.Bin153
CTCGGTACGGGGCAGGGCCGAGGGGATCAAGGCGGGCGACCGCACCCCCATCGAGATCGCCGACGAGAGCTTTACAGTGTGAGGCAAAGGGCGAAGGGCGAAAGGCAAAAGGCGAAAGGCTAAGGGCGAAAGGCTAAAGGCAAAAGGCTAAAGGCGAAAGGCAAAGGGCGAAAGGCAAAAGGCCAAGGGCCAAGGGCGAAGGGCGAAAGGCCAAGGGCGAAAGGAAAAGGGCGAAAGGAAAAAGGCGAACGGCAGGGAACCGTATCGAACAGGCAAGAAACATGTCAGGCATAAGACCGGGGTGATGCATCGGGAGAGGGGAATGTCCGTTTGGCGGGCCCTTTGCCTTTCACCTTCAGCCTTTCGCCTGATTTCGAATCCAGGAGGAGGAAACCATGTCGTTTCAGATCAAGAAAGCAGCCGTTTTAGGCGCGGGGGTCATGGGGGCGAACATCGCGGCCCAACTGGCCAATGCGGGGATCGAGTGTCTGCTCCTCGACATCGTGCCCCCTGAGCTCACCGAGGCGGACAAGGCCAAGGGGCTGACGAAGGAGAGCCCGGCGTGGCGCAACAGCTTCGCCGTCCGGGGGCTCGAGGGGGCGACGAAGGCCAGGCCCGCCAGCTTCTACACGAAGCGCAACGCGGCGATGGTCAGGCCCGGCAACTTCGAGGACAACCTCGCGTGGCTTGCCGGCGTCGACCTCGTCATCGAGGCCGTCATCGAGAACCTCAAGATCAAGCAGGACCTCTTCGCGAAGGTGGAAAAGGCCGTGAATCCCCGCTGCATCGTGGCCACCAACACCTCGGGCATCCGGATCGGCGAGATCTCGGCCAACCTGGGCAAGGGCCTCAAGGAGCGGTTCCTGGGCATCCACTTCTTCAACCCGCCGCGGTACATGAAGCTCGTGGAGCTCATCCCCGGCGGGGAGACGAAGAAGGAGGTCGTCGAGTACGTGAGCCGTTTCTGCGAGGACGTGCTCGGCAAGGGCGTCGTCCTCTGCAAGGACGTGCCCAACTTCATCGCCAACCGCATCGGCGTCTTCGACATGTCCAACGCCATGAATCTCATGCTGGCCAAGGGCCTGAAGGTCGAGGACATCGACGCTATCATCAGCGCCCCGCTGGGCCGGCCCCGTTCGGCCATCTTCGGGACGATCGACCTCGTGGGCCTCGACACGGCCTACCACGTCATGACGAACCTCTACGAGGCGCTGCCCAAGGACGAGAGCCGCGATCTCTTCGTCCCGCCCGACTTCGTCAAGGCCATGATCCAGAAGAAATGGCTCGGCAACAAGACCAAGGGCGGCTTCTACAAGAAGTCCAGGGACGCCAGGGGCAAGAAGGTCAAGCTCGCCATCGACGTGAAGACCATCGACTACGTGCCCGCCGACAAGCCCCGGTACGAGTCCGTCGGCGCGGCGAAGAAGTCCGAGGCCCCCGCCGAGAAGACCGTGAAGATGGTCTTCAACGGAAAGGACGCCGCGGCGGAACTCGCGCGCGAGTATCTCTGCAACAACTTCATCTACGCCGCCAACCGCATCCCCGAGATCGCGGACACCGTCGTGGAGATCGACAACGCCATGAAGTGGGGCTACAACCACGCGCTGGGGCCCTTCGAGACCTGGGACGCCATCGGCGTCAAGGAGGCCGTCGAGGTCATGAAGCAGCTCGGCAAGAAGGTGCCCGGGAAGGTCGAGGAGATGCTCAGGGGCGGCTTCCCTTCCTTCTACACGAAGAAGGAGGACGGCACCTATTACTACGACTTCGCGAAGAAGGACTACGTGAAACTCGCCGAGAACCCGAAGATCATCGTCCTGCCGGCCCTCAAGGAGCGCAAGAAGATCATCCGCCAGAACGCGGGCGCAAGCCTCATCGACATGGGCGACGGCGTGGCCTGCCT
>MWDF01000068.1 GCA_002070415.1 Firmicutes bacterium ADurb.Bin153
AGGCTAACTGTCCTCCACTCATCATCAAGCCAGGAGATGATCCTTCTGCCGAGCGCGTCGTATTCATACTTAGCAAGGGTGACTCCCGCCTCACTTGCCTCTCTCATCATCCTCATGGGGTTGTACGCATAAGCAGTCGTAACCCCTGCCTCAGTGCGAGTAGTCATCTGTCCATACGAACCGGCAACGAAGCTTGAAGAGCCCTTGCTTGTTAGGTAGTTGCCCGGGTTGTAGGTATAGTTGAAGCTCTCTACTGTAAGGTTCTGGGCATCTTTCCACACTTCGGTGAGCCTGTTGCCAGCCCCGTCATACGTATAGAGCACCTTGCTCCTATCCTGATAGCCGAAGACATCAGAGCTGGTAAGCCGGCCAGCGTTGTCGTACCCGAACTGGAGAGCCCTGCCGGCCCCGTCATACTCCGTGATGCCGCTTATCAGGTCTCGTGATGTGTACTGGTAAACTTGGCTGAATATGTCACCCGGCTGCAGTCTCCCGGAGGATATGCCCCCCAGCCTCCCCAGGGTGTCGTAGCTCCTCACCGTGGTCACTCCGTTGACGGACCTGGCCCCTGTGAGCCTGCCGTTGGCATCGTAAGAGAACCCGGCGGCACCGTATCCGGGCAGGTACTCGAACAGCCCGGGTATCCTCGAGAGGAGCCCCCTGCCGTCGTACTCATAGTCCACATACGTCCCATCGGGATAGACCACCTTAGTCCTTGCGCCGGCCGCGTTGTAGCCATAGCCGAGGGTCCAGCTCTCCGCCCCCTTATGGAGCGTCTCGGTTACCTGCCAGCCCCTCAGGTTGTATTCCATCTCTAGTAAGTTCTGGAGTACCCCGTTCTCGTACAACTCCGCCGCTGTGAGGCAGTCCCGACAGTCGTAGAAGAACCTCGTGGTCGTCTGCGATGTACCGTCGCTGTATATCGCCTGCTTCTTCCTTCCGAGCTCGTCATAGCTACTCGTCATGCTAACCGATGCGCCTATGGTCTCGCCCGTAAGGTTGCCCCTTCCGTCATAGGCATAGCTGTGGATCCCTTCGGTGGTGCCGGGCAAATCCATGGACATAGGCTTCCCGAACGGGTTCTGCTTTCCTTGGGCGTTCACATAAGAATAGGTAGTGACGTCCCAGGTCGTATCCGTCCTCCTAACAGCCGACTTGGTCATCCTGCCGAAGGCATCGTACTCATACCTTGTCATATCCCATATTGGAGACCCCGCCGGAGGGGAGGCCTTGGGATTGTTGGCAGCCCATATGGTCCTACCCATGAGGTCGTAACCCTCGTAGGAGGCTATCCCGCCGGAATCGACCGCTTTCTTCCACCCCTTGGTCGCTACGCTGCTGAAGCCTGCGGGTAGTGACATGTCGATCGTAGGGTTGGCGGCAAGGATGAGGTTGGCGTTCGCGTACCAGGTCTCGATGAAGGTCTGGTCAGGCCTTACTACCTTGATCTCCCTTCCGAAGGCGTCATACTGCTTGCTCGTATTGCTCCCAAGGGCGTCGGTAACCTCGGTTTCCATCCCCAGGGAATCGTACTTCACATGGGAGGCGAGCTTCCAGATGCCCCCGTCTAGGTACTCCGAGGCTATAAGGCGACCCTTGCCGTCGTAGGTGTTCCTTATCTTATTGCCCACCTCGTTGGTTATCTCCACGGATCTCTGGCTGTCGTTGTACACTGCGCCCTTCGTTGAGGCGAGGCTCCCTTCATGGGGCGGGTTGGTGATCAGGGTCACCCTTCCCAAGGCGTCGTACTGATAACCGGTTTCGGAAGGCAGCCCTTGGGATCCCTCCTGCCTGACAGTGGTTGGCCTGCCGAGCTTGTCATATGTGGCCGTCGCCCTTGAGTATCCGACAGATCCGTCAGCTCTCGTCACTGCGGTCTCCTGCTGCACCGGATAGGCAT
>MWDF01000069.1 GCA_002070415.1 Firmicutes bacterium ADurb.Bin153
CCCATTTTCCGCAGTAGAAAAGGCTGAATCTTCGGAATATTATCAGAATATTCCGAGAAGGTACTGGCGACACTTGTGTCGAACATAACCCCGATACAGAAGCGGGGGGTCGGCATGGCGCTCAAGAATCCAAAGAAGCAGCACCGCGGCACCTTCAACCCGTATCCATCGGGCGTTTTCACGAGGTATGAATCGAAGGTGATCGGGAACATCTTTCTCTTGAAACCGCTCTTGGCTCTGCTGGGCCTTGAGGATATCGTAGACAGCGTTTGTCCCCTTGCCTCCAACAGAGCCAGCATATCGGTAGGCGAGGTCTGCAAGATACTCGTCCTAAACAGGCTCAACTCTCCCAAGCCGCTGTACAAAGTGGAGGATTGGGCGGATCACGTATCCACCATTGACCTCTTCGGGATACCTTCCTACCTGCTAAACGATGATAAACTGGGGCGTTGCCTGGAGCTTTTGGCTGCGTACTCAGGCGACATAGAGGCGTTGCTCTGCCTCAAGCTCATACGCAACTTCGGGGTCTCCCCTGAGCTCGTGATATGGGATAGCACATCGTTCTACTTCGAAGGCGCGTACGACGACTCCAAGTTGGTAATGTTCGGATATGCCGTGGAAGGACGAACCGACGCCAAGCGCGTTCGCATCGGCATGTGCATGGACGCCGGCACCGGCATACCCCTTACTAGCAGTCGAGAATCAGGCAAAAAGCCCGATTCCGAGCTCGTCGTCGATAACCTTGAGACTCTGAAAGCCACGCTCAGCAAGGCAGGCCGCGCCGACTATGTTGTGGTAGCAGATAGGGCCCTTGCAAGCGTGAAGAACGTGTTCCTGCTGGACTCAAAGGGCACGAAGTTCGTAGCCCCGGCCAACGATGACGACTGCTACACTCGGCTGATCCTCGGGACGAGAGACGACGAGTTCCAGGAAGCGGACTACAGGTCCAAGGACGGCAAGTCCTTCTTCATCGCTGAACGGGGCATATGCCTCCATCGGAAGCTTGACGGCGAAGAACGGCAGTACGAGTCCGGGTGGTTTCGCGCAATCGTCATCAAAAGCCCAAGCAAACTCAAGGTCGACGAGATGAGATTATCCAAAGAGACTGAGACCGTCGACGCCTGGCTGCGTGACGTTCGCGACAACAAGATAAACAGGCGCCGCTACAAGAAACTCGAGTATGTAGAAAAGCGGATAGACGCTTTCTTCAGCGGCCCGCTGCGCAGGTATCGAAACATCTATAACCCGAAAGTGATAAGCGACGGCAACCGTCTCGACTTCAGCTGGTCCATGGACGAAGAGGCACTGCAGAGGCTCATTGCCTTGAACGGCAAGTACGTGGTGGTTTCAAACCAAATGGATCCCGCCGTCAGCGCCGCCGACATATTCCGCGCTTCCAGACGACGAAGCCATATCGAAACGAGGATGCGATACCTTAAGAGCCAGCTCAAGGTAAGGCCGGTGTTCCTCGAATCGGAGATGCGGATAAGGGGACTTGCGTTTGTCACGAACCTCGCCCTCGTCGTCTACTGCCTCCTCGAGCACATGCTGAAACAGGCCGCCATAGATGAATCGGTGCGTGAGCTGTTCCTCGATTTCGATCAGATCGCCCTGACCAAGGCCAAGCTCCCCAACGGCACCGAGGTAAGCCACGTTGAAAACGCCTTGCCCTTTCACTACCGCACCCTCGACAAACTCGGACTCCTAATCGGGGAGTACCATCGCCCTCAAGGGTGATCGCCTTCCACTCCCTCCGTCCTGTGACGATCAATTCGATAGGCCCCTACTGCGGAAAATGGGCTTAGGGATGTAATCCACACTCTCAAGAAGCGCCTGGACTGGGCGCGCCACAAGATGAAATATCTAGATGATTTG
>MWDF01000070.1 GCA_002070415.1 Firmicutes bacterium ADurb.Bin153
ACAGTAAAATAGTCAGGAACAACGGCAGGAGCCAGATAAGGGTCACTAACCACTCGGGCAGCTTCAGCCGTACCCGCCCAAAGAAAAAACGCGATGAGACAAAGCAGCTTCTTCATGTGTCCTCCTAAGCTAGGTGGGTAATTATTTCACATCCACTTTCGCGTCCAGTTGCAACGCCTGCGTGGTCCCGCCAGTAAATGCGACGGTGAGCTTCATGCTCGTCGCCTCAAGCGGAATATCCGCCAGCGGAATAATAAAATTTCCTGTTGCATCAAGCGTCACACCTAAGGCGGTCAGCGTCAGATTTGAGCCAGACATAACCCCAGCATTTTTCTTGTAGAGCGTGGAACCGCTAATTGAGGGAAGGACAAATTCAATCGCGGTTATGGCAACGCTGGTCCCATCCCCTTTAGTGTATTGAAAGAACAGGTTCACCATCCCTTTATGCCCGCGGATATTGAATGTGGCAGTAGTAGTAACGGCAACCCCGTTTTTCGATGTGAGCACGTTAGCCATGATAATTACTCCTTCTACTCGGTTGACGGGTTGGGCTTCTTCACGTTCGGGCTCATTGTTTTACTCACCAGATCCTTTCGCTCGAGCCCGAGGACAAACAGGTTCCAGTATTCGACCGCCCGGGAAGCGTTGTACGGCGAAAACGCCGCATCCTTCGCGTAGCAGCGGAACAGGATGTAATTGACGAGGATGTCCTTGTAGACGTCCGAGATCGTGATGGCCACGTCGTAGCTGGGCCCGGCGGCCGCCACCACATCGGCAGGAGAAGCGGAGAAGACGGCCTCGACGTACCCCTGGGAGCTTGAGGGCTGCGGAGGCGAGACGTAGAAGTGCCGCGGATCCTCTTCGTTGTAGATGTAGTTCTTGACGACGGCGTTGCCCGTGGCGCTGTGCCAATCCGGGTTGTAGGCATCCATGAAATCCATGCCGACGGGCGTGATGGCCGCCCCTGCCACAAGGCCCGTCGTGCCCATGTTTCGGATCAGGCGAAGGAACTGGATGCACTCGGGGATGGTCACGGCTGCGGGCGTCTGGAACGCGCTGGTGCCGTCCGGGACGCTCTGCTTCGTGCCGGCGCCGAGCTTATAGACCGTGCTCACGGTGTAGGCGTCAGGCTTGAGAATGACGGCCTGCCGCTGGCCGGCGTTGAGATAACGGAGCTTTTCGGCGTCCGTCCATCTCACCTTGTCGGTGTCCAGAAGGATCCCGTCGACCTCGGTGAAGATTGCGCTGGCGTAGATCGTGCCCACTTACTTCCTGCCTTTCTTCTCGGGCGGCGCCTCTGCAGGCCCGTCGACCTTCGTGAACTGCGCGAGCTCTTCCTTGGTTTTCTCGAGCTGCTCCTGGAGGTCGAGGTTGTCGGTCTCCAGGCGTTCCTTGAAGGCCTCGAAGCCCGCCTCTTTCTCCTTCAGGGCCCGGTTCTCTTCCTGGAGAGCGACGAGGACCTTCCCCATGTCCGTCAGGACCGCGTGAAGGGCCGCCTCTACCATGAAGGCCTTGCCCTGCAGTTCGATGGGCACCCGCTTTTCGCTCGCCGTCGGCTCCATGGCCAAACCCTTTCGCTCTACGGGATCGTAAGGCCTCATGTCTTTGCGTTTCGCAAGCGCCTCCGTCCACACATAGACGGTGCCGCTTCCGTCCTGGATCAGGTATTTTCCTTTCGGGTCCAGTGCCATGATTCAAACCTCCTTGTTGTTTTTAAGGAAGCTCCGGGCGCCCGGCAAGACGCCCGGAGCGGTCTGCTTGATCGTTGAATCCGAATTAGTCGAGCATGTAACCGGGCAGGAAAATGACGAAACTCCCGGTCACTTCGTCGGCCACAAACGTCATGTCGATG
>MWDF01000071.1 GCA_002070415.1 Firmicutes bacterium ADurb.Bin153
TTTGGAATCCTCGATACGGTACGCATCCGCAATGTCCCAGATGTAATAACCGTCCGACTGCTTGTTGACTCCCACAATGGGAGCGATCTGATCAGCGATGAAGCCCCTGGGGTTGTATGCGATGGCCACCTGGGAGAGGGGGACATCGATATGGACATCATGTCCGGTGAATCCGCCGCCTGCCATAGTAGTGTTCTCCTTTCAGTTCGTGATGTGGTGCGGTTACGATGAGGCGCCGATGGCGCTCGTCACAGCTACGAACCCGGCAAAGTTGAAAAGCCCCTGCCCGATGCCGCCGCTGGTAACCGTGTTGAGGGCTCGGCCCACGGCCAGAGACCCGGACGATGCGATGATGATGGTCGAGTTGGAGTCCACCTTCAACTTGTTGCCGATGGAGATGGCCCCGCCTGCCCGGTACTTCATGACGCCCATGACCCCGATGGATGCAAACTCGTTGATCTTGGGCTTGTTCTGAAGAATCCCGAGAGCCTCTTCACCATTGATGGCCCTGGCCCCATCGTTGAGCGCCACAACGTAATACTGGAGGCTGCTCAGATCGGCACCGGCCTCTCTGGTGACAAGAATGGGATCGCCTTTTATCGCCATGTTTCAGATTCTCCTTTCGTTGTTAGGCGGTCCAGGATGTGGCCTTGTATCCGCCCTGCCCGTAGAACATGATGTTCCCGGTGGTCCCGCTTGCGATGGCAGAGATGGCCTTCGCCACCACCATCCCCCCCGATGTCACGGCAGGAGTAAAGTACCCGCTCGTGGTAACCGTGAGGTTCTGCCCTGCCGAGGTCGGGGCTCCGACCCTGCCAGCACCGATTCCAAGCAGGAGGAAATTGGTCGTGCCGCCGGATGAAACGGTGTTCTGTGCTACGGCGTCAGCGTCATACCCGGCTGCCGCCACGGCCCCGGCGAAGAGGTCTGCCGCATACCCGGCCCCGATGGCATCCTTGGCGGCGATGTTCGCCGTGAATCCCTGGGGCACATAGTCGGCGTTCGGGAACCAGAAGATCCCCGTGCCGAGGGAACCGGATGTCACGTTCGCCTTGACCTCGCCTACGATGATGTCGCCCGGATCGAGGGAATCGGCTTTCATGAACCACCCGCTGGTGGTCACGGTGACCTTGTCTCCGGCGGTGAGGGCCTGCCCTGCGGCGAATATCATCTCCCCGCCGTAGCCGAGCTCAAGATGCTCGCCCGACTTCGGCTTGTTGAGAAGGATGCCGCTCGCTTCCTCGCCGTTCACGGCCAGCTTGCCATCGTTCAAGGCAATGGCGTGGTAACGGTAGCCGGATGCATAGAGGTCCTCACCGGCTGCCAGGCTGGTGACGAAATTCTTGTTTTCAGTCGCCATGCGTCACCCCCCTACTCTTCGTCAGACGCGCCGGTGTTGGTGGACGCCTTCATGTAGCGGTCGAAGAGCTCCTTGTCCGCGTTGAACACGGCCTTGTAAGCCTCGCCCAGGGATGCCTTCGGGTTCTCCTTCTGGTAGGCTTTCGCCTTCTCCTCGGCCTCGGTGAAGACATGTTTCTCGCCCTCGTCCTTCTTCTTGTCGCTCGTGCCCTTCTCGTCGAAGGAGATGACGGCCTTCTCGAAGGTCTTGAGCGCCTCGATGACGGTGGAGACCGGGATGGAGTAGCCGGAGTCCTCGGAGTACGAGTGCTTGCCGAAGTCGGTCAGG
>MWDF01000072.1 GCA_002070415.1 Firmicutes bacterium ADurb.Bin153
GGCTCCACCCGGGTACGGCGGTGTGGATATCGTTCAAGGCCAACTCGGTCCGCATCCTGTCCTGATTGAATAATCCATTGACTGTATTCTTTCTTCAGCTCCGCCATCTCCGATATGACTTTTATCAGCTATATTCAACACTCTCCGAGCCCTTCGGGCTAAAGCAGGGTGCAACGCCCGTCCGGCCGACAGGGTGTGGCTGGAAACGGCTGCGCCTCCCACCTTTGGAAAGGAGATATACATGAACGCATTGGTGCAGATCCCCAGGCCGCCTAACGAGCCGGTGACCCCCTATGCGCCGGGGACCAGCGAGAGGGCCGATCTAAAGAACACGCTCGCCTCGCTGCGTTCCTCCGAGATCGAGATTCCCCTCCTCATCGGGGGGAAGGAGGTTCGTACCGGCAACATGGGTCGCTGCGCCTGCCCCCACGACCATGGGCACACCCTGGCGACCTACCACAAGGCCGGCCCGGACGAGATCCGTCTCGCGGTGGAAGCCGCAGCAGCAGCATGGAAGAAGTGGTCCGTGATGCCATGGGAGGAGAGGGCCGCTGTCTCGCTCAAGGCGGCCGAGATCATCTCCAGGCAGAAGAGGAGCCTGTTCAACGCCGCCACGATGCTCTGCCAGAGCAAGACCTGCCATCAGTCGGAAATCGACGCGATCTGCGAGTTGTCCGACTTCCTGCGGATGAACACCTGGTTCATGCAGCAGATCTACCAGATCCAGCCCGAAAACTTCGCAGCAACCTGGAACAGGATGGAGTACAGGGCGCTCGAAGGCTTTGTGTTTGCCGTCACTCCCTTCAACTTCACCGCGATTGGCGGCAACTTGTCCATGGCCCCCGCGCTCACGGGGAACACCGTCCTATGGAAGCCCTCCTCGACGGCCGTCTACTCCAACTGGATGGTGATGCAGGCCTTCATGGAGGCCGGGCTGCCCCCGGGCGTGATCAACTTCATCCCCGGCGACTCTTCGGCGATAGGGAAGCTCGTGCTCTCCGACCCGGCCCTGGCCGGGGTGCACTTCACCGGCTCCACGGCTGCCTTCAACAGTATGTGGCAGGTGATCGGTGGAGACATCGGCAGATACCGCACCTATCCCAGGATAGTCGGCGAGACCGGCGGCAAGGACTTCCTCGTCGCCCATGCCTCGGCCGAACCCCAGGGCCTGGCCACCTGCCTCGTCCGCGGCGCCTTCGAGTACCAGGGCCAGAAGTGCTCGGCCACATCGCGGGCCTACATCCCTTCTTCGATATGGCCCGACGTGCGCGATCGGATGCTTGGAATGCTTTCCCAGATCAAGGTCGGCCCGGTCGAGGACTTCTCCAATTTCATGGGCGCAGTTATCGACAAGGCCTCCTTCGACAACATCTCTTCGTACCTGGACTATGCCAGGAATAGCGCCGACTGCTCGATCATCCACGGAGGCACCTGCGACGACTCCTCCGGGTACTTCGTCCAGCCGACCGTCGTTGAGACGAAGAATCCCCACGACAAGATGATGGAAGAGGAGATCTTCGGGCCGGTCCTCACCGTCTTCGTCTACGACGACGCGAAGTTCGAGGAGATCCTGGACATCTGCGATTCGACATCGCCGTACGCCCTGACGGGTGCGGTCTTCGCACGCGACAGGGAGGCCGTGAAGCTGGCCGAAACGCGTCTGAGGCACGCC
>MWDF01000073.1 GCA_002070415.1 Firmicutes bacterium ADurb.Bin153
GAAATAGAGCACCCAGAGGATCCCCGGGATCACGGTCACGGCCAGCAGTCGCAGGAGATCGGGCATACCAAGCATCCACCTTTCTCGAAATAGCTCTCGTCGTATAGCATCGCCAATGCCGGAAATAATTCTATCACAAGCCTTGACAACCCTGAAATAGTGCGTGTATCATATCGTTGTTAGCACTCGCCTCGATTGAGTGCTAACGACACAGAGGATTGCCGTGAAGGGGGTAAACAATGATGCTTAGGCCTTGTGGCGACAGAGTTCTTGTCAAGCCTAACGTCGAGGAGGAGAAGACCGCTGGGGGTATAGTCCTTCCTGACACCGCCAAAGAGCGTCCCCAGTGGGGTGAAGTGATTGCAGTCGGCGCCGGCAAGTGGGATGAGGACGGCAAGCACCGGATCCCGATGGATGTCAAGGTCGGGGATAAGGTGGTCTTTGCCAAGTACGGCGGAACCGAAGTCAAAGTGGACGGAGAAGAGTACCTCATCCTCCGCGAGTCCGATATCCTCGCGGTCAGGTAGACCGTCATAGCATTCTGCCTACATCACAGAATCCACATACAGGGGAGGTATTACGCTCATGGCTGCAAAGCAGTTGGCATACAAAGAAGATGCGCGCACCGCTCTGAAGAACGGAGTGGATGCAGTCGCGTCGGCAGTCAAGGTCACGCTCGGGCCGAAGGGCCGGAACGTGGTGTTGGAGAGAAAGTTTGGTTCACCCGTTATCACCAAAGACGGCGTCACCGTCGCCAAGGAGATCGAGCTCGAGGACCCTTACGAGAACATGGGCGCCCAGCTGTGCAGGGAAGTAGCGGCCCGCACCAATGATGTTGCAGGCGACGGCACCACAACCGCCACAGTGCTGGCTCAAACAATCGTCAACGAGGGACTCCGCAACGTTACCGCCGGCGCGAACCCCATGTTCCTGAAGCGCGGGATCGACAAGGCTGTCGCGTTCGTAGTGGACGAGCTACATAAGGTAGCCATACCCGTGGTGGGCAAGGAAGACATCGCCCATGTAGCGTCAATCGCCGGAAACGAGGAGTCCATCGGCGCCTGGATCGCTGAGGCCATGGACAAGGTCGGCAAAGACGGCGTCATCACCGTCGAGGAATCCAAGGGGATCGACACCAGCGTTGAGCAGGTCGAAGGCATGGAGTTTGACAAGGGATACATCTCCCCCTACTTCGTGACCAACGCCGAGTCCATGGAGGCTGAGATCGAAGATCCCTACATTCTCATCTACGAGAAGAAGATCACGAACGTCCAGGACCTCCTGCCTCTTCTGGAGAAGGTAGCCCGCGCAGGCAAGCCCCTTGTGATCATCGCTGAGGATATCGAGGGCGAGGCTCTGGCGACACTAGTCGTGAACAAGCTCCGAGGCATCCTGAATGTGGCTGCCGTCAAGGCTCCTGGCTTCGGCGACAGGCGCAAGGCGATGCTCGAGGACATCTCCATTCTCACCGGCGGCCAGTTCATCTCGGAAGAGACAGGCGCCAAGCTTGAGAAGGTCGACCTCAGTCAGCTAGGCCGGGCCAAGACCGTCAAGATCACCAAGGAGAAAACGACCATCGTAGAGGGTCGCGGCGACAAGTCCAAGATCGAAGGCCGGATCAACCAGATCCGCAAGCAGATCGACGACTCCGACTCCGAC
>MWDF01000074.1 GCA_002070415.1 Firmicutes bacterium ADurb.Bin153
CGCCTTCCGGAACCTCAGGACGATCGTCACGTCCATACAGGGCAAGGGAGCCCTCGTCATCCTCGGGGGGCTCGACGTGCCCGTCTGGGGAAGGGGCTTCCGGGAGCAGTACCGGAAGCTGAGCGAGGAAACGGGCGCCGTGCTGGTGCCCGACGTCCTGAAGGGCCTGCTGGGCAACCCGGAGAAGACGAGCGATGCCATCCACCCCAACAGCGCAGGCTACGGCGTCATGGCGGGCTACTTCCACGAGGCGATGAAGCCGTACCTGTAAAAGGAGGCAAAGGGCGAAAGGCAAAGGGCAAAAGGGTCGGGGATAGAATCCATCGCCTTTAGCCTTTAGCCGTCGCTAGAATGCCCCTAACTGGCAGGCCGATATCTTGATCTTCAGCTTTTCGCAGGCCGAGGAAACGCGGATCTTCGCGAGCTTGAACTCACCGGCAATCCGGAATGCGTCCGCACAGGAAAGCCGCCCGTCCGTCAGGGCCTTGCGGATCGCCGCTTCCAGGTCTTCCGGAACCGACTCCGCGGGCTGGATGATGCGGCTGACCGGCGTGAAGCCGAAGAGCCCCAGCTGGCACTTGCTGATGGGGATCTCCAGCAGGTCGATGGCCCGGCCGATCTCGGCAGGCGTCAGGTTGAGCTCGTCCGCGGCCTGGAACGCCAGGGGGCACGCCATGGCCCCGTCGGTCTTTTTCTTCTTCAGCAGTTCCGCCACTTCCTTTTTCACGCTTTCGCCGGGGTGCTTTGCCGCAAAGTGTCCCTTGTCTTTCCTGGCCATATCCTCTTCGTTCCTTCTCTTTGGTTTATTTCATCCGCCTCGCGACGCGGCCGCGCGGCTATGACAGTTGATTGGTTAACGTGTAGTCTCTGCCTTTCGCCCTTCGCCTAGTACTTCACATAGTGAAACGGCTCCACCGCCGAGAGGGCCTCGTCGTCGAGCGTCTTGAAGCCCGCCTTCTCGATCAGCTTCTGGGCCTTCGCGGTGTCGTCCACCTCGACGACGAAGATCGCCGTCTTCCAGCTGTCGAGCACGAAACCGTAAGCGTTGTTGACGTTGATGTCCTCCTTGAAGAGCAGTTGCGTAAGCCGGTCGAGGCCGCCCGGCCTGTCCTCGATGATCACGGCGATGACCTCCTTGGTGGTCACCATCATCCCGTCTTTCTGGATGGCCTTGATCGCCTTCTGCGGGTCGTCGACAACGAGGTTGATGACGCCGAAGGTCGCCGTCGTCGCGATGGTCGTGGCGCGGATGTTCACTTTGGCCTTGCCCAGGATCCGGGTGAGCCTCGCCAGCTGCCCGGGTTTGTTCTCTGCGAACACGGAGATCTGATGCACGGTCATGGCCCCCCACTCCTTTCGGGCCGGTCAAAATTGCCCGGACGCAAGACGCCCTGAACAGATAGAAGTTAGGAAGCCATGAAGAGCGGAAGATAGGCGTGGGTTAAATATTTTTGAATATTTGCCGCTCTTCCTCACTTCTGCTCTTCCTCACTTCACAAACGCCAAGCAGGCAGAAGATCGCAGCGCAAAGAAAGGGATGCGCCCCCGGCCAGCGGACGGCTAATCCTTCCGGTTGTCGATGACCCTCACCGCCTTCCCCTCCGTCTTGGGGAGGC
>MWDF01000075.1 GCA_002070415.1 Firmicutes bacterium ADurb.Bin153
ATGACGCTGGCCGGGGCCGTCGCCCCCTGCATGGTGGCCGGCACCACCGTTATCCGGATGCCCTTCCACCTGGCCTTCGCCACCTTGATGAAATCCCTTGCCGCCGCCGAGGAAGGCGACGTAACGAGCGCGACGTCCCTCACGAACGCAGGAAGGGGCCTCTTCCTGCCCGCGTCGAGCAGTCCCTCCCTGAGCAGCTTGTCCTTCAGCCTCAGGAAGGCGGCGTATCTGGCCCCCTCGCCCGCCGGCGAGATGCTCTGCGCCACTATCTGGTAGACCCCGTTCGGCTCGTACACCCTTATGTCGCCGCGGACGACGACCAGAAGCCCGTTTTCCGGTATGAAGCCCAAAGCCGCCTGCCTTGCCGCGGAAGAGCGGAACATGACCGCCTTCAGCTGGCTGCTGTCGTCTTTCAGAGTGAAGTACCAGTGCCCGGAGCCGTACCTTCTCAGGTCGGCGACCTCGCCCATGACGGATATGCCGGTGAAGTCCGGCTCGTCGTCGAACATGCGGGCGATCCTTGCGTTGATGTCGCTTACGGTGACGATCCCGGCGCGGTCGCCGCTTTCGTCGGACAGCAGGCCGGCGTAATCCATCATGCCCACAGCTCCCCCAGGTAGGATACCCCCACCGCGTTATCAGAAGAAAGCTCGGCTTTTCCGAACAGCACCTCTATGCCCTGCGCGTTGAGCCTCCTCGTCAGGCCCTGCCTTATCCTCCCGTTCGAGGCAACCCCGCCGACCATCAGCGCGGTCCTTATGCCGGTGCCCTCTGAGGCTCCGATCACTGCCGTCGATACGCTCTTGGTTATGCAATCCAGCACGGCCCTGGCCACACAGCCCGGGTCCTCGCCGGCCCCTATGCCCCTGACCGCCGCCTCGCACGGCCCGGAGAAGCTCATCCTGCCGCCCTGCACGGACGACGGGATCCTGAACGACGTGCCTTCCCCCCGCATGGCCAGCGCCTCGAGCGCAGGGCCCGAGGGAAACGGCAGCCTCAGTGCGGCGCCCACCCTGTCGACCATCTGGCCAGCCGAGATGTCGGTGGTGGCTGCGATCACGTCGATGTCCATCGCGTCTTCGCCCCAGAGCACTTCCAGCACCTCGGTCGTGCCGCCGGATATGTGTACCGCAAGGAACGAATCCCCGGGAGAAAGCCCCGCTTCTGGCGCGCACGCCGCGATGTGGCCCTCCTGGTGGCTTACTTCCACAAGCTTGAGCCCCAGGCTCGAGGCCACCGCCGACGCCAGGCTGCGCCCCGCGTTGAACACGGGCATGTAGGATCCTTCCACCCTCCTTGGCCAGGAGCTCACGGCGACGGAATCCACGACGATGCCGCTTCGCCTCGCGACCGTAAACGCCCTGTCTACTAGATCCGGGAGGTTGCGTATATGAGTATAGAGGGCCTCCGACTGCCTGAGTCCGAGCCCTCCCTCTTCTACTTCCAGTTTCTTCCTGAGATCAGCCGCCACCTCGCCATCCTGGCTTAAGGCCACCGAAGTGGTGTAGCAGCTCGTATCGATTCCCAATGCGGCCATGTCGACCGACCCTCAGACGGTCTTCAGTTCTTCGGCCAGCCTGCCCAC
>MWDF01000076.1 GCA_002070415.1 Firmicutes bacterium ADurb.Bin153
AAGGGCAAGAAGAACATCTACAAGGGAGTAAAGGTCAAGCTCCAGGACAACAGCGCGGTATGCGACGTGAGCATCTCGGTGAAGTTCGGGGAGAACATAAAGGAAGTGGCCGGCAACGTGCAGAAGAACGTAAAGAGGTCCATCGAGAGCATGCTGGGCCTTAAGGTGAACACCGTGAACGTGCACGTGATAGGGGTAGACTTCGGAGGCTCGGCCGGGGCGAAGACAGCGGTTACGATGAAGTAAGGCAGGAGGTGCCGCAATGAAGCTTCTTGACAGGTTCGTTACGCTTTTCGCGGCGATACTTATCGGAACCCTCTCTTTGATGGCGCTGTCCCAATACGTGGGAGGGTACATAGGAGCGGCCGGCGACTGGCTCTACGACAGGCTCATGTATTCGTGGGCCACGACCTTCCTGGTGCAAGTCGCGGTCATCATAGTAATGGCCTACCTGTTAGAGATGACGATCAGGACCGGAAAGAGCGAGGGGAAGATGCTCAAGCGAACGACTGAGACGGGCGACATCTACGTCTCCGTCGGCACGATCGAATCCTTCGCAAAGAACCTGGCCAAGGAAGTGGAAGGCGTACAGGAAGTCGAGATGCGCACGAAGTCGGGGCCCGAGGGCCTGGACATCATGATGAAAGTGGCGGCCGCCAAGGATGCCGTGATACCGGACCTGGTGAGCAAGCTGGAATCGCGCATCAAAGAGGCGCTGCCCGCGCAGAGCGGCTTTCCGGTGAATTCGATAAAGATACACATAAGGAGCGCGGTCTGATCCTTTATAAGGGGAGGGATTGATGGGCATGAACCGAGGACTGGGCAGATGGTGGTGGAAGGGCAACTCCGCGAAGGCGGCCGGGGCGGCATCAGGACTTGCCTTCGGCATTACCATAGCCATATTCGGCTTCTGGAAAGCCCTGGTTATAGCCGCGTTCACGGCGGTAGGACTCCTCCTTGGGGTCATAATCGACGGCAACGATGAAATCAAAGGGGCTATAGGCAGGCTTTTGGGCTTGGGAGAGGACACTGGGGAAGAGGATGAGTGATACGGCTTCACACGCCCGTGAGGATCGCAGGGCGAAAGGTGGCATGAGCCCCAAGGAAGCAAGGCAGGCGAGGGAGTGTGCCTTAAGGGCGCTGTTCCAGCTGGATCTGGCGGGAGGAGAGCCCGAAGAGGCGCTTCGCTTCGCGGCATCCGAGGACGTGGCGGGCGAGCTTGGCGCAAAGTCCATGGAATACGCAGAGAGGATCGTCAAGGGCGTGGTCGCGGCCAAGGACGCGATAGATTCCACCATCGCCAGGATATCGAAGGACTGGTCTTTGGACCGGATGGCATATACCGACCGGAACATCATGAGGATAGCGGTGTTCGAGATGACTGAGGTAGAGGGCATGTCCTTCGCCGTCGCTATAAACGAGGCGGTCGAGCTGGGGAAGACCTTCGGCACCGAGGAGAGCCCGCGCTTCATAAACGGCATAGTGGGCAGGCTGGCCGAAGAACTGAAGACCGTCTGAGGGTCGGTCGACATGGCCGCATTGGGAATCGATACGAGC
>MWDF01000077.1 GCA_002070415.1 Firmicutes bacterium ADurb.Bin153
GCGCATGAGCGGCAACAGGCTCGCCGGCGGCCTGACCTCGGTGGAGCTGAACGGGCAGCGCTTCGACAAGGGCGAGGGCCTGACGTATTCGCTCATCGTCGTCTATGCGGGCCCGTCCTTCATCGGCATAGGGGAGGGAAAGACACTGGTGCTCGTCATCGACGGCCTGCGGCTCGAGGTCGCCGGCTCCGGCTCCGGGAAGAACCAGGCCACCCTCTCCGTCGGCGTCATAGAAGAAAAGGCATATTATCACGACATTGACCCGGACCTCATCCGCATGCTCGCCTACGCAACGGAGGTGGAGGTAGAGATCATAGGAACAAGGAAGACCCTGAACAGGCACTTCAAGGAAAAGAACTTCACCAATTTCAGAGAATTTTACGAACTTCACGTGAAACGTGGCGCCGGTTCGTGAGCCCGACATCGTCCCATCCCCATGCATGGTGGGCAAAGATTTGCCTCTTTTTGAGATGTTTTTTTCCCTCTTGCCCCTGTCACTCGCGCGGCTATCATACTAACATACGGACAAAAGGGGTTATTGCATTGATTTCTGCGGGGAATATTTCTTGCTACAGGATCGATGGTGAACAATGAGCCTCGCCGTACAGGTATGGATTACCCCTGCTATTCCTTGCCGGCGCAGGGCTGAGGAGGTCCGGGAATGGGAAAGACCCTCATCGCAGCCGTGATCGTGATTCTTGCCTGTGCCCTGCCCGTCTTCTCCTACGGGCAGGACAGTCAATCCATTTCATCTTCGTCAGCCTCCCCGGCTCCGGGAACAGTCGCTGCCGGCGACGAGATTCTCATCGCCCAGAGTGAGGCGGATGAACTCTCTCATCAGGCACTTTCAACAGCCGTGCAGACGACAGACCTCTTCTATTACGTCTCGGCGAGCGGCACCCTGCCCGTCCTCGACAGGACCTTCCGAGACTTCGTCGACTACGGGGCGTTAGTCTCCTTCGGGGCGGGCAAGCGAATCACCGAGAAACTCTCCATCACAGCAACCATCGGCGTGGGCATGATGACAGGGGACTGGTCCATCAGTGGCGACAGACAGTCAATCATGGTGGCGGCCGAGGAGTACTACCCCGGGTTCATATCGGGGCCGGGTACGGGCATCGTCATCACCCCCGAGGACCTGCCGGACCAGAACCTGGGCATAAGCTACCACGGCGAGGCAGAGGCCGTTATCATAAGCTCCGAGGCCCTGAAGAACATCGACGTCCATACGGACCTTTATCTCTTCCCGGTTGCGCTCAATGCACGCTACCAGATCAAACAGAAGGGCAGGTTCGACATGTATGCCGGAGGGGGCCTCGGGTTCTGCGTGGCTACCCGGGACTGCGACAGCAGGGCCATCAAGGAAAAGTATTATTTCGGCCCCGATTACAAGGTCACCCTGAACGACTCCCAGACCGTCACCGGACTGCTCGTCAACCTGGTAGCGGGTATGAACATGCCGGTCTACGACAGGATCAGGTTCGTGGCCGAGGCCAGCGCGACGCTCTACGACCTGAAGGCCTTC
>MWDF01000078.1 GCA_002070415.1 Firmicutes bacterium ADurb.Bin153
TTCATCACAGCGTGGTCATCAACATCCGTGGCAACAGCTACCGGTTGAGAGAGAAAATCGAGAAAGGAGACTAGACAACACTATGCGGACAGCCCCAAAAGTGGCCTACTTTTACATGCCCATTTTTGGACTACTTTTACGTGCCCGTTGACATGTAGAGCTCGATGTCCTCGTGCAGGGACCGGGCGAAGAACTCGCCCATGGCGATGAGCTTGTCCCTGGCCGAGGGTATGCCCCCGATGTCGGTGATGACGCGGTTCAGGGTCTCTTCCACCCAGACCTGGAAGAGGTCGGTGAGAACCGCCTTCTTGGACGGGTAGTACCAGTATATGCTTCCCTTGGACAACCCGTACTCGGCGGCGATCTCGTCCATGGTGGTCGGGGCGTAGCCCTTGCGCCGGAAACAGCGTTTTGCCGCGGCGAGAATCTGCTGCCTGCGGATCTCGGCAGACGCCCTGGGCCTTCCCATACACCCCCCCTGTATTACATACTGACTGGTCAGTATAGTTTGTTCGGCCGCCCCCGTCAATCCTGCAGAAGAGCCCTAGAGCATCTCGACGATCTTCTCCTGGAAATAGTCCATGAGGGCCATGGTCTCGCCCTTGTTCAGGTCGAAGAAGACCGAGAAGAGCCCGATGCCCTCCTGGAAGGCCACCAGGGACATGGCAAGCCGGTCGGAAGTGGCCGGGCCGGCGCCCGCTGTCTGCATGATGCCCCCCAGCTCGCGGATCCAGTCGGTGTAGATCCTCTTCACGCGCGCATTGACTTCAGGGTTGTACAGGGCTATCTCCCATATCTCGACGAAGATGGTCTGGAGCCCCTTGTCCGTCGTGATACGGTCATTCATGAAGCGGAAGGCCTTCCCGAGGAGCTCCCGGCCGCTCGCCCCCTTCACCGGGCGCCCCCCGACTTCGCGCGCGAACAGTGACCGGTAACGATCGTAGACGTTCTCGATGAAGCAGAGCAGGATGTCTTCCTTGCTCCTGAAGTAGTAGTGGAGCATGGCGTGGTTGATGCCCGCCTCGGCCCCGATGTCCTTCATGGTTGTCTCGCGGTACGGTTTCCTCAGGAGGCACCGGTAGAGCGCCTCCAGGATCTGCCTGCGCCGCTGCTCGCGTATGGGTTTCCTTCCCATGGCAGGTAAGGGCTTCCGGGCCGGTGCTACTTCACCAGTTCCGCCACCAGGCCCCCTATGGTGCTCACGTAGTGGTCCACGTCCTTCTCGGTCGCCGTGGGGCCCACGAGCGCCATTTCATGGACCGGGGTCAGCAGGATGCCTCGGTTTGCGCACCAGACGTGGATGAGGGCATCCAGCGGACCGGTGAGCCCTTCCTCCACGATGTCCACGGCGTTGTAGTCCACCTCGGCGAACAGGGCCTCGGACCCGTTCTTCGGGGGCTTCGGGAGGAAGCGGAACTCCACCCGGCACCCGATGCGGGCCACGTACCAGGCCAGGCCGTTGTCCTTGATGATCTTCGCCAGGCCCTCTTCCATGCGTTTGGCAAGCCTG
>MWDF01000079.1 GCA_002070415.1 Firmicutes bacterium ADurb.Bin153
CGTCGGCGAATACTGCACCAAGGGTTCCAAGGTCGGCGTCCGTGGTCAGTTGCAGCAGCGTTCCTGGCAGGACAGTGAGGGCTTGAACCACAGCCTCGTGGAGATCCGGGCGCGGGAGCTTGAACTCCTGAGCGGCAAAAATGGCAATCCCGCCACGACGGAAGAAGATATCCCCGCCGCGGAAGACGACGACATTCCCTTCTGATCCCTCAAGCAGCCCACCCATGAAAGGCATCCCGGTCAATTCCGGCGATGCCTTTTTTGTTTTCACTTATGCTACATTTATCTTTTGTAATATCAATCAAATAGTGGTATTTAACGACGCGAATATCATCGTGTCAGCATATCCGCTAACATTGCGAACAGGGAACCCGGCCTTATGAGAAAATAATACGACGCCCCTCTGTCGTTTGGGCCTTGAAAGGGTGATCCGCCGCCGTTAAGATCGGCAGGAATGATCACTCTTAATAATTTGAGTACAACCCCATGCGCATCGACCTCTTGGAAGCCTTCGGGCTGGACCCGAACGTCATCGCCATCCTGAAAGAGAAATACGGCGCAGAGCTCCTCCCCATCCAGGAGCGTGCCTTCAAGGAATACCAGATCCTCAACGGCGGAAACTTTCTGATCTCCGCCGTCACCTCCTCCGGCAAGACCCTCGTCGGCGAGATCCTCGCCCTCCATAACGGCAGCAAGGGCAAGCGGGTCTTCTACCTCGTTCCCACCAAGGCCCTGGCCGAAGAAAAGTTCGAGCAGTTTCACGAAGACTACGAAAAAGCCGGCATCCAGACCGTCATCTCCACCCACGACCGCCGGGAGTACGACGAGCGCATCGAGGGCCGCCGCTTTCACATCGCCATCATCGTCTACGAGAAGCTCCATTCCCTCCTGGTCGGCAATCCCAAGCTCCTGGGCGACATCGGCCTCGTCCTGGTGGACGAGCTGCAATACCTCACCGACGAGGAGCGGGGACCCGTTCTGGAAGTCCTCCTCACGCGCATCCTCCTGAATCCTAAGCAGCCCCAGCTCGTGGGACTCTCCGCCGTCCTGGGGAAGAGCGAGGCCCTGGCCCAATGGCTCCGGGCGAAGATGATCCAGGAGGACAAGCGGCCCGTCGAGCTCCGCCAGGGCGTTTTTTTCGACGGCAAATTCCGCTACCGAGAGTTCAACAGCGGTCTCGAAGGCGAAGAGGAGTGGTTTCCCCTCAAGTCCGAAAGGGAAGCAGGGCAGTATGTCGAGACGGCCAAGTTTCTTGTGGAAGACAAGGGCGAGCAGACGATCATCTTCCTCCCCGACAAGCCCACGACGGAGGCCCTGGCCCATCACCTCTGCCATGCACTGAATCTTCCGCCCGCCACCGGCGCCATTGCCGAGATGAATGCTTTGGAAGAGAGCGTCTCCCGAGACATGCTCCTCACCTTCCTCAATGCCGGCGTCGCCGTCCACAACGCCGACCTCTCCTGGGAAGAGCGGGACATCGTCGAGCGCTACACCCGCAAGGGC
>MWDF01000080.1 GCA_002070415.1 Firmicutes bacterium ADurb.Bin153
AGATCCCCTTCGCCTGCCTCGTCGAGTCCCCTGATGTCGCGGATCTCGACGGCGCCGTCGCCCACGACGGAGCCCTGCAGAAACGCGGCGATTTCGGAGAGCGTCTTCCCCATGGATGTTCTCTGTCCCGGCTCGACCCGTTACTTTTTGCCCTTGGCGGGGGCGGAAGAGGATTTCCCGGCGCCCTTGTTGTACTCCTCGATGATCTTCTTCGTGAGGTTGTCCTCCTTGTCATGGTAGACGATGACGGGGTTGTTGAGGTCGAGGATGGCGTCGTAGTTGCCTTTCTTGCCCAGTTCTTCAACGATCTTGAGGACCTCGGGGATCATCCTGGCCGTGATGGCCTGTTCCTTCTTTGCCAGCTCCTCGTTGGCGTCCTGCACCATCCGCTGGTAGTCGCGGAACTTGACCTGGTAGCTTGCCTCCTTGTCCCGGTAGGCCTCCGCCGTGAGCACCGACTTCTGCTTCTCGAGATCGTCCTTGAGCTTCTTGAGCTCCTCTTCCTTCTTGGCGATGTCGGCCTTCTTCTTCTCGACGACCTTCTTCATCTCGGCCTGCGCCTTCTTGCCGGCCTCGGAGTCGTGGAGGATGACGCGCATGTTGATGAAGCCGATCTTCTGGGCGGCCGCCTCCGTGGCCGACAGCGCGAAAACGAGGGCGACGGCCAGAAGGACGGCGAGGGTCAGATGTTTTTTCATATGATTTGTTCTCCTTGAAAATATTGGCAAAGGGCTAAGGGCAAAGGGCTTCGGGCTAAGGGGCTTGAGGAAGCAGATTTTTTCTCCAAATTCCCTTTAGCCTTTCGCCTTACGCCTTTAGCCTGTCCTGTATATTTTCTTTTCTTCCCTTACGCCTTTAGCCTTTTGCCTTATGCCTGTTTTATTACATAAACCACCCGATGGTGAAGTCCCAGCGGTAGGCCGGCTCCCCCTCCTTGCGGTCCAGGACGTAGCCCCACTCGAGGCGAAGCGGCCCGATGGGGGAGTACCATCGGATGCCGGCCCCGCAGGTCTTCCGCATGTCCCCGAGGTCATAATCGTAGTCCCAGGCGTTGCCCGTGTCGAAGAAGACAACCCCCTTCATGCCCGCGTTCTTGATGAGGGGGAAGATGAACTCGAAGTTGAAGAGCAGCATGGTCGTGCCGCCGATGATGTCTCTCGTCACGGGGTCGCGGGGCCCCACGTCCTTGAGTCCCCGGATGGAGTTGATCCCTCCCAGGATGTAGCGTTCCCAGACCGGCACCTCCTTGCCTTCGAGGGCCTGGATGTAGCCGATGCGTGCCCGGGGCGAAAACACGAGGTCCTCGCCGAAGGGGGGCACCCGGAAGAACCACGAGGTGGAGCCGTTGTATTTCCCGAACGAGACGTCACCCCCGAGGATGCCCCCGTAGAAGTCGGCGCCCAGGCGGTTGCGGGAGCCCGTGGTCGGGAAGATCGAATCGTCGGT
>MWDF01000081.1 GCA_002070415.1 Firmicutes bacterium ADurb.Bin153
ATAGATGACGTTCGTTCCGGTACAGGTGAGTCCAGCTAGCGCCATGCAGCTTGTGGTTTCCAAATAGGTTGTCGATTGGCGTTCCTGTGTGCCGGGAGTAACGCCCGCCGACGAGTTCCAAAAGACATTCCATCGGTCAAGCCCATAACGCGTTTGTACATCAAGCGGCTGCGAACCCCTCTGACAAACTCTCATACAACCGTTGATGAGAAGGTTCTTCATCCCGCGATGCTCTGCGTAGTCGGCAAGTTTCTTCGGGGTGACGATTCGTGCATCGTCGGTTCCCGCGTCCACTTCGGCCTGAGTAGCAAGCTCGGCCAGGCCGGCGACGCTCTCCGAGGCCGCCGGGATCTGCAAGGTCGCCCGGGCCGCGGCCGCGTCGTTGTCGTCCAGGAGGGTCTTGATGAAATCCGAGATCGTCACGTTATCCGGGAGCGTGAGCGTCACCAGGGACGGGTCCAGGCCCATTGCGGTCAGGGCCTCGGGAAGGGTATCGCCCCCGTCAATGACCGCCCTCCAATAATCCGAAATGGTGATGAGGGTCGGGTCGACATAGGTCGCGTTCTCCAGGCCGTTGCCGGATAGGTTCCAACGGAGAAAGGCCCCCGCGACCGGATCCGGGACCGAGATATTCGAAATCCCGGAGGTCGGCGGGAAGGCGAGCGTCCGGGCCATCTTGTTGTCGAGCTCCTGGACCATCATCGTCAGTTTGTCGCCCATCCCCTCGATGTTCTCCTCGTCCAGGGCGTCGCCGTTCCGAAAGTCGACCTCCTGGGTGCGTAAGATGAATCGGAGGATCGTCAACACATAATCACTCCCTGGAGGCGTGGCGAGGTATGTCCCCAGGAAGTCGAGCGTCCCCCCAGGCCCCGGAATAGCGGGAGTGATCTCATAGTCCACGTTCAGCGTCAGGAGCGTCGTCGCCCCCGTAACCGTGTTGTGGAGGTAGACCTGGAGATCCGAGTCCGCAAGGTACTTGAAGGTGAACGGGAAGGACGTCGTCGAGCCATTGCAGTTGAATTGAGCGCGGTTCGTCGTCGTGGAAACGGTCATGGTTCAAACCCTCCTATCAGGCCTTTTTCTTCTCGTAGGTCCGGAGCCCGGCATATCCGAGATAGCCGGCGCCGAATAAGGTATAGAGCTCGGTCGGGATCGCATTGAGCCAATTCTGGAAGCCCTGGACGTATTTCAGCGCCGCGCCCTCGTCGTAGACCGTGAAGCCGGCGAAGGGCAATGATCCCAGGATCAAGATGTAAATGACGTACATGAACGAGGGCCGCGCCCTTGAGGTCCACTTGTCCGGGCTCGAGGCCTCGGCTACCATGACCGAAAGCCTGGCCTTCTCGATCTCGACCTCGGCCAGGGCCTTCTTGCTCTCGAGATCCTGTTTCATCTTCTCGAGCTCGGCCTT
>MWDF01000082.1 GCA_002070415.1 Firmicutes bacterium ADurb.Bin153
GCGCTGTTCTCCACGGGGGCCCTGGCCTGCACTTCGGTAGTCCTGCCGCCGGGTTCCACCGTCGAGGGCTTCTCATCGGTGACCCACACGTGCGACTCCGGGAGCTCGCCATACGAATTCTACAAGGTGCCTGCGAAGAACTGGCCGCAGGGTTCCATGGTGGATGTGCTCTACATCCCCCAGGGCACAAGCGGAAACCAGCTCCACGTGGTCGCCGGACAGCCGACGGGCAACAAGATCCCCCAGGTGCCCCACACCTACGGGTACTTGACCTCGTCGATATTCGGCTACATGAACGAGCAGCAGGTGGCGATCGGTGAGACCACCATAGGAGGCCGCCGGGAGCTCGCGAACCAGAACGGCTACTTCGACATCACCAACCTATCCATGCTGGCCCTTGAGCGCGGAGCTACGGCCCGCGAGGCCATCTTGGTCATGGGCAGCCTGGCCGAGAAGTACGGCTACAGCGACGGCGGCGAGGAGCTCTCCGTTGCGGACCCGTACGAAGCATGGGTATTCGAGATCATCGGCCCCGGTCCGCTGTGGCAGGTGGGAGACGATGCTCCCGGCGCGTTCTGGGTGGCCCAGAGGGTGCCCGACGGACACGTAGCCGCTTCGGCGAACCATCCGGTGATAGACCAGATCAACTTCGACGACCCCGACAACTTCCTCTTCTCCCCCGGCATCAAGGAGTACGCCATAGCCCAGGGATGGTGGAAGGCTGACAGCAAGGAGCCCTTCAGCTGGAGGGAGAACTTCCTCGCCTACTCGTCCCCCGAGACCTGCGGGCGCAGGATATGGCGCGTGATGACGCTTTGCAACCCCGACCTGGTCGGCAAGCTCGACGAGAAGGACCTTCCCTTCAGCGTGCCTGTAAAGGAGAAGCTCACCCTCGCCGACATCATGGCCATCAAGGCCGACCACTACGAGGGCACGGAGTTCGATACGACCAAGGGTCTGACAGCGGGTCCTTGGAGCGACCCCAGGCGCTACCGCCCCAACGGCTTTAAGTACCTCGACAAGAGCTACGGCTGGCAGCGCGGCATCTCGCAGGTACAGTGCGAGTACGTGACGATAACCCAGAGCCGCAGGTGGCTGCCCGACGAAGTGGGCGGCGTGGTCTGGTACGGTCCCACCAACCCCGACCTCACCTGCTATGTGCCCTTCTACGCCGGTGTGGACACCGTGTCGCCGTTCATGAACGAGAAGGCCGGCTCGCACCAGGAGTTCACCCGCGAGTCCTTCCGCTGGGCGGTATCCGCCGTCAGCACCTTCGCCGACTACTGGTGGTCTTACATATCTGTCGACGTGAAGAAGCAGATCGAGAAGACGACCGGCAAGTGGATGAAGGAGCAGAGCGC
>MWDF01000083.1 GCA_002070415.1 Firmicutes bacterium ADurb.Bin153
CCGTTTCGTCGAGAAGTACGGGTGGGAGATCCGGGAAATCGACATAGAAAGGGAGGCGGCGGTATCGTCCGTCTTCGGGATCGAGACGACTCCGACCCTTCTTCTCATTTATCGTGGGAGCGCCGACCATATCACCGTTTCGGCCGGAGTGGCATCCCTGGCCGAGCTCGAGGAAAAACTCTACCGGGGACTCCGGCTTTTGAAAAACGAGATCACCCCGGAGGAGTATTCTCTCTACGAGTTCCAGCGGGGCGGCGCCTTCGATGTGAGGGCTCCCTTGAGGCGGGACAAAAGATAAAAGCGAAGGTGTGGCTATGAATAAAGGAATTATTCTCAAAAGCATCGTGGTCCTTGTAATTATTGCTCTCCTCCTGTCGCCCCTTGGCCCGGACGGGCCTATGGCCGGCTGGGTTGACGACTGGCTCCAGCAGAAAACGGAGACCTCCCCTGGGTACTTCGAGGGGCAGAAAAGGGGTTATTTCACCGGCGGGAGCTTCTCGGCGAGGTGGCAGCAGGGAAACGACTACCTCTTCACCGCCATGCCACCCAAGGTGAAGGCGGGCTGCGGCGGGATCGACGTCTTCCTGGGCGGGTTCTCCTATCTGAATTTCGAATACCTGGTAACCAAGCTCCAGCGGATCATGCAGGCCGCACCGGCGGCGGCCTTCGACATCGCTTTGAACGTTCTCTGCGAGCCCTGCTCGAAGACGATCAAGTCCCTGGAAGCTATCACCAACACCCTGAACAACCTGCAGCTCGATGAGTGCAAGGCGGGCCGGGCGCTCGTGGCGACCATGGTGCCCCCGTCCCTCGCCGAAACGAAGGACAAACAGGCAAAGCTCGCCGGAATCCAGGGGGACTTCCTCCAGTCATCGGGCGTTAACGACCTCTGGAAGAGCATCAACGACCAGACAAGCGCGAACGCGAACAAGCCGGTCACGAACATGAAGCAGGCACTCGCGGGCTGTCCCCAGGACATCCGGGACGTCTTCGGGACCAGCGGGTCGGTCATCAACAACATCGCCGCCAAGACCGGCTTCAACAACCAGTCCTACCTCGACATGCTGAGAGGGTTCGTCGGCGACGTATACATCATCGACGCCGGGGACGCGGGCTTCCAGGTGGGTCACACGCCCCCCTGCGATCAAAACCGGTATGCTTCCTTCGACAACCTCCTCGACGGAAGCGTCTACGCCCGGACGGCAGGAGGCGCCTGCGCACAAATTACCGACAGCTCGGCCGACCTCACGAATTACGTGCGGACGAAGATGACCCGGATCGCGGGAAAGATCAAGGCGAAGCAGGCCCTCTCGGACGAGGACAACGCCTTCGTGAACGC
>MWDF01000084.1 GCA_002070415.1 Firmicutes bacterium ADurb.Bin153
TTCCATATGGTCTTGGCCGGGGCGTTATTAACAGTACAGCCCTGATGTAATAATAAGGAGATCGGTTAATAACACCGGCGACCATCGGAGGCCTGGATGCAGAGGGGTGTGACCGGACGCTTCGTCGAGTCGACGACCTCGGGAGAGCTTGTCCGCTCGTTCGTTCCCCTGCCTCTGCCTCCCGAGCCGGCGATAGAGATCAACGCAGACCGGCAGCGGCTTCTGGAGAGAGCCATGCTTGCCTGCGGCCGGCTTGATGCCGTCACGACCCTTCTCCCTGATCCCGACCTGTTCCTTTACTCCTATGTGCGCAGGGAAGCCGTGCTGTCCAGCCAGATCGAGGGGACTCAGTCCTCCTTGTCGGACCTCCTGCTGTTCGAGCTGGACGAAGCACCAGGCGTCCCGTTCGATGATGTAGTCGAGGTTTCTGGCTATGTCAAAGCTCTGGAACACGGGCTGAGGCGCATGGAGGAGGGATTCCCCCTGTGCAACCGACTCATAAGCGAGATAAACTCTCTCCTACTCTCCCGAGGTCGCGGCTCCGACAGGAATCCCGGTGAATTCCGCACCAGCCAGAACTGGATCATGGGTACGAGGCCCGGCAGAGCTCACTTCGTCCCTCCACCTCCTGACCTGGTTCAGAACTGCATGTCCGACCTGGAACGATTCATGAACACGCCCAGCGAAGCTGGAGTGCTGATCAGATCAGCTCTTGCACATGTGCAGTTCGAGAGCATCCATCCCTTCCTCGACGGGAACGGAAGAGTCGGCCGGCTGCTCATAGCGATGATGCTCAGAAACGAAGGAGTTCTCAGCCAGCCTCTCCTGTATCTCAGCCTCTACTTCAAACAGGACCGCGACGAGTACTACCGTCTTCTGGGCGCAGTGCGCTCGACCGGCGACTGGGAGGCATGGCTCGACTTCTTCCTGGAGGGTGTCGAGCAGACGGCTGCCGGTGCGGTTGATACCGCCAACCGTCTAATCGCTCTTTTCGTGAAGGACGCCGAACGCATCCGGGGATTGGGGAGATCTGCGGGAAGCGCACTTCGAGTATTCGAGGCACTCCGTCACCGACCGGTTGCCAGTATTGACCACCTCGCACGGCATGCCGGCGTATCCTTCCCGACGGCGTCCCGGATGATCGAGTCGCTCGAGCGACTAGGGATCGTGACCGAATCGACCGGGCGCAGGCGAAACCGCGTATACTCCTACAAGGCATTCATTGCCATCCTCAGCGAAGAGACGATGGCGGAGTGACCGGAGATTTCCAGGTAAACCCGGCGAGGGGCGCTGTTGTGCCGAAAAGGAGTTGAGCCGCT
>MWDF01000085.1 GCA_002070415.1 Firmicutes bacterium ADurb.Bin153
GGCCTGCCTGCTCACCGGGTCCGTGCCGGTCAGGGACCGGGCGCGCATCGTGGAAGAGCTCAACTGCAACCAGGCCCAGGTCCTGGTGGCGACCGCCCAGCTCATCGGCGAGGGGTTCGACCTCAAGCAGCTCTCGTCCATCTTCCTGGCCACGCCTATCAAGTTCACGGGCCGGGTCAAGCAGTACATCGGGAGGATCCTCAGGATCAGCGAGGACAAGGAGGAGGCCGTGATCTACGACTACCTGGACGTCAACGGCATGCTCAAGAACAGCTTCAGCTCGCGCATGAGCGCCTACCACGACCTGGGGGTCAAGCTCGAGGGGACCGGGGAATAGACGCCTGGTTCGAGCCCGTGCCGGCCAGGGGTGGCTGGCCGCCTCTGCCACCTTGTCACAGGCCGTGATCAGCCTCCTGGTATTTTTGTCAAAATGTACCAAAAAGGCGGCTTCCGTTACGCCCAAGTGACATCTTGTCACAATCCGTCCTGGTGATAGATTATAATATCTATTATTTTCAGTTAGTTATCAGCGCATCAGACCTGGCACGTCCCTTGCCTCAGAGAGGGCAGAAAGCAAAAACAAACCCCAGGGAGGGTAAGACAATGATGACACTATGGATCGTTCTCGGCGCACTGTTCATGACCGGCATCGGCATCAGGTTCACCTACAGGGTTCTGGGACTCACCCCGGTGGAAGCCACCGCAGTGTTCGTCATGATCGTCACCCTGGTGGGCATCAACACCGCCCCTGCCCGCACACTCATCATGAACCTGCTCGGCTGACACGGGAGCGCGATTCGAACCGCGCAAACAAGGAGAGGGTATAGGCCATGACAACGATAATCGTCACCACCGGCATCGCGGCATTCCTGGCACTGGCCGTGAGGTTCCCGAAGCACGCCGGCAATACCCCCAAGGCGGTGGAACCGCGGTAAGAACCGACAAACCAGCCTCAGCGGCAGAAGGAAGGACCAAAAGCCACGACCCTCCATGGGTCGTGGCTTTCCTTTTCATGTCCTACTTCTTCTTGAACACCCCTTCGAGCACGCCCTCGAGGGCCTTGCGCGTCTCGTCGGTCGCGGGGGGCAGCTTGCCCTTGTCCTGGAGCTTCTGGAGGCCCTTGTCCAGGGCCTTGGTCGTGTAATACCTGGTGAACGACGTGCTCAGGACACTCACGTCCACCATGGGTATGGGCTTCTTGATGGACCCCGTGATGGTCATGGGCAGCACGAGCCTCTTCTCGTCGTTCATGATGGCCGAGAAGGCCTCGGCCCGCGGGGCGATGCGCTGGGA
>MWDF01000086.1 GCA_002070415.1 Firmicutes bacterium ADurb.Bin153
GCTACGGCGTCATGGCGGGCTACTTCCACGAGGCGATGAAGCCGTACCTGTAAAAGGAGGCAAAGGGCGAAAGGCCAAGGGCAAAAGGGTCGGGGATAGAACCCATTGCCTTTAGCCTTTAGCCTTTAGCCTTTAGCCGTCGCTAGAATGCCCCTAATTGGCAGGCCGATATCTTGATCTGCAGCTTTTCGCAGGCCGAGGAAACGCGGATCTTCGCGAGCTTGAACTCCCCGGCAATCCGGAATGCGTCCGCACAGCAAAGCCGCCCGTCCGTCAGGGCCTTACGGATGGCCGCCTCCAGGTCTTCCGGAACCGACTCCGCGGGCTTGATGATGCGGCTGACCGGCGTGAAGCCGAACAGTCCCAGCTGGCACTTGCTGATGGGGATCTCCAGCAGGTCGATCGCCCGGCCGATCTCGGCCGGCGTCAGGTTGAGCTCGTCCGCGGCCTGGAACGCCAGGGGGCACGTCATGGCCCCGTCGACCATTTTCTTCTTCAGCAGTTCCGCCACTTCCTTCTTCACGCTTTCGCCGGGGTGCTTCGACGCAAAGTGTCCTTTGTCTTTCCTGGCCATGATTTCGTCTATCCCGTCTTTCTGGTCTGTTTCGTCTGTTTCGTCCAAATCCCCCTTCATCCCCCTTTACAAAAGGGGGAAAGAGGGGGATTTTCTTGCCTTGGGGCTTGTGCCTGTACCCTGGCCCCTGAACCCTGAACCCTTGTACCTAGTACTTCACATAGTGAAACGGTTCCACTGCCGATAGGGCCTCGTCGTCGAGCGTCTTGAAGCCCGCCTTCTCGATCAGCTTCTGTGCCTTCGCGGTGTCGTCCACCTCGACGACGAAGATCGCCGTCTTCCAGCTGTCGAGCACGAACCCGCAGGCGTTGTTGACGTTGATGTCCTCCTTGAAGAGCAGCTGGGTGAGCCGGTCGAGGCCGCCCGGCCTGTCCTCGATGATCACGGCGATGACCTCCTTGGTGGTCACCATCATCCCGTCCTTCTGGATGGCCTTGATCGCCTTTTGCGGGTCATCGACGATGAGGTTGATGACGCCGAAGGTCGCCGTCGTCGCGATGGTCGTCGCGCGGATGTTCACATTCGCCTTGCCCAGGATCCGGGTGAGCCTCGCCAGCTGCCCGGGCTTGTTCTCTGCGAACACGGAGATCTGATGCACGGTCATGGTTCCCACCGCTCCTTTCGGGCCGGTCAAAATTGCCCTGACGCAAGACGCCCTGAACAGATAGAAGTTAGGAAGCCATGAAGAGCGGAAGATAGGCGTGGGTTAAATATTTTT
>MWDF01000087.1 GCA_002070415.1 Firmicutes bacterium ADurb.Bin153
TAGCTCACATAGCCACACTTGGGACACTTCATGGGCGCCAACCTCCTTTGCGATATCCTGCTCTATCGGTATACCGAAACCGGAACATTAGCAAAGCCATTTTGCAGGGGTTTGGATTTCATTGATGTATTTCAGGCGCCCCCTCCCTGGCCCTCCCCCCCAAGGGGGGAGGGGACTCAGGGGAGGGGGAACGTGAAAAGTACACTTGCATATCATGGGTCGATCAGTATAATGGGTGGCGTCATCCATTGAGTTTCATTCACCCGAGAGCCGTAACCCCTTTGAAACTATTGCTATTTTATATACATAAGGAGGATCAGAATGGAATCGAACCAGACAAGCGGACGTGTGTTCAGGGCCATGGGCTGGCTCCCCGACTATCCGGACTTCCGTGACTACACCGTGGGGACCAGGAGCGTTTCGAACAGGCTTGCAGCGCTGGGGCAGAAGGATTCGCCCCATGCCATGTTCGTCAAGGCAGGGGCCGCAGACCCGGCAAAGGCCAAGCTGCCCGCATCGGTGAGCCTGAAGAAGTGGTGCTCCCCGGTGGAGGACCAGGGCGACCTGGGCTCGTGCACGGCCAACGCCGGGGTGGGGCTGCTGGAGTACTGCGAGCGCAAGGCCTTCGGCAGGCACGTCGATGCCTCGCGCCTCTTCCTCTACAAGGCCACGAGGAACCTCCTGCGGCTCAAGGGCGACACCGGGGCGTACATCCGCTCCACCATGGAGGCCATGGTGCTCTTCGGCGTGCCGCCCGAGGAGTACTGGCCCTACAGCACGGGCAGCTTCGACACCGAGCCCACGGCCTTCTGCTATGCCTTTGCCCAGAACTTCCAGGCCCTGCAGTACATCCGCCTCGACCCGTCGGGGACGGCCCGGGAGGAGGTGCTCAAGGCGGTCAAGACCAGCCTTGCGGCCAAGATCCCGGCCATGTTCGGCTTCACGGTGTACGACTCCATCTACGATGCCGAAGACGGCAGGATACCGTTTCCAGGCCCGAGGGACAAGGTGCTGGGCGGGCACGCGGTCATGGCCGTGGGCTATGACGATAAGCTGGAGATCGTGAACGCCTCCACGGGCAAGGCTGTAAATCGGCATTGTAAACTAGACCAGAAATCGTCATCAGGAATTAGGCCACGCTCATTCATTTTCATGGGGAA
>MWDF01000088.1 GCA_002070415.1 Firmicutes bacterium ADurb.Bin153
GACACATTCTGAGCAGGTCCGTCAAAAAACCAGTCACATTCCTTGCAGGTTCGCTAATTCCCTGGTATATGCGGGTTTCCCTAACGACCTGCGTAAGGCCCTTTCGTCTGTTACTGGCGTTTCCGATGCGCGCGTCGGCGGAGAGGAAGAAATGCCGAGCCCTGAGGGCCACAATCCTTACACGCGCCCCAACGCGCAGCAGGAAGGGCAACACCCGGAGGTGCGTGTGACGATTGTTGTGCTCTGCCGTGGCACATCGCGGCAGTGCTTCGCTGACGTTCGCAGATCGACTCCAAGCTCCTCACCAGTTCGGATGTAGCAAAGGCCCTTGTCGCGTAGCCGTCGAGTATCCATTCCGGTCCTACCTCCAATCATGATATTGGCGTCTCACTTGGCCACAAGGTATTGGAGCCATTCGATGACGAGGTAGGACCGCCATGCTGAAGTCACCGATCCTATGCCCTACGGGACAGCTTTTTGGGGCAACCTATGTCGGTTTGCCTAGCCCCTCCGAAAAACCTGGCCCACAGGGCATAGGCCCGCCGGCGCCGCCAAACGGGCTCGACAGGCCTAGGGCGCGTAGAATGCAATTGTGGCTGCTCTGGTATCTCGGCCACAGAAGCCTTGATATGGCTAACGCCTCGCCGCCGACCAAGCCTTCGCTCACTAGCCGAGCGCCTACCGGTCGACGAGGCGTCTCCCGGTCGACCAAGTGCCTACCGGTCGACGAGGCGTCTCCCGGTCGACCAAGTGCCTACTGGTCGACGAGGCTTCTCCCGGTCGACTAGGCGCTTCCCAATCAACCGTGAAGGCCCCCGCACAGGGGGCCTTCGTCAGCCAGGCATAGAATCGGACGGATGGAGACTGGGTAGACGAGACTAGTAGTCCTCCTCGTCGTCGTCGTCATCGTCATCCTCGTCCTCATCGTCATCGTCGTAGTCGTAATCGTCCTCTTCGAACGCTTCAAGAGCCTCGATGACCCGCTCGTACTCCTCATCATCCTCGATGTCGCTCAGGTACTCGTCGCCCTTCTCGTCGACTTCGTACTTCATGATGATGGCTTCCTCGCAGATCCCTTCTTCGTCTTCCTCGAAGCACTCTACGGGAATGAGCACAGCGTACTTAGC
>MWDF01000089.1 GCA_002070415.1 Firmicutes bacterium ADurb.Bin153
CTTTGATGTCTTCATCGGACATGTCAAGGGCGTCCTTCATATCCTCGGTTAGCTTTCCGGCCTTGAAGGCGTCCAGGGCCTGTTCGGTGGCGGCCAGCATGCCGATATCGACACCGAAGATATCTATCGCCTGCAGCGGCCTCATGCCCGCTACGCCTATCCTGGTGACAAGGCTTGGCTTCTGCCCGGTGGCACTCAGGCCGGTGATGACGTTTCCTACATCCTGGGAGTAACCGGCCTCCCGGCGGTGACGGTATTCTGCGGACATCTGCTTGTGCAATCGTCGGACGTCGCTCCTGTTTGTCCCATACTTCACTATGGCCCTGGCCAGATGCGGCGGATCTACATATGCCATGTAGTTTATGGCACCGTTGAACTGCTTCAGCATCGTTGCGTAGTTAAGGCCAAGGGCAAACAAGGTTGACTTGTTCCGCAGCCATGTTCCTACCCGTTCCCAGGTCGTGTCTTTTACCGGCTGGTAGGTGTCGCTTATATCCTTTAGCCCTTGTTCTATCTCCTTCCAGAGCGGCATTCCGTAGCGTCTGTCAAACTCTTTCCGGAATTCCTTGTCGTACATCAGCCATGCCGCCAGAGATATGGGCTCCTCCAAGGCCACATAATCAGCGGTCCGCTTGTTCATCTCCCGCATGGCCACGGTGAATGGTTTCAGCCACACGGCGCTGCTGGCCCCCGTCCTTTGTATCGTCATGCCCTTAAATACGCCCGGCCTGTTAAAGCGGGACTTCTCCAGTTCCGACTGTTCGTCCGTCTTGCCGCGCTCGGATGCCATGACGTCCTTGCGCCAATAGACACCGCTTTCCACCCGCGGCATCTCGTATCCGTTTAATTCCAGGAACTTGTCGGCAAGCATATCGCCTGTTTTCTGGATGATCGGCACGGCCATATCGGCGTATTCTCTTTCGGTTGGCGTAACGGCTGCGATGATCTTTTCTATTCCTTCCGGGCCGAGCTGGTAGACCCTGTTCGGGTCGTTCGGCATCGGGTTATTCCACAGGCCGAATCCGCCCTCCTCGACGGATCGGCGCCAATCGGCGTCCTGGTAGCCGCGATATAGCGATATCAGTTGATTCCGGCTCATCTTTATCGTCTTGCCGTCAGCGTAT
>MWDF01000090.1 GCA_002070415.1 Firmicutes bacterium ADurb.Bin153
TTCGAGCAGGACAGGTGGGAAGATGTGGCGTTCCAGAAGGGGCAGAGTCAGGCCATCAGGAACGTGGTGTTCAACGGTGTCCCTCAGTGGCTCAGGAATGAGGCCATCGAGGTAGCAAAGCAGGCAGCCCTGAACCATATCAGCAGGGACGGCATTGTCAAGTCGAGGGACAAGGCCATGGGGTTCCTGTCCGGGTACGGCATCACCGAGGACAGGGTGAAGGCCGTCATCGGGAAAGCCCTGAATGATTTCACCGCCCAGGATGTCCAGACCATCAGAAACCTGTGCCAGCAGATCCAGAACGGCGATGTCTCGGCAGACGATGCCTTCCCGCCAATCGAAACGGACCAGAAAGAGGACAAGCCCAAGACCCGCACCAGGAAGGCCGAGCCCACCGAGGAGCCCCCGAAGACGAACGGGAACGGGAAGGGCAAGATCACCGAGGACCAGGCCCAGGAGATCAACAAGACCCTGGCAGAGTTTCAGTTGAGCGCGGCGGCATTCAAGCGGCAGTTCGACATCGAGAACATCACCGACCTCGCAGCGGATCAGTACGAAGAGGCCACCAAGTGGCTCAACCTGGAGATCGACAAGCAGAGATAGCCCCCTCCGACCGGGGCGCTACCACAGGCCCCGGATTGAAAGGAGCAGAGATGAAGCGGTATTACATAGAGGCATATTGTAGGGTCTGTGACTGTGAGATTGCGACCAAGAAAAGACCATCCGAGTACGGCGACTACTACCTCGTCACCGATGTCGAGCGCACCATGATCCCGAGGCCGGACCCGGAGGAGGCGAGGAAGGCGGTTGATGAGTTGATTGAGGCGGTCAGGGAACAGGCTAGAGCGTGGATGGTCGAGCATCCTGATTCCGAGTGCCACGCAAAGAACAGCGCAAGAGTAGCCGCAGCCCGAGCCGCGCTGACAGGGGAGTAATGATGCGTGATCCTATCGAGGAACTGAAGAACGCTGAGTTTAATATTCACGACGTTGAAGATATACCGACTATATTCAGGTTGTCGCTTGAGTCTATAGAATCCCTTGCCTCCCGCCTCGCCGCCCTAGAGCGCACGGTCAAGGACTACAAGGAGGCTGTGGACGCTATCACAGCGTGGGCA
>MWDF01000091.1 GCA_002070415.1 Firmicutes bacterium ADurb.Bin153
GGCATCTACCGCATCATGAACTACAAGCGGGACGTGATCGAGAAGTTCATCTCGACCGACCTGCCCAAGGCCATCGCCGACGAACTGGATCGCGGGGTCCTCGCCGACCAGTCGCAGGCTGCCAAGGAGCTTGTAGAGGTCGCCAAGCAGATCACCGAGTCGCTGGGCAAGGACGCTCTCGACGCAGATGGTCGTCTGGCTGAGGCGTATCACAGCACGCCGCTGGGCAAGAAGTATCTGGACCTCAAGGGCAAGGCCGCCGGTGGTCGAGGCCGTCAAGCCCTCGAAGCCACGATCTTCAACCACCTGCACACCTTCTTCAGCCGCTACTACCAGGACGGCGACTTCATCTCCAAGCGGCGCTACTCGAAGCGGCAGCGCTACGCCATCCCCTACAACGGCGAAGAGGTCTACCTGCACTGGGCGAACCACGACCAGTACTACGTCAAGACCGCCGAGAACTTCCACGACTACTCCTTCACGTCGCGCGGCGTGACCGTCCACTTCAAGATCAAGGCCGCCAACGTCGAGCAGAACAACGTCAAGGGTGACACGCGGTTCTTCATTCCTCGCGTCAAGGAGATCGACTGGGACGACAAGGCCAGCCAGCTGGTCATCCCCTTCGAGTATCGGCCTCTCACCGACCAGGAAGCCGTCACCTACGGCACCAAGAACCAGCAGGACAAGATCATCGCCGACGCCGTCGATTCCATCCCCAAGCGGCTGAAGAAGGCGGACAAGGCCCTTCTGGCCGTCGCGGTCGAGCGGCACAAGAACAGTGACGGCCAACCGGTCAGCTTCCTCGAACACCATCTGCGCCAATACACGCGGCGGAACACGTCCGACTTCTTCATCCACAAGGACCTGAAGGGCTTCCTCTGCGGCGAGCTGGACTTTTACCTGAAGAATGAAGTCCTGAACCTGGACGAGATGGAGACCGCCGGTGAAGACCGGTCCGAGGGTTGGTTCCAGGTCATGCGGGTGATCAAGGCCGTCGGTAGCCGGATCATCGACTTCCTCGAACAGATCGAGTCGTTCCAGAAGATGCTCTGGGAGAAGCGGAAGTTCATCACCGAGAC
>MWDF01000092.1 GCA_002070415.1 Firmicutes bacterium ADurb.Bin153
TAGGCACATGGCCATATCGTTGTTGTCCTTGTTCCAGATCTTCCTCGGGGCCGGATAGGTGGGGCTTCCGAGGTTACGCCCGTGGGGGCCCCACTCCTTCATGAACTTGAGCACCTTGAGCCATGCCTGGTCGTTGACGATAGCCTTCTTGCCGTCATCGCTGATGAGTTGTCCGCCCAGCTGCTCCACCATGGGCAGCAGCGACACCAAGTAGTAGGGATACCTGAAGTCGAACCCTCGGCGCATGATGATGTCGCCGTTGCGGATCACGAGCTTCTCAGAAATATCGGCCATCTGTTCCCAAGTCTTGGGGTAGTCTTTCTCGGGATCGAGCCCCGCCGACCGGAAGATCTTCTTGTTTATGTAGATGCACCAGTTCGTGAGCTCCAGAGGAAGGCCGTATATCTTGCCGCCTTTGGTCACCGCATCGAAAGTGCCTTTCATGTAGTCGGCCCTCAATGCGTCGGCGTTCTTGTACCCTATGGCTGCGTAATCCACCGGGGCTACACGGTTCTGCATGATGTACCCGTATTCCTGCTCTATAGGCAGGTTGAACAGGTCCGGTCCCCTGTTGGCCGAGAAGGCGGTAAGGACGAGGTCTCCCATCTTGCTGGCTTCATTCACGACTCGCTTGACCTTGACGTCAGGATGCATCTTCTCGAATTCGGCAATGTACTTGTTCTCAATCGCCGTCCTGTTGTCGTCGGTGTGAGTCCAGTAAGTGATTTCAATGACTTTCGCTGCGTGTGCCCCAAGACTGAGCGACATAACGAGGGCAAGCACCAGCAGGCACGATAATCTCTTCACGTAGGTCCCCTCCCAGTCGATTTCTCAGTATACTAGCTAACCCTCCCGATCCGCACTGGATTCGCGCCGCGTCACCTCCCCGGGAAGGTTCATGGTAGTCCATCATTATGAGAATTCGTCAATGCGAGGAAGAGTCCTGCGCAGCTAACCTCCAAGTCATGACCTGCTGTGGTCTCCAGATATCACAACGGGCCTTACCTTCTCCGCCTATCCCATACCTCCGGGTTCACGATGTTCGGCGGTATCTCGCCCCTTATGGCAGCGCAC
>MWDF01000093.1 GCA_002070415.1 Firmicutes bacterium ADurb.Bin153
TACCCCTGCTGATCAGGTCGCTGGACAGTTTCGCGGTCGGAAGGAGATCGACGTACACGGCGGTCACGCCGGCCGTGGTCCACTCGGTTGTGCCGCCCACGAAGTCTGCCCCGGTATGAATGACCGTGGCGTACCCCAGACGGGCATGGTCGGTCTGAACTGCCGGAAGTCCCGCGACTGCAAGGGCTGCCGATGCGTACCCCGTGGCGTTGTCAGTCGCCCCGATCTCGTCGATGGTGCCGTCGACCCCCACCTCCAAGGCCCAGGCCCCGTAGGTATTCTTCGGGATCGTGTCTGCGGGGGCAGTCTCGGCCGAGGCGACGTAGTACATGACGCCATTGATCATGTACCAGGTGTTCGAAATCTTGAGTTTGGCCGCTGAGCTGGATCCTACGGTAAGCCCCGGATCACTGAGAACGTAATCGTCGGTGCTGAGATACGCGAGGATGTCGTCCTGCTGGTAGTCCATGCGCTCGAGGATCTTCAGCAGCAACTGCGGGTTCTTGACAGCTTCCAGGTTGATTCTGAGAGCCCCCGCCGACCATGCGATGACAGCCACGGCCATGATGGTGAGCAAAGGAATGACTATCCTGAATAGCCTTTTCACTGGCTTGCCTCCTTGGTTTTGCGAGCAGGGGCAGACACCATGGACTGAAGGCTTGCGATGCCCTTCTCGGTCAGCGTGGCGGTGAACCTGGCCCTCTTGTGGGAGAAGTCGGTCTTCATCTGTCCGGTGGTGAAGTCCTGGACAGTCACAGGGGCAGGAACCTGCATGGAGTTGATGTGGTTGTAGACCGACAGCGGGAGCGTGACGGTTTCGCCGTCCTTGATGGTGTACTTCTTCACCCGCCTGAAGGTGAACTCGATCGGTACGCCCTGGTTGAGGAAGTCGTGATTCCTCACGATGCACTCGACCTTGGGCTCCTCCTCCAGCTCTTTCAGCCACCTCTTCTTCGCTTCCTTCAACTGTGCCGCCTGTTCCTTGTCTCTCTTCTTCAGTTCAGGATTCATGACTCCCTCTCGCTTATGGCCCAAGGGGGCCGGAGCCCCCTCATGGCCT
>MWDF01000094.1 GCA_002070415.1 Firmicutes bacterium ADurb.Bin153
CTCTCACGGCGGCACTGGCTGCAAACTGAATCAGTCATCCTTGCCATTTCGGCACCTCCATATCACCTATTACACGCGCCTGCGCTTGGGCGGCCTGCAGCCGTTATGCGGTATCGGCGTTACGTCCTTGATCATGCTGACTTCAAGGCCGGTGGCCTGCAATGACCTCACGGCGGCTTCCCTTCCTCCGCCGGGGCCCTTCACCAGTACCTCGATATTCTTCATGCCGTGCTCCATGGCCGCCTTGGCTGCCACCTCTGCTGCCTGCTGCGCCGCGTACGGAGTGCCCTTCCTCGAGCCCCTGAAGCCCTGCGATCCCGATGAGGACCACGATATCAGGTTGCCCTGCGGGTCGGTGATGGTCACGAGCGTGTTGTTGAACGTCGACTTGATGTGGGCTACGCCCGATTCGACGTTCTTGCGTTCGCGCCTCTTAGTCCTTGCCTGTTTCTTGGCTGCCATCCCTTAACCCTCCTTAGGCCTTCTTGCCGCGTCCGCCGACGGTCTTTTTGGGACCCTTGCGTGTACGTGCATTAGTCTTTGTGCGCTGGCCTCTTACCGGGAGGCCCCTGCGGTGCCTTAGACCGCGGTAGCTTCCTATCTCGATCAGCCTCTTGATGTTCTGGGCCTCTTCCCTCCTGAGGTCGCCCTCTACGGGATAGCCCTTGTCGATTGTCTCACGAAGCCTTGTCACTTCGTCTTCTGTAAGGTCCTTCACCCTTGTGTCGGGGTTCACGTTCACCTTGGCCAATATCTCCTGGGAAGTGCTGAGGCCTATGCCATATAGATAGCAAAGGGCGACTTCAACTCTCTTGTCCCTGGGGAGGTCAACGCCCGCGATACGCGCCATACTCCGGAACACCTCCGTTACTTCATCAAGTATTGATTATGTATTAGCCCTGTCTCTGCTTATGCTTGGGGTTGTCGCATATTACGTGCACTACCCCGTCCCTGCGGATGATCTTGCACTTGTCGCAGATCTTCTTCACCGAAGGCTTTACTTTCATGCCCGAGTCCTCCTGTCGGCCTCGCTCGAAACGAGCTTACTTGTATCTCCA
>MWDF01000095.1 GCA_002070415.1 Firmicutes bacterium ADurb.Bin153
GTTGTGTCTTAACTAATCGCTTCACTTTCTCTAGCGCCTTCCTTACCTCCGCAGGGTCCGGCCTCGGCACCATCTGCGCATCGACATCGGAGACGAGGTAGAAGTCGCCACAATCATCAAGTTCACAGTCAGCGAAAAGGCCGTTGGCATCCTGCCTTGCTACTGGATTATATCGGTTCATCATGTCGCCTCCATCCCTCAAAAAGAGCCCGGCCCGAAGACCGGGCAATAGGAGGGGGTTAAGCTATACTCTCTTGGATTCTGCCACCACGCCCGGGATCTGCATGGTTGCCTTCAGTGCCGTTGCCATCCTGTTCAGGGTCGGCATGTTCCCCATGACGCACTCCGGGGATGCCTTGCCATCGGCAACTGCCCGGCACAGGGCCCGGATGTCCGTTACCCTGGCAGACCATACCTCGCGGTACACCGGCCCACCCTGGAGCTTGGGTGTCGCCTTCTGCACCTGGACAGGGGGGACATAGACGGGCTCCTCGAGGATCGCTGCGGCCTCTTCCTTCTCCCCGGCTTCCTCGGCAAGGATGGCCTCCTGCAGCCGGCGCTCTTCCTCGGCCTTCCGGGCGATTTCCTGGAGCCTCCGGGCCTCTGCCTCGGCAATGCGCCTCTGTTCCTCGTCATAGTCGCTCATGAGCTTCTTGACATTGCGGGACGCCTGATCGAGCGGGCTGTAATACTTCGCCTTCTGCTCCAGTGCCTTCTTGTGGGCCTTGTGAGCCTGTTCGATGATGGGGTCAAAGGTGTCGGACACCTCTTTCATCATGTCCTTGATGGTCTTCCACATGACCCCGGCTGCGGTATAGGACTCGGCATCCTTCACCACTACGGCCTTGGCCTGGTCCACGATGGTAAGGGCCTTGGTTTCAACTTCGTTCGTCTCGACTATTTTCAATGCGGGTTCAGACATTGCTTGTCCTCCTTAGATTATTCTGCTTCCACTGGTAGACGGACAGGGCTGACAGAAACACGCCCCGGTCCGTCCGGTCTTTGTACTCCTTCAGTGAGTAGGTTCCGTCTTCCTT
>MWDF01000096.1 GCA_002070415.1 Firmicutes bacterium ADurb.Bin153
TTCGCCGCGGCGTTACTTGCCTACTTTGCCGGTCTTGCCGGCCTTCAGGTGAACGACCTCGCCTGCGTACCTGATACCCTTGCCGTGGTAGACCTCAGGAGGCCTCTTGGCGCGGATGTCGGCGGCCACCTGGCCGACGATCTCCTTGTTGCTGCCCTTTACCGAGATCTTCACCGGGCTGGGCGTCTCGAAGGTGATCCCTTCGGGAGGGTCGATCTCCACCGGATGGGAGTGCCCTACGCTAAGGACCAGCTTCTTGCCCTGGACGGCTGCCTTATAGCCGGTTCCGATTATATCGAGGTCGGTCTGATAGCCCTTGGTCACGCCGACTATCATGTTGTCTATCAGCGTGCGCGTAAGGCCGTGCAAAGCCTTGTGGGGCTTGTCCTCAGAGGGCCTCTCGACGAGTATCACGTCGCCTTCGATATTGATGTTCATATCCTGGTGGAGTTCGCGCGAGAGCGTCCCCTTAGGGCCCTTGACGGTCATGCTGTGCCCATCAAGCTCCACCTTGACGCCTGTGGGTATGCTGATCGGTTTCCTGCCTATCCTAGACATTCCAGCACCCCCTACCAGACATAGCAGACTACTTCGCCGCCAAGGCCCATCTCGCGAGCCTTGCGGTCGGTCATCAGTCCGCTGGATGTCGAAATAACTGCTATGCCCAGACCGTTGAGGACCTTGGGGAGCTCGTCCTTGGCCGCGTAGACCTTAAGGCCGGGCTTGCTGATGCGCCTCAGTCCGTTGATTACCTTCTTCTTGTCGGGCATATACTTCATGAACAGCTTTAGGGTCTTGAAACCCTTCGCGTCGGTAACCATCTCATAATCTCTTATATAGCCCTCCTGTTTCAGGATGAGGGCCAATTCAACTTTCATCTTGGAAGACGGCATCGCCACCGTGTCATGGTAGACAATGTTCGCGTTCCTTATCCTCGTCAGCATATCCGCAATGGGATCAGAAACCGGCATCTGCTGTACCTCCTCTCACGGCATTTCCGCCTTACCAGCT
>MWDF01000097.1 GCA_002070415.1 Firmicutes bacterium ADurb.Bin153
GGCTCGGGGCTCTTTGATACTACTCAGCCTTAACGGGAGGTTGTTGCATTACTTTGAAGATGACGCCCATGTCTCGGGCACGATTGCGTTTGCCTCAACGAACGCGGCGGCGGCCTGGGACAACGTCTGTGTTTCCCCCATGGAAGCAGCCGAAGGCGAGGCGGAAGGTGAAGTCCCCGAGGAAGGCGAAGTGCCGATGGAGGGTGAAGCCCCAATCGAAGGCGAAGTGCCGATGGAGGGCGAATCTCCAATCGAAGGCGAAGTGCCGATGGAGGGTGAAGCTCCAATCGAAGGCGAACCAGAGGAAGGCGAAGTCCCGATGGAGGGCGAAGCTCCAATCGAGGGCGAACCTGTCGAAGGGGAAGTCCCGGCCGAAGGCGAGCCCGTTGAAGGGGAAGGCGAACCCGGTATAGAAACCGAACTGGAGGCTTTTCTTGTCCTGGACGACGGGTGTTTCCGTTTCAGTCAACCGATATACCAGAGCTATACCCAGGGCGGACTGGTCCTGGCCGATATTTATGTTATTCAAGAGATGGTTTCGCAATGCTGGAATCCGGACGATGCGGTCTATGACGGTACGGAATGGTCACATCCCGTGGTGATTGTCAATCCCCGTGCCCGCCTCAGCGACACGGCCCTCCTGTTCATCGACGGCGGCAGCAGCAATTCCGTTCCCGAGGTTAACCCTGTATTCATTCAGATGGCGTTGTACTCCGGCGCGCCGATCGTGCATATCGCGAATGTGCCCTATCAGCCGCTGACCTTCAAGGATGAAGTGATTGCGCCCGGACGGGAAGATAATTACTCGGGCAAAGATGCCATCCTGCGCAAGCGTTCCGAAGACGCCGCCATTGCCTATACCTATGACAAGTTCCTGGAGAACTATGAGGCCGGCAAGGCTGAAGCGGAGTACCCGTGGCCGCTGTTGTTCCCCATGACCAAGGCGGCGGTGAAGGCCATGGACACGGCCCAGGCCGTTCTGGCGGGTCCGGGCAGGAGC